>NZ_JBVITX010000002.1:617326-699658 GCF_055597165.1 Streptomyces sp. NPDC039480 | reverse complement strand
CACAGACGCACACCCCCACTCTCCCGTGAGGGGATCTGCTGTGGGCCAGGTTTTGTGAGGGGGGACGACCCTGTGGTCTCATGCGGGTGAAGCCACGGCGGTTTTCCCCCCCCGCCACCAGAAGGGGTGAACGGCAGTAACTTTCTCGCGCCGGTAGCGTTCCGTCGCGCTATAGGGGGCCGAAAGCCCCCTTTCGTCACGGAGGGTCAGGCTGCGGCCAGCTCCCTGCGAGCCTCCCTGCGCCGCGCCGCCGCCTCGGGGTCGAGCGCGGGCACGGCGGCGAGCAGCCGTCGCGTGTACGGGTGCTGCGGCGAGCCGTAGACCTCGTCCACGGGTCCGTGCTCGACGATCCTGCCCTGCCGCATCACCGCGACCCGGTCGCTGACCTGCCGCACCACGGCCAGATCGTGCGCTACGAAGACCAGGGCGAGCCCCAGCTCCCGCTGCAACTCGGCGAGCAGCGCGGTCACTTGCGCCTGCGTCGTCACGTCGAGCGCCGACACCGGCTCGTCGCACACGATGAGCCGTGGTTCGGCGGCGAGCGCCCGCGCGATGCCGACGCGCTGGCGCTGCCCGCCGCTGAACTCGTGCGGGTAGCGGTCGTAGTGCGCGGGATCGAGGCCGACGCGCTCCAGGAGTTCGCGCACTCTCCTCCGTACGGAGGAGTCGGTCTCGCCCCGCGCGCGCAGCGGATCGGCGACGGACTCGCCGATGGACCGCCGTGGATTGAGCGAGGAGACGGGGTCCTGGAACACCATCTGCACGCCGGGCACCACCCGGCCACCGGGAACCAGTCGGCCACCGGAAGTGCCCCGACCGCCGGGCTGCTCCACACCCCCGTGGCGGAGCTGCCCCGCGGTCGGCTCCAGGAGTCCCACCAGCATCCGCCCGAGCGTGGTCTTGCCGCTGCCGCTCTCGCCGACCACGCCGAGGGTCTCCCCGCGGCGAACGGTGAGGGAGACGTCGTCGACGGCGGTGACCGCGCGCTTGCCGCGCCCGAACTCCCGCCGCAGCCCGACGGCTTCAAGAACGATCTCACCCGCGCCCGGGTTCGACGGCGGCAGCGGCGAGTCCACCCGCGGCACGGCCTTGAGCAGTTCCTGCGTGTACGTCTCCCGGGGCGCCCCGAGCACGTCACGGACCGCCCCGCGCTCCACCGCCCGTCCGCCCCGCATGACCAGGATGTCGTCGACGCTCTCCGCGGCGACGCCCACGTCGTGGGTGACCAGGAGCAGTCCCATGCCGGTCTCGGTGCGGAGCGTGTGCAGCAGGTCGAGGATCTGCGCCTGGACGGTGACGTCGAGCGCGGTGGTCGGCTCGTCGGCGACCAGCAGCGCGGGCTCGCACGCCAACGCCATGGCGATGAGCGTGCGCTGGCGCATGCCGCCGCTGAACTCGTGCGGGCGCGAGCGTGAGCGGCGTGCCGCGTCGGGGATGCCGACCCGGTCGAGCACCTCCACGGCACGCGCGCGTGCCGCCCGTCGGGACGCGCCCGTGTGCACGCGGTACACCTCGGCGATCTGGTCGCCCACCGCGTAGTACGGGTCGAGGGAGGAGAGCGGGTCCTGGAAGACCATCGCGGCCTTGCCGCCGCGCAGCCGCCGCAGTTCGGCGTCGGACGCCGCCTGTACGTCGACGCCGTCGACGCGCACGGTCCCGCCGACCCGCGCGCCCGTGCCCCGGTGGAGCCCGAGCAGCGCGGACGCCACGGTGGACTTGCCGGACCCCGACTCGCCGACGAGGGCGAGCGCGCCGCCCGCCTCCAGCGTGAAGGAGACCCCGTCGACCGCGCGTACTCCGGTCTCTTCGGCCGCGCGTCCCCCGGACCCGAACTCGACCGTCAAATCAGCGACTTGGACGAGACTCACGCCAGCACCACCCGTCGGTCGGCCACCGCGTACAGGACGTCCGCGACGGCATTGGCGAGCACCACGAAGAAGCCGGTGACCATGACCATCCCGACGACCACCGGCAGGTCGACGACCTTGACCGCGTGCACGAGCTCGCGCCCGATGCCGGGCAGGCCGAACAGCGTCTCGCTGAGGACGGCACCTCCGAACATCGACCCGAAGTCGTTGGCGGTCAGGGCGATGACGGGCGCGACGGCACCGCGCAGCGCGTGCTTCCCGATGATCGACCGCTCCCCCACGCCGTACGCGCGGAAGGTCCGCACATGGTCGTCGGCGAGCGTCTCCAGCATCGAGGAGCGGGTCAGGCGCGCGTACTTGGCCGCCTCGATCAGTGCGAGCGACAGCCACGGCAGGAGCAGGTTCCACGCCCACTGCGTCGGGTCGTCCGCGAAGGCGACGTACTGCGGGAAGGGCAGCCACTGCAGCTGGCCGCAGACCACGATCATCAGCAGCAGGCCGATGACGAAGACGGGCGTGGCGGTGCCCGCGAGGGTGACGGCGGTCAGTACCCGCTCGCCGATCCTGCCGCGCCGCCAGGCGGAGAGCACGCCGGTGCCGACGCCGAGGGCGAGCCACAGCACCATGGCGCCCAGCGCGAGCGACCCGGTGACCGGCAGCTTCGCCAGGATCAGCTCGGTGACCTGCTGGTCGCTCTGGTAGGACATGCCGAGGCAGGGCGCGCCACAGTGCTCGGTGCCGGTGCCGGTCGAGTAGTCCTGGCCGACGACGATGCCCTGGAGGAAGTCCCAGTAGCGCGCGTACAGCGGGTCGTCGAGCCGCAGTTGCTCGGCGACCTGCTGGACCTGGGCGGGTGAGCAGCGGGGGCCGCAGGTGATCTGGGCGACGTCGCCCGGCGCGGCGTAGAACACCACGTAAACGATCACGGAGATGGCGAGCAGCGTGACGGCCGCGCCGACCAAGCGCCGCAGCAGGAACCCCGAGAAGCCAGAGAACCCGGAGAAGCCGGAGAACCCGGAGAACCGCGAGAAGCCAGCGAAGCCTGAGGAGCCTGAGAAGCCGGTCATGCCCGGGCCTCCTGCTTCCGGCCCGTCCCGATCCGCAGCCGCGAGCCGGCCCGCGGGTCGAGCGCCGTGCGCACGCCGTCGCCGAGGACGGTGAGCGCGAGCACGGTCACGAACAGCGCGCCCGCCGGGTACAGCAGGTACTGCGGTGCCGCCTGGTACCAGACGTCCGCGGCGGTGAGCATCTGTCCCCACGACGGCGTCGGCGGCTGCACGCCGACGCCAAGGAAGGACAGCGCGGCCTCGACCGTGATGTTCGCGGGGACGAGCAGCGCGGCGTAGGTGATGACGGGTGCGGCGAGTGCGGGCAGCAGTTCCCTGCGGGCGATCCGCAGGGAGCTCCAGCCGCTGAGCCGCGCGGCGGCCACGTGGTCGAGTTCCTTGAGCGTGACGGTCTGCGCGCGCACGAGCTTGGCCATGCTGCCCCAGGCGATGAGGCCGATGACGAGGGCGACGAGCACGGGCCGCGGGAATCCGCTGGGCACGACCGCCATCAGGGCGAGCGCGAGGACCATGAGCGGCAGGGCCACGATGACGTCGGTGGCCCTGCTCAGCACCTGGTCGACCCAGCGGCTGCCGAATCCGGCGGCGATCCCGACCGCGACCCCGATGAACACCTGTACGACGGTCGCGGCGAGTGCGACGCCGAGCGAGACCCGGGCCCCGTACACGAGCCGCGCGAAGAGGTCGCGCCCGGTCTGCGGCTCGACGCCGAGCCAGTGCTCGCCGCTGATCCCGCCGAGGGGGCCGACCGGCACGCCGCCGCGCGCCGAGTCGATCAGGTCCGGGTGGTACGTGGTGGGGTCCTGCCCCTCCAGAGCGGTGAGCAGCGGCGCGGCGAGCGCCACGAGGACGAGCAGCGCGACGACGCCCGCCGCGACGAGGGCGGCGCGCTGCTCGCGCAGCCGCCCCCAGAAAAGCGTGCGGACCGTCACGACGACTCCACCGCGACCTGGGAGACGTCGAGGACGCCGGTCCAGTCGCTGATGACGACGTTCTTGACGTCCTTGCCGTACAGCCGCTTGTAGACCGGGTGGAAGAGCGGCACGGTCAGCGCCTTCTCGCCGATCTTCTTGTCGAGTGCGCCCCAGCGCTCGGCGGCGGCCTTCAGGTCGGTCAGCTTGTTGATCTCGTCGATCTCGTCGTTGACGGACTTGTCGTTCAGGAAGCCGGAGTTGAAGTTGGCGCCGTCCTTCACGATCTGCCGGCCGTCGAAGATCGGGGCGAGGAAGGGGCCGCCGGAGGGCCAGTCGGCGCCCCAGTGAGCGAGGAAGAGGCCGGGCTCGTCCTTGGCGCTGCGCGTCTTGTCCTTGTAGTCGTTGTCCTCGAGGCCCTGGAGCTTGACGGTGATGCCGGCCTTCTTGAGCGCGTCCTGGATGGCGGTGGCGATCTCGGGGCTGGTCTCGAAGTCCTTGGCGTTGGAGTGGGTGAGCGTGATGGTGAGCCCGTCCTTGTGACCGGCTTCCTTCAGGAGCTCCCTGGCCTTCTTCGGGTTGCCGGACGGGCCTGCCGGGAAGTGGTCGTATTTCGTGTATCCGAAGGCCTTCTGGTTCGGCAGGTACGTGGTGGCGGGCTCGGCGAGCGAGGAGCCGCCCGCGGCGTTGACGACCGAGGAGCGGTCCACGGCGTACGAGATGGCCTGGCGCACCTTCGGGTCGTCGAACGGCTTCACCTTCGGGTTGAAGGCGAGGTAGTTCGTGTAGCCGAAGTGGCCGGTGCCGACGTGCGAGGCGAGTTCCTTGTCGCCGGTGACCTTGGCGAGCTCGGCGGGGCCGAGGTTGGTGTCGGTGGTGACGGCGGCGGCGTCCGCGCCCTGGCTCGCGGAGAGCCGCTGGTTGATGACGGACGAGTCGAGTCCGGACCGTACGTCGATGACGTCGGGGTAGGCCTTCCGCTCGGCGTCGTTCTTCGCGGACCAGTGCGGGTTGCGCTCCAGGCGGAGCCGCTCCCCGTCGTTCTGGTTCTCGACGACCTTGTAGGGGCCGGACGAGATCGGGTGCTCCTCGTACTTGGTGCCCTTGTCCTTGGCCTTCGGCACGGGTGCGAACGACGTCTGGGTGGCCACGTAGTCGAAGTCGCCCACGGGCTTGTTCAGATGGAAGACGATCGTCCGCTCGTCCGGTGTCTCGACCGAGTCCAGGCCGCCCTTGCTCTTGTAGGGCCCTTCGTAGTCGGCGCCTCCGATCAGCCAGTCCCTCAAGAAGGGTGCGCCGCCGGACAGTTCGGCGGCGAAGGACCGCTCGATGCCGTACTTGATGTCGGCGGTCGTGATCGGCGAGCCGTCCTCGTACTTGAGCCCCTTCTTCAGGGTGTACGTCCATACGGTGGCGTTCTTGCTCGGCTTGCCCAGGCCCGTGGCGAGGTCGGGGACGACCTCCGTCCCCTTGGCGCCGTCCTCGCGGTTGCGGGTGGTCAGCGTGCGGAAGACGAGGCTCGGTACGTTGCCGCCGCCGGAGGTGTAGAGCCGCGCGGGGTCGAAGTCGGTCTGCGGGTCGCGGTTGAGGACGGTGAGCGTGCCGCCCTTGGCGGGCTTGCCGCCACCGCCGCTCCCGGCGTCGTTGTCCTTCGGACCCGCGCAGGCGACGACGCCCGAGGCCAGGACCAGGCTGACGGATGCCGCTGCCACGCGACGGGATATGACGGACGTTTGACGCATCGGAAAGAGACCTCTCGGGATGAGTGAGAAAAGGGAGCGACAGAGCTCACCCCGGGAAAGGTGCGGGAGAAAACGGCACGCGGGCACGGAAAAGCCAGGAGCCGGGAAAAAGCGACGCACTCGCCGGGGCGGGCGTCAGCAACAGTGGATGTCGGCCACGCAGAGCGCGGTCACGCCGAGGAGCGCCAGCTCAATGGCGGCGCTCGAAGGGGCGTGACGGTTCGACATGCGGAGAAATATGAACGAACTTCCGACAGATGTCAAAGCGGCCACCGGAGCCGCGGACTCCGAATGACCCGTCGGCGTCCTCAAGCCTTGGGAAAAGCCCAGGGGTTGGCCTTGCACTTGATGCCGTCGTGGTTCAGGAACTTCGTCTGCTGCTGCATGACCGGCGCGAGGCCGCCGTCCTTCGTGCAGTCCGTGTGGTTGAAGCCGAGCCGGTGCCCGACCTCGTGGTTGATCAGCATCTGCCGGTACGGGAAGATCGCGCTGCCGAACTCCTTCTGGACGGCGTCGCCGTAGGTCTTCGCACCCTGCGCCCACCGATAGGCGTTGATCATCACGCGTTCCGTCGCCGCGGAATCGCACGACACATTGTCCTGGGTCGTGTCGAGGCCGGATTTCGCGCACCAGGCGGCGGTCGTTCCCGGACTCGCGAGCGTGATGACGAAATCGGGCTTCCCCGATGAAATGCGCTCGAAGGTGCGGGCCCCGTCGTGGGCCCAACTCCGGTTGTCGTTCAGGGTTTTCTGCACGGCCTGCGCGAAGAGCTCGCCGTCCAGGCCGAGGCCCTTCTCCACGTCGACGCGATAGCGGAACAGCTGCCCCTTGCCGGGTGCTTTCTCGAACCCGGAGATCGCCGCGAAGTCGCCGGACGCCTTGAGTTTCGCGTCCATCGGGTTCTTCTCGCCCATTTTCTGTTCGTACGTCGCCGGGGGGTCGTCCTTCGCCTCGGCGGGCGTCGGACGGCGGTCCGAGCGGGACGCGGGGTCGTCCGTGTCGCGGGCGCCGCCCGGGGCGGCCTTGGTCCGCGTGTCCGAACCCTTCGCGCCGCCGGCGACCTGCCCCGCCACGACGACCGCGAGGACGGTGGTCACGGCGGCGGCCGCGACGCCGGCGAGCGTACGGTTCCTGCCGCGCTTCTTGCCCTCGCGGTCACCGTCGCCGTCGGCAGCCGGTTCGGGAACGGCCTCCCAGTCGGTGACGGAGGCGTACGGATCGCGGGGCGGCGGCGGCTGCGCGGCCGGCTTCGGCTCGCCCGCGGCGACGAGGTCGCCCTCGTCGTCGGGGAACGCGGCCATGTAGTCCTGACGGGGCCCGGGCACGCCGTGCCCGCCTCGGATCGCGGGCCCGCCGCCGGTGCCGGTGACATCGCCCCAGCCGCCACCGGGCTCCCGCTGCTCGGGGTGCCCACCGCGGACGTGCGGCACTCCGTCGGCGGGGGTGCCGTGCGGAGGGGTGCCGTCCGCAGTGGGGGTGTCGTGCGGAGGGGCGCCATCCGCAGCGGGGATTCCCTGCGCAGGGGTGCCGTGCGCAGTGCGGGTTCCGTGCGGAGGCGTGCCGTCCGCAGCGGGGATTCCGTGCGCAGGGGTGCCATCCGCAGTGCGAGTGCCGTGCGGAGGCGTGCCGCCCGCAGCGGGGATTCCGTGCGGAGGCGTGCCGTCCGGTGCCTCCCGTCTGCGCCGCCGCCCCGTGCCGGGCGCGGCCTGAGGTCCCACACCGTGCGAAGCCGGTGTGCCCGAGGTGCTGGTGTTGTTGTCAGTCGTGTCTGCCGGACCGCGGCGGCTGTGACGTCCCACGCGCCGCCTCAGCTCCCCGAACCCGGGCGCGAGCCACCGCGGTTCAGGCCGCTCAAGTCACCGGTGTCGACGAGCAGTTCACGGAACGCCGTCGCCACACTCTCGGGATACTCCATCATCGCCACATGACCCGCGTCGGGCAGCGTGAGCAGCCGCGAGTCGCGGAACGCGGCGGCCGCCCTGCGGGCCATGCGGAACGAGACGAGCAGATCGCGCCCGCCGTAGATGAGCAGGGTCGGCGCGAGCACCCGCTCCGCCTGCCGCCACAGTCCGTGCTGACCGCCCAGCGTGTACGCGTTCACGATGCCGCGCGCCGAGCGGCTCATCGCGTCCCAGAAATAAGGGAGTTGGAGCCTGCGCTCCATCTCGCGGACCGCCGCGCTGAAACCTTCCGGCGTGACCCTTCCGGGGTCGCCGTAACAGAGGCCCATGACGCCGCGCACCCGCTGCTCGGCCGTCCACTCCCTGGTCAGGCGGGTGAAGAGCGCGGCGACGCCCGGCACCGCCAGCAGCCCCGTCGGCACCGCCGTGCGCTGCACGCGCAGCTCCGGCAGGGCGGGCGAGACCAGCGTCAGTGTGCGGACCAGGTCGGGGCGGACCGCGGCGACGCGCGTCGTGATGGCGCCGCCCAGCGAGTTCCCGAAGAGGTGGACGGGGCCGCGGTCGCGCGCGTCGAGATAGCGGATGACCGCGCGGGCGTGCCCGGTGATGGAGTAGTCGCCGTCGTCCGGCGGCGGGGAGTCCCCGAACCCCGGCAGGTCGATCGCCTCGCAGTCGACGACGTCCGCCAGCTGCGGCATCAGGGCCGACCAGTTCTGCGAGGAGCCGCCGAGCCCGTGCACGTACAGCGCGGGGGGCAGTCCGGGGCCGGTCGAGGGCCGGGAACGCACGGTCAGCGAGAGGCCGGGCAGGGCCACCGAGTCGAGCCGCTCCCCCTCCGCGACCGCCACGGCACCCGGCTTGGGCGCGGCGGCGGAGGCCAGCAGGTTCGGCAGCTCGGTCGAAGACATGCGGCAATGTTACGAGACGATCACGCGGTAGTTCACGTGTTCGCCGTCACAGACCGCACACAGATCGCGTAGCGCCCCGCACGGGTCTCTTCTAGGCTCGAAACAGCTCGCCATGAAGAGTGATGGAAAGCGGGGGTACAGGGCACTCGCCCCATAAGCGCCACCACGTACCGCGAGGGAAGAGAGCCATCCATGAGTGTCGACCCCAGTGACCCCGAGACCTTCGAGACCTTCGAGGCGGACGAGAGCATGACCGAGCCCGATGTCGAGGCCCCGGAGGCCGACGCGGCGGAGCAGCAGACCGATCTCACCCCCCGCCGGGACGACCCCCTCGAAGACGTCGATCCGGGCGTCGCCAACGAAGCCGACGTGGCGGAACAGGCCCGCGTCGTGGACCTCGACGAGGACGACTACCGGTGAGAGAGCCCGGCAGCCGGCCGGGACGGTCCCGCCGGCTCGACCGTGTTTGCCCGGCTACGCACTGTTGGACAGGCCTTCTGCGGTCGTCCAGTCCGTGAAATTCTGCGTTCGCACCGCGCACATCACTGTTACCGAAAAGTACGATGGCGGCGCGGCGCTCACCGCACATCGGACCATTTGGGAGGCGGCGTGACAGCCATCGAGCAGACAGAGGCGGCGCGCCCGCGGGGCACACGGCTGCCGCGCCGTGCCCGACGCAACCAGCTCCTGGGGGCGGCCCAGGAAGTATTCGTCGCACAGGGTTACCACTCCGCGGCGATGGACGACATCGCCGAGCGCGCCGGCGTCAGCAAGCCCGTGCTCTACCAGCACTTCCCGGGCAAGCTCGACCTCTACCTCGCTCTGCTCGACCAGCACTGCGAGTCGCTCCTGCAGTCCGTGCGCACGGCGCTCGCGTCCACCACGGACAACAAGCTGCGCGTCGCCGCGACGATGGACGCCTATTTCGCGTACGTGGAGGACGAGGGCGGCGCGTTCCGCCTGGTCTTCGAGTCCGACCTGACGAACGAGGCGGCGGTGCGCGAGCGCGTGGACCGCGTCACGCTCCAGTGCGCGGAGGCGATCTGCGAGGTCATCGCGGAGGACACCGGCCTGCCCAGGGACGAGGCGATGCTCCTCGCCGTGGGCCTCGGCGGGTACTCCCAGGTCGTCGCCCGGTACTGGCTGGCCAGCGACAGCACGGTCCCCCGGGAGAAGGCGGTCCAGCTGATCACGTCGCTCGCCTGGCGCGGCATCGCCGGCTTCCCGCTGCACGGCACGGAAGGCCACTGAGCCCTCGCGCTTTTGTTCCCGTCCCGTGTTCGCTACCGGCGTGCACGGCCGCGGCCGTACCCGTCCCCTCACCGGGCTAATGTGTGCTGGGTACGGCGCGGACGGCCGCGCACAGACTGACCGTCGGAGGGACAAAGCCGTGGAGGTCAAGATCGGCGTGCAGTACGCGCCGCGCGAGATCGTGCTGGAGAGCGGCCAGAGCGCCGAGGAAGTCGAGACCGCGGTGTCCGAGGCGCTGACCGGCAAGTCGCCGCTGCTGAGCCTCGTGGACGACCACGGCCGCAAGGTCCTGGTTCCGGCCGACCGCCTCGCGTACGTGGAGCTGGGCGAGCCGACCGCGCGCAAGGTGGGATTCAGCGCCCTGTAGGACGCTTCTGGTGGATCTTCAGAGAACGGCCTGGCGGGTTCCACCGCCGGGCCGTTCTCGTGCGCTGTACGTGTGCTTCATACGCGTGTCGTACGTGGGGACCGCGGCGTCACCCGATCATGGAGGGTTGCATTCCGGCGGCCGGGGGTACACCGGCTACGACCGATTTGCACCTGGCCGCGAGGGAGGGCACCACCGTGATTCTGGAAGCACTCGGCTCCACATTGCTCGGCCTGGCGCTGGCCTGGGCCACCGCGCACCGCTTCGGCCACCGGCTGCCCGCGCGCAGCCTGGTCCTGTCCACAGGCCCCGCGGGCGCCTTGATCGGCGCCTTCATCACGCATATGGCGCTCGGCTCCGGCCACACCCCGGCGACGCTCCTGGGAGCGGCAGTGGTCTCGGTGGCTCTGTTGTCGCTCCTGCTCCGCCCCACCCGGAACCACCTGCGCCGCTCGGCGACGGCGTAGGAGCGCCCCGTCGAGCGGACCTAGGCCGCCAGGCCCAGCGCGGCCATCCGCTTGGTGTGCGCCTCGGTGATCCGCGAGAACATCCGCCCGACCTCGGCCAGGTCGAACCCGTCCGCCACGCCCCCGACCAGCATCGTCGACAGCGCGTCCCGGTCCGCGACCACCCGCTGCGACTGCGAGAGCGCCTCGCCCATCAGCCGCCGCGCCCACAGCGCGAGCCGCCCGCCCACGCGCGGGTCCGCCTCGATCGCGGCGCGCACCTTCTCCACGGCGAAGCTCGCGTGCCCGGTGTCGTCGAGCACGCCGAGCACGAGCTCCCGCGTATCGGAGTCGAGGCGGGCCGCGACCTCGCGGTAGAAGTCACTGGCGATCGAGTCGCCGACGTACGCCTTGACGAGGCCTTCCAGCCAGTCGGACGGCGCGGTCTGCCGGTGGAAGCCGTCGAGCGCGGCGACGAACGGCTCCATCGCCTCGGTCGGCTCCGCGCCGATCGCCGAGAGACGGTCCCGCAACTGCTCGAAATGGTGGAATTCCGCCGACGCCATCTTCGCCAGCTCCGCCTTGTCGCCGAGCGTCGGCGCCAGCTTCGCGTCCTCCGCGAGCCGCTCGAACGCCGCGAGCTCCCCGTAGGCGAGCGCGCCGAGCAGGTCCACGACCGCGGCGCGGTACTGGGGCTCGGCGGAAGCTTTCGCCCAGTCCTGGGCGGCGATCCCGGTGGGTTCGGCGGCGGATTCAGCGGCGGTGTCAGGCGTCTCCATGAAGCGCACAATAGCCCGCCTGCGGGAACGCGTAAGGCCCTGGTCAGTGACTGTGACGACGACCATGTGACGAATTCGCCGGACACACATGCGAGATTTAGCGGTACAGTGGTAATGCGCCCGCCGAATATTCGACGGGCCGTACGAATGAGGATGCCCGGTCGGTGGCCCGATCGGCTCCGACCCGACAGCCCTCCGGGCGGTGCGCACAGGATGCGTACGGCACGAGGAGGGAACCTCAGCGGTAAGAGCGCTCGAGCGCCGGCAGTGGTCCCGCGCCCCCGGCACGCCCCCAAGCGTCCGGCGGTAGTGGCACGGTCACGACCCCCTGCGTTCGCCTCACGCCGCGTCTCACAGAAGAGGCATAGCCCTGACTACGACTTTCCGAGAGCTCGGGATTCTTTCCGAGACAGCCGAAGCCCTTGAAGCCGTCGGCATCATCAACCCCTTCCCCATCCAGGAGATGACGCTCCCCGTCGCCCTTTCGGGCAAGGACGTCATCGGCCAGGCCAAGACCGGCACCGGCAAGACGCTCGGCTTCGGTCTGCCGATCCTCGAGCGCGTGACCGTCCCGGCCGACGTCGAGGCGGGCCGCGCCACTCCGGAGCAGCTGACCGAGGCGCCGCAGGCGCTCATCGTCGTCCCCACCCGCGAGCTCTGCCAGCAGGTGACGAACGACCTCCTGACCGCCGGCAAGGCGCGTAACGTCCGCGTGCTCGCCATATACGGCGGCCGTGCCTACGAGCCGCAGGTCGAGGCCCTCAAGAAGGGCGTCGACGTGATCGTCGGCACCCCCGGCCGGCTGCTCGACCTCGCGGGTCAGCGCAAGCTCGACCTCAAGCAGATCAAGTGCCTGGTCCTCGACGAGGCCGACGAGATGCTCGACCTGGGCTTCCTGCCCGACGTCGAGAAGATCATCAACATGCTTCCGGCGAAGCGCCAGACGATGCTGTTCTCGGCGACCATGCCGGGCGCCGTCATCGGCCTCGCCCGTCGTTACATGTCGCAGCCCACGCACATCCGTGCCACCGCGCCGGACGACGAGGGCCAGACCGTCGCCAACACGAAGCAGTTCGTGTACCGCGCGCACAACATGGACAAGCCCGAGATGGTCTCGCGCATCCTCCAGGCCGAGGGCCGCGGACTCGCGATGATCTTCTGCCGTACGAAGCGGACCGCCGCCGACATCGCCGAGCAGCTGGAGAAGCGCGGGTTCGCCTCGGGCGCCGTGCACGGTGACCTCGGCCAGGGCGCGCGCGAGCAGGCGCTGCGCGCGTTCCGCAACGGCAAGGTGGACGTGCTCGTCTGCACGGACGTCGCCGCGCGCGGCATCGACGTCGGTGGCGTCACGCACGTCATCAACTACCAGTCCCCCGAGGACGAGAAGACGTACCTGCACCGCATCGGCCGCACCGGCCGCGCGGGCGCCAAGGGCATCGCGATCACGCTGGTCGACTGGGACGACATCCCGCGCTGGCAGCTGATCAACAAGGCGCTCGACCTGGGCTTCAACGACCCGGTCGAGACGTACTCCAGCTCCCCGCACCTGTACGAGGAGATGAACATCCCGGCGGGCACGAAGGGTGTTCTGCCGCGTGGCGAGCGGACCCGCGCGGGTCTGGGCGCCGAGGAGATCGAGGACCTGGGCGAGACCGGTGGACGCGGCCGCGGTGGCCGTTCCGGCGGCGGTCGTACGCAGGATCGCGACCGTGACCGTGACCGTGGCAGGGACCGCGACCGCGACCGGGACCGTTCGGCCCCGGCGGCCGCCGAGGGCGAGCGCCCCGCGCGCACGCCGCGTCGTCGCCGTCGTACGCGCGGTGGCACCCCGCTCGACACGGCTACGACTGCGACCGCGACTGCTGCGGCCGCTCCGGTGGCCGAGGCCGCTCCGGCCACGGAGGTCGCCCCGGTAGCCGCCGAGGCGACCGAGCCGCGCACCCCGCGCCGCCGTCGGCGGACGCGTGCCGGTGCGGCGTCGGAGTCCCTGGCCACGGCCGAGGGCACGACGACGACCGAGACGGAGGTTCCCGCCCCGGCCCCGGTCGCCGAGACGGAGCCCCCGGCCACGAAGCCGCGCCGCCGCACCCGCAAGACCGCGGAGCCGACGCCCGCGGCCGAGACGGTCGTCCCTGAGACGATCGCCCCGGAGGCTGTCCTGCCCGAGACGGTCGCACCCGAGGCGGACAAGCCGAAGCGCCGCACGCGCAAGGCTGCGGAGAAGGCCCCCGAGGCCACGGAGGTCACCGCGCCGGAGGCCGAGGCCGAGAAGCCCAAGCGCCGTACCCGTAAGACGGCAGCCGAGAAGGTCGCCGAAGCGGCAGTGCCGGAGGCCGAGGCGGACAAGCCGAAGCGCCGCACCCGCAAGGCTGCGGAGCCGACTCCCGAGGCCGCTGAGGCCGCGGAAGCCGAGAAGCCCAAGCGCCGCACACGCAAGACGGCAGCCGAGAAGGTCGCCGAGGCAGCAGTGCCGGAGGCCGAAGCGGAGAAGTCGAAGCGCCGCACCCGCAAGGCTGCGGAGAAGGCCCCCGAGGCCACGGAGGTCACCGCGTCGGAGGCCGAGGCCGAGAAGCCGAAGCGCCGCACGCGCAAGACGGCGGCGGCCAAGGTCGCCGACACCGTCGAGACCGTCGAGGCCGGCATCCCCGCCCAGGCGACGGAGGAGCCCAAGCCCCGCCGTCGTACGCGCAAGGCCGCGACCACCGAGGTGGACGCGCCCGAGGCGGAGACCCCCGCCCCGCGCCGCCGCACGCGCAAGAAGGCAGAACCGGCAAAGACAGCGGAGAGCTGACGCACAGCCCTCCACACCGAAGGCCCGCCCCCCCCCACGGGAGGCGGGCCTTCGCACGTCGGCTCACCATGGGGTCCGCCCGTGTCCGTCGTGGGGCTGCGTCAGGGGGCGCCGACTGTGTGTGGGGCGCTCGGCGACGCAGGGGTCCGGCTCTTGGTGGGCCGCGTTAATCGGTACTGACTGTCGTCGGGAGTGGCGGCACGCGGTTGGACGCGGGCAGGGCGGGGGCACCCGGCAGCGCGCACAGCCCGGAGCTGGGCCAGAGGCTCGGCGGCGCAGGGGCCGGACAGCAAAGCCCCGGCCCAACCGGGGGGGCGACCCTCGTGGTGGGCAAGCCCCGCTACCCCGGCCCGCAACTGCCGGCACCTGCCCCGGAAGTCCGGGTCGGCGCCCCCGCAGCGCGTGCGAGGCCCGCACCGGGCCCGCGCCCGGCCGCAGGACCGAGCCCCGCCCTAAGCGGCACACTCGCTGTCGTCCCGTTCTGCGGACCCGTTAGCCTCGGCTCATGAGCAGGCCCCCGACCTTCGTACCGCCCCCGTGCGCGACCGCGCACGCCCTCCGTACCGAGCGTGGTGACTTCGCCGTGCTGGACGCGGTGCCTGCGGCGGGTGGCCGGTGCAGAGGGACCGTTCTCCTGCTGCCCGGCTTCACCGGCAGCAAGGAGGACTTCATCGCCCTCCTTGAGCCGCTGGCCGAGGCTGGCTACCGCGCGGTGGCCGTGGACGGTCGCGGCCAGTACGAGACGCCGGGGCCGGACGACGAATCGGCGTACGCCCAGGGCGAGTTGGCGCATGATGTCCTGGCCCAGGCGGCGGCGGTCCTGGCGGATGGCGAGGCTGGCGACTCCTCTTCCCGGCCTTCCACCCTGCACCTTCTCGGCCACTCCCTCGGTGGTCAGATCGCCCGGGCCGCCGCGCTGCTCGATCCCCGCCCTTTCGCCACCCTCACCCTCATGTCCTCGGGGCCCGCCGCGATCGCGCCTCTCCAGCAGGAGCGCGCCAAGATGCTGGCGGACGCCGTCGCCGCGCTGTCCATGGACGAGGTGTGGCAGGCCATGCAGGCCATGGAGCCGCCACCCCCGCAGGACGCGCAGACGGGGGACGAGGCGGGGGGCCAGCAGGGTGTCGACGGTCTCAGTGAGGCCTTGCGGGCTCGCTGGCTGTTGCACAGTCCCGCCCAGCTCGTCGCCACCGGCAGACAGCTCTCCACCGAACCGGACCGCGTCGCCGAGCTCGCCGCCCTGCCGCTGCCCAAGCACGTCATCTCGGGCGAGCGCGACGACACCTGGCCCGTCCCGCTCCTGGACGACATGGCCGAGCGCCTGGCGGCCCACCGCACGGTGATCCACGGCGCCGAGCACTCCCCCAACACCGACCGCCCCGAGGAGACGGCAGCCGCCCTGATCGACTTCTGGAACCGGTGCTGAGGGGACGGAAGAAGCAGGCCTCAGTACTGTGCCTGCAAGTGCTCCCAGAAACCGTCCCGCAGCGCCCTCCGCAGATCCGACTGGCCGCGCAGCGAGTACTGAAGCAGCCGCTCCGCCTCCACCAGGAGGTCCTGGTCCACCGAACCGGGCAGATAGGGGTGGCCGGGCAGCAGGCCCACCAGCGCCTCGCGGCCCCGCGCCCCGAGCCACTTCGCCGCGATCTGCGCGCCGACGAAGCGGACGTCGTCGCGGGAGGGGCGGTGCGCGGCGGCCCCCGCCTCGTACGGCGTGACGACGCGCCGTGTGACGTACGGCTTGAAGAAGTCGAGGTCGAACGTGCGCTGGCTGTCGACCTCCCACAGCAGCGCCTCCGCCTGATTGCGGCCGTCGGGTGCCTCGATGCCCCACAGGTGGACCCGTGCGCCGTACCCCTGCGCCGCCTCGACCGCCGAGACCAGGTCCTCGTCGCCGCCGATGAGCGCCGCGTCGCTGATGGCGCGGTGCCTGGCCAGTGACTCCAGGTCGCTCCGGATCAGGGAGTCGACGCCCTTCTGCTGGTTGTTGGCGTTGAGGTTGCCGAGCCTGACCTTGACGTCGGGCAGCTCGGCGATCGACTGCTGTTCGGCCGTGTGGATGCGGCGCCTCGCCCCGTCGTACCAGTAGACGCGGAGCAGCCTGCTGTCCGCGAAGATCGTGCGGGCCTTGTCGATGAGCGCCTCGATGAGACCCTCCGCGTCGACGTCGAAGGCCCGTCGGTCCTCGGTCGTTCCCGTGACGAGCCGGCCCGCGGCGGCGTACAGATACCCGGCGTCGACGAAGATCGCGTGCGTGGACGGGGTCTTCGCCACCTCGGCGAGCATGCGCTCGAGCAGGCCGTTGGTGCGCTCCAGCTGAGCGCTGATGTCAGCTGCACCGATGTCGGCTGCGCTGGTGTCCGGTGCGCTGGGGTCGGCGTCGTTCATATCGTTCCCAGTCTCCCGCCCGTCACGCTGCGAACACAACTGCTCTCGCTACTCGCAAGTAATTAGGTTCTCGAAAAATTTCTTTAGCGTAGGGAATGTTTGCACGAGGCAACTCGTTGTACCCGTCAGGAAGACACCGCAAGAACCCAGCAGTTCTCCTTGCAGGAGGATGACCAGACGAAGGGAGAAGCCCCTCATGCGCTTCGAAATCATGCGACTCGACGACGTCGACGGCACCGCCGTGGACAGCACCGTCGTGGACGCCGCCTCCGTCAATCGGATCGTGCAGCAGGCCGCAGCGATCGGCCAGCGCATCTACATCCGCCCGGCCGACACCTCGGCCTCGTAACGCAGACGTCGCAGGGCCCCCGTACGCAAGGTCGTACGGGGGCCCTTCGTGCGTCCGGTCAGCCGCGTCAGCCGCCCTTGATCACCTGCGTGACGCCGTTGATGATCTGCTGCACCGCGATCGCGGAGAGCATCATGCCCGCGAGCCGCGTCACGAGCACCACGCCGCCGTCCTTGATCACCCGGATGATCAGCAGCGAGTACCGCATCACCAGCCACAGCACCACGTGCATGGCCACGATCGCCGCCCAGACGGAGAGCTGCGTACCGACACTGTCCGCGTCCTGGACGGCCAGGATCACCGAGACGATCGCGCCGGGCCCCGCGAGCAGCGGCATGCCGAGCGGCACCAGCGCGACATTGACGTCCTTGGTCTGCTTCGGCTCGTCCGTCTTGCCGGTGAGCAGATCGAGCGCGATCAGGAGCAGCAGCAGCCCGCCCGCGATCATCAGCGCGGGGACGGAGACATGCAGGTAGTCGAGGATCTGGTGCCCCACGACGCCGAAGACCGCGATCACGCCGAAGGCGACGCACACGGCCTGGAAGGCCATCCGCTGCTGCACCTTGGCGGGGCGGCCCGCGGTCAGTCCGAGGAAGATCGGGGTGATGCCAGGGGGGTCCATAATCACGAAAAGCGTGAGAAAGAGGGATCCGAAAACGGCGACGTCGAACACAGTGATGGCCTTGCAGAGAGTCGTACGAAGGGGTGAGCGGTACACGCGCGCACGGCGACCACCACCACGGAACGGTGGAGTGGAAGCGGAACGCGGTGAAGAGAGGCGCGGAGCGCGGAGTAGTGCGCGGAGCGCGGAGTCGAGAGCGGTGGAATCGACCGCTACGCGGCCGGCTGTCCGCCCGCGCCCGGCACGGGGAACGCCCCCGTCGCCCGGCGCGTGATCTCGCCGTAGATCTCGGGGTCGGTCGTGAACTCCCCGAGCACACACGTCTTGCGGCTGCCGTGGTAGTCGCTGGACCCGGTGACCAGGAGGCCGAGCTCCCCCGCGAGCCCGCGCAGGCGGGTGCGGGTCTCGGGCGTGTGGTCCATGTGGTCGACCTCGATGCCGTCCAGGCCCGCGGCCGCCAGCTCGGCGATCACGGACTCGGAGACGATCCTGCCCCGCTTGCTGGCGCCGGGGTGCGCGAAGACGGTGACGCCGCCGGCCGCCTTGACCAGGCGGATCGCGTCGAACGGGTCGAGCTCGTGCTTGTCGGCGAACGCGCGGCCGCCGTCGGCGAGCCACTCGGGCGTGAAGGCGTCGGAGACGGTGGGCACGACGCCCAGCTCGACGAGCGCCTCGGCGATGTGCGGACGGCCGACCGAGCCGTCGCCCGCGATCCGCGCGACCTGCTCCCAGGTCACCGGCACGCCGAGCCCCTGGAGTTTGCCGATCATCTCCTTGGCGCGCGGCACCCGGTCGTCCCTGACCAGCTCGCACTCGCGGGCGAGCTCGGGCTCCTCGGGGTCGAAGAGGTAGGCCAGCATGTGCAGGCCCATGCCGTCGAGGTTGAAGGAGAGCTCGGCGCCGGTCACGAGGGTCAGCCCCGTCGGCAGCTCGCGCAGGGCCCGCTTGGCCTCGGCGTAGCCCCGGGTCGTGTCGTGGTCGGTCAGCGCGACGACGTCGAGACCGGCCGCTGCCGCGTTGCGGACCAGCTCGGCCGGGGTGTCCGTGCCGTCGGACGCGGTGGAGTGGGTGTGCAGATCGATGCGCACGACGCTGGCTCCAGTGCTCTGACGGGGCGGACGAGGGGAACGATGGGGACGCTCAAGGATAACGGGCGCGGGCCGCTTCTCGACCAGCTCCCGAAGAGGCGTCCCTCACGGCACGGCCACCACCCCTGCCCCTCCTCCCCCGCCCGCCGACGTCGCTCACGGCATGAGCAGCCGCGGCGACAGCGCCCCGCACGGCAGCAGATCCACTTCCGCGCCCGCGTCCCGCAGATCGGTGAGGACCAGCTCGTCGTACATCAGCAGCCCCGACTGCTCCGGCCACGCGATGGCCCACAGCCACAGCCCGCGCGCCTCGCCCGCGAAGACCGCGCGGTCGTCCGGCGTCCCCGAGACATGCCACAACGGCGTCGGCCGGCCGGCGGCGAGGACCTTGGTCTGGGGTGGCTTCTCGACGCTCATGTGGGCGCCCGGGTCGGGGCCGTCGATGCCCGCGTACCGCGCGCCGAGGCCGACGCCGAGCTCCTCGGCGACGAGCACCAGCTCGCCGACACCGCCGAGCGGCGCGGGACCGGAGCAGGCCACCGCCGTCGCACGGCCGCCGCTCCTGTCGTCACCCGCGCAGGCCACGCCCGTGAACAGCCAGCCGACCGGCAGGGGCCACGGCATCCACACCGGGACCTGCGCCCGGTGCACCACGACCTGGAGAGCCTCGACGCTGGGCGGGATCACGGGCTGCAGCGGGTGCACGGTGCCGTGCACATCGCACTGCCAGGAGTCGGCAAAGAGACCGGGAGCCCTGACCCGGCCACCACACTTCGGGCAACTGGGTTCGCCCCTCATAGCGCCCAACGGTCCTCCCCGGTCGCCGCTCCGTCAAGGACGATCACCCGTCCGGTGGCCCTGTCACCAGGCAAAATTAGATGTAGCTTGCATCAGTTAGTCTTGCTAACTTAATATGTGTATACATCAACGACCTCCGTCGGACACGGATACGACTCGGGCACGGATACGG
Organism: Streptomyces sp. NPDC039480; assembly: GCF_055597165.1. Taxonomy (NCBI): domain Bacteria; kingdom Bacillati; phylum Actinomycetota; class Actinomycetes; order Kitasatosporales; family Streptomycetaceae; genus Streptomyces; species Streptomyces sp. NPDC039480. The sequence continues at coordinate 680,210 of NZ_JBVITX010000002.1, read as the reverse complement.
CAGTGAAGGAGCGGCTGAATGAACAGCAGCACAGAGGGCCCCGCCGAAGGGGACCCGTTCGACGCCGGGGCGGGCAGCCTGCTCCGGCAGCCGAAGGCCGTGTGGGCGACGGCCGGCGCATCCGTCGTGGCCTTCATGGGCATCGGGCTCGTCGACCCGATCCTGCCCTCCATCGCCAAGGGCCTGGACGCGAGCGCCAGCCAGGTCTCCCTCCTCTTCACCTCGTACTTCCTGATCACCGCCGTCGCGATGCTGGTCACCGGCTTCGTCTCCAGCCGCATCGGCGGCAAGAAGACCCTGCTGCTCGGCCTCGCGCTCGTCGTGGTCTTCGCGGCCCTCTCCGGCACCTCGGGCTCGGTCGGTGAGCTCGTCGGATTCCGGGCGGGCTGGGGACTCGGCAACGCGCTCTTCGTGTCGACCGCCCTCGCCGTCATCGTCGGCGCCGCGGCCGGCGGCAGCGCCGCCGCGATCCTGCTGTACGAGTCGGCGCTCGGCCTCGGCATGGCGTGCGGACCTCTGGTCGGCGCGGTGCTCGGCGACGCCAGCTGGCGCTATCCGTTCTTCGGCACCGCGGCCCTGATGGCGATCGGCTTCCTCTGCATCACCGCGTTCCTCAAGGAACAGCCGAAGCCCGCACGGAAGACGTCCCTGCTCGACCCGGTCAAGGCGCTCGGCCACGGCGGACTCGCCTCCGCGGCCGCCTCCGCCTTCTTCTACAACTACACGTTCTTCACCGTGCTGGCCTTCACACCGTTCGTGCTGAACATGTCGCCGTACAAGTCGGGCGCGGTGTTCTTCGCCTGGGGCGTGCTGCTCGCGGTGTTCTCGGTGCTCGTCGCACCTCGACTGCAGGCGCGCTTCGGCTCGCTGAAGGTGCTCGGCGGCTCGCTGCTCCTGCTCGCCGCCGACGTGCTCGTACTCGGCTACGGCGACCACACCACGGCCATCGTCTGCACGATCCTGTCCGGCGCCTTCATCGGCGTGAACAACACCGTCTACACCGAGCTCGCCCTCGGGGTCTCCGACGCGCCGCGGCCGGTGGCCAGCGCCGGCTACAACTTCGTGCGGTGGTTCGCGGCCGCCGCCGCGCCCTTCTTCGCGCCGAAGATCGAGGAGTGGAGCGACATCCACATCCCGTTCGTGGTCGCGGCCGTCACCGCGGTGATCGGCGCGGGTGTGGTCTGGGTGCGCAGGGCCTCGCTCACCATTCCCCAAGCTCTCGGCTCCGCTCGAGCAGGGGATACCCCAACCGCCGAGGAGCTCGAGCCGCGGCACGCCACCGAGGACGGCGTCGGCGTCTTCGCCAACTGACCGCGCACATAACGGGCTTGTACGGGACTTCAGTCCAGCGGCACGGACTTGCGCAGCGGATCGCGCAGGTCCGTCCCGCTGTTCAGCCAGCGCTCCCGCAGCGCCGCCGCGCCGTGCACCCGCTTCCACGCCGCCTCGTTCGGCGTCATGGGGAGCAGCGGCAGGAACCGGACGGGCTCCATGGGGGCGTCGAGGTCGAGATCCTCGACGAGACCGCCGGGCTCCGCGACCAGCACCGAGGTGAACGGCGCGCCCGGCCACAGCGGTTCACCCACGTCCAGCGACGCGCCGGGCGCCACGATCAGCCCCTCCACCTGCGGCGAGGCGGCGAGGACCGCGAGCGGCCGCAGCACCTTGTCCGTGTCGGCGCGGCCCCCTCGTACCGACAACACCAGCTCGGCGCGCGGGCCCTTGACCGGATCGGCGAGCGCGGCGGTGGGGTCGGCCATCGGCTGGGCGGACATGCCGAGCGTGGCGTAGCGCAGCACGTCGCCGTCCGTGAACCGCAGCACTTCGAAGCGGTCCGTCCCGAGGAAGGTCACCGCGGCGCGCGCGTCCGGTTCTCCCAGGCCAGTACGGAGACGGGCCTCGACCAGCGCAAGAACATCAGCCATGACGCGAGCATAGAACTCGTCAGGGAACGGCAAAGCGGGGGCTTGACACTTCAGTCGGCTGATAGTGTTGGCCGCTGGCTCAGGGCAGCACGCAGAAGCGTCGCTTTCAGGCCCTGCAGACAGACACTGACTTTGCGCCACTGGCGTGAAGGGCGCATGGGACTTCCCTTACGGGGGACCGGCCGGAGGAGGTGGGGCTGCAATGGACCGAAGTCGACCGTGCAGTACCACCCGCTCTTCCGCCCGGTGATTTCCGCAGCTCGACAGCTGCGCAAGCACACACACGCATCGCGAGCACCGTTCGTGCCGTGTGCGACGGAAGAGCACTTCGTTCCCACCTGATCTGTCTGAGTTTCCTGATCTGTGTCAGTAGCGAAGCTGCCACCGCGACGGTGCGGTGCTCCCCGCTTTGTGGACGTGCCAAACATCTACGCAGTAGGACGTCCCCATTCCGGGCAGTTCCAACCGTCGCAGGCGGCCTCCTTCGAAGGAGCCTGCCCATGTCGATGATCCGCGACCTTCGTGCCGCCGTCCGCCCCTCGCTGCGCAAGGACGGCACCGCCTACCCCTCCTCCCCCGCGTCCTACGACACCTACGACGCGACCCGTGACGCCGCGTCGGCCGTCGTCGACTGCGCCGTCTACCGCGAAGGCCGGCGTCTGGAGTGCGCCGACGCCCTCAGCCCGCACGAGGCGATGCTGGAGGTGCGCCGCCGGGGCGGCTTCGCCTGGATCGGCCTGCACGAGCCGACCGAGGCCGAATTCGCCGGTATCGCCGCCGAGTTCGGGCTGCACCCGCTCGCCGTCGAGGACGCCGTCCACGCCCACCAGCGCCCCAAGCTGGAGCGGTACGACGACACGCTGTTCACCGTCTTCAAGACCATCCACTACGTGGAGCACGCCGAGCTCACCGCCACGAGCGAGGTCGTCGAGACCGGCGAGGTGATGTGCTTCACCGGCCGGGACTTCTTCATCACCGTCCGGCACGGCGGCCACGGCTCGCTGCGCGCCCTGCGGCGCCGCCTCCAGGAGGACCCCGAGCTGCTCGCCAAGGGCCCCTCGGCCGTCCTGCACACCATCGCCGACCACGTCGTCGACGGCTACATCGCGGTCGCCGACGCCATGCAGGACGACATCGACGACGTGGAGAGCGAGGTGTTCTCCGCGCCGAGCAAGGGCAAGGGCAGCTCGCGCGGCGTCGACGCCGGGCGGATCTACCAGCTCAAGCGCGAGGTCCTGGAGTTCAAGCGGGCCGTCTCACCGCTGCTGCGGCCCATGCTGCTGCTCAGCGAGCGGCCGATGCGGCTCGTCGACCCCGACATCCAGAAGTACTTCCGGGACGTCGCCGACCACCTCACGCGCGTCCAGGAACAGGTCATCGGCTTCGACGAGCTGCTCAACTCGATCCTCCAGGCCAACCTCGCGCAGGCCGCCGTCGCGCAGAACGAGGACATGCGCAAGATCACCTCGTGGGCGGCCATCATCGCCGTGCCGACGGCCGTCTGCGGGGTCTACGGCATGAACTTCGACCACATGCCGGAGCTGCGCTGGCGGTACGGCTACCCGATGGTGCTCGCCTTCATCGGCGGCGTCTGCTTCGCGATCCACCGGACCCTGAAGCGCAACGGCTGGCTGTGACCCCCACTCGGTAGGCTGCCGTCCATGACTGCTGACCCGCTGCTCGACCGCGCCCTCGTCGAGGAGGCCACCAAGAAGTCCGGCCTCATCTGGGTCCGGGGCGAGGGCTCGCCCGCCCGGGCGCTCTGGCATGTCTGGTACGAGGGTGCCGTGCACCTCGTCGGCGACGGGCCCGGCGAACAGCCGCTGCCCGGGCTCGTCGACGGGGGGCTCGCCGAGGTGACCGTGCGCAGCAAGGACAAGGGCGGGCGGGTCGTCGCCTGGACGGCGGACGTGCGCGAGCTGGCACCCGGCTCCGAGCAGTGGGAGGCCGCTGTCGGCGAGCTGAAGGGGAAGCGGTTGAACGCGCCGGACGCCGAGCGGATCACCGTGCGGTGGGGCGAGCAGTGCCGGGTCGTACGGCTCACTCCGCGTGAGGCGGTGACGGAGTTGCCCTCGGGGTCGCTGGCGGCCCCGCCTCTCCCTACGGGGGCTACAACGCGTGAGCCGTTGCCCGGGGGGGCTTCCTCGGCTGCTCTTCCGGCGCAAGCGCCGTTGAGGTTTCTGCGTCGCGCTGCCCTGCGGGTGCGTTGTGGTTGCTCGCGCAGTTCCCCGCGCCCCTGAGGCTTGCCCCTTCGGGGCTTGCCTCATCCGGGCTTGCCTCAGCCGGGCTTGCCTCAGCCGGGCCTCGTCAGGAGGTCGGGAGTTGCTTTCCGTAGTCGACCATTTCGTCCTTGCCCGGCTCCTGGAGCGGGAAGTCCTTGTTCCAGTCGGTGAGTTTGAGGGTGCCCGCGTGGCCGCCGCGCTCCAGGCGCAGGGGGTAGGGCTTGCCGTCCAGGGAGACGGACAGCGTGCCGCCCGCTCCCTCGTCGCCGGTGATCTTGATGCTGCGGAGCCGGCCCGTCGTACCGCGGTCGCCCTTGGCGAGCGTGCCGTGCAGCGTGAGCATGCCGTCGAGGAGCTTGTCCTTGTCCGTGAAGCCGCTCAGCTGCTGGTAGGCGGGGTCAGCCTCGGGAACCTTCACGTACTTGCCGTCGAGCTTGGCCGCGGCCGTCTCGTCGGCCTGCCCGGGCTTGCCGTCGGTCTTGCCGCTGTCGTGCGTCCAGAACTCCGACCCCGCCTTCAGGTAGAGCTCCTCGCCGATGCGCAGCAGCTGGAACGTCTGCCCCTTCGAGGTGACCGAGCCCGTGCCGCCCTCGCCCTTGAGGCGCATGTCGAGGGTGTACGTGTGGTTCTTGCTGACCACCGTGCCGGAGAGCCGCACCGCCGACGCCGCGTCGGCCGCCCGGCCCGCCTTGCCCTGGATCTTCGCGGCGGAGAGCTTCCCGACGCCGTTCGTGCCCGCGTCCGGGTCCTCACCGCTGCTGCAGCCCGTCAGGCTCGTGGCCGCCGCGACCAGGCCCGCGCACATCGCGCTCACGAAGGCTGTCCTGCGGGCGCGGCTGGCCAGGGGAAGTGCGGTCACAGGTGGCGCTGCCTCTCGTGCGGACGACCTCTACGGCTACGGCAGTACGGCAGCGTACCCGTGCCGGCCGAGTCGATCGGCGGCAGTCCTTCCGGACCCTCCACCGGGGCGTGTCCGACCGGGACGGGCTAGCCTGAAGCCCGTATTGACGGATGAACCAGCATGTAAACCCCGACCAGAAGGAGGCGCGCGCATGGCGGCAGGCGCCCCCAGGGTCTTCGTCTCGCACCTCTCCGGCATCCCCGTCTTCGACCCGAACGGCGACCAGGTGGGCCGGGTGCGCGACCTGGTGGCGATGCTCAGGGTCGCCAGACGGCCGCCCCGGCTGCTCGGCCTCGTCGTCGAGCTCGCCACCCGGCGTCACATCTTCCTGCCGATGACCCGCGTCACCGGCATCGAGTCGGGCCAGATCATCACCACCGGCGTACTGAACGTGCGGCGCTTCGAGCAGCGGCCCACCGAGCGGCTCGTCCTCGGCGAGATGCTGGACCGGCGGGTGCGGCTCATCGAGACGGGCGAGGAGGTCACCGTCCTCGACGTGTCGGTGCAGCAGCTCCCCGCCCGCCGCGACTGGGAGATCGACCGGGTCTTCGCCCGCAAGGGAAAGGGCGGAACGTTCCGCCGCAAGGGGGAGACCCTCACCGTCGACTGGTCCGCCGTCGACGGCTTCTCCGTGGAGGAGCACGGCCAGGGCGCCGAGACCCTCCTCGCCACCTTCGAACAGCTGCGCCCCGCCGACCTCGCCAACGTCCTGCACCACCTCACCCCCAAGCGCCGGGCCGAGGTCGCCGCGGCCCTCGACGACGACCGGCTCGCCGACGTCCTGGAAGAGCTGCCGGAGGACGACCAGATCGAGATCCTCGGCAAGCTCAAGGAGGAGCGCGCCGCCGACGTCCTGGAGGCCATGGACCCCGACGACGCCGCCGACCTCCTCGCCGAGCTGCCTGAGGACGACAAGGAACGGCTGCTCACCCTGATGCAGCCGGGCGACGCGGCCGACGTGCGGCGCCTGATGGCGTACGAGGAGCGCACGGCCGGCGGCATGATGACGACCGAGCCGATCGTGCTGCGGCCCGACGCGACGGTCGCCGACGCCCTCGCGCGCGTCCGCCAGCAGGACCTCTCCCCCGCGCTCGCCGCACAGGTGTACGTGTGCCGGCCGCCGGACGAGACGCCGACGGGCAAGTATCTGGGCACGGTGCACTTCCAGCGGCTGCTGCGCGACCCGCCGTACACCCTGGTCGGCTCGATCCTCGACGACGATCTGCTGCCGCTCGCGCCGGGCACCACGCTGCCGGTCGTCGCCGGGTACTTCGCGACGTACGACATGGTGGCGGCGCCCGTCGTCGACGAGGGCGGCTCGCTGCTCGGGGCGATCACCGTCGACGACGTACTCGACCACATGCTGCCGGAAGACTGGCGCGAGACGGAGTTCCACTTGGAGGAGGAAGAGGCGGACCATGGCAGCTGACCGCGAGCGCGAGAGCCGCGCCGAGTCGCGGAGCCCCCGATTCCGTCTCGACCAGCCGAGGAACCCGCGCCCGAGACTCCTGCCCGACTACGACCCGGAGGCCTTCGGACGGCTCTCGGAGCGGATCGCGCGGTTCCTGGGCACCGGCCGGTTCATCGTCTGGATGACGATCGTCATCATCATGTGGGTGGTGTGGAACGTCTCGGCCCCCGACCACCTGCGCTTCGACCAGTACCCGTTCATCTTCCTCACCCTGATGCTGTCGCTGCAGGCGTCGTACGCGGCCCCGCTGATCCTCCTCGCGCAGAACCGTCAGGACGACCGCGACCGCGTCAATCTGGAGCAGGACCGCAAGCAGAACGAGCGGTCCATCGCGGACACCGAGTACCTCACGCGCGAGATCGCCTCGCTGCGCATGGGGCTCGGCGAGGTGGCGACCCGCGACTGGATCCGCTCCGAGCTCCAGGACCTGGTCAAGGAGTTGGAGGAGCACCGCGCGGTATTCCCGGCGGACGGCTCGCGCCGGAGTGATGTAGGCGACCGCTGACAGACCTTTCCGAGGCGGGGTTACCGCGCCGTACTATCGGTCCTATGGCTACGGAAGACGCGGTGCGTGAAGCACTGGCGACGGTGAACGACCCCGAGATCCAGCGACCCATCACCGAGTTGGGAATGGTCAAATCGGTGGATATCTCCGCCGATGGGGCAGTAGCGGTCACCGTGTACCTGACGGTCTCCGGCTGCCCGATGCGCGAGACCATCACGAAGAACGTGACCGACGCGGTCGCGGCCGTCGACGGCGTCACGCGCGTCGACGTGACGCTGGACGTGATGAGCGACGAGCAGCGCAAGGAGCTGGCGGCCGCGCTGCGCGGCGGCACCGCCGAGCGCGAGGTGCCCTTCGCCAAGCCCGGCTCCCTGACCCGGGTCTATGCCGTCGCGTCCGGCAAGGGCGGCGTCGGCAAGTCGTCGGTGACGGTGAACCTCGCGGCCGCGATGGCCGCGGACGGCCTGAAGGTCGGTGTCGTCGACGCCGACATCTACGGCCACTCCGTGCCGCGCATGCTGGGCGCCGACGGCAAGCCCACCCAGGTCGAGAACATGATCATGCCGCCGTCCGCGCACGGCGTGAAGGTCATCTCCATCGGCATGTTCACGCCGGGCAACGCGCCGGTCGTGTGGCGCGGCCCGATGCTGCACCGCGCGCTCCAGCAGTTCCTCGCGGACGTCTTCTGGGGCGACCTCGACGTGCTGCTGCTCGACCTGCCGCCGGGCACGGGTGACATCGCGATCTCCGTGGCGCAGTTGGTGCCGAACGCCGAGATCCTGGTCGTGACGACGCCTCAGCAGGCAGCGGCCGAGGTCGCCGAGCGCGCCGGCTCCATCGCCGTGCAGACCCACCAGAAGATCGTCGGCGTCGTCGAGAACATGTCGGGGCTGCCCTGCCCGCACTGCGACGAGATGGTCGACGTGTTCGGCACGGGCGGCGGCCAGAAGGTCGCCGAGGGCCTCACGAAGACGACGGGCGCGACGGTGCCCGTCCTCGGCTCGATCCCGATCGACGTCCGCCTGCGCGAGGGCGGCGACGAGGGCAAGCCGGTCGTCCTGACCGACCCGGAGTCCCCCGCGGGCGCGGCGCTGCGCGCCATCGCGGGCAAGCTGGGCGGCCGCCAGCGCGGCCTGTCGGGCATGTCCCTGGGCATCACACCGCGCAACAAGTTCTGAGCACGCGCTGAGAGGGCCGCCCCGTGAGGGGCGCGCCCTCCAGGGGCGGGCTTTCTAGGCGTACGCTCCGATGTCCTTGATGACCGAGAAGCCCAGCCCGTACGCGCTCATGCCGCGTCCGTACGCGCCCAGGTGGACGCCCTCCTTCGTGGAGCCCGCGAGGACCCAGCCGTACTCCGACTCGCGGTAGTGGAACGGCGTCGGCACCCCGTCCACCGGGAGCGACAGCGACGACCAGTCGTCGCCCTCCAGGTCGTCGGCGAGGAACCAGGCCGTCTCCGTCTGCTGGTCCAGCCAGTCGTCGCGCAGCGTGTGGTCCATCTGGGGCGGCCAGGTGAAGGACAGCAGGCCCACCCCGGCGAGCCAGGCCGCCGAGGAGACCGACGTGGCCTCCAGGACACCCGTGCCGTCCGCGCTGCGCCGCACCGGGTTGGCCGCGACGGTCACCACGACCGCGAAGCGCTCCTTGTCGCTGTTGCCGAGGGTGCCCTCGGCGCGGACCGACGGCTCGTCACCGTGTCCGATCGAACCGTGCTCCACGGCACCGTCCGCCGACGCGCCGACCTGCATCAGCCAGCGCTGCCCCGTGTAGGCCTCGTCGAGGCCGTACCAGGGAAAGGGCGCCAGCAGGTAGCCGTCGACCGTGCGCCGGGCGGAGGGCACCGCTTGTGCGGCGCCGTCCGCGGTCTGCACCTGTGCGCCTACCCGACTTGTCGTCTCCATGTACCCGGCCGCCTCCTCGCTCTCGGGTGTCCGGAGCGGCCCGCCCCCCTCGGGCGTCCTCACGCCGGACAACAAGGCAGGATAGCCACACCCGTTGGCGGCGGCAGTTCAGGAGAGGGCTCAGGTGGCGTCCGCGTCGAACGGCGGGCGGTCGCCGGCGTCGAGCTTCTCGGCCTCCGCGGGCTTCTTCTGCATGTCGACGCGGGCTCCGCCACCCGAGGCGGCCGCCGCGGTCGCCGGGGCCGTCGAGCCGCCGTCCGAGGAGTCGCTGTCGCGGCCGTGCACGGCGTCCGCGACCTCGTTCATCTCCTTCTTCAGGTCGAAGCCGTTACGGATTTCCTTGAGCCCGAGCTCGTCGTTGTCGAGCTGCTTGCGGATGAACTTCTTCGGGTTCAGGTCGTCGAACTCGAAGTCCTTGAACTCCGGGCCCAGCTCCTCGCGGATGTCCGCCTTCGCGCTGTCGGAGAACTCGCGGATCTTGCGGATCGTGCGGGAGATGTCCTGGATGACCTTCGGCAGCTTGTCCGGACCGAAGATGAGCACGGCGAGGACGACCAGCGCCACTATCTCGAGTGCGCCAATGTCATTGAACACCTAGAGCTCCTTGCGATGTCCTCCGTGGTCTGGACCGTGCCCACGGTACCCGGCGCGGATGTCCGTCCGGTAGCCGCTGCACGACAACGCGGACCACCGTGGCCAGTCCTTTACTCAGCCGCTGGCGGCCGAGCCGAGCACCAGGGTCACCTCGCGGTCGTCGCCGCCGCGCTCGACCGTCAGCCGCAGGCTGTCCTTCGGGCGGTGCGCGCGGACCTTGACGATCAGCTCGTCGCTGGAGTGCACGGCACGGCCGTCGACCTCGGTGATGATGTCACCCGGCCGGAGGCCGGCCCGGTCGCCGGGACCGTCTTCGTTGACCGACGGGCCGCCGTTCTTGCCCTTGTCGGCGATGCGGGCGCCGTCGCCGTTGAACCGGGTGTCGAGCGTGACGCCGATCACGGGGTGCGTCGCCTTGCCGAAGTTGATCAGCTCTTCGGCGACGCGCTTGCCCTGGTTGATCGGGATGGCGAAGCCGAGGCCGATGGAGCCGGCCTGGCCCCGGTCCGGGTCGTCGCCGCCGCTCGCGGATCGTATGGCGCTGTTGATGCCGATGACGCGGGCCTTGGAGTCGACGAGGGGGCCGCCGGAGTTGCCGGGGTTGATGGGCGCGTCGGTCTGCAGGGCGTCGACGTACGAGATATCGCTCCCGTCGCCCTTCTCGCCGCCGGCGGTGATGGGCCGCTCCTTGGCGCTGATGATCCCGGAGGTGACGGTGTTCTCCAAGTCGAAGGGGGCGCCGATGGCGACGACGGGGTCGCCGACCTGGACGTTCTCCGAGTTGCCGAGGGTCAGGGGGCGCAGGCCGCGGACGCCGGACACCTTGACGACCGCGAGGTCGTAGCCGGAGTCGCGGCCGATCACCTCGGCCTTGGCGGTCTCGCCGCCGCTGAACGTGACCGACACCTCGCCGCCGGTGCCCGCGGGCTCCACGACGTGGTTGTTGGTGAGGATGTGGCCCTTGCCGTCGAGGACGAAGCCGGTGCCTGTGCCCTGTGCGGAGTCGCCGCTGACGTGCAGGGTCACGACGCCGGGCAGGGCGGCAGAGGCGATGCCCGCGACGCTGCCCTTGGGCCGGTCCTTGGACTCGTCGGCGTCCGGCTGCCGGAGCTCGACGTCACCCGTGCCGTTCCGCTCCAGATACGCGCCGGTCGCACCGCCGATGAGCCCCGACACGAGAGCGATGAGCGCCACCCCGACGAGCAACACCCGCCGCCCCCGCTTCTCCCGCTTCTCCCGCGTCTCCGGAGGCAACGACCCGATCTGCTGCAACGGCACATTCCAGGGGTCGTACGCCGACCGGGCCTCCCCCTGCACCGGGACCGGGGAGGACCCGTTGTACGGATCCGGGGCCGGGGCGGCACCGGGGGTGCCGTGCGGAGGGGTCGTCCCGCCGTGATGTGGACCCGCGCCTGCGGTGCCGTGAGGGGGCGTCCCGTGGGCGGGCGTGCCGTGCGGAGGGGTCCCGCCGTGGTGGGGCCCCGAGCTTGCTGCGGTGCCGTGAGGGGGCGTCCCGTGGGCGGGCGTGCCGTGCGGAGGGGTCCCGCCGTGGAGCGGCCCCGGCCCTGCGGTGCCGTGGGCAGGTGCTCCGTAGGCGGGCGTGCCGCCCTGCGGGCCCGTGGGGAACGGGGTGCCGTGGGCCGGGGTCACTGCGGGGTGCTGCACCGGAGGCGCGGGCGCCCAGGGACCGGGCTCGCCGTAGGGAGGAGTGCTGTACGGATCCGGATCGTGCAACGGCCGAGGCCGATCCCCAGCGTCCCCTCCCTGACCGCCCACACCCACACCCTGCTCCCCCGAACCCGCCACCGAGTACGAATCATCACCAACCGATATGGACTCCCCACCCACGGAGCCATGCGCCCCGGAAGCGGAGTGCGCCTGCACCGGGCTGCCCTCACCCGTGACGGACGAGACCTCGCCGGGCTGCCCCGAGGCGTCCGAACCCTGCGCCGGAACACCGGGCTCGGTCGGCATTGCGCCGTGCGGAGCCGCGGCGGTGGGCACCTGGTGCGGGGCCGGGGCCTCCACGGACTGCCCCGGGACCATCGCACCCTGCGCGGACGTGTCCGGCCCCTGCGTCGGAGCACCGGAGTCGGTCGACCTCGGGGGCTGTTGGGCCGAGGCCTCCACGGGCCCTCCCGGGACGAGCGCGCCCTGCGCGGAAGCGTCGGTGCCTTGCATCGGGACACCGGGCGCATCCGACATGGCACCGTGCGGGACCGCGGCGGCAGGCGCCTGGTGCGGGACCGGGGCCTCCACGGGCCGCCCCGGAGCCAACGGGCCCTGCGCGGAAGCGTCGGTGCCCTGCGTCGGAACACCGGGCTCGGTCGGCGTGACGCCGTGCGGAGCCGCGGCGGTGGGTGCCTGGCGCGCAGTCGGGGACTCCACGGGCTGCCCCGGGGACTGCGCACCCTGCGCGGACGTGTCCGGGCCCTGCGTCGAGGCATCGGGCTCAGGCGACGTGGTGCCGTGCGGGACAGCCTCGCTGGGTGCCTGGTGCGGGGCCGGGGACTGCGCGGACGTGTCCGGGGCCTGGGGTGGGGCGTCCGGTGGGGTTGGGGGTTTGGGGCGGGGGCGGGACCACCAATTTGCCTTCGTGGGCTTCCCCTCGTCCATGTTCTCCCCACAACTGGCCCGCGGCGGACGCCGTCTGCATGCTCAACCCCGCGCTCGCCGGTTCCTCGGCGGGCGCGGCCCACCGAGGATTCAACCAGGTTCCCCCGGGAAAGCGGAGGGCAACGTCATGTCAGCGCATCTGCGACGTGCCCTGCAGCGGTCCGCTGCCCGGTGGGGCGGCGCTGGTCCGCACTGGATCGGCGTCTCCCGGCACCAGGCGGTCCTCCGCCGTGTGACGGCCGGGCGGCGCCGGGCGTATCAGCGGGGAGATCGCGGCGGCGCCCGCCAGCATCGGCGCCGTCAGCTGGTGCACGGAGTCGCGGGAGCGCAGCGGGTGCGTGGGGGCTGTCCCGGGCAGCAGGGGTCCCGTCACCTCGGTCGGCGCGACCGGTGCCGTCAGGACGCCGGGCCGCTGCCCCTGCACCGACAGCGGATTGCCGCTGCCCCGGCGGCGCACGGAGTCGGGGGTCACGGCGGTGCCGGACCCCTGGGAGCGCTGCGGGGTCACATTGCTGCCGGAGCCGCCCGCGCGGGTGTCACCCGAGTCGGCGGGGACGCCGACCGTGACGCCGCCCAGCGCGATGGCGGCCAGCGACACCGCACCGGCCGCCGCGAACGCGAAGCGGCGCCCGCGCCAGGTGGGTCTCTCCACCTCGTGCCGCGTGACGTCATGGATGCGGAAGCCCCGGTGCTCGCTGGGCAGCACCGCGGCGTGGGCGCCCGCCGGGACGTACTCCACGAAGGGGTCGGGGTTCACACCGAAGATCCGGTTCCGCGGCAGGCCGGTGGACTCAGTGGCTCCGGTGGCGAATCCGTCGTCGGCGCCGGATCCTCCGGACGGCCCGGAACCGCCTCCCGGAAGACCTTGGAGGCGGGCGAGGAAACTCTCGGTGGGCGGCGGCGGGGCCGCCTGCGCGAAGACGCTCTTCAGGCGACGCTGCGCGTCGGCCTCGGTCTTGCACATCGGACAGGTCGCCAGATGCGCGAGGACGCGCTCCCGCGCGTCATGGCCCAACTCGCCGTCCACAAGGGCGGCGAGCCGGTCCCCCAGATGCTGCTCGGCCTCGGCTACATGCCGCTCGGCAGGATTCGACCGTGATCCACTCACGCGGTCGCGCCCCCTCCTCCCAGCGCCACGGCCCCGGTGACCGCGAGCGAGCGACGCTCGGCGCGGGCCTCGGGAGAGCGGTGCTGGAGGGCCTTGCGCAGCTGCGAGCGGCCCCGGTGGATACGGCTGCGGACCGTGCCGAGCTTGACGCCGAGGGTCGCTGCGATCTCCTCGTACGAAAGGCCCTCGATGTCGCAGAGGACCACCGCGGCGCGGAACTCCGGCGCGAGGGTGTCGAGCGCCTGCTGGACGTCCGCGTCGAAGTGCGTGTCGTTGAACACCTGCTGCGGCGACGGCTCGCGGCTCGGCAGCCGCTCCGCGGCGTCGTCCCCGAGTGCGTCGAAGCGGATGCGCTGCTTGCGGCGCACCATGTCCAGGAAGAGGTTGGTGGTGATGCGGTGCAGCCAGCCCTCGAACGTGCCGGGGGTGTAGGTCGAGAGGGACCGGAAGACACGGACGAAGACCTCTTGCGTGAGATCCTCGGCGTCGTGCTGATTGCCGGTCAGGCGGTACGCCAGGCGGTACACGCGGCCGCTGTGCGTGCTGACGATCTCCTCCCAGGTGGGCGGAGTCCACGCCTGCGATTCCGCGTCAGCGGCAAAGGTCGCGGTCTGAGCGGAGTCATTGGCACGGATGCGGTCAGCGGTGTCGGTCACGGATTTCGGCTCACCCGCCAATCCGAGAAAACGCCGGAGCGCTCCTCCCCGATTCGCAGACGCAGCCGCACCTCCCCTGTCGGCTCTGGTGGTGTCCAGTGGAGCCCCTACCATAACCACCTCGCCCGTTAGCTCCGGATAAGCGTTTTTACGTGAATTTGGTACGGGCTTCTCTGCAGGTGTCCTGTCCCTGCGAGCCGTCCGCTTCAGGTCTTGATCCATCCGTTACCCCCGCTGTGCTCCCACCCCCTATAAACGCCTGGCCTCATCTGCGGGTTCCCGCCCCCAACGGATACAGTCACGGCCAGGCAACCACGGGGACAGGAGAGGGCCATTACCGGCAACCGGCAGACGGGCTGGGCGTTCGCCGACGCCTTTGTCGCCGAGGACGAGGCACTGCGCTGGGCCCGGGACCGGGCCCGGGAGGCAGGCCTGCCCTCGGTGTCGCCCGGCACCGGCGCCGCACTGCGGATGCTCGCCGCCACGGCCGACGCGAAAGCGGTGGCCGAAATCGGCACGGGCACCGGGGTGTCGGGCATCCACCTGCTGCACGGCATGCGGCCCGACGGCGTACTGACCACCGTCGACCCCGAGCCGGACCGCCAGCAGTTCGCCCGTCAGGCCTTCCGCGCGGCCGGCTTCGCGGGCAACCGCGCGCGGTTCATCCCCGGCCGCGCCCTCGACGTCCTGCCGCGCCTCGCGGACGGCGGCTACGACCTCGTCTTCTGCGACGGGGACCGCCTGGAGTCGCTCGAATATCTCGCTGAATCGTTGCGCCTGCTCCGGCCCGGCGGGCTCGTCTGCTTCGAGGGCGTCTTCGCGGACGGCAGGACCGTGGACTCCGGGCCGCAGCCGGTCGAGGTCCTGCACCTGCGCGAGCTGCTGCGGGCGGTGCGGGAGAGTCCTGATCTGGTGCCGTCGTTGCTCCCTGTGGGAGACGGGCTCCTCTGTGCCGTGAAACGGTAGCGCTGCGTTGCGCTGCGCTGGCTTGGGCGGTTTTTCTTGTGCGGGTGCGTTGTGGCTGGGCGCGCAGTTCCCCGCGCCCCTGAAAAGCTCCCCGGGTCCGCCCCGTAAAGGTCCCCCGGCCGCGTCCCCATAAAGGCCCCGGGGCCCGGATACAGCACTGCCCCGGCTCGTCGTACGATGCCGGGGCAGTGGAAAAGTGTGCGCGCTTCCGCGTCAGCCGACGACCTTCTTCAGGGCGTCGCCGAGCGCGTCGGCCTCGTCCGGAGTCAGTTCGACGACAAGTCGTCCGCCGCCTTCGAGCGGAACGCGCATGACGATGCCCCGCCCCTCCTTGGTCACCTCGAGCGGGCCGTCGCCCGTCCGCGGCTTCATGGCCGCCATGCTCGTTCCCCTTCCTGAAACCAGCTCATCGCAGCCGACAACCCAGGTGTCACCGGCATCGAACACATTGCTTCCAGGTCATTATCCCGCATGGCAGGACCCGATGACCAACATCGGTCGGCATCGCTTGGGCAACGCGCGCCCGCAAAACCCCTCATTTCGGCGATGTGGCTGCGATACTTCGCCGTCCCATACGCCCCGTGGGCCCGAAATTCTTTGACGCAGGTCACATGACCGGCCGCATGCCGGAGCCCGATGATCTCCGTCATGCTGAGTTCCTACGTACTGGACCAGCGGAGGGGACCACCATGGCCGACAGCGTGCTCTACGAGGTGAGCGACGGACTCGCGACGATCACGATCAACCGTCCCGAGGCGATGAACGCCATGAACACCGAGGCCAAGGTCGCCCTGCGGGAGGCCGTGCGGTCGGCGGCCGCAGACGAGGCCGTGCGCGCGGTGCTGCTCACCGCGACGGGCCGGGCCTTCTGCGTGGGCCAGGACCTCAAGGAGCACATCGGTTCCCTCACGGCGGACCGCGAGGCGGGCACCGGGCAGACCATGAGCACGGTCAAAGAGCACTACAACCCCATCGTGCGGGCGCTGACGAGCATGCCGAAGCCGGTCGTGGCGGGGGTCAACGGCGTCGCCGCGGGCGCGGGCCTCGGCTTCGCGCTCGCCGCCGACTACCGGGTGGTCGCGGACACCGCCAAGTTCAACACCTCGTTCGCGGGTGTCGCCCTGACCGCCGACTCCGGGGTCTCCTGGACGCTGCCGCGCGTGATCGGCCCCGGCCGCGCCGCCGACCTGCTGCTCTTCCCGCGCAACATCTCCGCGCAGGAGGCGTACGAACTGGGCATCGCCAACCGGATCGTGCCCGCCGACGACCTCGCCGACGAGGCCGCGCAGGTGGCCCGCGCCCTGGCCGAAGGCCCCACCCTGGCCTACGCGGCGCTCAAGGAGTCCCTCGCCTACGCGGCGGGCCACTCCCTGGACGAGGCGCTGGACAAGGAGGACGAGCTGCAGGCGAAGGCGGGCGCGTCGGAGGACCACGCCATCGCCGTGCAGGCCTTCATCGCCAAGGAGAAGCCGAAGTACCTGGGGCGCTGACCGGCCGCATCCGGGGAGCCGGCTCCCTTACGCCGCCTCGCGGGCCACGCAGTCCGCGAGGTGATCGTCGACCAGGCCGCAGGCCTGCATCAGTGCGTACGCCGTGGTGGGGCCGACGAAGCGGATGCCGCGCTTCTTCAGGGCCTTCGACAGGGCCATCGACTCGTCGGTGATCGCGGGCACATCGGCGATGCTGCGGGGGGCCTGGCGGGTCGCGGGATCCGGTGCGTACGACCAGATCAGGGAGTCCAGTTCGCCCTGGGGCCAGTCGGCGAGCACGCGCGCGTTGGCCAGGGTGGCGTCGATCTTGGCGCGGTTGCGGATGATCCCGGGGTCGGCGAGCAGCCGCTCGCGGTCCTCGTCGGTGAACTCCGCGACCGCGGCGACCCTGAAGCCGGCGAAGGCGGCGCGGAAACCCTCGCGGCGGCGCAGGATCGTGATCCACGACAGGCCGGACTGGAAGGCCTCCAGGCAGAGCCGCTCGTACAACGCGTCGTCGCCGTGGACCGGGCGGCCCCACTCTTCGTCGTGATACGCCACGTAGTCCGCGGTGGACAGGCCCCAGGGGCAGCGGAGGCCACCGTCCGGGCCCGGGACCGCGCCGCTCTCCGTGCTCACTGGTCGTCGCCCTTCCGGTCCTCGGTCTCACGTGGTTCGTACCCCTCGAAGAGGGTGCGGCCCGCTACCGCCGTGGCCTGCGCGCCGGCCAGGGCCGCCTCCAGCTCGGCGATGCGGGCGTCCCGCTCGGCCAGCTCGGCGCCGAGGCGGCCGAGCACCTCGTCCACCTCCGCCATGTGATAGCCGCGCAGGGTCATCGGGAAGCGCACCGCGTCGACGTCGGCACGGCGCAGGGGGCGGTCCGGGGGCAGCGGATCGGTGAACCGCTCCGGCTCGACGTCGGGCAGCGCGCCGCTCTCGCCGCCGCCGACCACGGCGAGGGTCACCGCGCCGACCACCACGACGAGGGCGATGACCAGGAACAAGAACAAGACCATCTCTTCAGGCCCTCACGCTCGACTGCCCGTGCTGAAACTGTCAGGGTCCGATCGTGCCATGCGCCTGTGACAGTTAAGGTCGCAGGCGGCCGAACCGCGACAAGGACCCAGGAGGACCACAGGGGATGCTCAGGCTTGGCAGGCGCGAGTTCGACGCGCACGAGCCGGTGATCATGGCGATCGTCAACCGGACCCCGGACTCCTTCTACGACCAGGGGGCCACCTTCCGCGACGAACCCGCGCTCGCGCGCGTGGAGCAGGCCGTGGCCGAGGGCGCCGCCATCGTCGACATCGGCGGGGTCAAGGCGGGTCCGGGCGACGAGGTGACCGCCGAGGAGGAGGCGCGCCGCACGGTCGGTTTCGTCGCCGAGGTCCGCAAGCGGTTCCCCGATGTGGTGATCAGCGTCGACACCTGGCGGCACGACGTCGGTGAGGCGGTCTGCGAGGCGGGCGCCGATCTGCTCAACGACGCCTGGGGCGGCGTCGATCCGCAGCTCGCGGAGGTCGCCGCGCGGTACCGGGTGGGTCTGGTCTGCACGCACGCGGGCGGCGCCGAGCCGCGTACCAGGCCGCACCGCGTCACGTACGACGACGTGATGGCCGACATCCTGCGCGTGACGGTCGGCCTGGCCGAACGCGCGGTCGAGCTGGGCGTCCCGCGCGAGTCCGTGATGATCGACCCGGGCCACGACTTCGGCAAGAACACCCGCCACAGCCTGGAGGCCACCCGCAGGCTCGGCGAGATGGTGGACACGGGCTGGCCCGTCCTGGTCTCCCTGTCCAACAAGGACTTCGTGGGCGAGACCCTCGACAAGCCGGTCAAGGAACGCGTCCTCGGCACCCTGGCGACGACGGCGGTGTCGGCGTGGCTGGGCGCGCAGGTCTACCGCGTGCACGAGGTCGCCGAGACCAAGCAGGTGCTGGACATGGTGGCGACGATCGCGGGGCACCGGCCCCCGGCGGTCGCACGCCGGGGGCTGGCCTGAACGGGAACTCCCCTTCGGGGAGTTCTCACTCCGGGCTGCGTCCGGGCTACTTCCCGACTTCCTTCGTCACCAGGGAGATGGCCTCCTCCACGTCGTCCGTGACGTGGAAGAGGAGGAGGTCCGCCTCCGAGGCCTTGCCCTGGGCGATGACCGTGTTCTTCAGCCAGTCGACCAGGCCGCCCCAGTACTGCGAGCCGAAGAGGACGATGGGGAAGCGCGTGACCTTGCGGGTCTGGACGAGGGTGAGCGCTTCGAAGAGCTCGTCCAGCGTGCCGAGGCCGCCGGGCAGGACCACGAAGCCCTGCGCGTACTTCACGAACATCGTCTTGCGGACGAAGAAGTAGCGGAAGTTCACGCCGATGTCGACGTACGGGTTGAGGCCCTGCTCGAAGGGGAGCTCGATGCCGAGGCCGACAGAGGTGCCCTTCGCCTCGACGGCACCTTGGTTGGCGGCCTGCATCGCGCCGGGTCCACCGCCCGTGATCACGGCGAATCCGGCCTCCACGAGCGCCTTGCCGATCTCGACCCCGGCCGCGTACTCCGGAGAGCCCTCCCCCGTGCGCGCCGAGCCGAAGACACTGATCGCGGGCGGGAGTTCCGCGAGGGTGCCGAAGCCCTCGATGAACTCGGACTGGATGCGCAGGACTCTCCAGGGGTCCGTGTGCACCCATTCGGAGGGACCGTCGGAGTCGAGGAGACGCTGGTCGGTGGTACCGGCCTGCACCTTGTCCCGCCTGCGCAGCACCGGGCCGAGCCGCTGCTCCTCAGGACGCTTCCTGGCAGCGTGGGCAGCGCGCTCGGCGCTGTTGTCGGGGTGGCTCATCGTCTGCTCCCTCCATGCGTACGTGACTCACAGCGTAGATCTACGCGGGTTACGTCCGAGGGACCTCGGGATGACCGGCACCAAGAGCGGCACCGGGTGCCTCACCGGCCTATGACGTCAGCCAGGCCCGCAGCTTCTCCTCCGCCACCGGGATCAGGGACACCTCGACGCGCTCGTCGATCTTGTGGGCGAGCAGCGGGTTGCCGGGGCTGTAGTTGACCGCGGGCACGCCGAGCGCGCTGAAGCGGGAGACGTCCGTCCAGCCGAACTTGGGGCGGGCCTCGCCGCCGACGGCCGCCATGAAGGCCGCCGCGGCCGGGTGGGTGAGGCCGGGGCGGGCCGCGCCCGTGTGGTCGTCGACGACGAACTCGTCGACGCCGCAGTCCGCGAAGTAGTCGCGCACGAAGGCGAGGGCCTCTTCCTCGGTGCGGTCCGGGGCGTAGCGGAAGTTGACGGTGACGGTGCACTCGTCGGGGATGACGTTGGTGGCGACGCCGCCCTCGATGCGGACGGCGTTGAGGCCCTCGTGGAACTGGAGGCCTTCCACCATCGGCTTGCGGGGCTCGTACGCGGCGAGCTTCTGGAGGATGGGGGTGGCCGCGTGGATGGCGTTGGCGCCCATCCAGGCGCGCGCGGAGTGCGCCCGCACGCCCTTGGTCTTGAGGAGGACCCGCAGGGTGCCCTGGCAGCCGCCCTCGACCTGGCCGTCGGTGGGCTCCAGGAGGACGGCGAAGTCGCCCGCCAGCCAGTCGGGGTGGGCCTCGGCGACGTGCCCGAGGCCGTTGAGGTGGGCGGCCACTTCTTCGTTGTCGTAGAAGACGAAGGTGAGGTCGCGGTTGGGTTCGGGCACCGTCTGCGCGATGCGCAGCTGGACGGCGACGCCCGACTTCATGTCGCAGGTGCCGCAGCCCCAGAGGATCCCGTTCTCGTCGAGGCGGGACGGCACGTTGTCCGCGATCGGCACCGTGTCGATGTGCCCGGCGAGGATGACCCGCTCCGCGCGGCCGAGGTTGGTGCGGGCCACCACGTTGTTGCCGTGCCGGTCGACGGTGAGGTGCGGCAGGGCGCGCAGGGCCGTCTCGATGGCGTCGGCGAGCGCCTTCTCCTCGCCGCTCGGGGACGGGAAGTCGACCAGCCGCGCGGTGAGCTCCGCGGCATCGAGCGTGAGGTCAAGCGGTGTCTGAGGCATGCCGACGACCCTAACGCCAGCGGGCGCGCGGGCCTGTCAGTGGACTCCAGTACCTTGGACGCGTGCTTGAGCGCCCCAGTCTCGTCCGGCGCGGCCGTCTCCTCCGTGTCGGGGCCGCGGCCGCCGTGCTGCTCGCCGTCGTGGGCTATGTCGCGCTCCAGTACGTGTACGGGGGCAAGCGCGAGCCGCGGTGCACGGTGGTGTCGGGGGAGGGCGACGGCGCTTCGTACACCTTCACGGCCGAACAGGCGGAGAACGCCGCGACGGTGGCGGCGGCCGGCACCTCGCGCGGGATGCCGGAGCGCGCGGTGGCCATCGCCCTCGCCACCGCTCTGCAGGAGTCCGGCCTGCGCAACATCACGCACGGGGACCGGGATTCGCTGGGCCTCTTCCAGCAGCGCCCCTCGCAGGGCTGGGGCGACGAGCGGCAGATCATGGACCCGGCGTACTCCGCGGCCCGGTTCTACGAGCATCTGGCCGACGTCCCCGGCTATTCGCGCCTGCCCCTCACGGTCGCCGCGCAGCGCGTGCAGCGCAGCGGTTATCCGCAGGCCTACGCCAAGCACGAGCCGGACGCCGCGCTGCTCGCCGCCGCGCTGACCGGCCGCGCGCCCGCCACCTTCGGCTGTGAGGGCCGCCCGACCGCGGGCACTGCCCCCGCGGGTCCGGCGCGGGTGCGGGCCGCCCTGTCCCGCGACTTCGGCCGCGAGGTGCGCCCCGGCGGCGCCCCGGGGCGCGCGGTGACGGTCCCGGTGGCCGCCCGCCCGGCCGACGACCGGGCGTCGCGGCGCGGCTGGGAGCTGGCGCACTGGGCCGTGGCGCAGGCCTCGGCGCTGCACATCGAGCGGGTGTCGTACGACGGCCGGGAGTGGCGCGCCGGGGGCTCCGGGGAGTGGCGGAAGGCGAAGGCGGCCGGCGCCGCGGGAGCGGGCAGGGCCGCGGGCGAGGTTCGAATCGTCACTGGGCAGTAGTACGGCGCTTCACTCGTTCAGGGCACGCCGGGCGTGACGGAGCGAGACCGTGTCCGAGTTTTCCGCCGACACTCCGCACAATCCCCGAATCCCTTGCGGACACGGAGGATGAAGGATTCTGCAGCGAATTGGCCCGTAAGCCGTTTGCCCCCTTTTCTCCGCAGCCGATAATGCGACGCATTGCCAACTCTTTACGTTGGCGCACCGCAACCTTCGCGGGCTTCGAGCGGTAGTCACTGCGTCTGATCGCCGGAAGCCGTCCGGCGCGACGCCGGAGCCGATCCGGCCGGACACTCCAACGTTCTCTCCCGTCTGAAGGAGCATCATGTCCCTCCCCCTGACCCGCCGGATCGCCCGTGCCGCGCTGCTGAGCGCAGCGGGTGCAGCTTC
The DNA here is from genome assembly GCF_055597165.1 of Streptomyces sp. NPDC039480. Lineage (NCBI taxonomy): Bacteria > Bacillati > Actinomycetota > Actinomycetes > Kitasatosporales > Streptomycetaceae > Streptomyces > Streptomyces sp. NPDC039480. Next base: position 658,501 of record NZ_JBVITX010000002.1, on the reverse strand, counting down.
CGTGGTCGGTGCGGCCGGCTCCGCGAGCGCCGTTGACCTCCCGGCCGGCCCCGACCTGGGCGGAGTGTCCGCCGTGGACGGCGACAGCCTCGGCAACACCGTCGACGACGCGGCTCAGAACGTCGGCAACCTCGCGGGCGACACCGGAAGCAAGGCCGTGAAGAAGTCCGTCCCGGCCGCGACCAAGGCCGTCGGCCGGGCCGGCAAGACGGCGACCCCCGCCGCGCAGAAGGCCGCCGGCGAGGTCGCGGGCAGCACGGGCGAGGTGCTCGGCGAGACCGCCAACTCGGCCACCGAGGGCGGGCTGCCGACCGAGGGCGCGCTGGGTCAGGGCCTGCCCACCGACTCGCTGACCAAGGGCGGCCTGCCGACCGACCAGCTGCCGGTCAAGAGCCTGCCGCTGGGCTGACCGCCCGCACCGCGCACGGAGGGCCCGGAGCCATTGGCTCCGGGCCCTCCGTCGTATTCGGAAGCGACGGTTCAGCGCCGCGTCACGCCAGCCGCTCGACCGCCGCCGCGACCCGCTCGTCCGTCGCCGTCAGCGCCACGCGCACGAAGCGGTCGCCCGCCGGGCCGTAGAAGTCGCCGGGCGCCACCAGGATGCCGAGGCCCGCGAGGTGGCCGACGGTGTCCCAGCAGGACTCGTCGCGGGTGGCCCACAGGTACAGGCTCGCCTCGCTGTGCTCGATGCGGAAGCCGTGCTTCAGCAGGGCGTCGCGCAGGGCCGTGCGCCGGGCCGCGTACCGCTCGCGCTGCTCGCGCACGTGCTCGTCGTCGCCGAGTGCCGCCACGACGGCGGCCTGGGTCGGCGCGGAGGTCATCATGCCGCCGTGCTTGCGGATCTGCAGCAGGTCACCGAGGACGTCCGCGTCACCGGCGACGAACGCCGCGCGGTAGCCCGCGAGGTTGGACCGCTTGGAGAGCGAGTGGACGGCCACGATGCCCTCGTACGAACCGCCGCACACGTCCGGGTGCAGCACCGAGACCGGGTCGGCCTCCCAGCCGAGCTCCAGGTAGCACTCGTCGCTGACGAGCAGCACGCCGTGCTCGCGCGCCCAGGCGACCGCACGGGTCAGCTCCTCCTTCGAGAGGACGCGACCGGTGGGGTTCGAGGGCGAGTTGAGCCAGAGGAGCTTGAGGTTCGTCGGGTCCAGCCGGGTCGGGTCGTCATAGGCGACGTACTCCGCGCGGGCCAGCCGCGCGCCCACCTCGTACGTCGGGTAGGCGAGCCGCGGATAGGCCACCACGTCGCCCGGGCCGAGGCCGAGCTGCGTCGGGAGCCAGGCCACGAGCTCCTTGGAGCCGACGATCGGCAGGACGTTGCGGTGGGTGAGATCGCGGGCGCCGAGCCGCCGTCCGCACCAGCCGGTGAGCGCGTCGCGCAGCTCGGCCGTGCCCCACACCGTCGGATAGCCGGGCGAGTCCGCGGCGGCGATCAGCGCTTTCTGGATCAGCTCGGGAACCGGGTCCACCGGGGTGCCGACCGACAGGTCGACGATGCCGCCGGGGTGGGCGGCCGCCGTGGCCTTGTACGGCTCGAGCTTGTCCCAGGGGAAGGTGGGAAGCCGGTCGGAGACTGCGGACACGTGTTGACTCCCGTGCTGGTACTGGTTGTTGCCTATGCCTCGGTCCCGTGCGGCGGAGATGCCGTACGGGACCGGGGCGACGCTCAGGCTGCCGTTACTGGTTCTGCGGCGGCAGGGCGGCGATGAAGGCGTGGTCGCGCTCGATCAGGCCGAGCTTGCTCGCGCCACCGGGCGAACCGAGCTCGTCGAAGAACTCGACGTTCGCCTTGTAGTAGTCCTTCCACTCCTCAGGAGTGTCGTCCTCGTAGAAGATCGCCTCGACCGGGCAGACCGGTTCGCAGGCTCCACAGTCGACGCATTCGTCCGGGTGGATGTACAAGGACCGCTGGCCCTCGTAAATGCAGTCGACCGGGCACTCCTCGATGCACGCCTTGTCCTTGACGTCGACACAAGGCTGCGCGATGACGTAGGTCACGCTGTCGTTCCTCCTCGATACGGGCGTTGGCGGGCCGTCTTCAGGCTCCGCTCGCCTGGCGCGCGGGAGCGCGGCGTCGTCGATGCCCGCCCCTAGTATCTCCGTTCCCGGGCATGATCCGAACAGGAGGGGCTTGCAGAGCTGTGGAAATCACCGGCGGCGGACGACTAGAGGTCCGCATCACCCCTGCTGACGTGGGAAAACGAGTCTCGGTCCGGCGCTTGAGCGACGCTTTCGCGTCGGCTGAGAAGTTCACCGACACGGTGGGTGTTCTCACATCGTGGGACGAAGGTGTGGTGCTCATCACACGACGGAACGGTGAGAGCGTCCGGATTCCGGAGCGTTCCCTGGTGGCGGGCAAGGTCGTGCCGGCCGCGCCCGCGCGCCGCCGGGGGCCCGCCGCCTCGTACGAGGAGCTGGCGCGGGTCTCCGCCCGGGCCTGGCCGCCCGTGGAGAGCGAGCGGCTCGGGGAGTGGCAGCTGCGGTCGGCGGGCGGGTTCACGCGGCGGGCCAACTCCGTGCTGCCGCTGGGCGATCCGGGACGGCCGCTCGACGAGGCCCTCGCGTACGTACGCGACTGGTACGCGGCCCGCGACCTGCCTCCGTACGTGCAGACCGCGACCGGCGCCGAGGGCACGCAGGAGCTGCTCTGCGCCGGCTTGGAGGAGCGCGGCTGGGTGCGCGAGGTGACCGCCGAGCTGTACGTCGGCGGGCTCGCCCCGGTCGGGGACCTGGCCGCGGACGTGGACCGTGTCGTGCTCTCCCGCACCTTCGACGAGCCGTGGCTGCGGCGGTACCAGCGGTTCGGGGTACCCGGACCACATGTGCACAAGGTGCTGGCGGGCGGGCCCTCGGTATGGTTCGCTTCCGTGCCCGGGAGCGGTGCCGCCCCGGCCGCCATCGGGCGGTGCGTGGTGGACGGACGCTGGGCGGGCTTCATGGCCGTCGAGGTGGACCCGGAGCACCGGCGCCAGGGGCTCGCCACCGCGGTGATGACCGCACTGGCCCGGCAGGCCCTGACCGAGGGCGCTTCGGCGGCCTGGCTGCAGGTCGAGGACGGCAACGACAGCGCGCGGGCGCTGTACGGCGGGATGGGTTTCGCCGCTCATCACGCCTATCACCACTACCGGTACGGCCCTGCCTGAGCGGGAGCGGCGGGCCCGACGGAGCACGGCACGGCAGGCACGACAGAGCAGAGCACGGCACGGAGACAGCGCCCGGCGAGGGCAGACACGAGGCACGTATGCACGCGGAGTCCGGCGAATGGCGGCGGCGGTTCGCCGAAGAGGCGCGGTCGGAACGGCCCGGTCTCGCGCCGCTGTGCCTGCTGATCGGCGCCGAGGCGGATCCCTCGCTCGACGAGGCGGGGATCGACGCCGCCGAGATCGAGCTCGACCGCCTGGCCGGTCTGCTGCCGTTCCGGCCCGGGGGGCCGCGCGCGTGGGCGACCGCGATGGCCGAACTCCTCGGTGAACAGTGCGGGTTCGAGGGGACACCGGGCGATTACCAGCGGCTCGACTCCTCGCTCCTGCACCAGGTCCTGCGCCGCCGCAGGGGCCTGCCGATCCTGCTCTCCGTGGTCTGGATGGAAGTCGCGCGCCGCGCGGGCGCCCCCGTCTACGGCGTCGCGCTCCCGGGGCACTTCGTCGTCGGCTTCGGCCCCCGCGACGACCAGGTGCTCGCCGACCCCTTCGACGGCGGCCGGCTGCTCACCGGCACCGACGCGGAGCTGCTGGTGGCCGGGACCGCGGGCACGGGCATCCAGCCGTCCATGCTGACGCCCGCCGACCCGCTGAACATCGTGCAGCGGATCCTCAACAACATCCGCGCCTGGGCCGCCGCCCGGCCCGAGCGCTCCGACGTCGCCCTGTGGGCCCTGGAGCTGTCGCTCCTGCTGCCCGCCCATCCGGCCCGGCTGCGCTACGAACGGGCCCAACTCCTCGTCCAGCGCGGCGACTTCCTGGGCGGCGCGGCGGAGCTCGACGCGTACGCGGACGTGGTGACTCCGGTGGAGCCGACCACGGCGGACCGGGTGCGCCAGCAGGCGCGGGCCGCGCGGGCGATGCTGAACTGACCGGTCCGGACGGTGCGGCCCCGCCCGGAGGGACGTATCGATCGAGGCGACCGGGCACCACGGACGTATGCATCCCCGACCCCCCGGAACCACCGAGTGGCGGCGGCTGTTCGCGGCCGAGGCCGAGTCCGCGCGGCCCGATCTGGCGCTGCTGTGCCTGCTGATCGGCACCGAGGCCGACCCCTCGCTCGACGAGGCGGACATCCACGCCGCACAGCGCCTGCTCGACCGGCTCGCGGAACAGGCCGTGCTCGCCCGCCGCTCCCGCCGCGCCGACGATCCGCGCGCCTGGCCCGCCGCCCTGGCCGAGCTCCTCGGCGTGCGCTGCGGCTTCAGGGGCAGGCCCGGCGACTACCAGCGGCTCGACGCCTCCCTCCTGCACCGGGTGCTGCGCCGCCGCAGAGGCCTGCCGATCCTGCTCTCCGTCGTCTGGATCGAGGTCGCGCGCCGCGCCGGAGCCCCCGTCCACGGCGTCGCGCTCCCCGGACGCTTCGTCGTCGGCTTCGGCCCCCGCGACGACCAGGTGCTCGCCGACCCCTTCGACGGCGGCCGGGTGCTCACCGGCACCGACGTGGAGCTGCTCGTGGCGGCGGCCACGGGGTCCCCGCCCGTGCCGTCGATGCTGAGCCCCGCGAGCCCGCTGGACATCGTGGCGCGCATCCTGAACAACATCCGCGCCTGGGCGGCGTCCCGCCCCGAACGCGCCGACGTCTCGCTCTGGGCGGTCGACCTCTGTCTGCTCCTGCCGTCAGCGCCGCCCCGGCTGCGCTACGAGCGCGCCCAACTCCTCGTACACAAGGGGGAGTTCCTGGCGGGTGCGCGGGAGCTCGACACGTACGCCGACGATGTCGCAGCGCTGGACCCGGCGACGGCCGACCGTGCCCGGCGGCAGGCGCTGGGGGCGCGGGCGATGCTGAACTGACGGGCTCAGAGCCAGCCCTTGTCCCTGGCGGCGCCGACGGCCTCCGCGCGGTTGCGGACGGCGAGCTTCTGGATGGCCGTCGAGAGGTAGTTGCGGACCGTGCCCTGGGAGAGGTGCAGGGCCTTGGCGAGCTCGGCGTTGGTGGCGCCGCCCGCGGCCGCGCGCAGCACCTCGCGCTCCCGGTCCGTCAGGGGGTTCGCGCCCTCCGCGAGGGCGGCCGCCGCCAGCGTGGGGTCGATGACCCGCTCCCCCGCGAGCACCTTGCGCACGGCCGCGGCGAGCTGGGCCGCGGGGGCGTCCTTCACGAGGAACGCGTCGGCCCCCGCCTCCATGGCGCTGCGCAGATAGCCGGGGCGCCCGAAGGTGGTGAGCACGACGATCTTCAGGGCGGGGAGCGCGGCGTGCAGTTCGGCCGCCGCCTCGATACCGGTCATGCCGGGCATCTCGATGTCGAGCAGCGCCACGTCCACGGCATGGGCGCGGGCCGCCGCGAGCACCTCGTCGCCGCGGGCCGCCTGGGCGACGACCTCGATGTCCGGCTCAAGACCGAGCAGCGCCGCGAGGGCCTCACGGACCATCGACTGGTCCTCGGCCAACAGCACCCTGATGACACCGCGCCCGCTGGTACCACCGTCTGTGCCGGTCACGCTGTTCCCACTGCTCATGAGGGGGATCCTACGGGCGCCTCCCCCAGCGGCACCCGGACCGCCAGACGGAAGCCGCGGCGGGTGCCCGGGCCCGTCTCCAGGACACCGCCGACGGCCTCCACGCGTTCGGCGAGGCCCGTCAGACCGTTCCCTGCCGCGGCGCCGGAACTGCCGACTCCGTCGTCCTCCACCGTGAGTTCGAACAGCGGTCCGTCGAGCGTCTTCCGTGCCGTGAACGCCACCGTGCACCGGTGGGCCCCGCTGTGCCGCACGACGTTGGTCACGGCCTCCCGCAGCGCCCACGCCAGTGCCGCCTCCGCCTCCTCCCCCGGCAGTTCGGCGGGCGGCTCAAGGGGCACGTCGGCCTCGATGCCCGCGGCGGCCAGCGCGGTGCGGGCGCCCGCCAGCTCACCGGCCAGGGTGCGCCTGCGGTAGCCAGAGACGGCCTCGCGCACGTCCACCAGGGCCTGGCGGCTGACCTGCTCGATGTCGGCGACCTGCCGGGCCGCCTGATCGGGGTGGTCGGGCAGCATCCGGCCCGCGAGCTCGCTCTTGAGCGTGATGAGGGAGAGCGAGTGGCCGAGCAGGTCGTGCAGGTCCCTGGCGAGCCGCAGCCGCTCCTCGTTGGCCGCCAGCTGGGCGACGGTGGCCCTGGCCTGCCGCAGCTGGATCGTCGTACGGACCAGCTGGCGCACCCCGGCCATCGCGAACCCCACAAGGATGCTGAGCACGGTCAGATTGCCCAGGAGGTCCCGCAGACTGTCCGTGCGCAGGCCGATCGCGATCATCACGCCGGTGACCGCGGGGATGACCCGGGCCGCGTACCGCATCGGCAGGACGGCGCCCGCGGACACGGAGACGTAGACGAAGAGCCCGAGCCATTGGGTGCCGAAGCACCACGCGAGGACCACGGCGAGCGTGAACTGCGCGGCGAACGACACGTACACCGCGCGCCAGTCGAGCACCTTGGTCGTGTAGCGGAAGACGAGCGAGAGATAGCAGGCCACGAAGGCCGCGAGGCCCAGCGAGCCGAGGACGGTGGCCGTGGCGCTCCGCTCGGTCACCACGAGGTCATGGACGGGGCTGGTCAGGAAGACCAGCCAGATGCCGATCCAGACGGCCTTCGTGAGGATCTGGCGGCGGCCGAGGACCGGCTGCCCGAAGGTCCGCATCGGGTGGGTGTCGTCGTACCGGTCGGTCTCACTGGCGCGCTCGGCGCCCCGGATCGTGCTCACGCCTTCAGTGTGTCCTTCCGGTACAGCCACGCCGCGCCGCCCGCGAAGAGAAGGAAGTAGGCGACCAGGAGCGTGATGTCCTTCGCGTGCGGTGCGTCGCCCAGTTCGATGGCCTGCCCGAGGGCAGCGTACGCGTGGGTGGGCAGCCAGGACGCCGCCTCCTGGAGCCAGTGCGGGAACGTCGTCACCGGCATCCACAGGCCGCCGAGCATGGAGAGCCCGAAGTAGACGATCATCGTGATCGGGCGTACGGCGTCGCCGGACGCGAGGTAGCCGATGGCCACGCCGAGGGCGGCGAAGCAGAGGCTGCCCACCCAGATCGCGCCGGTCAGCGCCAGCCACTGCCAGGCGTCGAAGCGGACGTCCTTGACGATCGCGGCGACCGCGAACACCACGACGATGGACGGCAGGCTGACCACGGCCGCGCTCGCGGTCTTCGCCAGGACGTACCCCCGCCCGGGAAGCGCCGTCAGGCGCAACTGCCGCACCCAGCCGCTCTCGCGCTCCTTGGCGATGCGCTCGCTGTTGCCCATGAGTACGGCGGTGAGGGCGCCGAAGGACGCCATCGAGACCATCATGAACGCGGGGACGGACAGGCCCGTGCCGGAGACCTGGTCGGCGCCGTTCTGGGTGCCCGCGATGATCAGGAAGAGCATCGACGGATAGACGACGGAGAAGAAGAGGAACTTGCGGTTGCGCAGGGCGCGGATGATTTCGAGCTTGATGAGGCTGTTCATGCCGTGGGTGCCTTTCACGCGGTCCTGGCCTCTGCGGCCTCGGTGATCGCCACGAAGGCCTGCTCCAGGCCGAGCCCGGCGACTTCGAGGTTGCGGGGATACACGCCGAGTCCGTACAGCGCGTGCACGGTGGCGTCGGCGTCCGTCGACTGGAGGCGGACCGTGTGGCCCGCGATGTCGGCGGTGGTGAGGAAGGGCAGCGCGCGGAGCCGGCGCGCGAGCTCCTGATCGATCCGCTCCAGGTCGAACGCGACCTTGCGGGCGCCCGCCTTCGCCTTGATCTCGGCCGCGGTGCCGTCCGCGAGGAGCCGGCCGCGGTGCAGGACCAGGACGCGGTCGGCGATCGCGTCGGCCTCCTCCAGGTAGTGCGTGGCGAACAGGACCGCGCGGCCCTGGTCCGCCTGCTCCCGCATGGTGGCCCAGAACGCCTGGCGTGCGGTGACGTCCATGCCGGTGGTCGGCTCGTCGAGCACGATCAGGTCGGCGGCGCCGGCCGTGGCGAGCGCGAAGCGGACGCGCTGTTCCTGGCCGCCGGAGAGCTTGTCGGCCTTGCGGTCCGCGATCTGGGTGATGCCCGCGTGGGCGAGCACGTCGTTGACGCGGTGGGGCCTCGGGTGCAGCTCGCAGGCGAGCGTCACCAGCTCGCGCACGGTGACCTCGCCCATCAGTCCGCCGCTCTGCAGCATGGCGCCGACCCGGCCCGCCGTGATCGCCTCGCGCGGCTCGGTCCCGAAGACCCGCACGGTTCCGCTGTCCGGGCCGCGCAGGCCGAGCAGCAGGTCGAGGGTGGAGGACTTGCCCGCGCCGTTCGGTCCGAGGAGCGCCACCGTCTCGCCCGGGTGGAGGTCGAGGGTCAGGCCGTCGACGGCGCGGACGTCGCCGTAGCTCTTGGTCACCTGCTCGAAGCTCACCGCGCTGGCGGCGGGTGGTGCAGTGGTCGTCGTCATGTGCACCATCGTCACAAAACCGCAGGTCACGGCGGCAGTGTCGATTGTGGTGACTACGGGATGACAGATGTCATGCCGGAGGCCGGACGGTTCACCGAGGTGAGCCGTCCGGCCTCCGTGTGCCCGCGTGTGTCAGCTCGCGTTGGTCTCGATGACGCCGATCCGCTCGGCGGGCGTCTTGCCGACCAGCGCCTTGCCCATCGCCGCGGCGACGTCGGTCGGCTGGACCGGCGTCTTGGAGCCGTCGCCGCGCTGGATCAGGACACCGTCGAAGACGTTGCCGTACAGCTTCTTGAGCTCTTCGAGGTTGTAGTGCACCTGAAGGGTGCCGTCCTTGAGGGCCTTCGTCTCCAGGATCTTCGGCAGCGACCTCTCCGGGCCGAAGGGGATCGACTTGGCGCCCGCCTTGATCGTGACGTTGGCGGACATGGCCGGCTTGGCGAACCGGGTCATGAACTTGTCGACCTCGGCCTTGGAGACGGCCGGCTTGCGCGTGGTGACCGGCACCTGGACCGCGCCCGCGCTGCCCGTCTCGACCTGCTTCTTGTACGCGTCGGCGACCGAGGCGGTCGACGCCTGCGGGTCGATGCCCTTGCCGACCTTGCCGTAGACCGGCTGGGCCTTGCCCGGCACGAACTTGACCGTGCCCTCCTGCGCCGTGCCCGAGCCGCCCGCCGCGCGCTCCAGGGCGGCTGCGAGCTTCTCCTCGTCGACGGGCATGACGGGCTCGACGACGCGCTGGCCGCCGAAGAGCGAGCCGATCACCGAGACGGGGTTGTAGTCGCTGCCCGCGGCCTCGCGGACGGTCGCCTGGCTGTCCAGGGTGAGGCCCGCCTGGTCCGGCTTGAGCGTGACCGCGTCGCCGTCCACCGAGAGCTTCAGCGGCTTGGTGACGCGCGCGTCGAGGGCCGCGTCGAGCTTCTTCACGGCCTCGTCGCGGGTGCCGCCGCCGATGTCGACGCCGAGCACGGTGGTGCCCTTCGGGACGTCGGCGTGGTTCATCAACAGGCCCGCGCCGTACGCCCCGCAGCCCGCGACCACGACGGCGACCGCGAGGAGGACCAGTTTGTTGCGGCCCTTCTTCTTTTTCGGCGCGGGAGCGGCGGCCGGCACGTCCGAGCGCACCGGGTCGGGCAGCTTCGGCGGGGTGTGCGGAACCGGTCCTTCGCCCTGCGGGCCCGGCGCGAACGGGGAGTTGTCCTGCACGGGCGGTACGACGGGGATGCCGCTGGTGAGGGTCTCACCGGAGACGTTGGCGCCGGGCGCGGGTGCGCCGGGGCCACCGAGGCCGCCGGGACCGCCGGGCGGCGGCGAGACCGGGCCGGCCTTCTGCGGCGTGAGGATCGCGGTGTCGTCGCTCATGGCACCGGAACGGGGCGGCCGCGCACCGGCGTCGGCGGGGCCGCCGGGTGCGCCCGGAGCGCTGTGCCGGCCGGGCGGCGCCAGCGGGCTGTCGCCCGTGACGGGGCCGCCGGTCGGTCCTGCGGGCCGGGAGTCCCCGGAGCCGCCCGTACCGCCGGAGAAGTACGGCAGGTCGCCGCGGTGCGGGTCGCTCTGCGGGCCGCCGGAGCCGAGGGGGCCCGACGCCACGGCGCCGGACACGTCGAACTGCCCCGTACCGGAACCATTCGCCGCCGGACCATTCGCTCCGGGGCCATTCGCCCCTGGACCGTTCGCCCCTTGGGCACCCGAACCGCTCCCGGAGTCGTTCCGGGCAGGCTTGCGCGGCGCGAACCAGTCGCTTGTCTTCTCCTCGGCCGAGGGCTGAGAAGGGGAGGACGAGGAGGGTGAAGCCCCCTGGCCGCCCTCACCCGGCGCGGCACCGGAATTGGAACCGGAAGCGGAACCGACGCCAGGACCCGAGGAAGCCGTGGAGCCCGAGGCTCCGGCCCCCATCGCCCCGCCCGTGTCGCCCGCGCCCGGTGCACCCGGCGCGGCGCCGTCCCCGCGGCCGTCGTCGCCCAAGGGCGAGGAGTCCCCGTACGAGCCCTCGTCACCGACGGGCGTACGCATGACGACCGGCGGGATGGGCCGCGAACCGGGGATGTTGATCCGGATGCGGGTGGTCAGCGTGGTCTGGGTCTCGGGCTCGTCGGGCCGCCGCGCGCCGTCCCCGCCGCCGTCGGCGGCAGCGCCCTGTGCCGGGGAGCCGTACGGCGGCGTCCCCGAGGGGTATGCGGCTCCACCGCGCCCCTGGGGCCCGGAGGACGAACTGTCAGTTTCACGACTCAAGGCAGGTTCTCCTGGTTGACTCCGCCGCCCGGCTCGACCTCGTCCGGGGTCCCCCCGGCCGGAGGTTGGGGGAGGCTCGGCGGCCGCACCACCATACTGGCCGCCGTCGGCACTCATTCCGTGACCGGCGTCAAACCCCTGCGGGACACGGTCCGAAGTGGTACGTCACTTGCCAAGTCGGGCGGCGGACGCGCTCGGTTGCGACCCCTGCCCGAGCGTGGCGCACATCACAGCGACGGCCATTCCGCCGAGCAGGAAGCCGTACGAGCCGAGATCCGCGCCGAAGAGGAAGTCGCCCTCGGGTCTGGTGGCGGTGAGCAGCATCACCACGACGAGCCAGCCGGCGGCGGGCGCGACGGCTCCCGCCTTGGTGCCGACCGCCCGTGACCCGCCGTAGAAGGCACCGGCGGCACCGACGAGCGCGAGCAGCAACCCGGCGGGGAAGAAGCCGCCTTGGACGAGTGCTCCGGCGGCGCCGACGACGGCGCCGAACACGAAGAGCCCGGCATAGGCGGCGAGGCGCCCCGCTCTGAGGGGCTGGGCGAGGAAGCTGCCGCCGGCGGGGGCGGCGGCCGCGCCGGAGGGCGCGGGTCTGCGGGAGGCGGCCCCGGAACCGGAACCCGACGCCGCACGGGATCGCGTACTCACAGCGCGGTCACCTCCGCCACATCCGTCACCCTCTCAAGTCCCGCGAAGAGATCCGTCTCACGGGACGATCCCTCGGATGATCCCGTGGATCCCTCTGATGATCCCCCGGGTGAACCCGAAGATCCCTCTGTCGACGCTTCTCCCCGCACCAGCTCGTAGTACTCCACATCGAAGATGGGCTGCGCGAGCTGGTTGGAGAGGACGAAGAGCGGGCCGCTCACCGTGATCTGGGTGGCGTGGGCCGCCATCGCCGCCGTCTTGGCGGCCTTGAAGACGCGGCCGTCGATCTCGGTCGTGATCCGCTCGTCGTCCGTGACGCCGGGCACGTCGGCGACGGCGGCGGGTGTGCCGAACGGCGAGTGCCCCAGCGCTCCCCCCATCCAGCGGAAGCGCTCCTCGACCACGGACCGCGGGGCGCGGTTCCAGTAGATCTTGGCGATGGTGTGGGGCGCGCCGAGGTCGGCGCGGAAGGCGGGATCGGCCGCGAGGTCGGCGGCGCGCATGGCGACGCGGTGCGCCTTGATGTGGTCGGGGTGGCCGTATCCCCCGTCGGGGTCGTACGTCACGAGGACCTGCGGGCGCACCTCGCGGACCACCTCGACCAGGTGGGCGGCCGCCTCGTCGAGGTCGGCCGACCAGAAGGCGCCGGGGCGGTCGTTCTGCTCGGTGCCCATCATTCCGGAGTCGCGGTAGCGCCCGGGGCCGCCGAGGAAGCGGTGGTCGGTGACCCCTACTTCCTTCATGGCGGCGGCCAGTTCCCCGATGCGGTGGGCGCCCAGGGCGTCCTCGCGGTCGGCGGCGAGACGGGCGAGCTCGGCCGGGATGACCTCGCCCTCCTCGCCGAGCGTGCACGTCACCAGGGTGACGTGGGCGCCCTCGGCCGCGTACTTGGCCATGGTCGCGCCGGTGGTGATCGACTCGTCGTCGGGGTGCGCGTGCACGAGCAGCAGGCGCCGGGCGGGCAGTTCCGTCATGGGACCACCCTACGAGCACCGGTCAGAACTTGATGTCGCCGATCATTCCCGCCACGTTCGTCGTCAGCTCGTTGATGGTCGGTGCCATGGACGAGCTCGCCAGGTAGAAGCCGAGCAGCGTACAGACGACCGCGTGCCCCGCCTTCAGACCTGACTTCTTGACCAGCAGGAAGACGATGATCGCCAGCAGCACCACCGCCGAAATCGAGAGTGCCACGGCGGTCACCTCCAAGTCGTAGCCGTAACCCAGTGCGGACGCCAGCAGGTACATACCCACCAAGCGCTACGGATCATAACTATCCGTGCGGACGCATGACTCGGAGCACGGCAGCATGGGGGGCGCATGAGCCATAGGCTCGGAGGATGACCACCGAGAACCCAGGAAATCCCAGGCCTGCCGAGAGCCCGGCGCAGCGGCTCTCCTTCCCGCGTCAGCACGCCCGCACGCAACGCTTCACCCTCGGCGCGCCCCGTGCGTTCACGGTGGCGCCGGACGGTTCGCGCCTTGTCTTCCTGCGCTCGTCCGACGGCACCGACCGGGCGAACCGGCTCTGGGTCCTGGACGTGTCGGACGGCGGCGGCGAGCGCGTGGCGGCCGATCCGCACGTGCTGCTCGGCGGCGCCGCCGAGCAGTTGTCCGCCGAGGAGCGCGCACGGCGCGAGCGGAGCCGTGAGGGCGGCGCGGGCATCGTGGGCTACGCGACGGACGCGGCGGTGGAGCTGGCGGCGTTCGCGCTGTCGGGCCGGCTCTTCGCGGCGGAGCTGCGCGCGGGCACGGCGCGCGAACTGCCCGCGCCGGGCCCGGTGATCGACCCGCGCCCCTCGCCGGACGGGCGGCACGTCGCGTACGTGGCGCGGGGCGCCCTGCGGGTGACGGGCGCCGACGGGACGGGCGACCGGGCCCTGGCGGAGCCCGAGCCGGGCCAGGAGGCGACGGTCGGCTACGGTCTCGCGGAGTTCATCGCGGCCGAGGAGATGGGGCGTTCACGGGGCTTCTGGTGGTCGCCGGACTCGGACCGGCTGCTCGTCGCGCGGGTGGACGACGCTCCCGTGCGGCGCTGGTGGATCGCGGACCCGGCGCATCCGGAGCGCGAGCCCGAGCGGGTCGCGTACCCGGCCGCGGGCACGCCCAACGCGGACGTACGGCTGTTCGTCCTGGGCCTGGACGGGTCGCGCACCGAGGTGGTCTGGGACCGCGTCCGCTTCCCCTACCTCGCGCGCGTGCACTGGTCGGCGGACGGTGCTCCGCTGCTGCTCGTGCAGTCGCGCGACCAGGGCAGCCAGCTGTATCTGGCGGTGGATCCGGACGGCGGGTCGACGCGGATGGTGCACGCGGAGGAGGATCCAGAATGGCTTGAACTTTTCCCTGGGGTGCCGTGCTGGTCGCCCAGCGGGAAGCTGGTGCGGATCGCGGACGAGGGCGGCGCGCGCGTCCTCGCGTGGGGGGAACGGCCGCTGACGGGGCCGCAGTTGCACGTCAGGGCGGTCCTCGATGTGACGGAGGAGGACATTCTGATCTCGGCGTCGGCGGGCGCGGCTGCGGCCGACCCGGAGACCGGTGAGATCCATGTGTACCGCGTCAACGAACTGGGCGTGGAGCGCGTGTCCCAGGAGCCCGGTGTGCACTCCGCGGTCCGTGGGGGCGGCCGCGGCGGCCTCACCGTACTGGTGTCCGCCACGCTCGACCGTCCCGGCGCTCAGGTCCAGGTGCTGCGCGAGGGCAAGCAGGTGGCGACCGTCGCCTCACACGCCCAGCGCCCGGGGCTCACTCCGCGCGTGACGCTCACGGAAGGGGGCACGCGGAAGATTCCGTGCGCCGTCCTGCTCCCCACTGATTACAAGGACACGGACGGGCCCCTTCCGGTACTCCTGGATCCGTACGGCGGCCCGCACGGTCAGCGCGTCCAGCGCGCCCACAACATCTTCCTGACCTCGCAGTGGTTCGCCGATCAGGGCTTCGCGGTGCTCGTCGCGGACGGCCGCGGCACGCCGGGCCACTCCCCCGGCTGGGAGAAGTCGATCAAGTACGACAAGACCCTGACGCTCGAGGACCAGATCGACGCGCTCCACTCGCTCGCCGACCGGTTCCCCTTCGACCTCGGCCGAGTGGCGATCCGCGGCTGGTCCTTCGGCGGCTACCTGGCCGGCATGGCCGCGCTGCGCCGCCCCGACGTGTTCCACGCGGCGGTGGTCGGCGCCCCGGTGACGGATCTGCGGCTCTACGACACGCACTACGAGGAGCGGTACTTGGGCGACCCGGCCCGCAACGAGGACACGTACCGGTACAACTCCTTGATCTGGGACGACGGGCTCGTCGCGGCGGCCGAACCGCACCGCCCGATGCTGATCGTGCACGGCCTCGCCGACGACAACGTAGTGGTGGCGCACTCGCTGCGGCTCTCCTCGGCGCTGCTCGCCGCGGGCCGCCCGCACGAGGTCCTGCCCCTGTCCGGCGTCACGCACATGACGCCCCAGGAGCAGGTCGCGGAGAACCTGCTGCTGCTCCAGGTCGACTTCTTGAAGCGCTCCTTGGGGCTCTGACCGGGCGATGACCGGGCGCGGGCCCGCGGCCTACGGCACGACCTGCTTCTCCTCCGCGAAGTGGCAGGCCGAGTCGTGCGCCGCGGGCCCGTCCTCGTACCGGAACTCCGCGGGCACCGCGAGCGCCGGGACCTCCAGCGCGCACCGCTCCCGCGCCTTCCAGCAGCGGGTGCGGAACCGGCAGCCCGAGGGCGGGTTCGCGGGCGAGGGCACGTCTCCGGAGAGGATGATCCGCTCCCGGTGCTCGCGCGCCTCGGGGTCGGGGACCGGCACGGCGGAGAGCAGCGCCTGGGTGTAGGGGTGCGTGGGGTGTTCGTAGATCTCCTCGTCCGAGCCGATCTCGATGATCCGCCCGAGGTACATCACCCCGACCCGGTCGGAGATGTGCCGCACGATCGACAGGTCGTGGGCGATGAAGACGTAACTCAGGTCGAACTCGTTCTGCAGCTTGTCCAGGAGGTTGATGACCTGTGCCTGGACGGAGACGTCGAGCGCGGAGACCGGTTCGTCGGCGACGATGACCTCGGGCCGCAGCGCGAGGCCGCGGGCGATGCCGATGCGCTGGCGCTGGCCGCCCGAGAACTGGTGGGGATAGCGGTTGATGTACTCGGGGTTGAGGCCGACGACGTCCAGGAGTTCCTGGACCTTCTGGCGGCGCGAGCCCTTCGGGGCCACCTCGGGGTGGATCTCGTACGGCTCCCCGATGATGTCGCCCACCGTCATCCGGGGGTTCAGGGACGTGTAGGGGTCCTGGAACACCATCTGGATGTTGCGGCGGACCGCCTTCAGCGCACGCCCGGACAGCTTGGTGATGTCCTCGCCCTTGTAGCGGATCTCGCCCGCGGTCGGCCGCTCCAGGTTGACCAGCATCTTCGCGACCGTCGACTTGCCGCAGCCGGACTCCCCCACGATGCCGAGCGTCTCGCCCCGCGCCAGGTCGAAGTCGACGCCGTCCACGGCCTTGACCGCGCCGACCTGCTTGCGGAAGACGATGCCCTGGGTCAGCGGGTAGTGCTTGACGAGGCCGCGGACCCGGAGAATCGGCTCGCCGCCGTCACCGTGACGCATCGAGCGTCTCCTTCCAGAAATGGCAGGCGCTCCTGCGGTCGGCGGTCAGTCCCTCGTACGTGACCTTCGCGAGCGGTGGATCGTCGGTCACACAGATGTCCTGGGCCATGGGGCAGCGGGGGTGGAAGGGGCAGCCGGGCGGGATGTTCATGAGGTTGGGCGGCAGGCCCTTGATCGCGTAGAGCTCCTGGCCCTTCTGGTCCAGGCGCGGGATGGATTCGAGCAGGCCGAGGGTGTACGGGTGGGCGGGGGCCCGGTAGATCTCGTGGACGGGGGCCCGTTCGACGATGCGGCCCGCGTACATGACGGCGATGGTGTCGGCGACGTCCGCGACGACGCCGAGGTCGTGGGTGATGAGGATCAGGCCCATGTTCATCTCGCGCTGGAGTTCCGCGAGCAGGTCCATGACCTGCGCCTGGACCGTCACGTCGAGGGCGGTGGTGGGCTCGTCGGCGATGATCAGCGAGGGTTCGAGGGCCATCGCCATGGCGATCATGATGCGCTGGCGCATGCCGCCGCTGAACTGGTGCGGATACTGCCCGACGCGCTCCCTGGCCGCCGGGATGCGGACGCGGTCCATCAGCTCGACGGCCTTGGCCTTGGCGTCCTTCCTCGACATGCCCTTGTGCACGACGTACATCTCGCCGAGCTGCTCGCCGACGCTCAGCACCGGGTTGAGTGAGGACAGCGCGTCCTGGAAGATCATCGCCATTCCGGCGCCGCGGACCTTGCGCCGCTCCTCCTCCTTCAGCTTGAGGAGGTCCCGGCCCCGGAAGAGGATCTCCCCCTTGGTGATCCGCCCGGGCGGCATGTCGAGGATGCCCATGACGGCCTGGGCGGTCACGGACTTGCCGGAGCCCGACTCGCCGAGGACGGCGAGGGTCTCGCCCGCGGCGACGCTGTAGTCGACGCCGTTGACGGCCTTGGCGACGCCGTCCCTGGTGCGGAACTCCACGTGCAGGTCGCGGACTTCGAGCAGCTTCGAGGCCTGGGGCTCCTTGGGCACGGGGGCCTCGGATGCCACGGTTGCCATGGGCGCCTACCTCAGCTTCGGGTCGAGGGCGTCGCGCACCGCGTCGCCGAGCATGATGAACGCGAGGACGGTGATAGCGAGGGCCCCGGCCGGCCAGAGCAGCATGTGCGGGGCGTTGCGGATGTACTGGGAGGCGGCCGAGATGTCGATGCCCCAGCTGACGGTCGGCGGCTTCAGTCCGACGCCGAGGTACGAGAGCGTGGCCTCCAGGGCGATGTAGGTGCCGAGCGCGATGGTCGCGACGACGATGACCGGCGCGACGGCGTTCGGGGTGATGTGGCGGAGCAGCATCCGGGAGTTGGAGGCGCCGAGGGCCCGCGCCGCCTGGACGTAGTCGTTCTGTTTGGCGGTGATGACGGAGCCGCGCGCGATGCGGGAGATCTGCGGCCAGCCGAGCAGCACCATGAAGCCGACGACCGGCCAGACGGTGGAGCTGGTGACCACCGAGAGGAGCACCAGGCCGCCGAGGACGACGGGGATGGCGAAGAAGATGTCGGTGATGCGGGAGAGGACCGCGTCCCACGCGCCGCCGAAGAAACCGGCGAGCCCGCCGAGCACGCTGCCGATGACGGCGACGCCGAGGGTGGCGCAGACGCCGACGGTGACCGAGACCCGGGTGCCGTAGACGACCCGGGTGTAGACGTCGCAGCCCTGCTCGTTGAAGCCGAAGGGGTGGCCGGGCGCCGAGCCCTTCTGCGCGTTGGCGAGGTCGCAGTCGAGCGGGTTGCGGGAGGCGATGAGCGAGGGCCAGAGGGAGATGACGACGAGGAAGAGGATGATCAGGCCCGAGACGATGAAGACGGGGTTGCGGCGCAGGTCCCGCCAGGCGTCGGACCACAGGCTGCGGGCCGGGGCGGAGGGGCCGCTGCCGTCGGGGCCGCCCGCCGCCGTCTTCTCCAGCGACGTCGCCTCGCTGGTGGCGAGGTCCATCGCGCCGCCCATGCCGGTGGCGGCCATGGCGCGCTCCGGCTCCTGCGGTTCAGGCATAGCGGATCCTCGGGTCGAGTACGGCGTACAGGAGGTCGACGATGAGGTTGGCCACCAGGAAGACCAGGACGAGGACGGTCACGAAGCCGACGACGGTCTGGGTGCTCTGGCGGAGGATGCCCTGGTAGAGCTGGAAGCCGACGCCGTGGATGTTGAAGATCCGCTCGGTGACGATCGCGCCGCCCATGAGCGCGCCCACGTCGGTGCCGATGAAGGTGACCACCGGGATCAGTGAGTTGCGCAGCAGGTGGCGGGTAATGACGCGGCGCCGGGGCAGGCCCTTGGCGATGGCGGTGCGGACATAGTCGGCGCGCCGGTTCTCCGCGATGGAGGTGCGGGTCAGGCGGGTCACGTACGCCAGTGAGACGGAGGCGAGCACGAGCCCCGGGATCAGCAGTTCGTTGAAGGGGGCCTCGCTCGACACGGAGGGTTTGATGACGCCCCACTGGACGCCGAGCAGGAGCTGCAGGACGAGTCCGGTGACGAAGGTGGGGATGGAGATCACGACGAGCGTGAGCAGCAGCACCACGGTGTCGATGGGGCGGCCGCGCCGCAGGCCCGTGAGGACGCCCAGCGTGATACCGATGACGATCTCGAAGACGATGGCGACGAGGGTGAGGCGGATGGTGACCGGGAAGGCGGCCGACATCAGCTCGGTGACCTTCTGGCCGTTGAAGGCGGTGCCGAAGTCGCCGGTGAAGACGTTGCCCATGTACGTCAGGTACTGCTGCCACACCGGCTTATCGAGGCCGAACTCCTTCTTCAGGCGGAGGGCCGTCGCGGGGTCGCACCTGCGGTCCCCGCACAGCCCCGCGACGGGGTCGCCCATCACGTTCACCATCAGGAAGATGAGCAGCGTGGCGCCGATGAAGACCGGGATCATCTGCAGCAGGCGCCGGATCACATAACGTCCCATGGCGGGGCTCCCGGCGTCTCAGTCGACCTTGATCTCGTTGTAGACGGGCACGCTGAACTGGTTCAGCGCGACGTCGGAGACCTTGTCCGAGTAGCCGGCGCTGCCGTTCTGGTACCAGAGCGGGATGGCGGGCATGTCGCGGGCGAGGATCTTCTCGGCGTCCTGGAACTTGCCGATGGCCTTGCTGGTGTCCGTCTCGCCGTTGGCTTCGTTGACGAGCTTGTCGAACTCCTCGTCGGAGAACTTGCCGTCGTTGGACGGGGCGTCCGTGAAGTAGACCGGCTCAAGGAAGTTCTGGATCAGCGGGTAGTCCATCTGCCAGCCCGCGCGCCAGGCCCCGTCGAGCTCCTGCTTGGAGGCCTTGCTGCGGAAGTCCGCGAAGGTGCCGACGGGATTGGCGACGCACGCCTTCTCCTGGTCGAGGGCCTTGTTGATGGAGTTGCAGACGGCGTCGACCCACTCCTTGTGGGAGCCGGTGTCCGCGTTGTACGTGACCTTGAGGGTGCCGCCGGGGATGCCGCCGCCCTCCTCGACCAGCTTCTTGGCCTTCTCCGCGTCGTACGTACAGGCGTCGCCGCACAGCCCCTTCTTGAAGCCGCCCTTCTCGCCGAGGACCGGCGAGGTCCAGTCGGAGGCGGGTGTCCGCGTCTTCTGGAAGATGGTGTCGGTGATCTGCTCGCGGTTGATGGCCATGGACAGGCCCCGGCGGACCTTCTCCATGCCCTCCTTCTTCCACTCGCTGTCGTAGAAGGGGAAGGAGAGGGTCTGGATGATGCCGGCGGGGGTGTTGATGTAGCGGTCGCCGAGGTCGTTCTTGGCGTTCTTGAGCTGCGAGGCGGGAACGTCGTCGACGAGGTCGAGGTTGCCGGCCATCAGGTCGGTGTAGGCGGTGTTGTTGTCGGTGTAGACCTTCATGTCCACACCGCCGTTGCGCGCCTTGTCCTCGCCGGGGTAGCCGTCCCACTTCCGCAGGGACATCTGCGAGCCCTTGGTGTACGAGTCCACGGTGTACGGGCCGTTGCCGACGGGCTTGGACAGCCAGGCGTCATGGTTGTCGTAGAACGCCTTGGGCAGCGGCGCGAAGGCCGGGTAGCCGAGGGTGTCGGGCCAGGTGGAGAACTTCTGGCTGAGCTTGACCGTGAAGGTCTTCTCGTCGACGACCTTCAGTCCGGAGAGGGTCTCGGCGCTCGGGTCGCCCTTCTCGGGGTGGACCTTGTCGTACCCCTCGATGTAGCCGAAGAAGTAGGCGTTCTTCTGGTTGTTCTTCAGATGGGCGCCGTAGTTCCAGGCGTCCACGAAGGACTTGGCGGTGATCTTCTCGCCGTTGCTGAACTTCCAGTTGTCCTTGATCTTGACGGTGAAGTTCTGCGCGTCCTTGGTCTCGATCGACTCGGCGACCATGTCCTTGGCCTCGCCGGTCTTCGGGTCGTACCGCTTGAGACCCCGGAAGAGCATGTCGAGGATCTTGCCGCCCTGCACCTCGTTGGTGTTCGCCGGTTCGAGCGGGTTCTGCGGGTCGCCCCAGGAGGAGCTCACGATGCCGGAGCCGTCACCGCCGCCACCGCCGCCGCTTCCCCCGCCCCCGCAGGCCGTCGCCGCGAGAGCGACCGCCACCGCACCTGCGGCCCACTTGGCGTGCGTGGCTCCACGCATGGAGTCCTCCTGTTCCGGCCGTAACCGTGATTCGGTTGCTCGAGTGGCTCACGTACCGCCAAATATCGCCTCAAGACGGACCTCACGCACATTTACTCCACCCGTACGAGGCCGATCCCATCCGGATGTACGCATTCCGAGACGTCGGCGCCCGCATATCGGACTCATTGCCGTGGTCACCCCGGAATGCCCCACCTCGTCCATCACGCATGATTACGCCCAGGTAATGGCATGCCCATGTTCATGCAAAGTCTTGATCAAGAAACCCAAGAGCGGCCCAAGGCGCCTGACGATTCATTGACCGCGTGGGAAACGCCTTGCGAAAGTCGCGCCTAGCCCGTGGGTGCTGGTTGTCCTGCGGATTCCTGATGACCCCTCCGGGCCTGGAGCGCCATGACCTCGCCAACTCCCGCCGTCGCCGCCACGCTTGAAGTGACGGACAAGGCATCCGGCACGCCTTCTTCGCCCAAGGACCAGGGCAGCAAGGGCCGTTCGCCGGGCCGCCTCGCCTGGACCCGGTTCAAGCGGGACAAGTCCGGCGTCGTCGCCGCATGTGTCGTGCTGTTCTTCTTTGTCGTCGCGCTGTGTGCGCCGTTGATTGCGAAGGTGTACGGCAAGAATCCCTACGACACCTACGGACTCGACCAGCCCGGGCTGCTCAACGACTTCAACTACCCGGTCAAGCCGAACGGCGGTATCGACGGGGACTTCTGGTTCGGTATCGAGCCGGTGCTCGGCAGGGACGTCTTCACCTTCCTCCTGTACGGGATCCGCAACTCCCTGCTGATCGCGACCGCGACGACGGTCCTCGTCACCCTGCTCGGCATCACCATCGGCCTCACCGCCGGATACATCGGCGGCAAGACGGACTACCTCATCGGCCGGGTCATCGACATCCTGCTGGCCTTCCCGTCCACGCTGTTCTACATCGCGTTCTTCCCGGTGATGATCTCGGTCCTGGTCAGCCCGGAGGACAAGATCCCGCTGTGGCTCACGGTCACCAGCCTCATCACGGTGATGACCGCTTTCGGCTGGGCTCCCATGGCACGACTGCTGCGCGGCGAGGTACTCGCCCTGCGCGAGCGGGAGTTCGTGGAGGCGGCCAAGGTCACCGGAGCCTCCCCGGCGCGCATCATCTTCAAGGAACTGCTCCCGAACCTGTGGACGCCGATCCTCATCCAGGCGACGCTCCTGCTGCCGCTGTTCGTCACCGCCGAGGCGGGCCTCGCCTTCCTGGGTGTCGGGCTCGAGGAGCCGACGCCGGACTGGGGAGTGATGATCCAGAACGGCTCGAAGTACTACCAGGACGACATCACCTTCATGGTGTTCCCCGGCCTCGCCATGGTGATCTTCGTGGTGGCCTTCAACCTCCTCGGCGACTCGGTGCGCGACGCGCTCGACCCGAAGACCAAACGCTGACACTCCCCAGGACCGGCACGCGCGACGGGGCCGTGACGGTCCGCTCTCCGCTCTTTTCCTTCACACAGGGTTGGTAGCCACATGTCAATCTCCCGCAGAAACCTCCTCATCTCGACATCCGTGGCGGCAGGCGGATCACTCGTCCTGTCCGCGTGCAGCAGCGGCGACTCGGGCGGGGGCAAGGGCGGATCGCACGGCGGTGCCACGGAGTACACGAACGCGTCCGTGAAGGTCGGCACCGAGGAGGACTCGACCGGGCCCGCGCCCGAGGTGCCCGGCGGACAGAAGGGCGGCACGATCTACGGTGTCGCCGAGGACGACGTGTCGCACATGGACCCGCAGCGCATCTACTTCGCGTACAACTCCTCGATCGCCAACCTGTACGCACGCTGCCTCACCGGCTACCAGACCGACATGAAGGGCCGTCAGATCCTGGTCGGTGACCTCGCCACCGACACCGGAAAGGCCTCCAACGGCAACAAGACCTGGACCTTCACGCTGAAGGACGGTCTGAAGTGGCAGGACGGCAGCGAGCTCACCGTCGACGACGTCCGACACGGCATCGAACGCGGCTGGGCCCCGTTCATCACCGAAGGCGCCATCTACGTCCAGCAGGCGCTGACGGGCAAGGGCGCCAAGTGGCGTGACGCGTACGAGGGCCCGTACAAGGGCAAGCACTTGGACTCGATCGTCACCGACAAGGCGAAGAAGACCATCACCTTCCACCTGAAGGAAGCCCGCCCGGAGTTCAACTTCACGCTGGCGATGCACTCGTACGCCGCCACGCCCGTGAAGCACGACACCAAGGAGAAGTACGACAAGGCCCCCTTCTCCTGTGGCCCCTACATCGTCAAGCACCGCACCATCGACAAGTCGATGACGCTGACGCGCAACAAGCACTGGGACCGGAAGACCGACCCGATCCGCAACGCCTACCCCGACAGCTTCGAGTTCGAGTTCGGACCGACCGGCCCCGAGTCCTGCGACCGCTTCATAGCGGACCAGGGCAAGGACCAGCAGATGGTCGCCATCTACGAGCCGATCCCGGCCGAGCGCATGCAGAAGGTGCTCACGACGCCCGACATCAAGAAGCGCAGCTTCAACGGTCTGTCGTCCGGCACCTACTACTTCGCCATCAACATGAAGCGCGTCACCGACGTCGAGGTGCGCAAGGCGCTTCTCGTCGCCTGGCCGCTGGAGCAGAGCCGCAAGATCTACGGCGGCACCACCGCGGGCGACTACGCCACGACGATCCTCAGCCCCGACATCGTCGGCCGCGAGAAGTTCGACCTCTACGGCAAGCTGGACATGCCGCAGGGTGACGTGAAGAAGGCCCACGAGATCCTGAAGAAGGCCGGCAAGCTCGGCACGAAGATCGTGTACGCCTTCCCCCGGCGCCCCACTTACGACAAGACCAAGATCGTCATCGAGAAGAACCTGAAGGCCGCCGGCTTCGACCCGGTCATCAAGCCGCTCAACTCGACGGACTTCTACGACCAGGCGCAGCGGCTGGACAACAAGTTCGACGTGATGTGGTTCGGCTGGTCCCCCGACTGGCCGACCGCCTACACCATGATCCAGCCGATGTTCGACGGCACCGCCATCGGCGACGGCCAGAACAACGTCTCGCAGTGCGACGTCCCCTGGATCAACGAGGCGATCAAGAAGAACGCCGTCATCTCGGACCCGAAGGAAGCCGGCAAGGCCTGGGCCGCGCTCGACAAGCGGATCATGAAGGAGGTCGTGCCGATCATCCCGGAGACCTACCAGCGCCGTTGGTACCTGCACGGCTCCAAGGTCGGCGGTGCCATCCACGACCCGCAGTTCGCCGCGACGCTGCTGCACAAGACCTACGTCAAGGCCTGACGACCGGCCCCCGGGGCGGGCCCACCGCGTCGTGCGCCCGCCCCGGCCCCCACCTCCCTAACGGCATCCGTCAGGAATCCCAACTGTCATGCTCCGCTTCCTCATTCGCCGCACCATCGGCGGCGCGGTCATCCTGCTGATCATCAGCGCGATCGTCTTCCTGCTCTTCTACGCCGCCCCGCGTGACCCCGCGCGCCTGGCCTGCGGCAAGGTCTGCCCGCCCGACACGCTGGCGCTGGTGAAGCACAACCTGGGGATCGCCGACCCGCTGCCGCTGCAGTACTGGCACTGGTTCGAGGGCCTGTTCGTCGGACGCGACTACGACACGTACGGCTTCTGTGACGCGCCCTGCCTCGGCTACTCCTTCCGCAACCGCGAGCCCGTCCTCGCCACCATCCTCGACCGCTTCCCGACCACTGTCTCCCTGTCGCTGGGCGCCGCGGTCGTGTTCATCATCTTCGGTGTGGGCACCGGCATGCTGGCCGCCATCAAGCAGGGCAAAGCCCTCGACAAGATCGCCTCGTCGGCCTCGCTCATCGCGTCCTCGATGCAGATCTACGTCGTCGGCGTCTTCGCCGTGTACCTCCTCACCGACCAGCTGCACCTGCTGGACCGGCCCACGTACACGCCGATCACCGAGAACCCCGCCAAGTGGTTCTCCGGACTGCTGATCCCCTGGCTCGTGCTCGCGCTCATCTTCACCGCGAACTACACACGTATGACCCGCTCCCAACTGGTCGAGACGATGAGCGAGGACTACGTCCGCACGGCCCGGGCCAAGGGCCTCTCCAGCCGCACAGTCTTCTTCCGCTTCGCCTGGCGCGGCGCGATGGGACCGATCGTCACCATCTTCGGCCTCGACGTGGGCGTGCTCCTGGGCGGCGCGATCATCACCGAGAAGACCTTCGCCCTGCACGGCATCGGCGAGCTCTCGGTGAAGGCCGTCGACACCAGCGACCTGCCTCTGTTGCTCGGCGTCGTCCTGGTCGCCGCCGCGGCGATCGTCGTCTTCAACATCATCGTCGACGCCCTCTACGCGCTGATCGACCCGCGCGTGCGGCTGTCCTAGGGCTCAGGGAGAGATCTGATGAGCACCACCCCCTTCCTGTCCGTCCGCGACCTGCGCGTCCACTTCTCCACCGAGGACGGCGTCGTCAAGGCCGTGGACGGCCTCGACTTCGAGGTGGAGCAGGGCAAGACCCTCGGCATCGTGGGCGAGTCCGGCTCCGGCAAGTCCGTCACCAACCTCGCCATCCTGGGCCTGCACCACAAGGACAGCACCGCCATCGACGGCGAGATCCTGCTCGACGGTCAGGAGCTCCTGACCGCCACCGAGCGGGAGCTGGAGAAGCTGCGCGGCAACAAGATGTCGATGATCTTCCAGGACGCGCTCGCGTCCCTGTCGCCGTACCACACCATCGGCCGGCAGATCGGCGAGACGTTCCGCAAGCACACCGGGGCCTCCAAGAAGGAGGCCAGGGACCGGTCGATCGAGATGCTGACGAAGGTCGGCATCCCCCAGCCCGACCTGCGCGTGGACGACTACCCGCACCAGTTCTCCGGCGGCATGCGGCAGCGCGCGATGATCGCGATGTCACTCGTCTGCAACCCGACGCTGCTCATCGCCGACGAGCCGACCACGGCCCTCGACGTGACGGTCCAGGCGCAGATCATGGACCTCCTGAAGGACCTGCAGCAGGAGTTCGGCACGGCGATCATCTTCATCACGCACGACCTGGGCGTGATCGCCGACATCGCGGACGACGTCCTGGTGATGTACGGCGGGCGGTGCGTGGAGCGCGGCACGAAGAAGGAGGTGCTGCGCGCGCCGCAGCACCCCTACACGTGGGGCCTGCTCGGTTCGATGCCGTCGCTGGACGGCCCGGTGGACGTGCCGCTCTCGCCGATTCCCGGTTCGCCGCCCAGCCTCCTCAACCCGCCCTCCGGGTGCCGCTTCCACCCGAGGTGCGCGTTCACGGAGCAGGTCGGGGGCGGGCGCTGCTCGGGCGAGCAGCCGCTGCTCGAGCTGACCGGGGGCCGGGGCGCCGCCTGTCACCTCAGCGACGGGCAGCGGTCGGAATTCTTCGCGGACTTCGCGGGCGACGCCGGTCGCGGCGCGCGTACCGCCGACTGACGTACAAGAGACGGGACTTCACCACGATGAGCAGCACCACTCCCACTCCTCTCCTGGATGTCAGCGGGCTGACCAAACACTTCCCGGTCATGGGCGGGTTCCCGTTCAAGCGGAAGATCGGCGCCGTGCAGGCGGTGGACGGTCTGGACTTCACCGTCGCCGAGGGCGAGAGCCTGGGCCTGGTCGGCGAGTCCGGCTGCGGCAAGTCGACGACGGGCCGCCTGATCACGCGCCTCCTGGAGCCGACCGGCGGAAAGATCTCCTACCGCGGCCAGGACATCACGCACGCCTCGCGCAGACAGCTGGCGCCGGTCCGCTCCGAGATCCAGATGATCTTCCAGGACCCGTACGCGTCGCTGAACCCGCGCCAGACGGTCGGCAAGATCATCTCGGGTCCGATGGAGGTCAACGACATCAACCCGGCGGGCGGCAGGGAGGCCCGCGTCCGCGAGCTCCTCGAAACGGTCGGCCTCAACCCCGAGCACTACAACCGCTTCCCGCACGAGTTCTCGGGCGGCCAGCGCCAACGCATCGGCGTGGCCAGGGCGCTCGCCCTGGAGCCCAAGCTGATCGTGGCGGACGAGCCGGTCTCGGCGCTCGACGTCTCGATCCAGGCGCAGGTGGTGAACCTGCTCCAGAAGCTCCAGAAGGACCTGGGCATCGCGTTCCTCTTCATCGCCCACGACCTGGCGGTGGTACGCCACTTCTCGCAGCGGGTCGCGGTCATGTACCTGGGCCGGATCGTGGAGATCGCCGACCGCGAGAGCCTGTACGGGAACCCGCGCCACCCCTACACGAAGGCGCTCCTGTCGGCGGTGCCGGAGGCGACGGCGGACGACGTCCCGCGCCGCGAACGCATCCTGCTGAAGGGCGACGTCCCCTCCCCGGTCAACCCCCCGTCGGGCTGCCGCTTCCGAACTCGCTGCTGGAAGGCGACGGACAAGTGCGCGTCGGAGGACCCGCCACTGATCCAGATCGACGGCAACCGGGACGGCCACCTGACGGCATGCCACTACCCGGAGGACTCGACGGAACTGACGGTCCCCGCGGCCCGCAAGTCGCTCTGACCGCCCCGCATTCAACAACCCGGGGCCTGCCCACCCTCCCCCTCCGGGCAGCGCCCCGCTCCCCGGAACCGGCCCGCCCTCCCCCTTGACCCGAGCGGGGCGGGGCCGGTTCCGGGCCCGTCGTACGGCCCGGTTCCTCTCAGACCGGACCGGCTACTTCACGGTGCACTCGACCAGCCCGAGCGCCGTGCTGGTGCACTTGGCGCGCTCGTCGTCCTGGATCTTCGTGTAGACGTTGATGTTCACCCAGGTCCAGCTGCCGCTCCCCCAACGGACCTTGTACTCGTTCTGGCCGCCTCGCGGACGCAGGGAGTCGGCGTCGAACCAAGTGCCCGTCTCGGTGTGCGGGGCGATGCTCTCGAGGGTGCACTTGAACGTCTTGTAGGAGATCCGCGAGCCACCGTCCTTGTTCCACACCTTGCACTTGGAGGATCCGCCCCCGAGATCGCCGGCGTAGAAGTAGTAGGGCGTCCGGTTGTCGATGGTGCCGAAAACGCCCGCCGACGCCGTGCCGGAGCCGACCAGCGTCAGCGCGCCCGTCGCTGCCAGCAGGCCTGCTCCCTTGAACAGTTTCCGCATGGTTCCCCCTCTGTTCGTACTACTTCTCGGTCCTGTCCGCCCGGTCCGGCGGCACCACCCAAAGCTGGCAGTGCCCCCGTCGGGCAACCAGAGATCTTGCGTCCCACAGTCGGCGTGGGACGTCGGCCACGCCATGGCCTGCAGAGATGAGATGAGGTCGGGACACCCGTGGGATGCTGGGCGGCAGGGCTTTCACGGGGGTGGGGGCCATGGGGCAGGCACAGGGCGGCCGGGAGCTGGCGACCGCGCTGCTCGCATTGAAGGAGCGCAGCGGACTCAGCTATCAGGAGCTGGGGCGCCGTGTGTTCGTCAGCAGCTCCACTCTGCACCGCTACTGCAACGGAAAAGGCACTCCGGGGAATTACGAGTTCCTGGTCAGGTTCGCGCAGGAATGCGGGGCGGGGCCGGATGAGCTCAGCGCGCTGCTGTGCCACTGGCAGGAGGCGGAGAGAAACCCGGACGGCTCTCCCCCCGACCCGGAGGGCCCTTTCCCTGATCATGGCGGGCCCTCCCCCGACCCCACGATCCTCCGAAGACCTGCCCGGACGCTCGACGGCAGTGGCCGTCGCCGACACCGGAGCCCGTTACTGACCCGCATCACCGCGGGCGCGCTCGTCGTGCTCTTCATACTGAGTACCGCGGTCGCCAGCTCGCCGAGGGCAGCGAAGAAGGCCGACGTGCCCATGCTGCTCGGCGCGACGAGCTGGGCCGGGGCGTCGACCCCCATTGCCCCCGAGCTGTTCGGCGTGACGATGAACAGCGCCAGCGGGGCCATGCCGTCCTTCCGCGTGGGCGCCCTGCGCCTGTGGGACAGCGAGACGCGCTGGGCTCAGATCCAGCCCCGTCGCGGCGCATTCGACTGGTCCACCCTCGACCGGCTGCTCGCGGGGGCCGAGCAGGCGGGCCTGCCCACTCTGTTCGTCTTCGGCGGTACGCCCGCGTGGGCGGCGCCGACGGCCCGTAAGGCCGCCTATCCGGAAGGCGCCCGTGCGGCGCCCCCGGACGACCTGGCGGACTGGGATGCCTTCGTACGCGCCCTCGTACGCCGTGCGGGAAAGCGCATCGACGCCTACGAATTATGGGTGGCGGCCAATCACCACCACCACTACAACGGCAGCGTGCAAACGCTCGTCGAGATGACCCGCCGTGCGAGCGGCATCATCCGCGAAAAGGACCCGGGTGCCCAGATCGTATGTCCCTCCTTCACAGAGCTGTGGAAGAGGAAATCCCACAGGCTCTTGCGACGCTTCGCGGAAATGGGCGGCTATCAATATTGCGACGCGGCGGGCGTCAAGCTCTACCAGCGCAAGAACACCGATCCGCCCGAGAGCATGCTGGAAGCCGTTCGCGGGGTGGACCTGACATTCCAGCAGGCGGGCTACCACCTGCCGTTGTGGAACACCGGTACTACGCAGACCCTGCTGCTCAACGAACCGCTGGACGACGAGACGGCAGCCGACTTCGCGGTACGTTTCTATCTGACCGGCCTGTACGCACGGAATCGCAACGTGGCACGCATGTACTTCTACGCCTGGGGGAATGGCAAGATCCCCCTCGTCCTCCAGGTCGAGGGACAGCCCCCCACCAAGGCGGCCCTTTACGTCGCCCGTCTCCAGCAGTGGCTGACCCGCGCCAGGGTCCGCTCCTGCGGGCACGGTTTGGAGCTCGCCCTCCCCGAGAACGTCTGGCAGTGCGAGTTCCTCGTCCGGGACGGTGCCGGGGCCTCCCACACCGTCCGCGTCCGCTGGGCGCACGCGGGCAGCGCAGATACGCCCGTAGGGGCGGGCGCACGACGTGTCGAGCACCTGGACGGGACCGCGCACGAGGTCGACCGTCAGGACACGGTACGCGTCACGGAGCGCCCCCTACTCATCCGCTACAAAGCCCAACCTCCACCACCGCGCCCCTGACCCTCGGCCCATTTCCATACCGCCTCCCCAGCAGCCGCTCTGGCCGGCCCGCCTTGGCTACCCTGCAGACATGGACTACGCCAAGATGCGGGCGATCGCCGAGGAGCTCGGAGCTTATTCCGAACACCTGGAGGGTTCCTGGAACGTCGAGATCGGGCCGTCAGGCCCGATACTGGCCATGATGTGCCCTTCGAAGCGCCACGAGGGCATTGTCCGCCGCATCTGCAAGCAGCTGGATCAGCAGCTCCCCGCCACTCACCCGGGCTATATCTGCGCCAACGGGCCGGAGGTCGAGCATCCATCGATCGGCCGAATGCGCCGTCCCGACGCCCTCGTGATCCCCGAAGAAGTGCTGGACGAAGAGGGGCTCGCCGTCGACGCCACGCAGGTACTGGCCGTCGTCGAGATCGTTTCGCCGTCCAATCCCAGCAATGACTATGGCGAGAAACTCCGCGAGTACCCGGCCATGGGCATCGGTCATTACCTGATCGTCGATCCCCGGACCGGAACGATCGAGGTGCACTCCGAGCCGTGTGGAGACCGCTACCGGAATAAGGAACCGTACATCTTCGGAGATGAAGTGCCGTTCGGCCCCTGGACGGTGGAGACCAGCGCATTCCGGCGCTACGGGAAGCCGGGAAACGTCGAGAGCTGGCGCTCGGGGGCGTGATGAGGGAGCGGACAAGCCGAAGCCTCCCCCGCCAGGCACTCAGCAGCGGTCCGTCGCCAGGCGTGCGTGCAGTTCCACGTCGTATCGGATGCCGTCGTACGACAACTTCTGCCGCTGCAGCCCCTCCACCGCGAAGCCGGCCGCATGGGCCACCCGGCACGAGGCGGGGTTGTTCGTACGGTGCCCCAGTTCCAGGCGGAACAGCCCGAGCTCGGTGAAGGCCCACCTCGCCGCCGCCCCGCACCCGTACGCCGCCACACCCCTCCCCCGCGCCTCCGGCGCCGTCCAGTACGACATCCAGCCGGTGCCGTGGACGCGGTCCACCGCGCCCACCGAGGCGTTACCGAGAGCCGTGCCGTCCTCGTCGACGACGGCGAAGGCGTACGCCGACCCGGCGTCACGCTCGGCCTCGCGACGCGCGACCCAACCGAGCGCCGACTCCTCGGAGTTCACCGGCTCGTCCGCCTGCCACGCCATCTCCGGTTCGGAAAAGGCGGCCAGGACGGCGACAGCGTCCTCTTCCCGCCAGGGGCGGAGACCCAGGTCACCCACGGCGGGCAGGGGCCGGAGTCACCGGGATGATCTCCGTAGGCCACTTCTGCCACCCAAGCTGGTTCATGGCGCTCCTTCTCAAAGGCTGTCCATCACGTGCTGGATCAGGCCACAACGAGTCCCGTGCTCAGTGTGACTCCGCGAACGCGAGGGCGCCCGGGACTTGTCGGTCCCGGGCGCCCCTCAGTTACGGTCACGCACTGGCCTCAGCCGACCAGTACCGCCTTCTCCTCCGCGAAGTGGCACGCCGACTCGTGGGCCGCCGGAGTGTCCTGGCCCTTGAAGCGCTCCGGGATCGCGAGCAGCGGGGTCTCCTTCGCGCACTTGTCCTCCGCCTTCCAGCAGCGGGTGCGGAAGCGGCAGCCCGAGGGCGGGTTCGCGGGGGACGGCACGTCGCCCGTCAGGATGATCCGCTCGCGGCCCTCGCGGGCCTCCGGGTCCGGGACGGGGACCGCGGAGAGCAGCGCCTGCGTGTAGGGGTGCGTCGGGTGCTCGTAGATCTGCTCGTCCGAGCCGATCTCCGCCATCTTCCCGAGGTACATCACACCCACGCGGTCCGAGATGTGCCGGACGATCGACAGGTCGTGCGCGATGAAGAGGTAGGAGAGGTTGAACTCGTCCTGGAGCTTCTCCATCAGGTTGATGACCTGGGCCTGGACGGAGACGTCCAGGGCCGAGACCGGCTCGTCGCAGATGATGATCTCGGGGTTGAGGGCCAGACCGCGCGCGATGCCGATGCGCTGGCGCTGACCGCCCGAGAACTGGTGCGGATAGCGGTTGATGTACTCGGGGTTGAGGCCGACGACGTCCAGGAGTTCCTGGACCTTCTGGCGGCGCGAGCCCTTCGGGGCCACCTCGGGGTGGATCTCGAAGGGCTCCCCGATGATGTCGCCCACCGTCATCCGGGGGTTCAGGGACGTGTAGGGGTCCTGGAACACCATCTGGATGTTGCGGCGGACCGCCTTCAGCGCGCGCCCGGACAGCTTGGTGATGTCCTGGCCCTTGTAGAAGACCTCGCCGGCCGTGGCCCGCTCCAGGGTCATCAGGAGCTTGGCGACCGTGGACTTGCCACAGCCGGACTCGCCCACGATGCCCAGCGTCTCGCCCTGGTACAGATCGAAGGAGATGCCGTCGACCGCCTTGACCGCGCCGACCTGCTTCTTGAGCAGAATTCCCTGGGTGAGAGGGAAGTGCTTGACCAGGTTGCGGACCTGGAGGATCGGCTCGCCGCGCTCGACCGGCGCCTCGATGGCCGCGACGGCCTCCTCGGCGGTGGCCGCCTCGACCGTTTCCACCTCGGAGACGTTCGGCGTTTCGTCCTGAGGCCCGTCGGACTTCTTGAGCGGCTCAGCCATGGATCGTCTCCTTCCAGAAGTGGCACGCGCTGCCGCGGCCCGGCAGCTCCGCGCCGTCCTGCTCGGTGACCGGCACGAGCGCCGGGACATCCGTGCGGCAGATGTCCTGCGCCTTGGGGCAGCGCGGGTTGAACGCGCAACCGCCGGGGATCTTGAGCAGGTTGGGCGGCAGGCCCTTGATCGCGTAGAGCTCCTGGCCCTTCTGGTCCAGGCGCGGGATCGAGTCCAGCAGGCCGCGGGTGTACGGGTGCGCGGGGCGCTTGTACAGCTCGTGCACCGGCGCCGTCTCGACGATCCGGCCCGCGTACATGACCGCGATCTTGTCCGCGACGTCGGCGACGACGCCGAGGTCGTGGGTGATCAGGATCAGACCCATGTTGTACTCGCGCTGGAGCTCGGCCAGCAGGTCCATGACCTGTGCCTGGACCGTCACGTCGAGCGCCGTGGTGGGCTCGTCCGCGATGATCAGGTCCGGCTCCAGGGCGAGCGCCATCGCGATCATGATGCGCTGGCGCATACCGCCGGAGAACTGGTGCGGGTAGTCGTTCACCCGCTCCTTGGCGGCCGGGATCTTGACCTTCTCCATCAGTTCGATGGCCTTGGCCTTGGCCTGCTTGCGGCTCATGCCCTCGTGCACCCGGAACATCTCGCCGAGCTGGTAGCCCACCGAGAGGACGGGGTTGAGCGAGGACAGCGCGTCCTGGAAGATCATCGCGATCTTGCGGCCGCGGATCTTCCTGCGCTCCTCGCCCGACATCTTGAGCATGTCCTGGCCGCGGAAGAGGATCTCGCCCTGCGGGATCTTGCCGGGCGGCATGTCGAGGATGCCCATGATGGCCTGGGCCGTCACGGACTTGCCGGAGCCCGACTCACCGAGGACCGCGAGCGTTTCGCCCGCGTCCACGCTGTAGTTGACGCCGTTGACGGCCTTGACCACACCGTCGCGGGTGTGGAACTCGACGTGGAGGTCATTCACGTCCAGGAGCCGGCCACTCTTCTCCTCACCCGAGCGGGGGGCGGGGATGGAGTCGGCCTTGAGATCGATGCTGGTCATGTACGCCTCCCTCAGCGCAGCTTCGGGTCGAGGGCTTCGCGTACGGCGTCACCCATCATGATGAACGCCAACACCGTGATGCTCAGCATTCCTGCCGGGAAGAACAGCGTGTGCGGGTTGTTCCGGATGTCCTGCGTCGCGTCGGAGATGTCGCCGCCCCACGAGATGGCGCCGTCCCCGAGGCCGAGGCCCAGGTACGACAGGGTCGACTCGGCCACGATGTACGTGCCGAGCGAGATGGTCGCCACGACGATCACCGGGGCGACCGCGTTCGGCAGGATGTGGCGGAACAGGATCCGCTTCGTCCCGGCACCGAGGGCACGCGCCGCCACCACGTAGTCGGAGTGCTTGGTGGTGATGACCGCGCCACGCATCACGCGGGCGATCTGCGTCCAGCCCAGGAAGGCCAGCGCGCCCATCACGACCCACACGGTGCGGTCGGTGAAGGCGTTCAGGACGACCATCGCGCCGAGCAGGAACGGGATGCCGAAGAACACGTCGATGAGACGCGAGATCAGGCTGTCCCAGAAGCCGCCGAAGTAGCCGGCGAGCATGCCGCAGAGGCCGCCGAAGAGGGTGACCAGCAGGGTCACACCGACGCCGACGAGGATGGAGTTGCGCGCGCCGTGGACGACACGCGAGTAGATGCTGCGGCCCGTCCTGTCGTATCCGAACCAGTCGGCCTGGAAGAAGTGGCTGAGCTCGGGCTTGCCCAGGAAGTGGTTGACCTGGTCGCCCGTCTCCGGGTCCGCGCCGGTGAACATGCCCGGGAAGGCCGCCACGAGCAGCAGGATCAGGATCAGGACCGCCGAGATCACGAAGAGCGGATTGCGCCGCAGCTCCCGCCAGGCGTCGCCCCAGAGGCTGCGGGGCTTGCCCGTCGAGGCCGGGGCGGAGACCGCGGAACCCGCCACGACTTCGTCCTGCGCCGCCGCGGTCTCGTCCGTGGTCGAGGTCTTGGTCAGATCAGGCATAACGGATCCTCGGGTCCAGGACCGCGTAAAGCAGGTCGACGATCAGGCTGGCTGCGAGGTACACGAGCACCAGGACGGTGACGACACCGACGATGACCGCGCCCTCACGGCGGGCCAGCGCCTGGAAGAGCAGGTTGCCGACGCCCGTCACGTTGAAGATGCCCTCGGTGATGACCGCGCCACCCATCAGGGTGCCGATGTCCGTACCGAGGTAGGTGACGACCGGGATCAGCGAGTTGCGCAGCAGGTGCCGGGTGACGATGCGCTGCCGGGGCAGGCCCTTGGCGACCGCGGTGCGCATGTAGTCGGCCTGCCGGTTCTCCGCGATGGAGGTGCGGGTCAGGCGGGCCACATAGGCGAGGCCGACCATGCCGAGCACGAGCGCCGGCACGAGCAACTGACCCATGTTCTCGGAGTCTTGGACCGTTGGTGTGATCCAGCCCAGCTCGTTGCCGAAGAACAGCTGGCAGAGCAGGCCGACCACGAAGATCGGTACGGAGATCACCAGAAGGGTGAAGAGCGTGACCGTGTTGTCGACGAACCGGCCGCGCCGGATGCCCGCGAGGACACCGAGCGTGATGCCGACGATGAGCTCGAACGTCCAGGCCATGGAGGCCAGTCGCATCGAGACCGGGAAAGCCTGGGTGATCTCGTCGAGCACCGGCCGGTTACCGGCGATGGTGTTGCCGAAGTCCCCTTGCAGCAGACCGCCCATGTAGTGCAGGTACTGCTCCCAGAGGGGCAGATCGAGACCACGGTCGTGCCGGATCTGCGCGACCTGCGCGGGGTCCGGCGGCTTGTCGCCCCACAGCGCCCGCACGGGGTCGCCGGGGAGCACGTTGACCATGATGAAGATCAGCAGGGTTGTCCCGATGAAGACCGGGATCATCTGGAGCAGTCGCCGCGCGACGTAACGCCCCATTGGTGCCTCCGTCCAATCCGGAGCCGCCCGAAGCGACGCCCGGGGATGACCGGGCGTCGCTTCGGGAACGGACCTCCGTCGACTACTTCTCGAAGACCTCGATGTCGGCCAGGACGGGGTCGCCGGCCTGGTCGAACACGACGTTCTTCACGTTCTTGGAGTGCGCGGAGAGCGTCTTGTTGTACCAGAGCGGGATGCCCGGGAAGCTGTTCTGCAGCTCCTTCTCGGCCTCCTGGTACAGCTCCGCGGACTCCTCGATCGTCTTGGCGGCGTCGGCCTTCTTGGTCAGCGCGTCGAACTTCTTGTCCGAGAAGCCGCCCTTGTTGCCGTCGACGCCGGTGCCGTAGAGGTCGGCGAGGAAGTTGCCGTTGAACGGGTAGTCGAGCACCCAGCCCGACCGGTACATGGCCTTGACCTGCTTCTTGTCCCGCACCTCGGTGTCGGCCTGGAAGTCGGTCTTCGGGTCGCCGACGCACTTCACGCCGGTCGACTTGGTGATGCTGTTGCACACCGCCGTGACCCAGCCCTTGTGCGGCTGGTCGGCGTTGTACTGGATGGAGAGCTTGTTGCCCGGAACGCCGCCGCCGTCCTCGACGAACTGCTTGGCCTTCTTCGGGTCGAACTTGCAGTACTCGCCACAGGCGCCGGCCTTGTAGCCCTTGACGCCCTTGGCGACCCAGCCGGAGGCCGGCTCGCGGGTGCCCGCGAACGTGGTCTTGGCGATCGTCTCGCGGTCGATGGCCATCGAAAGGCCCTGGATGACCTTGACGTCCATGTCCTTGAACGTCTTGCTGTAGAACGCCGGGTTGACCGTGTTGATCGCCGAGAAGTCCTGCTCGATGGCGCGGTCGCCGAAGTCCTGCTTGAAGTTGGCGAGCTCGCTGTCCGGGATCAGCGGCATCGTGTCGACGTTGTCCGAGCGCAGGTCGTTGTACGCGGCCTGCGGCGTCGTGTACGCCTTGAAGTTGATGCCGCCGTTCTTCGGCTTCTTCTCACCCTTGTAGCCGGACCAGGCGGTGACCTGGATCGACTTCTTGTGGTCCCAGCTCTTGAACTTGTAGGGACCGTTGCCGACGGGCGACTCGCCGTACTTCTTCGGGTCCTTCAGCGCGGCCGAGGGCATCGGGAAGAAGGGCTGGTAGACCAGCTTGTACGCGTAGTACGGGATGCCGTTCTTCAGCGTGATGGTGAAGGTGTTCTCGTCGACGACCTTCAGGCCGGACATGGCCTTCTTCTTCGCCTTGCCCTTCTCCGGGTGCACATCCTCGTAACCGACGATGTCGCGGTACCAGGAGCTGTTCTGCTGGGCGTTGGCCGGGTCGGCGGCCCAGTTCCAGGCGTCGACGTACGACTTGGCGGTGACGGCCTCGCCGTTGTGGAACTTCCAGCCCGGCTTCAGCTTGACGGTCCACACCTTGTTCGCCTTGTCGGGGGTGACCGACTCGGCGTTCTCGTAGGTGATCTCGCCCTGCTTGTCGTAGTGGACCAGGCCCGTGAAGAGCGAGTCGATGACGACGCTGCCGTACGCCTCCATGGTGTTGGACGGCTGCAGAGCGTTCTGCGGCTCACCATTGGCGTAACTGACGATCCCCTTGGGGTCGACCTTTCCGCTGCCATTGCTGTCACTGTCGCCGCCGCCACAAGCGGTGGCGGTCAGCGCCACAACACCGGCTATCGCGACCCACTTGGCGCTCTTGGCACCACGCATGGGGTTCCTCCTCATGAGTCCACTTGTTCACTACAAGAGGGGGTACGTGCAACCGCGCCGACACCCCTGACGGCGAAGATCGAGTACCCCAGTGTGCTCGTGAGTCGGCGCTCCCCACAGCGCGTGACCCATTGACCCGAGCTATACGCGGTCAACTATTAGCCATGCGGTACCGGTCGACCACACTCTTTTGGTCTCGGTTCAATCACACCTGGCACGTACAACTTCCAAAATCCGGACAAACCGATCCGAGATAGATGGTTGCGAAACGGACGTGTTACACATCTAACGGTCAGTGACGTCCGGATAGCGGACACTTCGTGGTCAAAAACCGGTTGCCGGGAGAGCTCCGCTCGGCACCGGCCACACCGTACCCGTCAGCGGAAACGCAAGAGGCCGACTTCCGCCCAACTCCCTCGGGAGCAGCGAAAATCGGCCTCTTGAGCGGCTGTCTGCCGCTAACCGCCTACATCAGCGGGTCAGCTGTGCTTGGCGCGGGACGCGGAACGGCCGCGCTCCTTCTGGTCCAGAACGACCTTGCGGATGCGCACGGCCTCCGGGGTCACCTCGACGCACTCGTCGTCGCGGCAGAACTCCAGGGACTGCTCGAGCGACAGCTTGCGCGGCGGCACGATCGCCTCGAAGGAGTCGGCGGAGGCGGAGCGCATGTTGGTGAGCTTCTTCTCCTTGGTGATGTTCACGTCCATGTCGTCGGCGCGGGAGTTCTCGCCGACGATCATGCCCTCGTACACCTCGGTGCCGGGCTCGGTGAACAGCACGCCGCGCTCCTGGAGGTTCGTCATCGCGAAGGCGGTGACGGCGCCGGCGCGGTCGGCGACCAGAGAGCCGTTGTTACGGGTCTTCAGCTCGCCGAACCACGGCTCGTGGCCCTCGTGGATGGAGTGGGCGATGCCCGTGCCGCGGGTCTGCGTCAGGAACTCCGTACGGAAGCCGATGAGGCCGCGGGACGGCACGACGAACTCCAGACGGACCCAGCCGGAGCCGTGGTTCGACATGTTGTCCATGCGGCCCTTGCGGACGCCCATGAGCTGCGTGACGGCGCCCATGTGCTCCTCGGGCACGTCGATCGTCATGCGCTCGACGGGCTCGTGCGTCTTGCCGTCGATCTGGCGGGTGACCACCTGCGGCTTGCCGATGGTCATCTCGAAGCCCTCGCGGCGCATCTGCTCGACCAGGATGGCCAGCGCCAGCTCACCGCGGCCCTGCACCTCCCAGGCGTCCGGGCGCTCGGTGTCGAGGACGCGCAGCGAGACGTTACCGATCAGCTCGCGCTCCAGGCGGTCCTTGACCTGGCGGGCGGTGACCTTGCGGTCCTTGACCGCGGACTTGGCGTCCGCGCCCTTGCCGGTGCCGCCGCGGCCGACCAGCGGCGAGGTGTTCGTACCGATGGTCATGGAGATCGCCGGCTCGTCGACCGTGATCAGCGGCAGCGCGATCGGGTTCTCCGGGTCGGCCAGGGTCTCGCCGATCATGATGTCGGGGATACCGGCGACCGCGCAGATGTCGCCCGGGCCCGCCATCTCGGCCGGCTTGCGGGTGAGCGCCTCGGTCATCATCAGCTCGGTGATGCGGACGTTCGCGATGGTGCCGTCGCGCTTGATCCACGCGACCGTCTGGCCCTTGCGCAGCTCGCCCTGCTCGACGCGGAGCAGCGCGATGCGGCCGAGGAAGTTGTCGGCGTCCAGGTTGGTGACGTGCGCCTGGAGCGGGGCGCTCTCGTCGTACGTCGGGGCCGGGACGTGCTCCAGGATCGTGGAGAAGAACGGCTCCAGGTTGGTGGAGTCCGCCGGGACCGTGCCGTCCTCCGGCTTGGTCAGCGAGGCGACGCCGTCACGGCCACAGGCGTAGACGATCGGGAACTCGATCTGGTCCTCGTCCGCGTCCAGGTCGAGGAAGAGGTCGTACGTCTCGTTGACGACCTCGTCGATCCGGGAGTCGGGGCGGTCCGTCTTGTTGATGCAGAGGATCACGGGCAGCCGCTGCTGCAGCGCCTTGCGCAGCACGAAGCGGGTCTGCGGGAGCGGGCCCTCGGAGGCGTCGACCAGCAGGACGACCGCGTCCACCATCGACAGACCGCGCTCGACCTCGCCACCGAAGTCGGCGTGGCCGGGGGTGTCGATGATGTTGATCGTGATCGGGTCCCCGCCGTCCTTGGGGTGGTACTTCACCGCCGTGTTCTTGGCGAGGATCGTGATGCCCTTCTCACGCTCCAGGTCGTTCGAGTCCATCATGCGGTCGTCGAGGGACTCGGCGGCGTGCGCGGCGAAGGAACCGGCCTGCTTGAGCATGGCGTCGACGATGGTCGTCTTGCCATGGTCGACGTGAGCGACGATGGCGACGTTGCGGATATCGTGACGCGTCGAGGTCACAGGCATAGTGCGGCGTACTCCTGGAGTGAGTGGATGGTCACACGCACCTCTGAAGTACGCGAACCCTGCCGGGCTGGACACGCCACGGCCTCACCCCAGTCTACGTGTCCCTCGCGGAGGCAGCCTCCGCGGGGGCTTTGCAGGGGTGGGGAAAGCCTCGGGAACTATGGGGAAACAGCAGGTCAATGGGTAGAACGAGCTTGCCCGCCGGGGTGGCCGGCGGGCAAGAGAGTTGAGCGTAATCTGAGCCGTTACTTCTTGGACGGGCCCGCGGAGGCCTTCGCGCCCGGCTTGAGGAAGCCGATGTCCTCGTAGTGCGGGGCCTGGAAGCCGAACGCTCCGGCGTTCGCCAGGTTCGGCCGGGCGGCCAGCAGCTGGGGGCGCTGGTAGAGGGGGATGGAGCCCGCCTCGGCCCAGATGCGGGCGTCCGCCTTCCGGACCAGGGAGCGCGCCTCGTCCTCGTCCAGCTCGCCGACGGCCTGCTCGAAGAGCTGGTCGATGTGGTCCGTGCCGACGCGCGTGTAGTTCTGCTCGACGTTCAGCGAGCCGTCCGCGGCCGGCACCGGCTTGGCGAAGATCGGACGGGCGTCGGTGGCGGGGAAGGCCGACGCGGGCCATGAGTACAGGGCCAGGTCGTACTGGCCGGACGCGATGTGGTCCTTGAAGTAGCTCTCGTCGGCGACCTTCGCCGTCTCCGTGCGGACGCCGATCTTCTGCAGCATCCGGGAGATCCGGTCGGCCACCGCGCGCAGCGACTCCGACCCCTCCCCCGAGGGCAGCACGAAACGGAGGGTGAGGGGCTTGCCGTCCTTGGCCAGCGGGCCGCCCGCGGCCTTCGCCGCCCCCTTGGGCGCGGCGGTGCCCTTCGGGGCGTACGCGCCGGGGGCGCCGCCCTTGGCGTGCTGCCTGGAGTGGTCTCCCGGCTCCCGCTTCTTCTCCTTGTCGGCCTCGCGGGGCAGGGCGACGACGTCGGCCTGCCGGTTCAGGACGGCCCGCTGGTAGGCGGCCGCGGGGGCGGGGGCGAGCACGGAGGTGCCGTTCTCACTGGGCTTGCCGTCCTCTTCGCCGACGATGTAGGTGCCGTCGTCCGAGGCGCCGTCGTCCGAGGACTTGGCCTTCCCCTTCTCCGTATGCGTCGACTTCTCCCCCTTCGCCCCGTTCTCGCCCTTCTCGCCCCTCTTCGTGTCCTTCTCGTCGGCCTCGCCGCCCGCCGCCTTCTCCCCCTTCTCCTTCTCGGTCCCGTCCTTCTTGCCCTTCAGGGCGCCCGGGGTCCAGCCGGCGTCCGCGAGCAGCGCCCGCGCCTCTGCGGTGTCCTGCTTGCCGAGGGCTCCGCTGTTGTCCGCGTACGCCTGCTGCCCCGCGAGGGCGAGATGGCTGCCGACGGGGACGGCGGGCAGGCCGAGCGGCTTGAGGACGGTCTTCGCCAGCTCCTTGCGGTTCAGGGCGCGGGCGACCGCGCGGCGCACCCGGTCGTCGGCGAGCGGGCCCTCGGAGCCGTTGAGCGCGAGCTGGGTGTAGGCCGGTTCCAGGGACTTGCGGACCACGTAGCCGCGCAGGCCCGCCTGTTCGGTGGCGTACTCCTTGACCGCCTTGGCGGTCCGGGCGCGCGCCTCGATCTCCGCGTCGGCGGCCTCCTCG
The DNA here is from genome assembly GCF_055597165.1 of Streptomyces sp. NPDC039480. Lineage (NCBI taxonomy): Bacteria > Bacillati > Actinomycetota > Actinomycetes > Kitasatosporales > Streptomycetaceae > Streptomyces > Streptomyces sp. NPDC039480. The sequence goes on along the minus strand of NZ_JBVITX010000002.1, from coordinate 617,648 downwards.
TCGGAGCCGTGGGCGATCGCCCAGGAGCGCAGCGCCTTGCCGGGGGTGAGCCCGGCGCCTGGGCCGTGCGCCTGCGGGCCCTCGGGACCGTGCGCCTGCGGGCCCCCGGCCCCCTCGTCCCGGGCGGCCCCGGTGATCCGTCCGGCCTCCGCCGCGTCGATCGTGGCGAGGTCGACCTTGCCCTTGGCGAGCGCCTCGGTCCGCTCGGCGCGCGCCACCTCGCGCAGCACGATCCTGTCGAGCTTGGCCGGGCGGCCCCACCAGCGCGGGTTGCGCTCCAGCGTGACGTCACCGGCCTTGCGGTCGACGGCCCCGAGCGCGA
>NZ_JBVITX010000002.1:319526-617226 GCF_055597165.1 Streptomyces sp. NPDC039480 | reverse complement strand
CACGATCCTGTCGAGCTTGGCCGGGCGGCCCCACCAGCGCGGGTTGCGCTCCAGCGTGACGTCACCGGCCTTGCGGTCGACGGCCCCGAGCGCGAAGGGGCCCGCCGACACCTTGAGCCTGCGGCGCGCGCCGTCGTTGAAGGTGTCGGGGGTGCCCATGACCTGCTTCGGGTACAGCGGTGAGAAGAGGGAGCGCCAGTCGGCGTACGGCTTGGCGAAGGTGACCCGCACCTCCAGGTTGTTCGCGCCGCGTTCGATCTTGGCGATGCGGTCGTAGCCGGCGTTCCGCGCCGTCCAGTACGCGGTGTCCTTTCCGGACAGGGCCCGCCACTGGGCGAGGAAGTCGTCGGCGCCGATCTCCCGGCCGTCGCTCCAGACCGCCTGCTGGTTCAGCTTGTACAGGACGACCTGCTGGGGTTCGCGCTCGACGACCTCCGCCGATTCGAGGAAGTCGGCGTTGCGCTGCGCCCTGCCCTGCGCGTCGAGGCGGAACAGGGACGGCAGGACGGCGCCCGCGACCCGTGCGGTCGCCTCGTCGGCGTCTGCCTGGAAGGTGTTGAACGTCTCGGGCCGGGCGTCGACCGCCCAGTTCATGGCCCCGCCGTCGGCGACCAGGTCCCTGGCGGCCGGAGCGATGTCCTGGCCCGCGGTCGGCCGGCCGGCCTCGTCGTTCGAGCTGCAGCCGGCGAGGGCGGGCAGAGCCAGCACCCCCGTCGCGAGGAACACGACAGATCTGACTCTGGCGCGGTCGTGGGACATGGCTGGTACCTCCGGGGTCCGGGGCTCGCCCGGCCGCCCGCTACCAGGACCGGGCCGGGTTTGATCACGTTTGGCGGTATATGGAGCTGATCACATCTATGGCCCCACTGAAGGTGACGGGACGTGCGCCCCGGGGGCGACACGACGCGGTGGCGCTCATATCCCACTCGTGCGGCCCAACGGGCGGGACGGCGCGTGATCCGGCGCATTCGCGACTCCTGATCCGGCAATCGGTGCAGATCTCTTCACAAGCCGGGATGTGAGGCGCGACACTCGCAGGCGCATGAGCGTTGCCACCGCACCCCTGAAGTGAGGGCAAGTAATGGCTCTGCACGATGAATTGACGGCTGTTCAACGATGCGTGGACGACCTCGTCCGGACCGTCGGCCGACTGGAACAGCAGGCCGGCACCGAGGTGGCGGGGGTCGACGTGCGCCGGGTGCGCACGGACACCGACCATCTGCGCGAGAGCGTGGCCCTGCTGCGCGCCGCGGCCTCGCCGCCGCCCTCGCCCCGCCCCGAGCCGCCCAGGCCCGACTTCGTGACCATCCCCGATACGCCGTACGACAGCTCGCTGTGGACGAACACCGGAGATCTCGACGACGAGGGCCTCGGTGGCCGCGACCGCCACGCGCCCTGAATCCGCCCGCTCTGATTGGAGCCTCGTTGGCCACCGGTACGGAACCCCAACCGAAGAGCGGACCGGCCCCCGGCGGCGGCGTACGTGACGGTACGCGCGCCGCGATCACCGCTGCCCATCTGCGGACCGACCGCTGGTGGCTGGCGCCCGCGGGTTCCGTCGTCGGGCTGCTCGCCTTCATCGTCTACTCGACCTGGCGGGCCTTCGCGAACGCCGACTACTACGCGGCGCCCTACGTCTCGCCGTTCTACTCGCCGTGTCTGGCCGAGAACTGCGAGCCGATGCGCTCGGGACCCAACTGGGAGATCTTCGGCAGCTGGTGGGGCCTGTCCCCCTCGGTGCTCATCCTGATCTTCCCGTTGGGCTTCCGGCTGACCTGCTACTACTACCGCAAGGCCTACTACCGCGGCTTCTGGGCGTCACCGCCCGCCTGCGCGGTCGCCGAGCCGCACAAGAAGTACACGGGCGAGACGCGCTTCCCGCTGATCCTGCAGAACATCCACCGGTACTTCTTCTACGCCGCCGTGCCGGTCGCGGGCATCCTCACGTACGACGCCGTCCTCGCCTTCCGCGACGAGCACTACGAGTGGGGCCACATGGGGCTCGGCACGCTCGTCCTGCTCGTCAACGTCGTCCTGATCTGGATCTACACCCTCTCCTGCCACTCCTGCCGGCACGTCATCGGCGGCAGGCTCAAACACTTCTCCAAGCATCCGGTGCGGTACCGCATGTGGCAGTGGACCGGCAAGCTGACGGCCCGTCACATGCTGCTCGCGTGGACGTCGTTGGCGAGCGTGGCGCTCGCCGACCTCTACGTCTACCTGGTCGCCAGCGGTGCCTTCGACGATCCGCGCTTCTTCTAACGGACAGGACCTTCTGATGTCACAAGTGGAACGGCAGCAGTGGGACGTCGTCGTGGTGGGGGCCGGGGGCGCGGGGCTGCGGGCCGCGATCGAGGCGCGCGAGCAGGGCGCTCGTACGGCGGTGATCTGCAAGTCGCTGTTCGGCAAGGCCCACACGGTGATGGCCGAGGGCGGCATCGCCGCGTCCATGGGCAATGTGAACTCCGGCGACAACTGGCAGGTCCACTTCCGCGACACCCTGCGCGGCGGCAAGTTCCTCAATCAGTGGCGGATGGCCGAGCTGCACGCGCGCGAGGCGCCGGACCGCGTGTGGGAGCTGGAGACCTGGGGCGCCCTGTTCGACCGCACACCGGACGGCCGCATCTCGCAGCGCAACTTCGGCGGCCACGAGTACCCGCGGCTCGCGCACGTCGGCGACCGCACCGGGCTCGAACTGATCCGCACGCTCCAGCAGAAGATCGTCTCCCTCCAGCAGGAGGACTTCCGCGAACACGGGGACTACGAAGCGCGGTTGAAGGTCTTCCAGGAGTGCACGGTCACGCGGGTGCTGAAAGAGGAGGACACCGCTTTCGGCGAGGCGGGGCGGGTCTGCGGGACCTTCTGCTACGACCGGGAGTCCGGTCGCTTCTTCGTCCTCGAAGCGCCGAGCGTGGTCCTCGCGACGGGCGGCATCGGCAAGTCCTTCAAGGTGACGTCGAACTCGTGGGAGTACACGGGCGACGGGCACGCGCTCGCGCTGCTCGCCGGGGCGCCGCTGCTCAACATGGAGTTCGTGCAGTTCCATCCGACCGGCATGGTCTGGCCGCCGTCGGTCAAGGGCATCCTCGTCACCGAGTCCGTGCGCGGCGACGGCGGGGTGCTCAGGAACTCCGAGGGCAAGCGGTTCATGTTCGACTACGTCCCCGACGTCTTCAAGGAGAAGTACGCGCAGTCGGAGGAGGAGGGCGACCGCTGGTACGAGGACCCGGACCACAACCGCCGTCCCCCCGAACTGCTGCCCCGCGACGAGGTGGCCCGGGCCATCAACTCCGAGGTCAAGGCGGGCCGCGGCTCGCCGCACGGCGGGGTCTTCCTCGATGTGTCGACGCGCATGCCCGCCGAGGTCATCAAGCGCAGGCTGCCGTCCATGTACCACCAGTTCAAGGAGCTCGCGGACGTCGACATCACCGCGGAGGCCATGGAGGTCGGGCCGACCTGTCACTACGTGATGGGCGGCATCGCGGTCGACTCCGACACCGCGGCGGCGCGCCGTGTGACGGGTCTCTACGCCGCGGGTGAGGTCGCGGGCGGCATGCACGGCTCCAACCGGCTCGGCGGCAACTCGCTCTCCGACCTGCTCGTCTTCGGGCGGCGCGCGGGGCTGCACGCGGCCCGGTACGCCGCGGGGCTCGCCGCGCGGCCCGTGGTGGACGAGGTGCAGATCGACACGGCGGCCGCGGAGGCGCTGCGGCCGTTCAGCGCCGAGGGCCTGGCGGAGGGGGCGACGCCCGAGAATCCGTACACCCTCCATCAGGAGCTCCAGCAGACCATGAACGACCTGGTCGGCATCATCCGCCGGGAGGCGGAGATGGAGCAGGCCCTGGAGAAGCTCGCCGAGCTCCGGGTGCGGGCGCGGCGGGCCGGTGTCGAGGGTCACCGCCAGTTCAACCCGGGCTGGCACCTCGCACTCGACCTGCGGAACATGCTCCTGGTCAGCGAGTGTGTCGCGCGGGCCGCCCTGGAGCGTACGGAGAGCCGTGGTGGCCACACCCGTGAGGACCACCCGACGATGAACCGCGAGTGGCGCCGCGCCAATCTGCTCTGCCGGCTGGCCGATCCGAGCGACGGGTTGGCGGCCACCGATCCCGTGCGCGGCCAGATCGACCTCGTCCGCGTGTCCACCGAACCGATCCGCCCGGACCTGCTCGCCCTCTTCGAGAAGGAGGAGCTGGTCAAGTACCTGACGGAAGAGGAGCTGTACGAGTGAGTTCGTACGACGCGCGATTCAAGGTCTGGCGCGGGGATGTCGGGGGCGGCGGCCTGGAGGACTTCAAGGTCGAGGTCAATGAAGGCGAGGTCGTCCTCGACATCATCCATCGCCTCCAGGCGACCCAGGCACCCGACCTGGCGGTGCGCTGGAACTGCAAGGCGGGCAAGTGCGGTTCGTGCTCCGCGGAGATCAACGGCAGGCCCCGGCTCCTGTGCATGACGCGCATGTCGGTCTTCGGCCGCGACGAGGTCATCACGGTGACGCCGCTGCGCGCCTTCCCCGTGGTGCGCGACCTGGTGACGGACGTCGGCTTCAACTACACGAAGGCGCGGGAGATCCCGTCCTTCGTGCCGCCTGCGGGGCTCGGCCCCGGTGAGTACCGCATGCAGCAGACGGATGTGGACCGCCCGCAGGAGTTCCGCAAGTGCATCGAGTGCTTCCTCTGCCAGGACACGTGCCATGTGGTGCGCGACCACGAGGAGAACAAGGAGGCCTTCGCGGGCCCTCGCTTCCTGATGCGCGTCGCCGAACTGGACATGCACCCGCTGGACGCGGCGTCCGACACCGGCCTCGACCGAAAACGAACCGCACAGGAGGAGCACGGCCTCGGCTACTGCAACATCACGAAGTGCTGCACGGAGGTGTGCCCCGAGGGCATCAAGATCACGGACAACGCACTGATTCCCTTGAAGGAACGGGCTGTTGACCGCAAGTACGATCCGCTGGTGTGGCTGGGGAGCAAGATTCGGCGACGGCAGGCGGAGTAGACGGCGGGACGGGGCTCGAGCGGGGGCCCGAAGCTCCCGCCCGGCAGGGCCGCTGTGCCACACTGCCGCGCATGCACGCTCCCCGTCGCTCCCGCCCCCTCCCCGCCGCCCTGCTGCTCGTGGGCGCGCTGAGCGTGGCCGGCACCGGCTGCTCGCTGCCCGGTGGCAGTGACGACAAGGGCGGCGGGACAGGCCTGGAGCGGGCGCTCGCCGCGGTCCCCGCAGCGGCGGCGGACCAGGGGGTGACGTATCGGGACGTACGGACCGTACGCCGACTCGTCGCCGAGAACCCGTCGCTCTACCGCGGCCTGGACGGCTTCGGGATCCTCGAAGTCGTCCAGCACGGCTACACGGGCGGGAGCGTCCGCGCGGACTGGGGGTTCGACGCGAAGGACGTGCGGACGTCCGTCGCGGTCGGCAACAGTTCGCTGCTCACGGGGAAGTTCGACACGGACGCGGTCGACCGGGCGATGAAGAAACAGGGCTACCGCGCCACCCGCACCGACGACGGCACCCGCTACAAGAAGCGCGGCGACGCCGCGACGTACGAGGTCTCCGACTCCGCCCGCGCCGCCAAGCGCTCCGACCTCGCGCTCGGCCTCTCCGCCCCCGACGAGTCCCTGCGGGACGACGAGGCGTACGAGGCGGTGGCCGACTGCCTGGGCGACGTCTACGAAGCGACGTACTACGCGAAGCGCGCCGACGCGGACGTCGTGCTCTTCGCGATCGGCGGGCGACTCGGCAAGGACGGCACGTCGTCCTCAGAGACCCTCTGCGCGCGAACCGCCTCCCGAAAGGCGGCCACCGCCACGGCAGACAGGCTCCGCAAGAAAACAGCCCAGGGCCAGCATTACGCGGGCTCAAAGGTGACGATCGGCGAGGGCACCACCCCGCTCGTCACGATGACCTGGAAGAACCGAGCCAAGCCCGGCCTCCGCCCATCCGACAACGACAGAACCTCGGAGCTGCCGGGGGTGCTGGTGTGGGGGCGTTGATCGGCCAGGGGTGGAGGGCGCCGACGCCCTCCCGGGTCGCGGTGTGGCTTATGCCCCCATACGCTCCCAAATGTGATGCCGCCCCCGTCGATGGCCGTGCGGGCAGCAGCGGGCGTGGGGGGCGTGCTGCTTGCCTGGTTGTTGTTGTTCAGTTCGTCCGTTGCGCTTGCCGAAGAGCCCGTGACGCTCTCCCGTTCCGGACAGCTCACCGATCGGACCAGCGCGCTCGGAGGGCGGGCAGGCGCGGCCGAGCAAGTCCTGGATCGGCTCTACGACGAGCGTGGGGTGCAGCTCTTCGTTGTGTACGTACGTGACTTTTCCGGGCGTTCTCCGCAGAGCTGGGCCGATGCCACCGCCGAACGCAATGGCCTGGGGCTCGATGACGTACTGCTCGCCGTGGCCACGCACGACCGTCAGTTCGCTTACTCCGTGGACGACGGGTCGCGGCTCACCGACGCGCAGCTCCAGGACGTGGCGACCACCGCCATCCGGCCCGCCCTGCGCGAGAACGACTGGGCCGGGGCGGCCATCGGCGCGGCGGAGGGCTACCGCGCGGTGCTCGCGGGACAGCCCGTGCCCACCCCTTCCGTCACACCGGGCCCGGCCGACCCGGGCGGCGCCGACTCCACGGCCGGCGATCTCGTGCTGCCCGTCGCGGCTGCCTGCGCGGCCGGGGTCGCCGCGACGGTCGCGTACAAGCGGCGCAGGAAGCGCGCCACCACCCGCACCACGCCCGGCGGGGGTGGGTGGGGGCGGGGCACAGTGGGCAGGGAGGTGGCGCCGCTGCCCGAACTCGATAAGCGGAGTCGGCTGCTGCTTGTGGAGACCGACGACGCCATCCGCACCAGCACCGAAGAGCTCGGCTTCGCCACCGCGCAGTTCGGTGAGGAAGCGGCCAAGCCCTTCGCCGCGGCGCTCGCGTACGCGCAGGCCGAGCTGACCGCGGCGTTCCGGCTGCGCCAGGAGCTCGACGACGCCCACCCGGAGGACGACCTCACCAGGCGCCGCATGCTGGACGAGATCGTCGCGCGCTGCACGGAGGCGGGCCGCAGGCTGGACGCCGAGACCGCGGGCTTCGACGAGCTGCGCGCCCTGGAGAAGAACGCCCCGCAGGCCTTGGAGCACGCGGAGACGGCGTACCGGGGGGTCGAGGAGCGTACCGGTGCCGCGCGGGCAGTTCTCGAAGATCTCCGCCGGGCGTATGCCGCGACCGCCTTCGCCGCCGTGCTCGGCCATGTCGAGCAGGCCAAGGACCGCCTGGTCTTCGCCGCCGCCCAGCTCGCGCAGGCCCGGCAGAGCGTCGACGCCGGTGAGAGCGGCGTGGCCGCCGTCCATCTGCGGGCGGCGGAGGGCGCCGTGGACCAGGCGGACACGTTCACTGCCGCCGTCGGCCGACTGGCCGACGAGCTCGCGCTGGCCGACGAGAAGCTTCCCGGCGCCCTCGCCGAGGCCGAGGCGGACCTCGCCGACGCGCGCGGCCTTCTGGCCGGCACCGGAGAAGGGGTCTCCACAGCGGATCTGCGGGGCCGGGTGGCCCGCGCCGAGTCGGTGATCGCGGACGTGCGCGGCCGGATGTCCGCGGGGCCCTACGACCCGATCGACGCCCTGCGCCGCGTCGAGGAGGCCGACACCGCACTCGACGAGGCGCTCACGGGAGCCCGTGAGCGCGAGGTCACCGACCGCCGCGCCCGGACCTTGCTCTCCCAGGCGCTGCTCACCGCGCGCAGCGCCGTCGGGGCGGCGACGGACTTCGTCACCACGCACCGCGGCGCCGTCGGCAGCGAGGCGCGGACCCGCCTGGCGGAGGCGGCACGGCATCTCGCCGAGGCGGAGGCCGCCCAGGGCGAGGACGCCACCGCCGCGCTCGCCGCGGCCCAGCGGGCGGACGGTCTTGCCCGGCAGGCGCAGCAGCTCGCCGAGCGCGATGTACGGGGTTACGGCAACCCCTACGGCGACTCCTACGGAGGCGGGTTCGGCGGGGGCCGCGGACCGGGCGGCGGCATGGGCGGCGCGGTCCTCGGCGGGATCATCCTGGGCGAGCTCTTCGGAGGGGGTGGTCGCCGAGGCGGTGGCTACGGAGGGGGCGGTTTCGGTGGCGGTGGCTACGGAGGCGGTGGTCCCGGCAGCTTCGGTGGCGGCGGCACACGGGGGCGCAGGGGCGGAGGCGGCAGGTTCTGAACCCGGCGGCAATCGGCGGCAAACGCAGCAATCGGCGGTAATCGGCGGCAACTTCCCTACGTACGAGATCCAGGAGATCAAGGCCATGACGAAGCAGACCATCCTCGGCCGCGTCGCTCAGCTCGCCAAGGCGAACATCAACGCGCTCCTCGACGAGGCCGAGGACCCGCAGAAGATGATCGACCAGCTGATCCGCGACTACTCGAACAACATCAGGGAGGCCGAGGAGGCGGTCGCGACCACCATCGGCAATCTGCGGATGCTGGAGCAGGACCACAAGGCCGACCAGGACGCGGCCGTCGAGTGGGGCGGCAAGGCCCTCGCGGCGAGCAGGAAGGCCGACGAGCTGCGGGCGGCCGGGAACGCCGCGGAGGCCGACACGTTCGACCGGCTCGCCAAGGTGGCGCTCGGGCGGCAGCTGCGGTCCGAGCGGGAGGCGAAGGACGCCGAGCCGACGATCGCCTCGCAGACCGAGGTCGTGGAGAAGCTGAAGTCCGGCCTCGACCGGATGAGGACGAAGCTGTCCGACCTGGAGTCGCGGCGCGATCAGCTGGTGGCGCGCGCCAAGACCGCGCAGGCGCAGAACCAGATGATGGACGCCGCCCGGAACATCGACGTCCTCGACCCGACCAGCGAGTTGAGCCGCTTCGAGGACAAGGTGCGGCGCGAGGAGGCGCGGGCGCTCGGCAAGCAGGAGCTGGCCGCGTCCTCGCTCGACGCGCAGTTCGAGGAGCTGGACAGCCTGGGCGACGAGGCCGAGGTCACGGCCCGCCTCGCCGCCCTCAAGGCGACCACGTAAGTCCCTGTGTGGCCCATGACGGGGGCGCACGTCAGAACAGGCTCAGCAGCGCCTCCGCCGCGTCCATCGGCTCCACATCACCGTCGGGCAGGGCGAGTTCGAACCACACCGTCTTGCCGCGCGGTGTCCTGCGCGAGCCCCACGCGGCGCTGAGCAACCCCACGAGCTGGAGTCCGCGCCCGCCCTCGTCGGTGTCCCGCGCCCGGCGCCGGCGCGGCTGGACGAAGCTGGCGTCCCACACCTCGCAGACCAGCGTCCGGTCCAGCAGGAGGCGCAGTCTGATGTCTCCGTCGCCGTACCGCAGGGCGTTGGTGACGAGCTCGCTGACCAGCAGTTCCGCCGTGTCGCAGAGCCGCTCCAGGTCCCAGTCCCGCAGTTGGTCGCAGGCCAGTTCGCGGGCGCGGCCGACGGATTTGAGGTCGCGCGGCAGCGTCCAGTCGCCGACGTGCTCGGCGGGAAGCCCCTGGACGCGTGCCATCAGGAGGGCGATGTCGTCCTCTCCGTGGTGGGTGTCGAGGGTGTTCAGGACGTGGTCGCAGACGTCCTCCAGGGCGGGTGGCGCGTCGTTGAGGGCGCGTACGAACGCGTTCAGGCCCTCGTCCAGGGCGTGGTCGCGGGATTCGACGAGGCCGTCGGTGTAGAGCGCGAGGAGGGCGCCCTCGGGGAGTTCGACCTCGACGTCCTCGAAGGGCTCGCCGCCGACGCCGAGCGGCAGGCCCGGGGGTACGTCGAGCATGAGCGCGGACTCGCCGGGTTCGACCAGGACGGGCGGCAGGTGGCCCGCGTTGGCGAAGGTGCAGCGGCGCGTGACGGCGTCGTAGACCGCGTAGACACAGGTGGCGAGGTAGACCTCGCTGAGATCCGCGTCCGCCGCCTTGCGGGCCGCGCGGCTGGACTGCTGGGGCCCGGCGGGATTGCCGAGGCCGCGCGCGATCTCGTCGAGGGCGGAGAGCACCTCCGCGGGCTCCAGGTCGAGGAGCGCCAGGGTGCGGACGGCGGTGCGCAGCTCCCCCATGGCGACGGCGGCGCGCAGGCCGCGGCCCATGACGTCGCCGACGACGAGGGCGGTGCGGTGGCCCGGCAGTTCGATGACGTCGAACCAGTCGCCGCCGACCTCCGTCGCGGCGTTGCCCGGCAGATAGCGGCAGGCGATGTCGAGGCCGGACGCCTCGGGGTCGCCGGGCGGCAGCAGGGAGCGTTGCAGTATCAGCGCGCGCTCGTGCTCGCGGCGGTAGAGGCGGGCGTTGTCGATACAGACGGCGGCGCGTGCGGCCAGTTCGACGGCGAGTGCCCGGTCGCGCTCGCCGAAGGGTTCGCTGCCCTTCGTACGGGAGAACTGGGCGAGGCCGACCACGGTGTCGTGGGCGACCATCGGCACGGCGAGCGTCGACTGGACCAGGCCGCGGGTGAGGCGGCTCGCGGAGTCGTCGTCCTCCCCGGTGATCAGCCGGGGGCGGGCGGTGCGCAGGGCGTCGGCGCACGGCGACGTGAACCCGAACCGGTGTACGGCACCGACGTCCATGGGCCCGGCACCGGCCGGGAACGGGGCGTCGGCGACGGCGCTCGCGAAGGCCACCCGGCGCAGTTCCGCGCTGCCGTCGGCGAGTCCCGGCGGTGTCTCGTCGCCGTCCAGGAGGCCTTGGTACAGGTCGACGGAGGCGAGGTCGCAGAAGCCGGGGACGGCGACGTCGAGCAGTTCCCTGGCGGTGGTCTCCAGGTCGAGGGAGTTGCCGATGCGGGCCCCCGCCTCGTTCAGGAGAGCCAGATTGCGCCGCGCGTGGGCGGCCTCGCGGGCTGCGGCGTGCCGCCGGGTGACGTCGGTGCCGAGGCCCGCGACGCCGATGGGGCGGCCGGAGCCGCTGTGCACGCGGTAGAGGTTGATCGACCAGTGCCTGCGGTCGCTGCTGCCGGGCGCAGGGCCCACTATCTGCATGTCCGTCACGGAATCGCCGGTTTCCAGGACCCGCTTCATGGCGGCGGCCATGCGGTCGGCCTCGTGGCGCGGCAGGTAGTCGTGGACGGTGCGGCCGCGGTGGTCCTCGACGCCGCCGCCGAAGACGTCGGCGAACCGGCGGTTGGCGCGCTGCACCTTCAGGTCCGTGCCGAAGAGCAGGAAGCCGAAGGGAGATTGGCCGAAAATGGCCTGCGAGGCGGCGAGGTCGGTCTCGATCTGCCGCAGCACCCGGACGTCGACGACGATGCAGACAGCGGCCCGCTCGCCCTCCTCGGTCTCGGTCGGCATGACGTAGACCTCGGCGATGCCCTCCATGCCGGGCGCCATGCGGGATGCCGTGCCACGTGCCGTGCCGCGTCCTTCGGCGCCGTCCCCGTCGGGCACCCGGAAGGGGACGACGCCCGTCCACTCCCGTCCGTCGAGGATCTCCGCCATCTTGCGGTGGCTGCCGGCGCGCAGCTCGGGCGGCACGAAGGCCTCGATGGGGTCCTTGCCGACGGCGTCCCGCGCGGCCACGCCGAACAGCCGCTCGGCGCGCACGCTCCACTGGTCGACGAGGCCGTCCGCGCCGATCGAGAACGAGGCGACCTTGATGTAGTCGTAGATCGAACCGGGTGGGTCGCTCTGCCACGTCTCGTCGGCCGCTCCGCCGCCCGGGGCCGTATCGCCCGTCGCGTCCTCCGCGGCCCCGTGGGCCATCGCGTCGCCCGACGGACCGTCGCACTCCGTCGCCTTCGCTGGTATCTCGCTCACGCGAACCGTCCCCTCCAGCTCACCGCGTCCGGCACCGGTCACCGCATACGGCTGACCGCAGTATCCAGCACTACGGTGCCGCGCCACACGGCGTTCACGATCACAGCACGGACTCGACGCTTTTTGGCCCGTGCCGCCCTTGTGCAGGACGTCTGTCGCACACTGCCAGTCTTCTAACCCGGCAACGCCAGCTCGAACCACACCGTCTTCCCCGTTCTGCCCGTACGACCCGGCCGTGTCCCCCAGCGCCGCGACGAGCGGGAGACCAGCTGGAGGCCGCGCCCGCCCTCGTCGTCGAGGGCGGCCATGCGCTCCAGGGGCGGGTCGGGGAGCGGGTCGGACACCTCGACCAGGAGGGTGCCCGGGGGGTGCACGGGGCGTACGAGACGTACGCCGATGGGCCCGGAGGCATGGCGCAGGGAGTTGGTCACCAGCTCGCTCACGAGCAACACGGTGACGTCCCCGAGGGAACCGAGACCCCAGTCGGCGAGTTGTGCGCGGACGACGGCGCGTGCGGTGCGGACGGCGCCGGGGTCAGCGGGGAAGGCCCACTCGGCGCAGTCGCCTTCGGTGTCGATCACGCCGATCACTTCCAGACCAGTAGCTGAACCCGTCCGGTTTCATGGGAATAGTGGGCATATACCCGATATCGGGGCTCATTTACCGCGCACCGGGGCGCACTGTGGCACGAACGGCTCGAACGGCGTAGGCGCGTCATGGGCGCGCTTCAGGAGGCGGGGTTCAGGAGGCTGCGTGCGCGTGCGCGAGGGTCGCCCTGACGGCGGGCACGTCCGCGGTCAGCCAGTCCACGGACCAGACCTGGTCGGGGGCGAGCCAGCGCAGCTCGTCGTGGTCCTCCAGGGGCCGGGGTTCGCCGGAGAGCAGCCGGGCGGTCCACACCCGCAGGACGTACCCCTTGGCGAGCGGCCACTGTCCCGGCACACGGCCGGTCGGTTCGGCCTCGACGCCCAGTTCCTCGCGGAGCTCGCGCACCAGCGCGTCCTCGCACCGCTCACCGGGCTCGACCTTGCCGCCGGGCAGCTCCCAGCCGCCCGCGAGTTCGGGGGGCGCGCTGCGCCGCGCGGCGAGCAGGCGTCCGTCGTCGTACAGGGCGGCGCCCACCACAATGCGTTCGTTCATGCCGCGGAGCCTAATGGGGCGTCCAGTGCCGCCCGCGTCCGCTGTTCATCACTGCTGCTACCGCTACCGGCTATCGCCCGCTGCCGTTCGTGCTCAGCTTCTCCACCGAGTAGAGCTGCTTGTGCCCGCGGTCGTCGAGGCGGTCCGCGATGCGCTGGGCCTCGGCCTTCGTCGCGTACCTGCCGACGCGGTAGCGGTTGCCGTTGTCGTCCTGCCGTATCACGAACCAGGGCAGCAGGACCGTGCCGTCATTCATCGCGCCCCTCCGTTCGCCACCCCCGGCGCGCCCCACGCCTCGATCAGTAAGGAAACCGCAATCCGCATATGCCCGAGCCTACGCCCGACCTTTACGCAGCGGATACGGCTTTGCACAAAGAGGTACGCGAGTGGGTCGCTATCGGCCAACGCCCGGCAAACAGCAGGGGGCGCACCCTTTGGATGCGCCCCCAAGGGGACGGAACGGATCGCCCCACCGGGGCGCGCCGGAGTGGGTCACTTCACGGGAAGGCGGTACGCGATCTCGTAGCGGTCGGCGGGGACCACGATGTCGGCCGTCTCGACCGGACGGCCGGACGCGTAGTACGTGCGGTGGACGACGAGGACCACGTGGCCGGGGACGCCGCCGAGCGCCGTGAGCTCCTCGGCCAGGCCGGGGCGGGCGCCGACCTCCTCCGCGACGTTGTCCACGATGACGTCGATGGCGGCCATCCGGTCCACCACACCGCAGCCGCCGAGCGGGCCCTCCTCGGGGAGCATGACGGGGGTACGCCCGGTGATGGCGAGGGGCTCCCAGGAGGTGGAGAGCATCATGGCCTCACCGGCGTCCCGGAAGACGTACCGGGTGCACATCACGCGGTCGCCCGCGCGGATGGCGAGCCGCTCGGCGATCGCGGCGCCGGCCTCGGTCTGCTCGCTGCGGGACTCCCAGGTGCCGCGCACGCCGTCGGCGGCCTGCTCCTGGCGGAAGGGGGTCGAACCGCCGTTCGCCGCGCGGTAGCCGGTGCGGGCGATCTTGCGGGGGACGGGGCGCTCGCGCACATAGGTGCCGGACCCGGAGCGCCCCTCGACCAGGCCCTCGGCCATCAGGACCTTGCGCGCCTCCAGGGCGACCGTGTCCGATACGCCGTACTCCTCGCGGATTCTCGCCTGCGAGGGGAGGCGCGTCCGCGGCGGCAGGGAGCCGTCGGCGATCTTCTTGCGGAGATCACCCGCGACCCGCAGATACGCCGGCTGCTCGCCGAAAGTCACTGGCCACTCCCATCAGGTTGACAGACAGCAACAGCCTGGCAACCGTGGGTTGTTGCATGCAACCCAAGGCCAAGGAATCACTCGAAGTGATGATTTCTACCGGCGCAGGTCTTTACGCAGGGCCTTTCCCCGGATATGGCGAGCGATCAACGGCCCCAAGGAAACGTTCGGTGGCCGCCCGGGCGATCTGACTCCCCCAGCCTCCCCAGTTCACGTCGAAACAATGGTCGGCCCACGGGAGTTCGACGTACGTCGCCGGGGCGCCGGCCTCCCGCAGACGCCGGGCCAGCTCGCGCGCCTGCGCCACCGGCACCGCGCGGTCCGCGCTCCCGTGCAGCAGCAGCGTCGGCGGCACGTCGTCGCGGACGAGCCGGGCGGGCGAGCCGAGGCGGTAGCGGGCGGGGGCGGACGCGACCGAACCGCCCATCAGGGCCGGGATGATGGGGTCGCGGCGCAGCGCGGTGCCGGCGATCAACTGCCGCATGTCGGTGGGTCCGTAGAGCGAGATCACCCCCGACACCGAGCTGTCGCGGACCGCGCAGGAGGGCGGGACCCGGCCGTCGTCCTCGGTGTAGGCGGCGGCGAGCGCGAGGTTGCCGCCCGCCGAACTGCCCGCGAGGAGCAGGCGGTCGGGGTCGACGCCGTACACGCGCGCGTGCCGCCGCACCCAGCCGACCGCGCACTTCACGTCCCCGATCTGGTCGAGCTGGGTCCCCCGGGGCGCGAGCCGGTAGTCGATGTCGAAGACCGACCAGCCGCGCGCGTTGAACCACCGGTTCCACTCGGGGGTCTGACTGCGGTGGCCCCTGTTCCAGCCGCCGCCGTGCACCCACACGACGGCGGGCCGCCGCACCCCGGACCGCCGGGGCGGCGCCCAGAGGTCAAGCGTCAGCTTCTGTCCCTTCGTGCGGTGCACCCCGTGGCCGCGGCCCACGCGCGCGTACGTGAGCGTTCGCGCGCGGTCGGGCACCTTGGCGTAGTTGACGCCGTCGAAGTACCGCGTGGGGGCGAGCCGTTGCCCCTGTCGCTCCGCGGTGCCGTACGCGGCGGCGTAGGGCATCACTCCGTAGACGAGGGCCGCGAAGGAGGCGAGCGCGGCGAGCCCCGCGCACCAGGGGTGCCGCCGGCCGCCGCACGCGGCGGCGGCGAGCCCGAGCAGCCCGGGCGGCAGCAGCACGAGACCCCAGGAGGTGATCGCCGCCGCGACGAGCACCAGGAGGGGGACGCGGGGCAGCGGGGCGGCGACGAGGACGGCGAGTGCCGCGTTCAGCAGACCGGCGGCCAGGAGCAGGACCCGGGTCACGGCGGGCGGCGGCACGGCGGGCATCACACCGAAGAACTATCACAGAAGCGGACAAAATCCTCTCAGGGTGCCCGCCCTGGAGAGGGTCACACCGCCGCGGAGAGAATCACATCGCTACGGAGAGGGTCACACCACTACGGAGAGGGTCACACCGCCGCGCCCTCGCCGTGGTCCTCGCCGAGCCCGGACTCCGCGCCGTCCTCCGGAGTGGCATCGCGGGGCGAAGTGGTCGCCAGGCCGAGGGACTTGCGCGCCGCGCCGGCGTTCTTCTCGCCGAGCCGCTGAAGGCCCGCTACGTAGTGGTCGTTGAAGCTGTCGGCGTCGGTGGCCCCCGCGGCCTTCGCCCACTCCTTGCGGGCCTTGCCGATCTCGGTGACGAGCGCGTCGACGTGGCCTTGCGTCGCCTTCGGCCAGTCGTGCGCGCGCAGCCGCCGCACCCGTTCGGCGAGGCCCTTGTCGACGCGGGCGGCCCACTTCTTGTGCCCTTCGAGGTCGTCCTCGACCCGCTCCGCCGCGGGCTGCGCCAGATACGCCTCGTCGAAGGGCCGGTCCGCCTTCACGTACGCGAGCTGGTCGGCGTCGAGCGTCGTCGCGTCGCGGCGCAGGGACCCCTCCAGCGGATGCTTCGGGTCGGCGGCTCCGAAGAGGCAGGTGATGTGGCGGTCGCCCCGGCGCCAGGTGGTCCTGTCGGGCACGAAGTAGTAGAGCTCGGCGTCACCGAAGTCGGTCCAGCTGTCCAGGACGTACGACCACTGGAGGTCGGTGCACTTGGCCGTGGCGCGGTCGACGAGCGCGTCTTCCCCCGGATAGCTCGTGTCGTCCACGCGGAACGACGCGAAGACCTCACCGTCGTGGCGCCCGGCGCACGGGACCTCGTCGACCTGGAAGGCGTACCGCATCGAGTCGAGCTCCCCGTCGGGCGCGTCGAAGCAGCCGCCCTTGTCGACCGGGAAGGCGCCTGCGCCCTGCCGGGACTCGCGCGCCGCCTCCTTGAAGCCCTCGACGAATTCGCGGGCGCCGCCCGTGGCCACGGCGAGGACGAGCAGCAGGACGCCGACCGCGGAGAGGATGCTGCCCGCGATCGCCATGCCCTTGCCGCGCTCGCCCTTCTTCTTGATCTGCGCGAGCGCGACGAGGCCGAGGACCAGGCCGACGGCGGGCAGACAGCAGAGGAGACCGCAGACGAGGGAGGCGATCGCGAAGCCGTTCACCGGCGGCTTGGAGTACGGGGAGTACGGCCCGAACCACTGCTGGTACGGGGCGTGCCCATGCGGCGGCCACGGAGGGCCTTGCTGCCCCGGAGGCCAAGGGGGTCCTTGCTGCCCCTGCTGCCACGGCTGTTGCCCCGGAGGGGGCGCGTACGGGCCGGGCGGCGGCGGTATGTCCACGGGTAGCGTGCTCCTGAATTCATGGGCGGGCGGTGCGGAGAGCTTGGCGCATCGTAATCGGGGGCAGGGGAGAAAAGGTAATGCGACGGCAAACCTCGACAACTCGGGCAACGGTAGGGGCCGTCAACTCCCTCACCTCGCGGTGGGCGGCGACGACGGCCGCCGACCGCGGCACCGTCTTCTCGGCGGCCGGCGTCTGGCCCCTCCTCGCGTTCCTCGCGGACGGCGCCGACGGCGCGGCCCGCACGGAACTCGCGGACGCGGTGGGACTGCCGGCCGATGAAGCGGCGGCGGGCGCACGGGAGTTGCTGGCCGCGATGGGTCGCGTACGGGGTTTAGACGCGGCCCTCGGACTGTGGACCCAACGCACCCTGACCCTGCGGCGGGCGTGGTGCGACGGCGTGCCGTTGGACGCGCTGGGCGTGCTGACCGGTGACCCCGAGAAGGACGAGGCGGCGCTCGACGCGTGGGCGGCGGAGCGGACGGGCGGCCAGATCGAGCGGATGCCGACCCGTCCGGACAAGAACACGGACTTCGTCCTGGCGAGCGCGCTGGCCCTGCGGACCGAGTGGCTACGGCCCTTCGAGGACGGCGGGATGACTCCGGAAACGGGACCGTGGCAGGACCGCTTCCTCGCCGCCCTGCGCCGCTCGACGTCACTCCTGGACCGCGTCGGCGTGGCCCACACTCCGGCGGGCGCGGTGACCGAGCTGAAGGTGCTCGGCAACACCGGGGTCGACGTCCATCTGCTCCTGGGCGAGGACCACATGGGCCCGGGGCAGGTGCTCGGCGCGGGCGTCGACGTCCTCGCGCGCAGGATCGCGGTGGTGCCGGGGAATCAACTGCCGTACGGAGACGTGGGGCCGGGCCTGGAGGTGACCAGGGTGCGCTCCGAGTCCCCGCGCCCGCCGACACTGCACGTCACCACCGTGCCGTTCACACTGACCGCTGAGCACGACCTGATGCGGCGGCACGAGCTGTTCGGCCTGACCTCGGCGAGGGACGTGACGCGCGGCCACTTCCCGGGGATCGCGGCGGAATCCCTTGCGCTCCAGAACGGCTCGCAGACGGCGACGACGACGTTCAGTGCGCGGGGCTTCCGGGCCGCGGCCGTCACGGTGTTCGGTGCGATCGGTGCGGGCATGCCCGAGGAGCGCTACGTCACCACCGACGTGGCCGCCACCTTCGACCGCCCCTTCGGCTTCCTCGCCGTGCACCGCACCTCGCGCCTCGTCCTCGCGGCGGGCTGGGTCAAGGACCCGGAGCCGTACCGCGAGGACGAGGACCACTGACTCACGTACTCACGTACTCAGAAGCGCTGGCGCTTCTCCCGGTGTCAGAACTGCAGGCTCCAGGAGTCGATCTTCCCGGTGTCCTGCGCCGCGTTGTCGCTGACCCGCAGCTTCCACGTGCCGTTGGCCGTCTCCGAGGAGGCGTTCACCGAGTACGTGGTGTTGATGTTGTCCGAACTGCCGCCGGTGCCGTAGCCCTTGAGGGTGTAGGCGGTTCCGTCGGGGGCGATCAGCTGGACCTGGAGGTCGCCGATGTACGTGTGCTGGATGGTGACCGGCACGCTCAGGGCGGCGGGCGCGTTGCCCGGGACCTCGGTCACGGTCACCGGGGACTCGGCCGTGGCGTTGTCCTGGATCGCGTAGTCCGTGTCGTTCGTGAACTTCTTGCCCGGCGGGTTGGTCGAACCCCCGGTGACGTTCAGGAGACGGTTGGGCGAGCCCGTGCCCGGGCTGGTGACGACGCCCGTCGAGGAGGCGCTGACGAGGGCCGAGGACACCTGCGCCGGGGTCGACGAGGGGTTCTGGCCCAGGTAGATCGCGGCCGCGCCCGCGACGTGCGGGGAGGCCATCGACGTACCGGAGATGGTGTTGGTGGCGCTGTCGCTGGAGTTCCACGTCGAGGTGATCGAGGAGCCCGGGGCGAAGATGTCGAGGATGCTGCCGTAGTTCGAGTAGCTCGCCCTGGCGTCGGTGCTGGTCGTGGCACCGACGGTGATGGCCTCCGCCACGCGCGCGGGCGACTTGGTCGACGCGTCCGTCGACTCGTTGCCCGCCGCCACGGCGTAGGTGATGCCGGACGCGATGGAGTTGCGCACCGCCGTGTCGAGCGCGCTGTCGGCGCCGCCGCCGAGCGACATGTTGGCGACGGCGGGCTTGACCGCGTTCTTGGTCACCCAGTCGATGCCCGCGACGACCTGCGCCGTGGTCCCGGAGCCCTGGTTGTTCAGGACGCGGACGCCGACGACCTTGGCCTTCTTGGCGACACCGTGCAGGGTGCCCGCGACGGTGCCGGCAACGTGCGTGCCGTGGCCGTGGCCGTCCTGCGCGGTGTTGTCGTTGTCGATGGCGTCATAGCCGTAGGAGGCGCGGCCGCCGAAGTCGGTGTGGCTGATGCGGACACCGGTGTCGATGACGTACGCGGTGACACCCTCGCCCGCGGAGTCCGGGTAGGTGTACTTCTGGTCCAGCGGCAGGGTCTTCTGGTCGATGCGGTCCAGGCCCCAGGACGGCGGGTTCGTCTGGGTCGCGGAGGCGGTGAACGTCCGGTTCTGGACGACCGCGTCGACCGCCGGGTCGGCCGCGAACTTCTTCGCCTCGGCCTCCGAGAGCTCGACCGCGTAGCCGTTGAGGGCCTTGTCGTAGGTCCGCTCGATCTTCGCGCCGTACTGCTTGGCGAGGGCCTTGCCCGCGGCGGAGCGGGCCTTCGGAGCGTCCTTGTCGAGGCTCACGATGTAGCTGTTCTTGATCACGCCGGGTGCGCCGGCGTTCTCGATCGTGCCTTCCGCCCGGTCCGGCTGGGCGTTCGCCGGGAGGGCGGAGACGACGCCGAGGGCGAGGGCCGCGACCGCTGTCGCGCTGATCCCGGCCAGTCTTCGGCGGTTATGACGCATCACTGCCATCTGAGGGGTCCTCCTCAATAGGTGGTGCGCTGGTGGGGGATTGGTGCCGTGGTGCCCACACTCGCGGGGACATGCGGCAGGGGCATGTCAATGTGACGCGCCTGCTCTTGCCTCCGTCGGGACGAAAGATTGGCGGATCCATAGGAATCCCACAAGAGTCAGGACCGGACGTAACACAGTGGTGGAGCGCTGCGGTGACACCCCCACAGCAGCTGCCCCGCGCCCCTCTCGTCCCAGCTTCAACAACCGCCCCGACTAGCCTGCCCGCATGACAGACGCGCCGGACGCCTCGACAGCCACGACCGCCCTGCCCGACTTCACCTGCCCGGCCGACGGAACGCGCGTACCTGCGGGCACGCTCGCCTGGTCGTGCCCCACCTGCCGCGGCCCCCTCGACCTGGACTTCTGTCCCGTGCCCGCGCCCCTCGACGCCCTCGCCGGGCGGGTCAACTCCCTCTGGCGTTACGCGGAATGCCTGCCGCTCCCCGCCCCCGCGATCTCCCTCGGCGAGGGCCGCACGCCCCTCGTGCCGCTCGTGGGGCCGGTTTCGGCCAAGCTGGACTTCCTGATGCCGACGCTCTCCTTCAAGGATCGCGGGGCGGTCCTGCTCGCCGCCCTCGCCCAGCGCCTCGGCCCCGACCGGGTGATCGCCGACAGCAGCGGCAACGCGGGCACGGCCGTCGCCGCGTACTGCGCGCGTGCCGGGCTCGACTGCACCGTGTACGTCCCCGCCGGGACGTCATCGAAGAAGCTGGAGCAGGTCCGCGCGCACGGGGCGCGCCTCGAAGTCGTCGAGGGCGGCCGCGAGTCGACGGCTCTCGCCGCGCGGGCCGCGGCCGACGAGCCGGGCACGTTCTACGCCTCGCACGTCCACAATCCCTACTTCCTCCACGGCACCAAGACCTACGTCCACGAACTCTGGGAGGACCTCGGCGGCCGCCTCCCCGACGCCCTCGTCGTCCCCGTCGGCAACGGCACGCTGCTGCTCGGCGCGGCCCTCGCGGTGCAGGAGCTGTACGTGGCGGGCCTCCTCGCGCGACGCCCCGCGCTGTACGCCGTGCAGTCCGCGGCGGTCGCGCCGCTCGCGGCGGCGTGGGGGGCGGGGGCGGACGACTTGGTCGGTGCGCACGGCCTGGTCGCCGCGGACGGTCCGGTCCGGGAGAACGACCTGGTCGGCGAGGGCGACCAGGTCCGTGAGACCCCGGTGGCGTCGACCCCAGTGGTGTCGACCGCCGTGGCGTCGACCCACGCGGAGGGCATTGCGATCCCCCGCCCGCTCCGCGCCCGCCAGATCCTGCGCGCGGTACGCGAGTCGGGGGGCGCCTTCCTGACGGTGACGGAGGACCGGCTCGTCGCGGCCCAGCGGGACCTGGCCGCGCGGGGCCTCTACGTCGAGTCGACGGGCGTGGCCTGCTGGGCAGCTGTACGGGACGGGGCGCTCGGGGACCGGACGACGGTGGTGCCGCTCTGTGGGGCGGGGGTGAAGTCGGGGATGGCGGGGTGACACTGTTCCGGCCGCGATCGGCCGGATGCCGCCTGTGCACGGGTGTGAGCATGCCAATAGCGTGTGCGGCCTTCGGTCCTGGGGGGTCCCGTGAACGGTCTCCGTGCGATGGTGGTCGGCCTTGTGATCGTGTGCGTCGCGTTCGTGTCGCCGGCCGCGGCGGTGACACCGGGCTGGTCGGCGCTGCCGGTGCCGCCGGTGACGGCCCCGACGGTGACCGTGAAGGATCTCGCCGCTCGCGGTCCTGGCGAGGCCTGGGCGAGCGGATACGAGCACGCCACCGACGGGCTGCGGCCGATGCTGTACCGGTGGAACGGCACGGCGTGGAGCCGGGACACGACCTTCCCCGGCGCCGGGGACCCGGGCTGGCTCGGCGAGGTGCAGTTCGTCGGCGATGAGGTGTGGATCTTCCAGAACAACCGCGAGGGCGCGGGCCAGATCCTGCGCCGCTCGGCGGCCGGCTGGAGCGTGGTCCCGCTGCCGCAGACCATGTGGAACTACCAGGACTTCGCCGCGGTACCGGGCGCCGCGTGGGTGGTCGGCGAGGACGAGACCGGGCTGAAGGTGCTGCACTACGACGGTTCCCGCTGGACCACCCAATCCGTCCCGGACGGCGTGCACTTCGTGGCGGGGATCGCCGCGCGGACCGCCACCGACGCCTGGGCGTGGGCGGACACCAGCACCGGGACGACGATCCTGCGCTGGGACGGCACGGCGTGGCGGGACGCGGAGGTACCGCTCCCGGCCAACAGCAACGTGCACACGATCCTGCCCGAACGGTCGGGCCGCACCACGATCAGCGGCACCCAATACGCCGACGGCGCCCAGAGCACGTACATCCTGACCTGGAACGGCCGCACCTGGCGCACGAGCCACCCGCCGCTGGGCGACACCCACACCGAGGCGCTGGTGCGCGGCCCGGACGGCGCGCTGTGGCTGCCGGTGCGCAGCGACCGCGCGTTCCAGTCGAAGTACGCGCGGCTCGACGGCTCCCGCACCACCTTCTCGTACGGCCCGGAACGCACGAACGCGATCAACGTCAAGCCGACGGCGCTGACGCGGGCCGGCGCCTCGCTGCTGTCCTTCGGAACCGTCGAGATCTACGGCTCGAAACCGAACCTGATGAGCGAGCGGCTGGGAGGCTGACCATGGCACGCAGACTGCTCGTCGCGGCCCTCGCCGTCGCCATGACCCTCGTGACCGTCATGGCCTCGGCCGCGGCGGAACCCGGGTCCTGGCGGCACGTCCCGGTCCCGGCCGAGGTGCGGCCGCAGGCCGGACTGAACGAGGCGGTGGCGTTCGGCCCCGACCGGGCGTGGGCGGTGGGCACCGACGCGGTCGGCCGCGAGGCGCCGGGCTTCCCGCTGCTGCTGCGCTGGGACGGAACGGCGTGGCACCACCAGAAACTGCCGGGCGGCAGCTGGCAAGGAGAACTGCTGTCCGTCTCGTCCGCCTCACCGACCGAGACCTGGGCAGTGGGCCGCGACACGGCGGGCGCCGCGCGCCTGCTCCGCTTCGACGGCAAGACCTGGCGCGAGAGCCGGGCCCCGCGCGACGTCACGCTGACCAAGGTCGTGGCGGGCGGCGGCGAGACCTGGCTGATCGGTTCGCGGCCCGGCGCGCAGGTGCTGCTGCGCAGGGACGGTTCCGGCTGGCAGGAGATGCCGGTGCCGCCGGGATCCGTGTACGGCCTGCACGTCAAGGCGGCGGACGATGTCTGGGCCGCGGGCGACACACACGCGGGCGCGGCCGTCTCGCACTGGGACGGGCAGGCGTGGGAGCAGACGACGGTGTTCGGCTTCCCGCGGTCGGCCGTGAGCAGCGTGTACGCGGTCTCCGACACGGAGGTGTGGGCGGGCGGCACGGCCGGCTTCGTCGGCGGCCCGGTCGGCAAGCCGATCCCCCCGCTGCTGGTCCGCTTCGACGGGCAGACATGGAACCGGGTGACCGTCCCCACCGACTTCGGCTCGGTCACCTCGCTGACGCCGTCCCCGTCCGGCGAACTGGCCTGGGTCTCGGTGGCCCGCTCCCAGAAATACGGCCCACCGGGCAGCTGGCCCCCCTTCGTCTCGGGCCCGGACTTCCTCGCCTGGAACGGCCAGTCCTTCACCGGCCACGAGGAACCACCGGTCCCCGAAGAGGGCGAATCCCAACGCCTACACCTGACCCCGGTACCGGGCACGGGGACGGTGTGGTCGGTCGGCAGGGCCAACGGGCCCGGCGGCACATTCGCACCCCGCATCCTGCGGTTCGACTGACACCCCCTCGACCAAGCCGCCACCGTGGCCGGCATGCAAGACAAGAAGGGTCCGGCCCCGAAGAGCCGGACCCTTTCTGACCCGCGTGTCCGCTGGATCAGCGAAGTGCACGAAGTGGTGATGTCATCCGCTACACATTGAAGCGGAACTCCACCACATCCCCGTCCTGCATCACATACTCCTTGCCCTCCATGCGGGCCTTGCCCTTGGCGCGGGCCTCGGCCACCGAGCCGACCTCTACCAGGTCCTCGAAGGAGATGATCTCCGCCTTGATGAAGCCCTTCTGGAAGTCGGTGTGGATGACACCGGCCGCTTCGGGGGCCGTGGCGCCCTGGGGAATGGTCCAGGCGCGGGATTCCTTGGGGCCTGCCGTGAGGTAGGTCTGGAGGCCGAGGGTGCGGAAGCCGACGTGGGCGAGGGTGGCGAGGCCGGGCTCTTCCTGGCCGACCGACTGGAGGAGTTCGAGGGCCTCCTCGTCGTCGAGCTCGGCGAGGTCCGCCTCCAGCTTGGCGTTGAGGAAGATCGCCTCGGCGGGAGCGACCAGGGCGCGCTGCTCGGCCTTGAAGTCGTCGTCCGTCAGCTCGTCCTCGTCCACGTTGAAGACGTAGAGGAACGGCTTCGTGGTGAGGAGGTGCAGGTCGTGGAGGAGCTCCGTGCGCTCCGAGCCCTGGACGATGCCCTGGGAGAAGAGCGTGTCGCCGCGCTCCAGGATCTCCTTGGCCTCCTCCACCGCCTTCACCTTCGGGGCGATGTCCTTCTTGATCCGCGACTCCTTCTGGAGGCGGGGAAGCACCTTCTCGATCGTCTGGAGGTCGGCGAGGATCAGCTCGGTGTTGATCGTCTCGATGTCGTCCTTGGGCGAGACCTTGCCGTCGACGTGCACGACGTTCTCGTCCTTGAAGGCGCGGATGACCTGGCAGATCGCGTCCGACTCGCGGATGTTCGCGAGGAACTTGTTGCCCAGGCCCTCGCCCTCGCTCGCGCCGCGCACGATGCCCGCGATGTCGACGAAGTCGACCGTCGCGGGGAGCACCTTCTGGGAGCTGAAGATTTCCGCCAGTTTGGTCAGGCGGGGGTCCGGGACGCCTACCACGCCGACGTTCGGCTCGATCGTCGCGAACGGGTAGTTGGCCGCAAGGACGTCGTTCTTGGTCAGGGCGTTGAACAGGGTCGACTTGCCGACATTGGGCAGACCGACGATTCCGATCGTGAGCGACACGTTGCGACTTCCCGTACGTGAGGGATGTGGATGGTGGGCGGCCCGGTGGGCCGGAGCGGCCTGGGGGCGATCCCCCAGTCTACGGCGTGCCGCCGCCGCCCCCGCCTGCCCGTCGCCTCCCCTTCGAACGCATGGCCAAGGTCGGCCCAAAGGCGTGTCCCACGCCGGATTCGGCGCCATACCCCGCCTAGGTTGGTCCAGTGGAGCAACACAGGACGCGTCCCCCTCAGCCCGCACCCAAGACCGCGCGGTCCGCATCAGGGACCGCCTCACCGGCCCGGCCGCCGCGCCGGACCGCACCGCTGCCCCCACAGGGCGGGCCCGTGCCGGGCGCGGTGTACCGGGCCGCGCCCCGCCCGCGCCGCCCCGTCCCGCCGTTCCTGCGCGCCCTGCGCCGGGCACCGCTGTACCGCTCGCTGCGCCGCATGCCGAACCCCCGTCTGACCGGGCTCGGCAGCGGGCTCTTCTGCACGGCGGTGATGTTCCTGCTCGCCTGTCTGCTCCGCCTGGTCGGGGCGGACTCCGTCGTCGCGTACGGCGTGCTGTTCCTGCCCGTGGCCGCGCTGACAGCGCTCTGGGTGCGCCCGGCCGACCTGGTCACCGCCCCGATCGGCGTGCCGATCGCCTTCGCGGCCGGCGTGCTGCCCGTCTCCGGGGGCTCGGGCGGGTTCGGCGGCCAGTTCATGGGGCTCGTGACGACGCTGGCCCTGCACGCCGGCTGGTTGTACGGGGGGACGCTCGTCGCCGGGATCATCGTGACCGTACGGAAGGTCAGGCTGATGACTCAGCGGCGGCAGGAGCGTCTCGCAGGACCGGGCCCGGCCCCGGGTCCAGGCCCGGGTCCGGGGCCGGGTTCAGGTCCCTCAGCGGGGCCGGCCCGCGGGAAGCGCCTGCCGACTACTTAGGAAGGCCACCGGAAGGCCCACCGGGGCGCTACGCCTCGGCCGCCGCCATCGCCGCCCCGACAATGCCCGCGTTGTTCTGCAGCTGCGCCGGGACGATCTCCGCCGAGATGCCCTCGATGAGCGGCAGGAACTTGTGCGCCTTGCGGCTCACCCCGCCGCCGATGATGAACAGCTCCGGGGAGAACAGCATCTCCACGTGCGCGAGGTACTTCTGTACGCGGTGCGCCCAGTGCTCCCAGCTCAGGTCCTCGTCCTCACGGGCCTTGGACGACGCCTTCTTCTCCGCGTCGTGGCCGTGCAGCTCCAGATGGCCGAGTTCCGTGTTCGGGACGAGGCGGCCGCCCGTGAAGAGCGCGCTGCCGATGCCCGTGCCGAGCGTGAGCAGGATGACCGTGCCGGTACGGTCGCGGCCCGCGCCGAAGTGCATCTCGGCGACGCCCGCCGCGTCCGCGTCGTTCAGGACGGTGACGGGGACTCCGCCGAGCCGGTCGGAGACCAGCGTGCGGATGTCCTTGCCGATCCAGCTCTTGTCGACGTTGGCGGCGGTCCGCGCCGTGCCGCCCGTGATCACGCCGGGGAAGGTCGCTCCGACGGCTCCCTTCCAGCCGAAGTGCTCCACGACCTCGCACACACCGTCGACCACCGCCTCCGGAGTCGCCGGATGCGGTGTCAGTACCTTGTGCCGTTCCTGTGTCAGGTCTCCACGATCCAGGTCAACGGGAGCGCCCTTGATCCCGGATCCGCCGATGTCCACACCGAAGATCTGCATGGCTCCCACCGTACGGGTCGCGCGCCCGCGGAGCCTGTCTTTCAGCGCTGGGACAGCTCGGCCGCTTCGGCGCGCAGGTCCCTGCGGAGCTCCTTGGGGAGGGAGAAGGTGATGGACTCCTCGGCGGTCTTCACCGTCTCCACGTCTTCGTAGCCCCGCTCGGCGAGCCACTCGATGACGCCGTCGACGAGGACGTCCGGCACGGAGGCGCCCGAGGTCAGGCCGACCGTGGTGACGCCTTCCAGCCAGGCCTCGTCGATCTCGTCGGCGTTGTCGACGAGGTGGGATGCGGCGGCGCCTGCGTCCAGGGCGACCTCGACCATGCGGATGGAGTTCGAGGAGTTCTTGGAGCCGACGACGATGACCAGTTCCGCGTCCTCGGCGAGCTTCTTCACCGCGGTCTGGCGGTTCTGCGTGGCGTAGCAGATGTCGTCGCTGGGGGGCGAGAGGAGATTCGGGTACTTGCCCTTCAGGGCGTCGACGGTCTCCATGGTCTCGTCCACGGAGAGGGTGGTCTGGGAGAGCCAGACGACCTTGTCCGGGTCGCGGACCTCTACGTTCGCGACGTCCTCGGGGCCGTCGACCAGCGTGATGTGGTCGGGCGCCTCACCCGACGTACCGATGACTTCCTCGTGGCCCTCGTGCCCGATGAGGAGGATGTCGTAGTCCTCCTTGGCGAACCTGACCGCTTCCTTGTGGACCTTCGTGACCAGCGGGCACGTCGCGTCGATGGTCGCCAGCTTGCGCTCGGCGGCCTCCGCGTGGACGGTCGGGGCAACGCCGTGCGCGGAGAACATCACGATGGAGCCCTCGGGGACCTCCGCCGTCTGGTCGACGAAGATGGCGCCCTTCTTCTCCAGGGTCTGCACCACGTACTTGTTGTGGACGATCTCGTGGCGGACGTAGATCGGGGCCCCGTACTGCTCCAGGGCCTTCTCGACGGCGATCACGGCACGGTCCACGCCCGCGCAGTAGCCACGGGGAGCGGCGAGCAGGACACGGCGGGAGCCAGGCGTAGCAGTCATGCCCCCCATCGTAAGGCCGCGTCCAGCGCGTCAAAGATCGCCCGGTTGGGGAGACTGGGGACCTGCGTTGATCCACGCGTTCGATCCACGGAGGCACGGAGGCACGATGTCCGGACAGTCCGCCAGTACGGGAGCCCATGCCGAGCCCGCGGGGGGCGCCGAGCCTCCACAGGGGGACGGGCTGCGGCGCAGTCTCGGCTTCCGGGACCTCGTCGTCTACGGACTGCTCTTCATCGCCCCCATGGCGCCGGTCGGCGTCTTCGGGACTCTCGACGCGAAGTCGCACGGCGCGGTCGCCCTCGTCTATCTGGTCGCCACGGTCGCGATGGCGTTCACCGCGTTCAGCTACGCCCAGATGGTGCGTGTGGTCCCCCAGGCGGGGTCCGTCTTCGCCTACGCGCGCGCGGGGCTCGGAAAAGGGCCCGGGTTCATCGCCGGGTGGATGGCGATGCTGGACTACCTCCTCATCCCGGCGGTCGCGTACCTCTTCTCCGGGATCGCCATGAACTCGCTGGTGCCGTCGGTGTCCCGGTGGGTGTGGACGGCCCTCGCGGTGCTCATCACGACCGCGCTGAACCTGTGGGGCGTGCGGACGGCGGCGCGGGTGGGCTTCGCGGTGCTCGCGATGGAGGTCGTGGTGCTGCTGGTGTTCGTGGTGGCGGCCGTGGTGGTGCTGATCCGGGACGGGGCGCAGCGGGACTGGCTCTCGCCGCTGACGGGAGACGGCTCGCAGGGGGCGTTCGCGCTGTCGGCGGTGGTGGGCGCGGTGTCGATCGCCGTCCTCTCCTATCTGGGCTTCGACGCCATCGCGTCCTTCGCGGAGGAGGTGACGGGCGGTTCGGCGAAGGTCGCTCGGGCGGTGCTGTTCTGTCTGACGCTCGCGGGTGTGCTGTTCGTCGCCCAGACGTATCTGGTGGCGCTCCTGGAGCCGCTGTCGTCGGCCGAGCTCGCGGCGGACCCGGGCAAGCAGGGCACGGCGTTCTACGACTCCGTGGACTCGGCCGCCGGGGCGTGGCTGCACGACCTCGTGGCCGTCAGCAAGGCGATCGGTGCGGCGTTCGCGGCGCTGGCGGGGCAGGCTGCGGCGGGGCGACTGCTCTTCGCGATGGCGCGGGAGCGGCGGCTGCCGAGGGTCCTTTCGAAGACGGACTCCGGTACGCCGCGGGTCGCGCTGCTGTGTGCGGCCGTGGTGACGATGGTGGCCGCGGTGTGGGCCGCCCGCAGGGACGACGGCATGGACCACCTGGTGTCGGTGGTCGACATCGGGGCGCTGACGGCGTTCCTGCTGCTCCACGCGAGCGTGGTGGGCTGGTTCGCGCTGCGCCACCGGGACGCTGCGTTCAGCTGGTGGCGGCATGTGTTGGTTCCCGTGCTCGGGGCGGCGATCGTGGTGGCGGTCATTTGGGAGGCGTCTGCCTCTGCGCAGGTGGTGGGGGCGGTTTGGTTGGTGGTGGGGGTGGTTGTGCTCTTGGTGCAGGGGCGGGGGCGGGAACGGGCGGGGGTCGTCTGAGGTGGCGTGCCGGGTGCGGGGCTGTTGTGGCTGGTCGCGCAGTTCCCCGCGCCCCTGAGGCCGTCTGTCCTGGGGTCGACTGTCGTGTGCGGGTCCGATGTGGTTGTCGCGCAGTTCCCCGCGCCCCTGGGGAGCCTGTCCTGGGGTCGCCTGTTGAGTGCGGGTCCGACGTGGTTGCTCGCGCAGTTCCCCGCGCCCCTGGGGAGCCTCGCCCGTGCGTCCACCTGCGGGTGCGTCGTGGGTGCTCGCGCCGTTCCTCGCGCCCCTTTAGCGGCACCTGGGCTCCGCCCCCGTGAGCGGCGAGGTCTCGTGTACTCAGGGTTGTCGGTGGGGGCCGTTACGCTCGGTGTATGGCTCTCAACACGTCCGCGGACGCGCCGCTCCCCGTGGGGGAGGTGTCCCGGCTCATCGGCGGGTGGATCGACCGGCTCGGCGCCATCTGGGTGGAGGGACAGATCACGCAGCTGTCCCGCAGACCCGGCGCCGGCGTCGTCTTCATGACGCTGCGCGACCCGTCGCACGACATCTCGGTGAGCGTCACCTGTTACCGCCAGGTGTTCGACGCGGTGGCCGACGTCGTCTCCGAGGGCGCCCGCGTCGTCGTCCGCGCCAAGCCGGAGTGGTACGAGCGGCGAGGGCAGCTGTCACTGCGGGCCGCCGAGATAAAGCCCGTCGGCGTCGGCGAGCTGCTCGCGCGGATCGAGCAGCTGAAGAAGAGCCTGGCCAGGGAGGGGCTCTTCGCGCCGGAGCGCAAGAAGACGCTGCCGTTCCTGCCGCAGCTCATCGGTCTGGTCACCGGCCGTGCCTCGGCCGCCGAGCGCGACGTCCTGGAGAATGCCCGGCACCGCTGGCCAGCCGTCCGCTTCGAGGTGCGCAACGTCCCCGTTCAGGGAGTGCACGCCGTCCCGCAGGTCGTGCAGGCCCTGAAGGACCTGGACGCCCACGCCGGGGTCGACGTGATCATCGTGGCGCGCGGCGGCGGCAGCGTGGAGGACCTGCTGCCGTTCTCCGACGAACAGCTGGTGCGCGCGGTGGCCGCGTGCCGCACCCCGGTCGTCTCCGCGATCGGCCACGAGCCGGACAATCCGCTCCTCGACCATGTGGCGGACCTGCGCGCCTCGACACCCACCGACGCCGCCAAGAAGGTCGTGCCGGACGTCGGCGAGGAGTACGAGCGCGTGCAGTGGCTCAGGGACCGCGCCCGGCGCAGCATGGACGCCTTCCTGGACCGGGAGACCCGCGGTCTCGCGCACGCGCTGGGCCGCCCCTCCATGGAGCATCCGCACCGCATGGTGGAGGAGCGCGAGGAGCAGGTCGCGGCGCTCGTCGACCGCAGCCGCCGCACGCTCGGGCACCTCCTCGACCGGGCGGCGTCGGAGCTGACGCACACGCACGCGCGCGTGGTGGGCCTCTCCCCCGCCGCGACCCTCCAGAGGGGATATGCGGTGCTGCAGAAACCGGACGGCGCGGTCGTCCGCGCGCCGGACGAGGTCGGCGCCGACGACGAGCTCAGGGCGCGCGTGGCCGAGGGCGAATTCACCGTACGAGTCGACAATTAGGGTGGGCGCATGACCAGCAAGACGGACCAGGCCACAGACGCCGCCGACGCCACGGACGCGCTCGGCTACGAGCAGGCGCGGGACGAGCTGATCGAGGTCGTACGCCGCCTGGAGACCGGCGGGACGACCCTGGAGGAGTCGCTCGCCCTGTGGGAGCGCGGCGAGGAGCTGGCGAAGATCTGCCGGCGCTGGCTGGACGGCGCCCGCGCCCGGCTCGACGCGGCCCTGGCGGGGCCCGAGACGGACGACGACCCGGACGCGGACCCGGACGCCCAGGCCTGAGGCAGGACGCCAGGCCGGCAGTGGAGACGGCCACCCCCGCACCAAAACCGGCGCCACCTGCTGTTTGTGAACCGGATCACCGAACTCCAGTTTTGATTGAAAGTTGAACAGCATCAGCGTACTGTCGTCGTACGGGCTCGGAAACGTGCCCGGCAGACACACCCCCGTACGTCGAAGAAGGTTGATCCATGTCTCTCGTCCTTGACCCCGCCGCCCAGGACCTGCTCTTCCGCGAGGCCCGCACCGCGAACACCTTCACGGACGAGCCGGTCACCGAGGAGCAGGTCCAGGCGATCTACGACCTGGTCAAGTACGGCCCGACCGCCTTCAACCAGTCGCCGCTGCGCGTCACCCTGGTCCGCTCCCCCGAGGCCCGCGAGCGCCTGGTCCAGCACATGGCGGAGGGCAACCGCCCGAAGACGTCGGCCGCGCCGCTCGTCGCGATCCTCTCCGCGGACAACGAGTTCCACGAGGAGCTCCCCGCGCTGTTCCCGCACTTCCCGCAGGCCAAGGACGCGTTCTTCGCGGAGCGTCCGGTCCGTGAGCAGGCCGCGCTGGTCAACGCCACGCTGCAGGCCGGCTACTTCATCGTCGGCGTGCGCGCCGCCGGTCTGGCCGCGGGCCCGATGACCGGCTTCGACTTCGCCGGCGTCCAGAAGGAGTTCCTGGACGACGACCACACCCCGCTGATGATCGTCAACATCGGCAAGCCGGGCGACGACGCCTGGTTCCCGCGCTCGCCGCGCCTGGCGTACGACGACGTCGTCACCACGGTCTGACGCGACTGACACGTCTGACGCGTCTGACACGACATGCGAAGGGCCCCCGGCAGCGCGCCGGGGGCCCTTCGCATGTCCGCGGTCACTCGGCTCGGGACATCTTCAGCGACTCCGCCATCTTCGTCAGCTGCTTGAAGGACGCCGTGCCCGTGACCACCGTCGTGGCGCCCTTCTCGTCGGTCACCAGGGCGTCGTACTTCGAGCCCTCGTACCGCTGCCAGGTGCGGCCGCCGATCTCGTCGGTGGCGTCGGTCTTCGCGGCGTTCTGCGTGACCCGCTTGATGAACGCGGACGGCTTCTCCGTCGACTGCTCGACCGCCACGTACTCCTCGTCGGGGTCGAGGAAGCCCAGGTGCCACGCGTCGTGGTCCACGCCGTTGAACCGCACGGACGTCGGCTTCCACGCCTTGGCCAGGCCTTCGGGCGCCGCCACCGGGTACTCGGCGGCCCGCCGGGCCGTCAGGAGCTCCACGCGGTAGTCGACCCGCTTCACGGAGCTCTTGGACTCGTTGTGCGGGATGAAGATGTAGATCACGCCCGCGGCGAGCGCGATCACCACCAACGACCACAGCATGTTCTTGACGGTCTGAGTGCCTTGTCTTCCTGCCACGCACCCATGTTCTCAGGCGCCGCCCGCGCCCCCGCCCCCGGTCTCCGCCTTCCCGCCCGGTCCGCTCATGCGTGGGCCCCTCTGCTCATTTTGTCGGCCTACGGATAGAGTCGCCCTCATACCCTCACTTCCGGCCGTCGTCGTATCAGCAGAAAGGTGCGCTCCGATGACCGAGCATCATCTCCCGTCCGAGCTCGAGGTCTCCCCCGAGGCTCCCGACCGCAACCTCGCCCTGGAGCTCGTCCGGGTCACCGAGGCGGCCGCCATGGCCGCGGGCCGCTGGGTCGGCCGCGGCGACAAGAACGGCGCGGACGGCGCCGCGGTCCGCGCCATGCGGACCCTCGTCCACACCGTCTCGATGAACGGCGTCGTCGTCATCGGCGAGGGTGAGAAGGACGAAGCCCCGATGCTCTTCAACGGAGAGCGCATCGGTGATGGCACCGGCGCGGAGGTCGACATCGCCGTCGACCCCATCGACGGCACCACACTGACCGCCAAGGGCATGCCCAACGCGATCGCCGTGCTGGCCGCCGCCGACCGCGGCGCCATGTTCGACCCCTCCGCCGTGTTCTACATGGACAAGCTGGTCACCGGCCCCGAAGCCGCGGACTACGTGGACATCAACGCGCCCGCCTCGGTCAACATCCGCCGCGTCGCCAAGGCCAAGAACTCCTCGCCCGAGGACGTCACGGTCATGATCCTGGACCGCCCCCGCCACGAGGGCATCGTCAAGGAGATCCGCGAGACCGGCGCCCGCATCAAGTTCATCTCCGACGGCGACGTCGCCGGATCGGTCATGGCCGTACGCGAAGGCACCGGCGTCGACCTGCTCATGGGCATCGGCGGCACCCCCGAGGGCATCATCTCGGCCTGCGCCATCAAGTGCCTGGGCGGCGTCATCCAGGGCAAGCTCTGGCCCAAGGACGACGCCGAACGCCAGCGCGCCCTGGACGCCGGACACGACCTGGACCGCACCCTGTCCACCGACGACCTGGTCAAGGGCGACAACGTCTTCTTCGTCGCGACCGGCATCACCGACGGCGAACTGCTCCAGGGCGTCCGCTACCGCGCGGCCACCGCCTCCACGTCCTCACTGGTCATGCGCTCCAAGTCGGGCACCATCCGCAAGATCGACTCCGACCACCGGCTCTCGAAGCTGCGCGCCTACAGCGCCATCGACTTCGACCGGGCGAAGTAGCCCGAGCGGCTGCATCGGGCAGCTGCACCGAAGGGGGCGTCCCGTGCGGGGGACGCCCCCTTCGACGTACATCCAAGGGCCGCTATCCCGCCGCGGCGATGCCCGTCGCGTGTGCCGCCTTCTGGAGCTCCAGGTCGCGCCTGCGCCGGCGGGCCAGGACCACCCGGCGCTCGGCGGCGGTGAGGCCGCCCCACACGCCGTACGGCTCGGGTTGCAGGAGGGCGTGCTCGCGGCACTCGACCATCACGGGACAGCGGGCGCAGACGCGCTTGGCCGCTTCCTCCCGGGAGAGCCGCGCCGCGGTCGGCTCCTTGGACGGGGCGAAGAAGAGTCCCGCCTCGTCGCGACGGCACACGGCTTCGGTGTGCCATGGAGCGTCATCGTCCCGATCTCGCACGGGCACCCTTCCCCGAGCACTCGACTCCGCTCGTGCAGGGGATACCCCATCGCCCGGAACGGCGGCGACCTGCAGAGACTGACGCGACGGTTGCAGCACGGGTCTACTCCTGACGACGGCTTCGCGAGCGAGAGACGATGCAGCAAGCTCTACCCGCTGTGTGCGCGCCTATGCACTGAGTTCCGATGTCCGGAAGGCCGGCCTCCCCGTGCAGGGCCTGTGCGCCGCCCGTGCCGACGCCGGTGCCGGCTCAGTGTCCGAGGTGCTTGCGCATGCGCCGGTGCAGGTCGCGGACGAGCTTGCCGCGCCGGGGCCGTGCCTCGATGCTGCCCAGGACCGCGAAGCCGTCCACATAGACGACGGGGGCGTCCTGGTCCGGGGAGTCGAGCGTGTCCACCTCGAAGCTGCCGAGGACGCCGGTGCCGCTGCCGCGCAGCGACACGTTCTCCGGGACGCGGATCTCGACCGAGCCGAAGAGCGCGACGGCCTTGATGACCACCTGGCGCTGCTCGAATATCGCCTCGCTCAGGTCGATCTCGACGCTGCCGAGGATCGCGTACGCATGGGTGCGGCGGGCCACGCGCCAGCGGCCCCTGCGCACGGAGCCGCTGAGCACCGCGACGAGGTTCTCGTCCGCGACCGGCGGGACGACTCCGGGGGACGGCCTGGCCGGCGCGGGCTCCGGGGCCCGCCCCGGGGTGTGCGTCCCCTCGTGCGCCGCGGGCAGGTCGCTGATCAGCGGCCGCAGCTCGGCCGTGGTCTTGGCACGGTAGACCCCGTCGATCCGCTCGGAATGCTCCTCGGCGGTCAGGCGTCCCTCGGCCAGGGCGTCGCGGAGGATGTCCGCCGTGCGGTCCCGGTCGGCGTCGGATGCGCGGAGCACTGGAGGCTGCTTTTCGAGGTCCACGCGAGCAGCGTACCCAAACGCGATAGATCGCGACTAGCCCTGTATCGCGACTATCGCCGCCCGAGCGCGATGTGCGCTTGAACCGCTACTGAGCCTTACCTCACAGGAACGGTCCGGCACGCGCGTTCTACGCTGGTTGGCGCGTCGCCAATGGAGGCCGCGCCGCTGTCTGCCGAGTGAGGAATGGCCGAAATGCCAGAGTTTCAGTACTCCGATCTGCTTCCCCTGGGAGAGGACACCACCCCGTACCGGCTGGTGACCTCCGAGGGTGTCTCCACCTTCGAGGCCGACGGGCGGACGTTCCTCAAGGTCGCCCCGGAGGCGCTGCGCAAGCTCGCCGCCGAGGCCATCCACGACATCCAGCACTACCTGCGGCCCGCGCACCTGGCCCAGCTGCGGCGCATCGTCGACGACCCCGAGGCGTCGTCCAACGACAAGTTCGTGGCGCTCGACCTGCTGAAGAACGCGAACATCGCGGCCGCCGGCGTGCTCCCCATGTGCCAGGACACCGGCACGGCCATCGTCATGGGCAAGCGCGGCCAGAACGTCCTCACCGAAGGTGAGGACGAGAAGGCGCTCTCCAAGGGCATCTACGACGCGTACACGAAGCTGAACCTGCGCTACTCGCAGATGGCTCCCCTCACCATGTGGGAGGAGAAGAACACCGGCTCCAACCTCCCGGCGCAGATCGAGCTGTACGCGACGGACGGCGGCGCCTACAAGTTCCTCTTCATGGCCAAGGGCGGCGGCTCCGCCAACAAGTCGTTCCTCTACCAGGAGACGAAGGCCGTCCTGAACGAGGCCTCCATGATGAAGTTCCTGGAGGAGAAGATCCGCTCCCTCGGTACGGCGGCGTGCCCGCCCTACCACCTGGCGATCGTCGTCGGCGGCACCAGCGCCGAGTTCGCCCTGAAGACCGCGAAGTACGCCTCCGCGCACTACCTGGACGAGCTGCCCTCCGAGGGCTCCCCGACCGGTCACGGCTTCCGGGACAAGGAGCTCGAGGAGAAGGTCTTCGAGCTGACGCAGAAGATCGGCATCGGCGCGCAGTTCGGCGGCAAGTACTTCTGTCACGACGTGCGCGTGGTGCGCCTGCCGCGCCACGGCGCCTCGCTGCCCGTCGCGATCGCCGTCTCCTGCTCGGCCGACCGCCAGGCCACCGCGAAGATCACCGCCGAGGGCGTCTTCCTTGAGCAGCTGGAGACGGACCCGGCGCGCTTCCTCCCGGAGACCACCGACGAGCACCTCGACGAGGCTGCGGACGTCGTCAAGATCGACCTCAACCAGCCGATGGACGCGATCCTCGCCGAGCTCACCAAGCACCCGGTGAAGACCCGCCTCTCCCTCACCGGCCCGCTCGTCGTGGCCCGCGACATCGCGCACGCCAAGATCAAGGAGCGGCTCGACGCGGGCGAGGAGATGCCGCAGTACCTGAAGGACCACCCGGTGTACTACGCCGGTCCCGCGAAGACCCCCGAGGGTTACGCGTCGGGCTCCTTCGGCCCGACGACGGCAGGCCGGATGGACTCCTACGTAGAGCAGTTCCAGGCGGCGGGCGGCTCCAAGGTGATGCTCGCCAAGGGCAACCGTTCCCAGCAGGTCACCGACGCCTGTGACGCGCACGGCGGCTTCTACCTCGGCTCGATCGGCGGCCCGGCCGCGCGCCTCGCGCAGGACTGCATCAAGAAGGTCGAGGTCGTCGAGTACGAGGAGCTCGGCATGGAGGCGGTCTGGAAGATCGAGGTCGAGGACTTCCCGGCCTTCATCGTCGTCGACGACAAGGGCAACGACTTCTTCCAGAACCCGGCCCCCGAGCCGACGTTCACGCACATCCCGGTGCGGGGCCCGGGTCTGGCGTAGTACGGGGCGCGCCCCGTCACGGGCGCGGGGAACTGCGCGACCAGTCACGACGCGCCCGCAGCGAATGGACGCGCAGTTCCCGCGGAGTCAGGCTCCTAGGCGAACCGCTGGTTCGCCGCCCCCGTGCATTTCTGGAGCCGCACCGGCTCCTTGCCCCCCGCAAGGGTCAGACACAGCTCACTCGCAGCAGCGGGCCGCACCGTCCCGGTCTCCCGGACGAACTTCTGGTTGCCACCCCCGTGGCAGTTCCACAGGACGACGGCGGCGCCTTCCTTGTAGGCGCCGTCGGGCACGTCCAGGCACCGGTCCTGGGTCAGCCCGGTGTGCAGGGACCCGCGCTCCCTGTCGTACCACCACGTCTGGTTGCGATTGCCCGTGCAGTCCCAGCCCTGGACCTTCGTGCCGTTGCGGCTCTTCGAGGCGTCGACGTCGACGCAGGTTCCGGTGGCCTCGTTCTTCAGGGGCTTGAACACGTCGTCCCACGCCAGCTCGTACAGCTTCGGGCTGCCCGTGCTCGCCGGGTCCGCGCAACTGGCCTCACGCGCTCCGGAGTTGTGGATCTGGGTGAGGCAGGACGCGAAGGCGGCGTGGCCGCGGGCGTTGGGGTGGAAGGACTGGCGCACCGAGTTGGAGTCCGGCGGGAACGGGTTGGTCACGTCCACGTAGAGGCCGCGTGCCCAGGTGTCCTCCATGCAGACCTCGTGGCCGTGGAAGAGGCGCGAGTTGTCGAGGTAGGTCGCGCCCGCGTTCCGGGCGGCCCTGCGCATGCCGGTCTCGAAGGCGGGCACCGCGGTGTTGCGGCCCCACTCGGTGTCGGAGTCGTAGCCGAGGCCGCCGCAGGCGAGCTTGCCGGGGAACTTCGGGTTGTCGCGGAAGTCCGGGCCTATCGGGCTCGGGTAGCCCATGGTGACGAGCTTGTAGTCGCCCTCCTGGTAGCCCGCGTCCCTCATGACGGTCTTCAGGTCGCGGATGGACTGCTCGACCTTGGGCACGAGGGCGTCGACGCGCGCCTGCCAGCCGCCCTCGTACTTGCCGGCGCAGGGGCCCTGGCTGAGCAGATAGCGGGTGACGCAGTCCGTCATCACCGGGGCGAACTGCAGGTCGTCGTTGGCGCCGATGACGAGCAGGATCGTCTTGATCTTCGTGTTGCGCGCCTTGACGGCGAGGTTGTCGCTCTGGACCAGCTCGTCGGCGTACTGCTTCTGGCCGCCGATCCTGATGTTGACGGTCTGCGCGCCCGAGCAGGCGACGTTGTACGTGACGTCGGCCGGGATACCGGTGCGGTGGATCGCGGCGTCCGGCGAGCGGTGGCACCAGTTGTCGGGGCCGTCGGTGCCCGGTTCGTAGGTGCCGACGCCCTCGCCGGAGATCTCGCTGTCGCCGAGCGAGATCAGGCCGGTCTTGCGGTCGGCCATGGGGCGCTCGGCCGGGCTGCCGTACAGCTTGGTGGCCTCCGCCGCCCGGATCTTCTCCAGCTCGGGCGGCAGCGGGGTGGCGGCGGTCGCCCGCGCGTCGCTCCCGTCCGCCGCCTGCGCGGGTACGGCCGCCGCCGTGCCGAGCATGGCCGTCATCGCGACCGCCGCCGCGAACGAACATCGCAGGCGCCCACGGCCGCCTTTTCGGCCACTGTGTCTGATGCGCTCCATTGCGCCTCCCCGGTGTGGTGTTACCCAGGGTTTTACTGGTGGGTAGCAGGCTTGGGAATACCTGGAACAAGACAAGTGCTCAACTTTTCACGGGGTTTGAGTGGAGAGGTAGGTTCAAGGGCATGACCAGCGACGCCAGCGACGACCGCACCGGCAGCTCCGGGATCGGCACCGGCACCAGCACCGGCGAGTACCGGACCGAGCACGACTCCATGGGCGAGGTGCGGGTCCCCGCACACGCCAAGTGGCGTGCCCAGACCCAGCGCGCGGTGGAGAACTTCCCCATTTCCGGGCAGGTCCTGGAGCGTGCCCACATCGCCGCCCTCGCACGGATCAAGGCGGCCGCCGCCAAGGTCAACGCGGAGCTCGGGGTGCTCGACAAGGACATCGCCGGAGCGATCGCGGACGCGGCGGCCGAGGTCGCCGACGGACGCTGGGACGACCACTTCCCCGTGGACGTCTTCCAGACCGGCTCCGGCACCTCCTCCAACATGAACACCAACGAGGTGCTCGCCACCCTCGCGACGGAGCGGCTCGGCCGGGACGTCCACCCCAACGACCACGTCAACGCCTCGCAGTCCTCGAACGACGTCTTCCCGTCCTCGATCCACATCGCGGCGACGGGCGCGGTCAGCGGCGACCTGATCCCCGCCCTGGAGCACCTCGCCGCCGCCCTGGAGCGCAAGGCCGAGGAGTTCGCGGACGTCGTGAAGTCCGGGCGCACGCACCTCATGGACGCGACGCCGGTCACGCTCGGCCAGGAGTTCGGCGGTTACGCGGCCCAGGTGCGGTACGGCGTCGAGCGGCTGCGCGCCTCGCTCCCCCGGCTCGCGGAACTCCCCCTCGGCGGCACGGCCGTGGGCACCGGCATCAACACCCCGCCCGGCTTCTCGGCGGCCGTCATCGCCGAGGTCGCACGGGCCACGGGGCTGCCGCTCACCGAGGCGCGCGACCACTTCGAGGCGCAGGGCGCGCGCGACGGCATCGTCGAGACGAGCGGGCAGCTGCGGACGATCGGCGTCGGCCTGACGAAGATCGCGAACGATCTGCGGTGGATGGCCTCCGGTCCGCGCACCGGCCTCGCCGAGATCAATCTGCCGGACCTCCAGCCCGGTTCGTCGATCATGCCCGGCAAGGTGAACCCGGTCATCCCGGAGGCCGCGCTGATGGTCGCCGCGCAGGTCACCGGCAACGACGCGACGGTCGCGGCGGCGGGCGCGGCGGGCAACTTCGAGCTGAACGTCATGCTCCCGGTCATCGCCAAGAACGTCCTGGAGTCCATCCGGCTGCTCGCCAACGTGTCCCGGCTGCTCGCCGACCGGACCGTCGACGGCATCACCGCGAACCGCGAGCGGGCCCGGGAGTACGCCGAGTCGTCGCCGTCCGTCGTGACACCGCTGAACAAGTACATCGGGTACGAGGAGGCGGCGAAGGTCGCGAAGCGGTCGTTGGCCGAGCGGAAGACTATTCGTGAGGTCGTCCTTGAAGCGGGGTACGTGGACCGGGGCGACCTCTCCCTGGAGCAGCTGGACGAGGCGCTGGACGTCTTGCGCATGACGCATCCCTGAGCGCCGCCCTGCGGCACGTTTGCCCACAGCGGGCACAAGGGCAGCGTCTAGTATCTGTGCATGACAGACCTGGACGGGAAGACTGCGGCCGGTGGCGGGGTGGTGCGGTGGGCGCCCGGGGACCACATCCTGTGGCGTTACCGGGAGAACTCCGGCCATCGGGTGCACATCTGCCGCCCCGTCACCGTCGTCAGGGACACGGACGAGTTGCTCGCCGTGTGGATGGCGCCCGGCACCCCGTGCGTGAAGCCGGTGATCGCCGACGGGACGCCCCTGCACCGCGAGCCGCTCGCCACCCGCTACACCAAGCCGCGCGCCGTCCGCAGGGACCACTGGGCCGGCACCGGCGTCCTCAAGCTCGCGCGGCCCGGCGACCCCTGGTCGGTCTGGCTGTTCTGGGACCCGGGATGGCAGTTCAAGAACTGGTACGTGAACCTGGAGGAGCCGCGCGCCCGGTGGGCCGGCGGAGTCGACTCCGAGGATCACTTTCTGGACATCTCCGTGCGCCCGGACCGCAGCTGGCGCTGGCACGACGAGGACGAGTTCGCGCAGGCCCGCAGGGTGGGCCTGATGGACGCGGAAAAGGCCGCTGACGTACGCGCCGCCGGCCGGGCCGCGCTCGACGTGATCGCCGAGTGGGGGGCGCCGTTTTCGGACGGCTGGCAGCACTGGCGTCCCGATCCGTCCTGGGTCGTACCGCCCCTTCCGGATGACTGGGACCGTACGCCCGCGCATGTCTCGTCGTGAGACCCTTGATGCGCCCCTGTGGTTCAAACGTAGGATCGTCCTCCGCAAGGGCGCACAACAGCAACTCCGTGGGTCTGCGCGGTGCCTGACAGGACGTCATCGAGGGGCGGCAGAACGTGAGCGAGGACCGCAGAGGTCAGGCCGAGGCCTTTGACGCCATCGGGCAGCAGTACGACAGGGCCTTCCCGCACAAGGAGGGCCAGCTGGCCGCGGGCCGCCGGCTCGCCGCGGCGCTCCCGCCCGGCTCCCGCGTCCTCGACGTGGGCTGCGGCACCGGCCTGCCGACCGCCCGCCAGCTGGCTGAATCCGGCCACTCGGTGCTCGGCACGGACATCTCGACGGGCATGCTGGACCTGGCGGGAAAGAACGTCCCGGCAGCCGAGTTCCGGCAGCTCGACATCGCCGACCTGCGGGCCGAAGGGCCGGACGGTGTCGGCCGGTTCGACGGTGTCGCGTGCTTCTTCGCCCTCCTGATGCTGCCGCGTGCCGAGATCCCCGAGGCGCTGCGGCTGCTGCACGGGCTGCTGGTGCCGGGAGGCCTGATGGAGCTGTCCATGGTCGAGGCCGACCTGGACGACGCGGCGATTCCGTTCCTGGGGCACACAATCCGGGTATCGGGTTACCTGCGGGACGAACTGCGGCAGGTCGTGCGGGACGCGGGCTTCGAGATCACCGGCGAGGACACGTATTCGTACGCCCCCGCGAGCACCGACGTACCACCCGAGCACCAGGTCTTTCTGCACTGCCGACGCGGCTGAGCAACGTGCAACGCTGGACGGCGCGCACGCCCGCGCAGCCCCGGACGGACGGATTCGAAACGCGTGACGGAGCACCTCACCCCCCACGAGGGTCGCAAGGCACCAGCTGCCCGGCCGACCGCCCCCGCGGATCCCCGCGGGGCGCTGCTGCGTTCCCCCGAACCGCCGGGAGGTGACGCGTCCTCGGGCGCCCATGTGCCGCCGTCCGGCGAGCACTCCCAGTCCTCGGCCGCCGAACCCGACCCGCACCGGCCGCGCCCCGCGCCCGAGGGCGGTGTGCCGACGCAGCCGGGACACGCGCCTGCCCGGCCCCTCGGCCCGCCGGACGGTGCGGAGCGGCGCTCCGGGCAGCCGCGGCCCCCGGGTGCGGGCCCGGTGGCGATGCGGCGCGACGGCGACCGGCTGCGCTTCGTGGGCGCCGCGACCCGGCGCATCGCCCGCGGCATAGACCTCGACGAGATCGTGATGGGGCTCTGCCGGGCGACGGTACCGACGTTCTCCGACGCGATCCTGGTCTATCTGCGCGACCCGCTGCCCGTCGGCGACGAGCGGCCCACGGGCCCGCTGGTCCTGCGCCTGCGCCGCTCCGACCGGCTGCGCTCCATCGAGGAGGGCACCGAGGACCCGGACACCGAGAGCGGCGGCACGACGCTGCCCGCACTCCAGGTCGTGCAGTCCGACATCACCGACGTGATGGGCAGTGCCGAGCTGTGCGAGGTGCGCCCCGGCGGCGCGCTCGCCGAGGTGCTGCGCGGGGTGCGCCCGGTCTTCACGGACTCGGCGGCGGCCCGCGCCGCGCTGCCCGAACTGCTCGGCGAGGGGCGCACCCTGCCGGGCGGTCAGCGGGGCATCCTCGCGCCGCTGCGGGGCCGCCGCAGGGTGATCGGCGCGGCCGTGTTCCTGCGCCGCCCGGACCGGCCCGCGTTCGAGACGGACGACCTGCTCGTCGCCGCCCAGCTGGCCACCCACAGCGCGCTCGGCATCGACAAGGCCGTCCTGTACGGCCGCGAGGCGTACATCGCCGACGAGCTGCAGCGCACCATGCTCCCCGAGACGCTGCCCCGCCCCACCGGCGTGCGGCTCGCCTCCCGCTATCTCCCGGCCGCCGAGACGGCCCGGGTCGGCGGCGACTGGTACGACGCGATCCCACTGCCCGGCAGCCGCGTAGCGCTGGTCGTGGGTGACGTCATGGGGCACTCCATGACGTCGGCCGCCATCATGGGCCAGCTGCGGACGACCGCGCAGACCCTGGCCGGGCTCGACCTGCCGCCCCAGGAGGTCCTGCACCACCTGGACGAGCAGGCCCAGCGGCTCGGCTCCGACCGCATGGCGACCTGTCTGTACGCGGTCTACGACCCGGTCTCGCACCGCATCACCATCGCCAACGCGGGCCACCCGCCGCCCGTCCTGCTGCACCTGGGCGGCCGCGCCGAGGTGCTCCGGGTGCCGCCGGGCGCCCCCATCGGCGTGGGCGGCGTCGACTTCGAGGCCGTGGAGCTCGACGCCCCCGCGGGCGCCACCCTGCTCCTGTACACGGACGGGCTCGTCGAGTCCCGGCTGCGCGACGTGTGGACCGGCATAGAGCAGCTGCGGGAACGGCTCGCGGCCACCGCCCAGTTGACGGGACCGGACCATCCGCCGCCCCTGGAGGCGCTCTGCGACGAGGTGCTCGACATGCTCGGCCCGGGCGACCGGGACGACGACATCGCGCTGCTCGCCGCCCGCTTCGACGGGATCGCGCCGAGCGACGTCGCGTACTGGTTCCTCGAACCGGAGAACGCGACACCGTCCCGCGCCCGCAGGCTCGCCCGCAGCGCGCTGGTGCGCTGGGGCCTGGAGGAGCTGACCGACTCGGTGGAGCTGCTCGTCAGCGAGGTCGTGACGAACGCCGTGCGGTACGCGTCGCGGCCGATCACGCTGCGGCT
Source organism: Streptomyces sp. NPDC039480 (assembly GCF_055597165.1). NCBI lineage: Bacteria > Bacillati > Actinomycetota > Actinomycetes > Kitasatosporales > Streptomycetaceae > Streptomyces > Streptomyces sp. NPDC039480. Next base: position 574,133 of record NZ_JBVITX010000002.1, on the reverse strand, counting down.
GCTCCGCACCGACGTGCTGCGCTGCGAGGTCGGCGACGACGTGCCGCAGCTGCCCCGGCTGCGCCAGGCGCGCGCCACGGACGAGGGCGGCCGCGGCCTGTACCTGGTCAACAAGATGGCGCGGCGCTGGGGCGCCACCCGGCTGAGCACCGGCAAGGTGGTCTGGTTCGAGCTGAACCGGAACTGAGCCGAGGACCGCGCAGACGAGAGGCGCCCCGGACCATGGTGGTCCGGGGCGCCTCTCGTGCACGGATCAGTCCCTGCCCGGCCGGCCGTCCTCCGGGTCCGGGGGCCCGTCGCTGTCCGTCGGGTCCGGGTCGGCGCTCGGCGTCGGCGTCGTCCTGGTCGGCGTCGGCGTCGGGGTCGGGGTCGGCGACGTCGACGACTTCGTCGGGGACGGCGTCTTCGACGGCTCCTTGGACGGCTCCTCGTCGTCCTCCGGCTTCGTCGGCGTGCTCGACGGGTCCTTCGGGGCCTGCGACGACGGGTCCGGGACCGGCGCGATGGCGGCGCCCATGTTCGTGTCGAGGTCGAACGAGCTCGGCGAGCCCATCGCGTCGAAGGTGAACGCGGCCCATATCTGGGCCGGGAAGCTGCCGCCGTCGACGCGGGCACGGCCGCCCGCGCCCTTCATCGACACCTGGTTGCCCGCTTCCTTGGTGTTGGCCGCTCCCTCGCCGAAGAGGCCCACGGAGGTGACCAGCTTCGGCGTGTAGCCGGTGAACCAGGCCGACTTGTTGTCGTCGGAGGTACCGGTCTTGCCTGCGACGTCCTGCGAGGGGTTGCGGACCTCGCTGCCGGTGCCGTCGTCGACCACGCCGGTCAGGACCGAGGTGACCGAGTCGGCGGTGCCGCGCTGGACGACCTGGTCGCCGATCGGGTCCGGCAGGTCGACCGTGCGGTCCTTGTGCTCGATGGAGCCGACCAGGGCCGGGGTGACCTTCTTGCCGTGGTTGTCGAGCGTCGCGTACACGCCCGCCATCTCCAGCGGGCTCGCGCCCATGGAGCCGAGGGTCTGGGCGGGCACGGCGGGCAGTCCCTTGACGTCCATGCCGAGCTTGCCGGCCGTCTCCATCACCTTGGGCATCCCGACGTCCACGCCCATCTGCGCGAAGACGGAGTTGACGGACTTGTTCATCGCCTTCTGGACGGTGACGGGTCCGTAGCTGACGTCGTCCTCGTTGGGCGGTGCGAACGCGACATCGCCGCCCTTGACCGGCCGCTCGCTGGTGCCGTCGTAGACGGTGCTCGCGGTGATCGGCAGGCCCTCCTGCGTCCTGGAGCCGTTCTCCAGGGCCGCGGCGAGGATCAGCGGCTTGAAGGTGGAGGCGGACTGGTAGTCGCGGCGCGTGGCGTTGTTCGTGTAGTGCTTCACGTAGTCCACGCCGCCGTACATGGCGAGGACCTTGCCCGTCTTGGGGTCGACGGACGCGGCGCCCGCCTGGACCCGCGCGTCCGCCTTGTTGTTCTTGCGGTCGAGCCGGTCGTTCAGCTTCCTGTCGACGGCCTTCTCGAGCTGCTTCTGCTTCTTGGGGTCGATGTTCAGCGTGATCGTGTAACCGCCGGCCGCGAACTCGGCCTCGCTGAGGCCGCTGTTGCGCAGGACCTCCCGCTTGGCCTCCTCCACGAGGTAGCCGATCTGGCCCTCACGGCCGGGCGGCGCCTTGGGGTCGTCCGGCACGGGGAACTGCATCCCCTCGCGCTTGCCGGAGTCCAGCCAGCCCTCCTCGACCATGTTGTCGAGGACGTAGTTCCAGCGGGCCTTGACGAGCTTCCTGCCGGTCGGGCTCGCGGCCTGCCAGTCGTACTGGCTGGGGGCCTGGAGCAGGGCGGCGAGGTAGGCGCCCTGGTCGACCGTCAGCTTCTTGGCGTCGACGCCGTAGTAGGCCTGGGCGGCGGCCTGGATGCCATAGGCGTCGCGGCCGTAGTAGCTGGTGTTGATGTAGCCCGCGAGGATGTCGTCCTTGCTCTTCTCGCGGTCCACCTTCAGCGAGATGACCAGTTCCTTCAGCTTGCGGCTGACCGTCTGGTCCTGCGTGAGGTAGTAGTTCTTCACGTACTGCTGGGTGATCGTCGAGCCACCCTGCTTGCCCTTGCCGGTCAGCGTGTTGAGGACGCCGCGCGCCGTGCCCTTGAAGTCGACGCCCTGGTCCTTGTAGAAGGACTTGTTCTCGGCGGCGACGAAGGTCTTCTGGACCTCCTCGGGCACCTTGTCGAGGTCGACGATCTCGCGGTTGACCTTGCCGTCCCTCGCCAGGATCGTCCCGTCGCTGTACTTGTAGACGTTGCTCTGCCTCTTCGCCGCGGCATTGCCCTCGGGGATGTCGATCACCAGATAGAGCACGACGAAGGCGCCCATGCCGAGCAGGATGAACCCGAAGAACGTCCCCAGGATCTTCTTCCAGGTGAAGAAGCGGCGTATACCGGTGCGCTTGGGCTTGCCCCCGCCGGACGGGCGCCCGCGCGCTGCCCTGCGGGCACCGCGCTGCCGCGCTTGTCGTTCTTCGGCTCGGCCCATGACTGAGAGTGCTCCGCTTCCGTCTAGTCAACATGCGTACGTCGAGTCAGCTCATGAAGCTAACACCGCACCCTGGGACAAACTCCTGCCGATCCGGTCTTTTGCGGACGTGACAATGAGCACCTGCCCCTAAGGAACCGACGTTCGCGGGCCCCCGATGGTTGCCCACTCCTCGTACATACGATCTCTACACTGGGCGTATACACCGCACGTATACACACCATGTACAGTGCTGCTCATGTCCATTGGCCACACCCTTCTGGGACTTCTGGAGTCCGGCCCCCGGCACGGCTACGACCTCAAGCGCGCCTTCGACGAGAAGTTCGGGCACGACAAGCCCCTGCACTACGGGCAGGTCTACTCGACCATGTCCCGGCTGCTGAAGAACGGTCTCGTCGAGGTCGACGGGATAGAGGCGGGCGGCGGCCCCGAGCGCAAGCGGTACGCGATCACCGAAGCCGGCATCACCGATGTCCAGCGGTGGCTCGCCACCCCGGAGAAGCCGGAGCCCTACCTCCAGTCGACCCTCTACACCAAGGTCGTCCTCGCGCTCCTCACCGACCGCGACGCCGCCGAACTCCTCGACGTCCAGCGCGCCGAACACCTGCGCCTGATGCGCATCCTCACCGACCGCAAGCGCAAGGGCGACCTCGCCGACCAGCTCATCTGCGACCACGCGCTGTTCCACCTCGAAGCCGATCTGCGGTGGCTCGAACTGACCGCCGCACGACTCGGCAAGCTCGCCCAGGAGGTGCGCTCCGCATGACCCCCGCAGGTTCCCTTCTCGCGGCCCACGGACTCCGCAAGGCGTACGGCCCGACCACCGCGCTCGACGGCGCGGGCTTCTCCATCCACCCCGGCGAGGTCGTCGCCGTCATGGGTCCCTCCGGCTCCGGAAAGTCGACCCTGCTGCACTGCCTCGCCGGGATCGTCCGTCCCGACGAGGGCTCCATCACGTACAACGGCCGCTCCCTGACCGGCCTGTCGGACGCGGAGCTGAGCGCGCTGCGCCGCAGCGAGTTCGGGTTCGTCTTCCAGTTCGGCCAGCTCGTCCCCGAGCTCACCTGCGTCGAGAACGTCGCGCTCCCGCTGCGGCTGAACGGCGCGAAGCGCAAGGAGGCCGAGGCCACCGCCCGCACCTGGATGGAGCGCCTGGAGGTCGACGACGTCGCCGCCAAGCGGCCGGGCGAGGTCTCCGGCGGCCAGGGCCAGCGCGTCGCCGTGGCCCGCGCCCTCGCCACCGGCCCGCGCGTGATCTTCGCCGACGAGCCGACCGGCGCCCTCGACTCGCTCAACGGCGAGCGCGTCATGGAGCTCCTGACCGACGCGGCCCGCTCCACCAACGCGGCCGTCGTCCTCGTCACCCACGAGACCCGCGTCGCCGCCTACTCCGACCGCGAGATCATCGTGCGCGACGGCCGCTCCCGCGACATGGAGCGGATCGTATGAGCACCTGGACCCGCGACCTCGGCATGGGCATACGGTTCGCGGCCGGCGGTGGCCGCGAGGGCTGGATCCGTACGATCCTGACCGCCGTCGGCGTCGGCCTCGGCGTCGCCCTGCTGCTCGGCGCGGCCTCGGTGCCGAACATGCTGCAGAACCGCGACGACCGGTCGGTCGCCCGCACGCCGTACGCCTCGGTGGACGGCAAGCCGCCGAAGGCCGACGACACGACGATCATGGTGCGCGACACCGGCACCGAGTTCCACGGCCGCACCGCGACCGGCCGGTTCCTGAAGGCCGACGGCGACCACCCGGTGCTGCCGCCGGGGCTCGACAGGATGCCCGCCCCCGGCGAGATGGTCGTCTCGCCCGCGCTGCGCGACCTGCTCGACGACCCGGCGAACACGCTGCTCAAGGAGCGCTTCGGCAAGTACCGCCAGGCCGGGACGATCGGCGAGGCGGGGCTCATGTCGCCGCTGGAGCTCTACTACTACGTGGGCGCCGACCCGCTCACCTCCGCGCACGGCGCCCATCGTGTCGCGCGCTTCGGCCAGGACGACTCGCTGCCCCTCGACCCGTTCCTGATGGCACTCGTCGTGCTGATCTGCGTCGTCCTGCTCACCCCCGTGGCGATCTTCATCGGGACCGCGGTCCGGTTCGGCGGCGACCGGCGCGACCGGCGCCTCGCCGCGCTGCGCCTCGTCGGCGCGAGCGCCCGCTCGGTGCGCAGGATCGCCGCGGGCGAGGCGCTGTTCGGAGCACTGCTGGGGCTCGCGGCCGGGGCCGTGCTCTTCCTGCTCCTGCGGGAGCTCGTGGGCGTGGTCGACCTGACGAACGTCAGCGCGTATCCGTCCGACATGGTGCCCGCGCCCGGCCTGGTGGCGCTGGTCGCGGTGGCGGTGCCGCTGTCCGCGGTCCTGGTGACGCTGATCTCGCTGCGGTCGGTCGCCATCGAGCCGCTCGGTGTGGTCAGGGGCGGCAAGCAGCGCAAGCGCCGCCTGTGGTGGCGGCTGGTCCTGCCGACCGTCGGCATCGCCATCCTGCTCCTCTCCGGCCGCATCGACGCCGACATGGGCAACGACGCCGTCAACGTGACGGCGATCGCGGTGGGTTCGGCGCTCGCCCTGATCGGCCTCAGCGCGCTGCTGCCCTGGCTCCTCGAAGCGGCCGTGGGACGGCTGCGCGGCGGTCCCGTGCCCTGGCAGCTCGCCGTCCGCAGGCTCCAGTTGACGTCCGGCACGGCGTCCCGCGCGGTCAGCGGGATCACCGTCGCGGTGGCCGGCGCGGTGGCGCTGCAGATGATGTTCGCGTCCATGCACGACGACTTCAACCAGGTCACGGGGCAGGACCCCACGCGTGCCGAGCTCACGGTCCGCAGCATGACCGGCAGCGGGCCCCTCGCCCAGCAGATGATCGACGACTTCGCCCGGACCGAGGGCGTCACCAAGGTCATCGGCACCGTGCAGGCGTACGTCACGCGGCCCGGCGGCAAGAAGGTCGACGGCATGACGCCGACCACGGAACTGACCGTCGGCACCTGCGCGACCCTGCGAGAGCTCGCGCGGATCGGCTCCTGCAAGGACGGCGACACGTTCGTCTCGCACACGGGCAGCCGCGAGCAGAACGCCTGGCTGGACAAGACCGCGCGCCCCGGCAAGCCGATCAACGTCGGGCCCGACCCGGACTTCAACAAGGGGGCGAAGCCGGTCCTGTGGACGCTGCCGAAGGACTCGCCCACGGTTCAGGCCCGGCGCAACCCGTCCGGCACGAAGTTCGACGGCATCTTCGCGACGCCCGGCGCGGTGGACATCGCGATGCTGGACGACGCGGCGACGGCGTCCTGGGTCAAGCTCGACCCGAAGGTGCCGGACGCCGACGAGCGCGTACGCAACGCGGCGGCCCGCATCAGCCCGTTCCTCGGCGTCGACTCGCTCAAGGCGGTCGACCGGGACAAGCAGTACGCGTCGATCGCGCGCGGCCTGCAGATCGGTGCGAGCGTCACGATGGCGCTGATCGCCGCGTCGATGCTGGTGTCGATGATCGAGCAACTCCGCGAGCGCAAGCGTCTGCTGGCCGCGCTGACCGCGTTCGGGACGCGCCGCTCGTCGATGGCGTGGTCACTGCTGTGGCAGACGGCGATCCCGGTGGCCCTGGGCCTCGCCCTGGCCATCGCGGGCGGCCTCGGCCTCGGCGTGGTCATGACCCGCATGATCGGCAAGGGCGTCACGGACTGGTGGTCGTTCGTCCCCCTGACGGGCGCGGGCGCGGCAATGGTCACAGCGGTGACCCTGCTCAGCCTCCCGCCACTCCGCCGCATGATGCGCCCGGACGGCCTGCGCACGGAGTAGCCCCCTCCGGGGGCCCGGGGAGTTGCGCGACCGGCCCCCACCGGCCCGCGGATTCACACGATCCGCACCGGCAGGGGCCGGACCGCCTCCTTCAAGGCGGAGGCCAACTCCTCGTACTCCGCCCCCCGCGCCGCCCCGCTCCGCATCGCGAGCGCGATCCGCCGCGTGGGCGCGGGATCCGCGAAGTACCCCGTGAGCAGCTGATTGCTGCGGCTCGTCTCCACCCGCACAGCCGTCCGCGGCAACAGCGTCACCCCAAGTCCCCCGGCGACCAGCTGGACCAGCGTGGAGAGCCCCGCGGCGGTCGTGGTGACGGGCGCGTCGGCGCGCCCCGCCTCCCGGCAGATGTCCAGAGCCTGGTCACGCAGACAGTGGCCCTCGTCCAGGAGCAGCAGGTTCAGTTCCTTCAGCGCCTCGCGGGGAATGCCCTCACGGCCGCCGAGCCAGTGGTCGAGGGGTGTGACGAGGACGAAGTCCTCGTCGAAGAGGGGGAGTTCGGTGACGCCGGGCACCCCGAGCGGCACCGCGAGCAGCAGCAGGTCGAGCCGCCCCGCGGTGAGCCCCTCGATGAGCGAGGACGTCTGCTCCTCGTGGACCTGGAGGTCGAGGTCGGGATACTTCTCGTGGACCAGGCCGATCACGGTCGGCAGCAGATACGGCGCCACGGTCGGGATCACCCCGAGCCGCAGCGCCCCCGTGAACGGCGCCTTGACCGCGTCGGCCTCCTCCATGAGCGCCTCGACCTCACCGAGGACGGCGTTGACCCGCGCCGAGAGCCGCTCGCCTGCGGGCGAGAGCAGCACCTTGCGCGTGGTCCGCTCCAGGAGCTGGACACCCAGTGCCTCCTCCAGCGCGGCCACGGCCCCGGAGAGCGCCGGCTGGCTCATTCCGATCGCCGCGGCGGCATCCCTGAAGTGCAGATGCTCGGCCACGGCGGCGAAGGCGCGGAGCTGCGCCAGGCTGGGCTGTCTGCCACTGGGTTGCTTGCCCCTATTTATGGCTCGCACTGATAGCTACCTCCGATCAACATGACCCACTCTAGCTATTTCCCTAATCAATGCACCCTGTGCCACCATCGACATCAGTCCAACCCCCCAGGAAAGTCCCCAAAAGGGACTCTCTTCGCGCAAGGAGTACGTGTGCTCACTGTCGGTGACAAGTTCCCCGAGTTCGACCTGACCGCCTGTGTCTCCCTGGAGACGGGCAAGGAGTTCGAGCAGATCAACCACAAGACCTACGAGGGCAAGTGGAAGATCGTTTTCGCGTGGCCCAAGGACTTCACCTTCGTGTGCCCGACCGAGATCGCGGCCTTCGGCAAGCTGAACGACGAGTTCGCCGACCGTGACGCCCAGATCCTCGGCTTCTCCGGCGACTCCGAGTTCGTGCACCACGCCTGGCGCAAGGACCACCCGGACCTGACGGACCTGCCCTTCCCGATGCTGGCCGACTCGAAGCACGAGCTCATGCGTGACCTCGGCATCGAGGGCGAGGACGGCTTCGCGCAGCGCGCCGTCTTCATCGTCGACCAGAACAACGAGATCCAGTTCACGATGGTGACCGCCGGTTCCGTGGGCCGTAACCCCAAGGAGGTCCTCCGGGTCCTCGACGCCCTGCAGACCGACGAGCTCTGCCCCTGCAACTGGAGCAAGGGCGACGAGACCCTCGACCCGGTCGCGCTGCTCTCCGGCGAGTGAACAGGAGCCTCTGACATGGCACTCGACGAACTGAAGTCCGCCGTACCGGACTACGCCAAGGACCTGAAGCTGAACCTCGGCTCGGTCATCGGCAACAGCGACCTGCCGCAGCAGCAGCTGTGGGGCACCGTGCTGGCCTGCGCCATCGCGTCCCGCTCCCCGAAGGTGCTGCGCGAGCTGGAGCCCGAGGCGAAGGCGAACCTCTCCCCCGAGGCGTACACCGCCGCCAAGTCGGCCGCGGCCGTCATGGCGATGAACAACGTCTTCTACCGCACGCGTCACCTGCTCTCCGACCCGGAGTACGGGACGATGCGCGCCGGTCTGCGGATGAACGTCATCGGCAACCCGGGCGTCGAGAAGGTCGACTTCGAGCTGTGGTCCCTCGCGGTCTCCGCGATCAACGGCTGCGGCCAGTGCCTGGACTCGCACGAGCAGGTCCTGCGCAAGGCCGGTGTCGACCGCGAGACGATCCAGGAAGCCTTCAAGATCGCTGCGGTCATCCAGGCCGTGGGCGTCACGCTGGACTCCGAGGCGCACCTCGCCTAGGTCGTACGAGAAGGGGCCCGGAACCATGTGGTTCCGGGCCCCTTTTGCGTTGCCCGTCTACTGCTGCGGCTCTCCCGCCGCGACGTCCGCGTCCGTCGCAGCCGCGTCCGTCGCGCCCTGCGGCTGCGGCTTGGGTGCTGCCTTCAGAGCGGCCTCGCGGGAGTACGCCCGCAGATAACCGACGACCGTGTTCGTCACGGCGACCAGCGGCACCGCCACGACCGCTCCGCCGATCCCGGCGACCATGCCGCCCGCGGCGACCGAGAGGATCACCGCCAGCGGATGCACGCGCACCGCGCGGCCGAGGATGAACGGCTGCAGGATGTGTCCCTCGATCTGCTGCACGGCGAGGACCACGGCCAGCGCCATCACGGCCGTGAAGACGCCCTGTGTGACCAGCGCGACGACCACCGCGAGGGCGCCGGAGACCACGGCGCCGACCAGCGGCACGAACGAGGCCAGGAAGATGATGACGGCGAGCGGCACCGCCATCGGCACCCCGAGGAAGTAGATGCCGAGGCCGATGAAGATGGCGTCGATCATGGCCACTATCACCGTGCCGCGCACATAGGCGGTGAGCGTGCGCCAGGCCCGCGGCCCCGCCCCCGCGATGCCGGGCCGCGCCTGGGCGGGCACCAGCTTCAGGAACCACTGCCAGATGCGCTTGCCGTCGTAGAGCAGGAAGAGCGTCGAGAACATCGCGAGCAGGATGCCGGTCAGCGTCTCGACGATGACCGTGACGCCTTCGAGGCCCGCGGAGGTGAGCTCCTCCGTGTTGGCGCCGACCGCGTCGCGCAGGCTCTTGGCGATGTCGTTGATCTGGTCCTCGGTCACGTGGAAGGGGCTGTTCAGCAGCCACTTGCGCAGGTCCTCGATGCCGTCCTGGACCTGCCGCGACAGCTCGTCGGCGTTCTCCATGACCTGCCAGACCACGAACCAGCCGACCAGGCCCATGATGACGAAGCCGAGGATCGCGGTGACCGCGGTCGCCAGACCGCGCGGCAGACCGAGATTCCTGAGCCGGGCCACCGTGGGCTGGAGCAGCGCGGTGATCAGCAGGGCCGCCACGAAGGCGAGCACCACCAGCTGCACCGCGCTGATGACCTTCATCAGGACCCAGAGCGTGCCCGCGAGGATCAGGAGGCGCCAGCCGGCCTCGGCCGCGACCCGCATCCCCCACGGCACGGCCGCCGCGGGGTCGGGTCTGGCCGACACGGCCGGCGCGTAGTCGGGTGGTGGAGGCACGTGCTCCTGCTCGTGTTCGCCGGTGATGACGTCACCCGGCTCGTCGGTCTCCGGGTCGGTGTCCCGGTCGGCGTGTTTCTCGCGCCGCTCGTTCAACCGCTCGCCCACCCCGCTCAGTCCGGCGCCGAGCCGGTCGAACCATCCTGGCACTCGCGACATGATCCGTCCTCTTCCCCCGTCTTTCCCCACCACTCCCCCCTGGAGCTGTCCGCACCGACCGTACACGGGAGAAACCCCCCACCGTAGGACGGTGAGGGGTCTCCCGAGGTTGAGCGCGGTACGGCCGTCCGTGGGCCTAGTACCAGTTGTTCGCCTGCCAGAAGCTCCAGGCACCGCAGGGGCTTCCGTAGCGGTCGTTCATGTAGTTCAGGCCCCACTTGATCTGCGTGGCCGGGTTGGTCTGCCAGTCGGCGCCCGCCGAGGCCATCTTGGAACCGGGCAGCGCCTGGACGAGGCCGTAGGCACCCGAAGAGGCGTTCTGCGCCTTGTAGTTCCACGTGGACTCGTGGTTGACGATGTTGCTGAAGCACTGGAACTGGTCGCCGGGGACCATCTGCCGTGCCATCGCCTGGACCTGAGCGACCGTGTAAGAGCTCTGCGGCGCGAAGCTGGAGGCGTCGCGGGCGGAGGAGCGGCTGGCCTTGGACTCGGCCTTCTCCTCACGCTCCTTCTTGTCGGCGGCCTTCTGGGCGGCCTCCGCCTTCTCGGCCTTCTCCGCGGCCTTCTGCTTCTCGATCGCCGAGGCGGCGGCCTGCTTGCGGGCCTCCTCCGCGGCGGTCTTCTTCGCGGCGGTGTCGGCGGCCATGGCCTGCGCGTCGGCCTGCTGCGTCAGGGACGCGGTCTGGACCTGGGCCTGCTGACCCGCGGGTATGTCTGCGAGGAGCGTCGCTTCGCTTGCCGCTGCCTCGATGTCGTTCGGGTTCGAGGGCTGGGTGTCGCCCGAGGCGACACCCACGACAGCGCCGACGGTGGTGACCGCGGTGGCCGAAGCCACGGCGAATCCCCGGACCGAAATCCGGCTCACACGGTTTCCTTCCAGCATCGCCCGCATAGGTGACCTCGCGGACGCAATCGTGCCCCTGGCGCTGGCCTCCGCTGGTCGATCGGTCACGGGAGGCACGGACCCGGTGGACAACTCCCGGTACGGGAGCGCCGCGTGGTGCTCGGGCGGCATGCGACGGTCACTATGAAGTTCTGTTGTCTCGTACCGCTGGGGGTACACGTGTGTCGCATGCGGGGCCTGACAGGACCCAGACTCTGCCCCAGCCGGACTGCGCAAGGCAATTCTCCGTTGCGTGGGAAAGCTCACACACCGTTTGCCCCAGGAGTTTTCCGGAAACAGGCACACGCGACGACGCCGCCCGGCTAGGCTCGCTCGCTTCGCCGGACGGCGCCAACCACCGTGCAATGTGCGTCAGATGTGGCCGTCCTCCAGCATTTCGGTCACCAGCGCCGCGATCTGCGAGCGCTCCGAGCGCGTGAGCGTGACGTGCGCGAAGAGCGGATGGCCCTTCAGCTTCTCCACGACGGCGACCACTCCGTCGTACCGCCCCACGCGGAGGTTGTCGCGCTGGGCCACGTCATGGGTCAGTACGACACGGGAGTTCGCCCCGATCCGGGACAGAACGGTCAACAGGACGTTCCGCTCCAGGGACTGGGCCTCGTCCACGATCACGAACGCGTCGTGCAGCGACCGTCCGCGGATGTGGGTGAGCGGCAGCACTTCGAGCATCCCGCGCGCCGTGACCTCCTCGATGACCTCTTTGCCCGCCACCGAGCCGAGCGTGTCGAAGACCGCCTGCGCCCAGGGGCCCATCTTCTCGGCCTCGGTGCCGGGCAGATAGCCGAGCTCCTGCCCGCCCACCGCGTACAACGGCCGGAAGACCATCACCTTCTGATGCTGCCTGCGCTCCAGGACGGCCTCCAGGCCCGCGCAGAGCGCGAGCGCCGACTTGCCGGTGCCCGCGCGGCCGCCCATCGAGACGATCCCGACGGCCGGGTCGAGGAGCAGATCGAGCGCGACCCGCTGCTCGGCGCTCCTGCCCTTGAGGCCGAACGCCTCGCGGTCGCCGCGGACGAGCCGGACATTGCCCTCGGCCGTGACGCGGCCGAGCGCCTTGCCCTTCTCCGACTGGATGGTGAGGCCCGTGTGCACGGGCAGGTCGGCCGCCTCGGGGACGTACAACTGGTCCTCCTCGAAGAGGAGGTCCACCTGCTCTCCGGAGAGGGTCAGTTCGGACATGCCGGTCCAGCCGGAGTCCGTGATGGCGAGCTCGGCGCGGTACTCCTCGGCGAGCAGCCCCACCGACGAGGCCTTGATCCTGAGCGGGAGGTCCTTGGAGACGACGGTGACGTCGTACCCCTCCGCCTGGAGGTTGCGTGCTACGGCGAGAATCCGTGAGTCGTTGTCCCCCAACCGGTAGCCGGCCGGGAGCACGCCGGGATCGGAATGGTTGAGCTCGACGCGCAGCGAGCCGCCCAGGTCCCCGATCGGGATCGGGGCGTCCAGGCGGCCGTGCCGGATACGGAAGTCGTCCAGCAGGCGCAGCGCCTGCCGGGCGAAGTAGCCGAGCTCCGGATGGTGCCGCTTGGCCTCCAGCTCCGTCACCACGACGACGGGCAGCACGACTTCGTGCTCGTCGAAGCGGGTCAGGGCGTTCGGGTCGGCCAGCAGGACGCTGGTGTCGAGAACATAGGTGCGCCTGTCGGGCATGCGGCGCTTTGTGCTGGTCACCACGGAAGGACGTACCCCCTCGGATGAGGTCGGGGAGCGACGGGAGGGTTCTGGACCGGGCACGGGCCACGATGCGTGGGCCGAGCGCCGGCCCTCCACGTCGCCCGTGTCGCGCACACGGTCGTCCTGGTGCAAAGGGCCTCCCGGGCGGACGGCCCGATGCCGTCCGCTGAGATACGACGTCCCTTTCGGATACTGCACGGACGTCGACCTGGAAGGCTTATTCCCTCGAACAAGCGCAGCCATGCCAGGGCATATGACGACGCGTTGGTTAACTCCCGGTTACCCCGACCTCAGGGGGTGGCTGGGGTCAGCCGCCGTAGCGGCGGTGGCGCGCCGCGTAATCACGCAGCGCACGCAGGAAGTCGACCTTGCGGAAGGCCGGCCAGAAGACTTCGCAGAAGTAGTACTCGGAGTGAGCGGACTGCCAGAGCATGAATCCGGAGAGGCGCTGTTCGCCACTCGTACGGATCACCAGGTCGGGGTCCGGCTGGCCGCTGGTGTAGAGGTGCTTGGAGATCTGGTCGATGTCGACGCTCTCCGCGACGTCCTCCAGGCCCGCGCCCTTGGCCGCGTGCTCCAGGAGCAGCGAGCGGACGGCGTCGGCGATCTCCTGGCGGCCGCCGTAGCCCACGGCGACGTTGACCAGTATTCCCTTGTTGTGGTGGGTCGCCTCTTCGGCTTCCTTCATCACCATCTGGGTGTGGGCCGGCAGCAGGTCGAGCGCGCCGACGTGGTGCACACGCCAGCGGCCGTCCGCGACGAGCGAGCGGACGGTGGCCTCGATGATGCCGAGGAGCGGCTTCAGCTCGTCATCGGGCCGGTCGAAGTTGTCCGTCGAGAGCATCCACAGCGTGACGACCTCGACGTCCGTCTCGGCGCACCAGCCGAGGAACTCCTCGATCTTGTGTGCGCCCGCCTGGTGGCCCTGTGCGGTGGTCCCGCCCGCCGCCTTCGCCCAGCGGCGGTTGCCGTCCAGGATGACCCCGATGTGCTTGGGCACCTGGTCGTGGTCGAGGCGGCCTTCCACCCGGCGTGCGTAAAGTCCGTACACCAGGTCGCGCAGGTTCACGTGTGTCAGCCTCCAGCAGATGGCGGTCCTCAAGGGGCGCGCCCAGAGCAACCCCGAGGGCGACACCCTACCGCCGCTCGAGCGTCCCTCCACAGTCGGGGCGCGAGCCGCTGAAGTAGTTTCGTGCCCATGAACGACACGTCTACGTATCGCGCGGCACCGGACCGCTACGACTCGATGGAGTACCGGCGCACGGGCCGCAGCGGTCTGAAGCTGCCCGCCGTCTCGCTCGGCCTCTGGCACAACTTCGGCGACGACAAGGCCCTCGAGACGCAGCGCGCGATCCTGCGCCGCGCCTTCGACCTGGGCGTCACCCACTTCGACCTGGCGAACAACTACGGCCCGCCGCCCGGGTCCGCGGAGCTCAACTTCGGCAAGCTCTTCGCGCAGGACTTCGCGGCGTACCGCGACGAGCTGGTCGTCTCGACCAAGGCCGGCTACCTCATGCACCCCGGCCCGTACGGCGAGTGGGGCAGCCGCAAGTACCTGCTGTCGTCGCTCGACGCGTCGCTCGCGCGGATGGGTCTCGACTACGTCGACATCTTCTACTCGCACCGCTTCGACCCGGACACGCCGCTGGAAGAGACGATGGGCGCCCTCGCCTCGGCCGTCCAGCAGGGCAAGGCGCTCTACGTGGGCGTGTCCTCGTACAACAGCGAGCAGACCGCCGAAGCGGCGCGCCTGCTGCGGGAGATGGGTGTCCCCGCGCTCATCCACCAGCCGTCGTACTCGATGATCAACCGGTGGACCGAGGAGGACGGTCTCCTCGACACGCTGGAGGCGGCCGGGATGGGCTGCATCTCCTTCGTGCCGCTCGCGCAGGGCCTGCTCACGAACAAGTACCTGAAGGGCATCCCGGAGGGCTCCCGGGCGACGCAGGGCAAGTCCCTGGACCCGGAGCTCCTGAGCGACGAGGTCGTACGCCGTCTCAACGGCCTGAACGACATCGCGGCGGGCCGCGGCCAGTCCCTCGCCCAGCTGGCCCTCAACTGGGTGCTGCGGGACGAGCGGATGACGTCCGCGCTGATCGGCGCCTCCAGCGTCAAGCAGCTGGAGGAGAACGTGGCGGCGCTCGCGGGCCCGAAGCTGACGGACGCGGAACTGACCGCGATCGACACGTTCGCGGTGTCGACGCCCGGCACGAACATCTGGGCCGGCCGGGGCTGACCCGGCGGGTGGCTGTGGCGGAGCCCCGGGCCGGGGCGGTTCCGGCCCGGGGCTCTTTGCTGTCCGGCGCGGATCTCTTTGCTGTCCGGCGCGGCACTCGTTTGCCGCGTGGCGCGCAGGGGGCGCGGTCAGGCGCGCGGGCGGTTGAACCATGCGCCCGCGGCGCTCTGGGAGAGCAGGATGACCGTGGCGATCGAGCCGAGCAGCGGGATGAGGCCGCCCGGGTTGCCGGCGGCCGCGCCGCCGAGGCCGAAGAGGATCTGGACGCTCATCAGGACGATGCACGTGGTGCGGATGCCGCTGCCCGCGGTGCCGAAGCGGAAGGCCATGCCGAACGCGACCAGGAGGCAGACGTTCACGCCGAGGGCGGCGCCCGCCGTCTCCGGGTTGGATATGGCGATCAGCAGGATGCTGCCGATGATGGTGAGTCCGCCGAGCACCCAGATGACGATCTGCGCGGCGCGGACGACACCCGGCATGGTCTGCGGGGCCATCGGGCCGGGTCCGTATCCCGGTCCGTAGCCGTAGCCGTAGCCGGGGGCGGGGCCGTAGCCGGGGCCGGGTCCGTACGCGGGTGCGGGGTCCTGGGCCGGTCCGTTGTAGGTGGGCAGGCCGGGCTGGCCGGACTGCGGGGTGCCCTGCCGGCCGGACTGCGGGTCGGGCTGGGGGGCGGGCGGTGGGGGGAATTGGTTCGACATGTCCCTGACGATAACGGGATGTCGATCTTCCACCTCGCACGGCGCGGAAACGGGCCACACCGGGGCACAAAAAACGGGCCGGTCCGTGGGGGGGAGACGGACCGGCCCGAGGGGGGGTTTCCACCATAACCCTTCGTAAGTGCTGCTGGGTGCATCGGCGCCACACAACTACTCTCCGAGACCGGCCGACGACTGCGCGATCCCGTTCTACGGGCGGAATCGCGGGTTCGTAGGCGTATTTCAGCCGGGCGCGGCGGTACTCCCCAAGAGGGACCCCGCGAGGTTCACGCGCTTGACGCCCCGGACCACCGGACCGCTAATTTCGCGGGCATGGCGACGATGACGGTCTCGGCTCCCCCGCCGGATGCCCCGCCGGACACCCGCACGGAGATCCCGTCGGAGATCCCGCTGGAGATCGCGGACTCGGCGCGGGCGCGGCGGCGGGGGCTCCTCGGGCGCGCGGGCGTGACGGGGGCGATCTTGCTGACGCCCGCGAGCGGAGTGCACACCCTGCGGATGCGGTTCGCCATTGATGTGGCGTATCTCGACCGTGAGTGGCGCGTGCTGGCCGTCCGGACGATGCGGCCGGGCCGGATCGGACTGCCGCGCCCGCGGGCCCGGCACGTGATCGAGGCGGAGGCCGGGGCGATGGCCCGGTGGGGCGTGCGCCGGGGCGCGCGCGCCGTCGTGCGCGGGGCGGGACGCGGCGGTGGGTGAGGCTCGCGGTGCCGCGCGGCCCCCTCCACCGCGCGGCACCGCCCGCGTGGATTTGCTCACGCGAATTAGCCTTGGTCTGAACTTACGCGAGGTTCAGGGGCGGATCGAGCCAGTATTGATAACGATGCGGAATCACGGCTTCTATTACGGCGGATACGTCACGAAGTGCGAGCCGAGAGGCACCTTGCCGCGTTCCGCCCGACTTCGTTCCGAAATGCGGGGCTACGCCGCACTGTCCGCCGCGTCGCCGGCGCCGGCCTTGTTCGCGATCACCTGCTGCATGTGCTCGTCGCCCCACAACCCCAGGGGCAGGAGGGCCGCGTTGAGGGACTCGCCGAGTTGGGTCAGCGAGTACTCGACCTTCGGCGGCACCTCGCGGTAGACCTCGCGGTGCACGATGCCGTCGGACTCCAGCTCGCGCAGCTGCTGGATCAGCATCTTCTCGCTGACGCCGACGATGTGCCGCCGGAGCTCGCCGAAGCGGAGCGTCCTGCCCGAGTGCAGCGCCCACAGGATCATGGGCTTCCACTTGCCGCCGACGACGTCCACCGCGGCGTCGAGACCGCAGGCGTACGGCTTACTGTCCTTCGGCACGGCCAACTCCTCTGCTTCGCCTACTGACTTACCGATACGTACCGCTACTTACCGTTCGACGGTCGACAGTACCGGCTTGCGGAGGTCGAAGAGGTGCCGTGTGCTGTGGGCCACGAAGGGGCCCTCCGCCTGGATGCGGTCGTGCAGTTCGCGCAGCCGGGGGCGGTACTCCGCCACGGTGAAGCCCGGGACCATCCACACCACCTTGCGCAGGAAGTGGACGACCGCGCCGACGTCGTGGAACTCCATCCGCAGCCGCTCCGCCCGCAGGTCGACGACCTCCAGGCCCGCCGCCTCGGCCTCGGCGCGCTCCAGGTCGGGGTGCCGACCGTTCCTGACCTCCGCCGGCTGCGGTCCGAGGAAGTACTCGACGACCTCGAAGACGCTGGCGGGGCCGACGTGCTGGGCGAAGTAGGCGCCGCCGGGGCGCAGCACGCGGGCGATCTCGTCGAAGTGGGCCTTGACCGGATGCCGGCTGGTGACCAGGTCGAACGCGCCGTCCGCGAACGGCAGCGGGTCGTCCGCCGCCGAGGCGACGACCGCCACGCCTCGGGGGTGCAGGAGCGCGGTGGCCTTGGCGACGTTCGCGGGCCAGCCCTCCGTGGCGACGGCGAGGGGCGGCAGGGTGGCGGCGGAGGCCAGCACCTCGCCGCCGCCGGTCTGGATGTCGAGGCTCGCCGTGGCCTGTGCGAGCCGCCGGGCCATCGCTTCGGCGTACCGCCACGAGGGCCGCGCCTCGGTGGCCCTGCCCTCGAACCAGGAGAAGTCCCACCCTTCGGTGGGCGCGGCCTCGGCTTCGGCCACGAGGTCGTCGAAGGTGCGGGGGGCCTGGCTGTTGTTGCTGCTCATGGGGGCAATAGTGCCGCAGCGGGCGGCTCAGCCGGTGGTTTCGGTCCCCGTACCCGTCCCTGTCGTGCCGCGCGGGAACGAGACCTCGACGCGGCGGTTCTTCTTGCGGCCCTCCTCTGAGCCGTTGTCCGCGATGGGGTAGTCCTCGCTGTAGCCGCGTACGGAGTAGGTGACCTCGGGGCCGAGGTGGCTCGCGAGCCGGTCGTGGACGGCTTCCGCGCGCTCGCGGGAGAGCTTTTTGCCGTGGCCGTAGGACCCGAGGTTGTCCGTGAAGCCGAACACGCGTACGTCCGTGGCCTTCTGGGCCTCGGCCTCCTCCGCGATGGCCTTGATCCGGGCGTTCGCGTCCGGATTCAGCTTCGCGCTGTCCTTCGGGAACAGGACTTCCGCCTGCAGCGCGAACTTCACGTCGGTGTTGGTGTCCTCACGCCGCTCCTCGCCGCCGAGGTCCTCGACGACCGACTTGATGTCCAGCACCTTGGCAGGCGCAAGCGTGGCCCCATCGGCAAGCTTCAGCCCCGGACTGTTGGAGTCCACTTCGGGGGGTGGGGAGGTGGTGGTGCTGCCTGGGGGAGCCGTGGGGTCGTCGTCGGCCCAGCTCGGTGCGGGGCTGAGCAGCAGGGCCAGCGCGGTGAGGGTGACGGTGCCCGCGGTGCGGCGAGGGTGGCGGGTCATGGGTCACTCGCCCTCGGAGATTTCGATGGGGGCGGGGGGCATGGCACCCACCTGGAAGGTGACCTTGGTGGTTCCTTCGGGCGGGGCGGGGAACTGGGCGTACCAGTCGGCCGTCTGACTCGGCTTTACGCCGCCTGTGAATTTGGTGCACAGACAACGCCCTTGAGTGTCCCGGAGTACGAGGTACTTCTTCTTGCCCGCCTTGTCGATCAGATTCGCGCCTGCCACGGACGAGCCGTTCTTGTTCAGCTCCCGTTCTTCGCCGCGCCAGTTGGCGGCCGCCCAGAACCTGCCGCCATTGTTCGTCACCTTTCCGGAGACCGTCACGAAACCGTCCTCGTCACGCACGGCGGACGTGACTGTCAGGGTGATGCTCTCCTCGCCCTTGACTTCGGCCAGCACCTCGCCCGTCGCGGGGGCCTTGTCATCTCCCTCGCCTTTCTCCTCATCACCACCGCCCTGCTGCGCCGACGATCTGGGAGGGGACTCCTTCTCGGACTTGTCACCGTCACCGTCTCCACCGCCGCAGCCGGCCACCGTGAAGACCAGCCCAGTCGTGATCGCCACAGCGGTCATTGCCCTGCGGGTCATCGAGGTACGCCGAATACTCATCGCTACGGCTTCCTTCTCTCGTCGATCTCTTGTCACTCGGCCAGCTGGACGGAGAACAGCACGAAACCGTCCGGAAGATCGTCCAGTTCGAAGTCGTCGGGATCGATTTCGAAGGATTCACCACCGTCGCACTCGAACTCCACGGCCTTCTCGGGATCCGACGACGGGGTGAGATCACAGCGCGGTTTGATGATCGCGGTGGCGTCGGCCTTTGCGTGCTGGGACTCCGTGCCCGGAATGATCGAATCGCCGACGGTGTAGTTGGTCTCGATCTCCGCGCGGAAACCCGGGTAACCGTTCACTTCGACGGGCGAGACGATGACGGTCGCGTCATTGTCGGCAGCCAGCTCCGCCGCCGCGGCTTGAGCGCCGCTGCCGGTGAACTCGCCGCCTGCCAGCCATTCCAGCCAGTCGTCACCCTCACCGATGGACAGCCCGAGTCCATCCACGAGTTCGTCCCTGGCGTCCTGGGCTGCCGCCAAAGCGGAGGCGTCTGCGGCGGATTGCGCGCCGTTGCGCGCGGATGCGGCCTGAGCGAAGGCAAAGAACGCGAGCGCAACAAAGAGTAGAATCCCCGTCAACCAGATGTAGATAGGGAGAGTCTGCCCTCTGTCATCGCGGTGAAGGCCGTGCCTCAGCCGCCGACCACATCGGATACGGCGTCCTGAATGGCTCCGGAGATCTGACCGTCGAGCCCCAGGCCGTCGATCAGGACGAAGATCCCCGCAATAAGAATCATCAACCCCGCATACTCCACAAACCCCGCCCCCGCATCCCGCTCCCTCCCCCGGACCCGGGAAGCCACGGAAACCGTCCAGTAGATCCAGACACTGAGCACGCGTTCCTTCAGCACGACGGCCTCTTCTCTCCCACCCGATACCGCGCCCTTTGTGGTCAGAGGCAACGTACGCCACACGGCGTGCATCGGCAGCAACTCTGCGCAGCGCATGCGGTATCCGGGGCGCCCGGCCCGCAAGTTGGCGGGTTCTCTTCCCCCTCGGTGAGATCACCATGCACGAAGTCCCCTCCCGCGAACCGTGAACTCAGAACTGACTGTCCCACATCGAGTTG
The DNA here is from genome assembly GCF_055597165.1 of Streptomyces sp. NPDC039480. Taxonomy (NCBI): domain Bacteria; kingdom Bacillati; phylum Actinomycetota; class Actinomycetes; order Kitasatosporales; family Streptomycetaceae; genus Streptomyces; species Streptomyces sp. NPDC039480. Next base: position 554,150 of record NZ_JBVITX010000002.1, on the reverse strand, counting down.
CAGCCGCGAAGAGCTTTCGCGAACATTCGTCTCAACGCCCCAAAATCGAACCGAAGTCGGAGCCCGAGCCGAGGAACATTCCCGAGGCGATCAGGATCATCGTGGCCGGGAGCATGAAGACCAGTGTCACCATCGTCGCCTTGGGGATCGTCTTCGCCGCCCTGCGGCGGGAGTTCTGCGCGTCCGTGCGGCGCATGTCCGTCGCGATCTGGATCAGCGTGTCCGCGATCGGGGAGCCCAGCTCCTCGCCCTGCTGCAGGGCGGAGACGAACTGCGCCACCTGCTCGGACGCGTTGCGGCGGCGCAGTTCGTCGAAGGCCTGGCGGCGGCTCACGCCCATGTCCATCTGGCGGAGCGTGATGCGCAGTTCGTCCGCCCACGGCCCCTCGTACCGCTCCGCCACCCGGTCCAGTGCCTGGCGGAAGCCGAGCCCCGCCGATACGACGACCGCGAGGACGTCGAGGAAGTCGGGCAGCGTGCGGTCGATGACCTCGCGGCGCTCGCGGATCGCCTGCCAGATCAGCGCGTCCGCCGCGACCGCCCCGAAGGCGAGCGTGAGCAGGCCGAAGAGCGGGGAGCCGTTCACGAAGAAGACCAGGCCGAGGACGAGTCCGAAGACGCCGTAGACCGCCCGCCGTGCCGCGTAGCGGTCTATCGTCAGGCCGCCCGGATTGCCCGCCATGTCGATCCTGCGGCGCTTGGCGTCGACCCGTTTCGGGCCCATGACGCGCAGGACCAGGGGCGCGAAGCGCATGCCCAGGCGGTCCACCGCCGAGCCCGCCGCCGAGACGCGGGTCGCGCCGACCTCCAGGGCCACGGCCAGGTCGGAGGGCAGCTTCGCGTCCGCGCGGTACATGCGGACGCCCTGGCAGACACCGGCCACGGCGAGGCCCATCGCCACCGCTAGCAGCAAGCCCAGCAACGTAACTCCCCTCCTGGATCTCTCCCAGGGTTCTCTAGACTTCGATTTTTCCCAGGCGTCTGATCACGAAGAATCCGACGCCGTACAGGCCCAGCGAGATCAGGATCAGCGTCTGACCCAAGGGTGAGCCGGTCACGCGCTCCAGCGCGCCCTCGTTCGAGGAGTTGATCAGGAGCAGCGAACCCAGGCCGAGCAGCGGGACCGTGAACGCCGTCGCGTGGACCTCCGACAGCATCGTGCGGACCTCGCGCCGCGTCTCCTTCCTGTCCTCCAGGGTCTGCGTGAGATTGCGCAGGGAGTTGACCACCGTGCCGCCCGCCTTGTTGGAGAGGACGAGGGTGGTGACCAGGACGATCAGCTCGCGGGACGGGAGGCGTTCGGCGAGTTCGCCGAGGGTGTCGTCGATGGAGCGGCCCAGGGTCAACTGGTCGGCGACATGCGAGAGTTCCTCGCCTGCCGGGGCTTCCAGTTCCTCCGCCGCCATCGCCAGGGAGGTGCGCAGGGCCAGGCCCGCCGCCGTCGCGTTGGCCAGGATGCGGGCCACGTCCGGGAGCTGGTTGATGAACGCCTCGATGCGTTTCTGGCGCTGCCAGTTGAGGAACGCCGTCGCGCCCCACACCGCGACGACGCCGGCGATCGGGCCGAAGAACGGGGCGAGGGTCGCGGCCGCGATCAGCCAGAGCGCGGCGACGACCGCGACGACGTACGTGAAGAACTCGCCCGCCGTCAGATCGAGTCCCGTCGAGGACAGGCGCAGGTGGATCGATCTGCCCAGGCGGGTGCGGCGCAGCCTGCGGTCGACGGTCGCGAAGCGGCGGGCGCGGCCGGGCGGGCCGCCGTCGCCCGTGCCGGGGCCGAGCGCGAGCCGGTCGACCAGGGCCTGGCGCTGGGCCCGGCCGGACGCGTACGTGTGGACGCCCGCGACCGCGAGCGTGCCGGTCAGGATCGTGGCGCCGAGCGCGAGGAGGGCGGGGTCGTTCATCCGATGGCGTCCCTTGCGTCCAGTACGTCGATGGCCTCCGCCACGCCGAACGCGGGCGGCACCGGTTCGTTCGCGACGTACAGCTTGTCGGCGATCTCGCGCGGCAGCGGCAGGTGTTCGAAGTAGCCGTGCACGATGCGGTCGGCGCCGAGCGGGCGCGGCACGAAGCGGGTGACCGGCACGATGCGGAACTGCTGGCGGCCGCGCGAGACGAGCAGCACGATCTCGGCGACCTTGCGGGAGCCGTCGCCGTGCCGGGCGAGCTGGATGACGACGTCGACCGCCGAGTTGATCTGGTCCTTCAGGGCCTCGAAGGGGATCTGGACCTCCGACATGGAGCCGAGGGTCTGGAGGCGCATGAGGGCGTCCTCCGCGGTGTTCGCGTGGACGGTGGCGAGCGAGCCGTCGTGGCCCGTCGACATCGCCTGGAGCATGTCGAGGGTCTCGCCGCCGCGGACCTCGCCGACGATGATGCGGTCGGGGCGCATGCGGAGGCTGTTGCGGACGAGGTCGCGGATGGTGATGTGGCCCTTGCCCTCGACGTTGGGCGGCCGGGACTCGAGACGGATCACATGCTCCTGCTGGAGCTGGAGCTCCGCCGAGTCCTCGATGGTGATGATGCGCTCGTGGGCGGGGATCAGCCCGGAGAGCGCGTTGAGGAGCGTCGTCTTGCCGGTGCCTGTGCCGCCGCTGACGATGAGGTTGAAGCGGGCCCGCACGAACGCGGCGAGCAGCATCAGCATGTGCTCGTCGAGCGAGCCGAGGCCGATGAGCTCGGGGAGCGTGTAGGCGCGCGGGAAGCGGCGGATGGTGAGGGTGGCGCCGGTCAGCGCGAGCGGCGGGATGATGACGTTGACGCGCTCGCCGGTGGGCAGGCGGGCGTCGACCATGGGGTTCGACTCGTCCACGCGGCGGTTGACCGTCGAGACGATGCGTTCGATGGTCTGCATCAGCTGTTCGTTGGAGGCGAAGCGGAGGGGGAGCTGTTCGACCCGGCCCGCGCGCTCGACGAAGATCGAGTCGGGGCCGTTCACCATGATCTCCGTGATGGAGGTGTCGGCGAGGAGCGGTTCCAGTACGCCGAGTCCGAGGGCCTCGTCGACGACGCGGCGGATCAGCTGGGCGCGCTCGGAGGTGGAGAGGACGGGGCCCTCGCGGCTGATGATGTGGCCGAGGACGCGCTCCAGGCGGACGCGGCGGTCCGCCGCCGCGAGCGACGACATCTCGGCGAGGTCGATCTCCTCCAGGAGCTTGGAGCGGTAGACGGCGACGAGGCCGTCGTCGCGGCTCGGCTCGGTCTGGCGGGTGGGGGCCACGCGGTCGCGCAGGCTCATGTCGTCCTTCGACCTCCTTGTCGTGTACGCGGGTTCAGTCGGCGTCGTCGTCGTTCGGCATCGTGGCCTCCTTGGTGACGCTCCAGTCCGTGCCGATGAAGGGGAGCAGCGTCGGGACCTGCACCTCCACGGTGGCGGTCGTGGTCGCGCCGCCCTGGCTGACACCTATGGAGGAGAACAGGCCCCCGTCCATGGCCGCCGCGCCCGCCGCCTCCCCCGAGTCGCCCTGCGAGGCCGCGCGGGCCGCCGCGCGGGCGCCGGAGCCGGCCTGGTTGGCGGCGTAGCCGACGAGGCCGAGCTGGATCGCAGCGAGGCCGATGATCAGGAGGATCGGCAGGAAGCCGGCGAACTCCAGCATCGATACGCCCCGGTCGTCCCACCTCCGCGGCCGTTTCACCCGTCCTCCCCCTCCTTCGCCGCCCCCGCTTCCCCGTCCACGCGCCACCCGGCGTCGAAGCCCGGGAAGAACACCGGTACGTCGACCCGTACGTGGGCCTTGTACACCCCGCCGCCCTCGTCCCCGCAGGAGACGTCCGCGTCCTGCCAGGCGCCGGGCAGGTGCTTCTTCGCTGCGGCGGAGCAGGCCGCGTCCGCGCCCTCCCCCACTGCCCGCGCCGCCGTGTAGGCCCGCGCCGCCTCGTCCGCCGCGTTCCCCGCGAGGGAGTACGTGTAGCCGTACAGCGCGCACTGCCAGAGGATCGCCATGACCGCGAGCAGCAGGGGGAACATCCCGGCGAATTCGAGCGTGACCGCGCCCCGGTCGCCGCTCGCCGCCTTTCTGCGCAGGGACAGCGCGCCCCGCTTGCCGCCGGTGGCCGACGGCTCCGGCTCGACCAGGCCGAGCTCGCCCGCGAGGCCCCACAGGGCCTGTTTCACGGCGGAGCGGCTGTCGAGGTCCTGCATGCGGCCCGCGTCGACGGAGGCCTGCAGTTCCTTGAAGCCGGCGGGCACGGTGGTGCGGGCCGTCCGGGTGCCGGTGACGCGTCCGACGAGGGAGGGCTGGATGTCGGTGCCCTTGCCGTGCCGGTTGACGACGGTGACGGTCTCCTCGGCCTTGCGGATCTGGAGGCGGTCCCAGAGGCGCACCAGGCGCTTGGCGGCGCGGACGGCGACCACGTCGGGGGTGACGAGCAGGAGGGCCTGGTCGGCGAGTTCGACGGCGGTGGCGTTCGCGCCGGTGACGTAGGCGCCGCAGTCGACGACCACGACGTCGTAGCGGGCGCGGAGGGCGCCGATGGTCTGGCGGGCGACGCGGTCGGTGACCTCCTCGCCGCGCTCGCCGTCGGCGGGGGCGAGGAGGAGGCCGATGCCGGTCTCGTGGGTGTAGACGGCGTCCTGGAGGACGCGGGGTGTGATGTCGGAGATGGCGGCGAGGTCGGCGATCGAGCGCCGGAACTGCACGTCGAGGTAGGAGGCGACGTCGCCGGACTGGAGGTCGAGGTCGAGGAGGGCGACGGAGCGGCCGGACGCGGCGGTGGCGAGGGCGAGCTGGACGGCCGTGACGGTGGTACCGACGCCGCCCTTGGCGCCGCTGACCGCGACGACGGTGCCGGCCGTGCCGGGGCTGCTGCCCGCGTACAGTTCCAGGCCGCCGTTTCCGTTGCCGAGGTGGCGCCGCATGCCGGTGGACCAGGAGGCAGCGGCCTGGACGCGTTCGGCGAGGGCGTCGTAGGCGAGCGGGAGGCCGACGATGCCGCGCGCCCCGGAGTCCATGGCGGCGGTGAGGAGTCCGGGGCTGGTGTCGGCGGTGATCAGGACGACGCCGACCGCCGGGAAGCGGAGGACGAGGTCCCGGATCAGGTCGAGGGCCGGGACGGGGCCGATGCGCTCGTGGACGAGGACGACCTCGGGCAGTTCGTCGACGGACTCGGCGGCGAGCCGCGCGAGGGTGTCGATCAGCGCCGTGGAGTCGGCGACGGGCGGCGCGGGTTCGGTGTCGGGCAGTTGCCCGGTCAGCGTGGACAGCGCGCGCGCCGCGTCGATGTCGCCGACGGCCGGGAGGATCCGAGTGGTCATCCGAGACCCCTTACTTGTCCTCGTCGAGGGTGTACGTCCGGTCACGGGGCGGCACGACCGCATCATCGCCCGCACCCGCCAGGGCGAGGCAGCCGCACCGCCCCCGCAACGCGCCGACGGCCAGCGCCGGCCCGGTGCCGGGCGGCCGACCGGTCGGCGTGGACAGCGCGCACGTCGCATCGTTGTCGCCGACGGCCGGGAGGATCCGAGTGGTCATCCGAGACCCCTTACTTGTCCTCGTCGAGGGTGTACGTCCGGTCACGGGGCGGCACCGTCGCGTCGCCGCCCGCGCCCACCAGGGCGAGCCGGACGTGCGTGGCGAACGACTCGGCGTACGCGACGCGCTGCGCGTCCGCCGTGCCGAGGGCGAACGTGATCGGCACCGCTTCCGTGGCCCTGCGGCGCGTACGGTCGTCCTGGTCGGGTTCGAGCGGGGTGAGCTTGCCGACGTCGAGCACCTTGGCGCCCTCCACGATGACTTTGGACTGGTCCTTCGCCTTGTCGGTCTCGCCCTTGAAGGTGGCGTAGATGTTGACCTTCGAGCCCGGTGTGATCTTGCCCGCGACGCCGGTCGCCGCGTCGATCATGATGGCGATCTCCTGCTGGCCCGGGCCGAGTTCGGGCCGCCCGACGATCATGTCGGACTGCAGCAGCGAGCCCTTGCGCAGCTGGGTGACGGCGATCTTGCCGCGGATCTCGCCGAGGTCCGTGACCGCGTTGTCGGACAGCCACCGCTCGGGCATCTCGACCTTCTCGAACTGGTCGGCGGTCAGCTCCTTGTAGGGCGCGATGTCCCCTTTGAGCTTGTACGCGGGCACCTCGGGGCCGACCTTCGAGTTCGCGTCGCGGATCACCGAGAGGACACCCGCGAACGCGCCGATCGCGCACAGGACCGACAGGATCAGCAGGATGACGCCGCGGCGCTGGCGAGAGTTCATGGGCCGGACTACCTCGATCGAATGCGGTTGGCTACGGACAGTGAGCGGGGTGGCGCACGTGCGGTCGTCGGTCGCGTACGAGGTGCGGGGTGCCGGGGTCGGTCGGTCCTGGCCTAGGTCGCGCCGCGCGGCAGGGCGGTCACGCCGTGCGCGAGGGTGCGCTGCGAGGGGCGTTCGGAGGGCGGTGGCAGCGGGGCGGCACAGAACGCGCAGCGGTCGCCGATGAGTTCGAGGCCGCACCAGTGGCAGTCGTCGCGGCGGACGGACGACACCAGTTGGTAGAGGACGGAGATGTCAGGGATCGCGGCGGCGAACTCGACGAGTCTGCCGGTGGCCCACCAGCGCGCGGACTCGCCGGGCAGCCGGGCCTCGGTGACCTCCTGGGAGCGCCAGGCGGGGGCGAGGGTGTCGGTCACCCAGCCGGGCGCCAGCTTGCCGGGGGCGTAGAGCAGCCGCGTGGCGAATCCCGGCCCCGGCAGGTCCGCCTCGTCGCCGCCCGACACCTTCGTCAGCTCGGGCCGCGGTGTGGCGAGGACCGCGAACTGGGCGCCGGGGAGCCACGACTTGGCGTGCGACTGGAGGCTGACGGGCACCCGGTCGAGCTTGGCGACGGAGCCGAGCAGGGCCCCGGCGTAGATGTAGTGGGACAGGAGGCGGGCTGCGGAGGCCAGGACGCCGGGGCTGAAGTCGCAGATCGACAGCTGCCGCAGCTGGAGCGCGAGGACGGCGAGCCCGAGCGGCGGCAGGTCGGAGCGGACGACGGCGATGCGGTCGCTCTCCAGGACCGAGCGGACCGCGTGCAGCCGCTGGGCGACGGACGCGGGCGCGGAGGACGGGCAGAGGGCGATCACATATCCGTGGTGCTCGATCAGGGTGTGCATCTCGGTGAGCGCCTGATCGAGCGAGTACGTCCGCGGGGACTGCACGGCCGACTGGAGGACGGCGGCCGACGGGGTGTGCCGGTCGGGTGACGGCAGCACGAGGTCGGGTCCGGTGACGGCTATGGCGGTCGGCAACGCGTACACCCCCGGTCCTCGTGCACTCCTGCCTCAGCACCATATCCACGTCATGGTCGCCCCAACACCCAACTTCCCAGTGTTCATGTGGAGGTGGGACCTTCCGATCGGGCCGCCGACCTCAAGCAGCCGCCCCCGTCAGAAGAAGCTGCCCCAGTCCTGATCGGTGATCTGCTTGATGCACAGCACCAGGAAGAGCAGGCCCGCGATGGTCAGCATGCCGTTGCTGAGCCAGCCGTTGCGCCACTCCCGCGGGGTGCGCGTGGAGTTGAGGAGCCAGACCAGGGTGAGCGCGAGGAAGGGCATGAAGGCCGCGCCCAGGACGCCGTAGATGATAATGAGGCGGAACGGCTGCCCCTGGAAGAGCAGGATCATCGGCGGGAACGTCAGCCACAGCAGGTACGCGCGGAACGGCACGGACTTCTCGTGGGTGCCGGACGCCACCTCCTCGCCGGTCAGCGCCTGGCTGTCGGCACCGGCGCGCTGCTTGCGGTAGCGCTCCACGAAGTCCGCGAACATCAGGCTCACGCCGTGCCACACACCGATCAGCGAGGTGAACGAGGTGGCGAAGAAGCCGATCAGGAACAGCTTGGCGGTGGCGTTCCCGTACTCCTTCTCCAGGATGTCGGAGAGCTGGACGAGTCCCTTGTCGCCGCTCGCGATGGCCACGTTCGCCGAGTGCAGGAGCTCGGCGCCGACGAAGAGCATGGAGACGACGAAGATGCCGGTGGTGATGTACGCGACGCGGTTGTCGAGCCGCATCACCTTCATCCAGCCGGTGTTCGTCCAGCCCTTGGCGTTGACCCAGTAGCCGTACGCGGCGAGGGTGATGGTGCCGCCGACGCCGCCGATCAGACCGAGCGTGTTGAGGACCGAGTCCTTCTCGTCGGGCAGGACGGGCAGCAGGCCCGCGAAGGCGTCGCCGAGGTGCGGGGTGACGCGGATCGCGAGATAGACGGTGACGACGAACATGATGCCGACGAGCACCGTCATGACCTTCTCGAAGACGGCGTACTTGTTGAACCAGACGAAGACCAGGCCGACGAGCCCGGTGAGGATGCCCCACCACTTGAGCTCCATGACGTCGGGGAAGAGCGCCTGGAGCGGCAGCCCGGACGACGACATGGCGGCGGCGCCGTAGACGTACCCCCAGATCACGACGTAGACGACGAAGAACCACGTCGTCCAGCGGCCGAGGCTCGCCCAGCCGTCGAAGAGGGTGCGGCCGGTGGCCAGATGCCAGCGCCCCGCCGCCTCGGCGAGCGAGATCTTGACGACGCAGCCGAGGACGGCGGCCCACAGCAGCGTGTAGCCGAAGTTGCTGCCCGCGATGAGGGTCGCTACGAGGTCGCCCGCGCCGACGCCGGTCGCCGCGACGACGATGCCGGGGCCGATGTACTTCCAGCTCGACTTGCGCGGCCGCGGTGCCGCGTCGCCCGTGCCGGTGGCGCTGCCTGTGGTTTCAGCCATGCGATCAAGAAAGCGCATGGACGGCCGGGGCACAAGGGGTCGTCGCGCGGCCGTGCGCTCTCCGGTTGTGCGCCCGGGGTGCGCGCGCCCCGCCCGGATTGGCCAAAGACAGCGTTGACGGGGGCATGCCACGCGCGCACGATGGGCCCGCGCGTCACCCCGCACCCCGCACGTCGTACTCGCACGACGCACCCGCACCCGCACCCGCACGTCGCACGTCGCACGTCGCACGTCGCACCCCGACGCAGCGGCGCCCCCGCACGTCGCACTGAACAACTTCCCCCACCCTTGAGGAGACTTCATGCGACTCCGCATACGCGGCAGGAGATCCGCCGCCCTCTCGGTCCTGCTGGCTCTCGCCCTCGCGGCCCCCCTCACCGCCAACGCCTCGTCGGGCGACGCCGGCCGGGCCCCGCGCGGCGCGGCGACGGCCGCCGACGAGGAAACGCGCCAGTACGAGATCCCGCTGCGCGACGACCGCGCCGCGCGCTCCGCGCTCGCCCGCACCGGCGTCGCCATCGACGAGGTGGACGCGCACTCGGTGGTCGTCTCGGCGGACGCCGCCGAGGCCGCGGCGCTCCGGAAGGCCGGTTACGAGCTGAAGCAGCTGGCCGGGCCCCCGAAGCGGACGAACGGGAACCCGGTGGAGGCCAAGGACTTCCCGCCCGCCGACTCGCGCTACCACAACTACGCGGAGATGACCGCGGCGATCGACCAGCGCATCGCGGCCCACCCGAACCTGATGAGCAAGCGGGTGATCGGCAAGTCCTACCAGGGCCGGGACATCGTCGCCATCAAGATCAGCGACAACGTCGGCACCGACGAGGCCGAGCCCGAGGTCCTCTTCACCCACCACCAGCACGCGCGCGAGCACCTGACGGTGGAGATGGCGCTCTACCTGCTGCGCGAACTGGGCGACGACTACGCCACCGACGCCCGGGTCAAGAAGATGGTCGACGAGCGCGAGATCTGGATCGTGCCGGACCTGAACCCGGACGGCGGCGAGTACGACATCGCGTCCGGCTCCTACCGCAGCTGGCGCAAGAACCGTCAGCCGAACGCCGGTTCGTCGAACGTCGGCACCGACATGAACCGCAACTGGGCCTACCGGTGGGGCTGCTGCGGCGGCTCGTCGGGCAGCACGGGATCCGAGACGTACCGCGGCCCGAGTGCCGAGTCGGCCCCCGAGGTGAAGGTCGTCTCCAACTTCGTCCGCAGCCGCGTCGTCGGAGGCAAGCAGCAGATCAGGGCCGCCATCGACTTCCACACGTACAGCGAACTGGTCCTGTGGCCGTACGGCTACACGTACAGCGACACGGGTCCCGGCCTCACCCAGGACGACCGTGACGCGCACGCGGCCGTCGGCCGGAAGATGGCCGCGAGCAACGGCTACACGCCCCAGCAGTCCAGCGACCTCTACATCACGGACGGGTCGATCAACGACTGGCTGTGGGGCAGCCAGAAGATCTTCAGCTACACCTTCGAGATGTACCCGTCGTCCGCCGGCGGCGGCGGTTTCTACCCGCCCGACGAGGTGATCGAGCGGGAGACGTCCCGCAACCGCGACGCGGTCCTGCAACTCCTGGAGAACTCGGACTGCATGTACCGCTCGATCGGCAAGGAACAGCAGTACTGCACGGCCTGACAGCCCGGTCCGGTCCTGGTCGGCCTGTCACACGAACAGGCTGACCAGGGCCGCCACCGCGAACCCGGCCACCGACAGCACCGACTCCAGCACCGTCCACGTCTTCAGCGTGTCCCGCTCGCTGATGCCGAAGTACTTCGCGACCATCCAGAAGCCGCCGTCGTTGACGTGCGAGGCGAAGATGGAACCCGCCGAGATCGCCATGATGACCAGGGCGACGAAGGCCTGGGAGTGGTCGCCCTCGGCGAGGAGCGGGGCGACGATGCCGGCCGTCGTGACGATCGCGACCGTCGCCGAGCCCTGGGCGACGCGCAGCACCAGGGAGAGCAGGTAGGCGAGGACGATGATGGGCAGGCCCACGTCCTGGAAGGTGTCCGAGAGGGCCTTGGCGACGCCGCTGGCCTTCAGGACGGCGCCGAAGATGCCGCCCGCGCCGACGACCAGGAGGATGTTGCCGACCGGCTTGAGGGACGAGGTCGACACCGTCTCCAGGGACTTGCGCGACCAGCCGCGCCGGATGCCCAGCAGGTAGTACGCCATCAGGAGCGCGATCGTCAGGGCCACGAACGGGCTGCCGAAGAACTCGATGACGCTTCGCGGGGTGGAGGGGTCGAAGGCGATCGACGAGAAGGTTGCGAGGAGGATCAGGAACAGCGGCGTTCCGATGATCGCGAAGACGATGCCCAGCGGCACCGGCTTCTCGCGCGGCTCCACCCCGGCGGCGCGCTGCTCGGCGACGACCGCCGCCTTCGCCTCCTCGGCGGCCTCGACCATGTCCTGCGGGACGGGCACGAAGATGCGCTTGCCGACCCACGCGGAGAACACCCAGGCGGCGAGCACCGCGGGGATACCGCAGACGATGCCCATCAGGATGACCCAGCCGAGGTCCACCTTCAGCAGACCGGCGGCGGCCACGGGGCCGGGGTGCGGGGGCAGGAACGCGTGGGTCATGGAGAGACCCGCGAGCAGGGGGAGGCAGTAGAGGAGGATCGACTTGCCGCTGCGCTTGGCGGCGGCGTAGACGATCGGCGCGAGGACGAAGATGCCGACGTCGAAGAAGACGGGGATGCCGAAGATCAGACCCGTCAGGCCCATGGCCAGCGGGGCGCGCTTCTCGCCGAAGAGGCCGAGCAGGCGGGAGGCCAGTACCTCGGCGCCGCCGGAGACCTCGAGGATCGCGCCGAGCATCGTGCCGAGACCGATGATGATCGCCACATGGCCGAGGATGCCGCCCATGCCCGACTCGATGACCGAGACGGCGTCGGACTTCTGGACGGTGCCGAAGAGTTCGGTGACGGAGAGGCCGGCCGCGAGGCCGACGGCTATGGAGACCGCGAGGAGCGCCACGAAGGGCTGCAGCCTGACCTTGATGATCAGGAAGAGCAGCAGCAGGATGCCGAGCGCGGCGACGGTCAGCAGGCCTGCCGTGCCGTCGATCAGGGCGAGGAGACCGCCGGTGTGAGGTGGTGCCTCGGCGGCGGGGGCGGCCGCGAGCACGGCGGTGTGGGACGGGGACATCGTTGACCTCGTAAGTGCATGGGGCTTTCGGAGCAGGGGGGATCGCGGCACGGCGCCTCGTGGGTGTGAGGCGCCGTGCCGTGACGACGTACGGCTTGCGGGGTGGTGATGTGGGTCAGCTCAGGACGGCGAGCGCGTCGATCTCGATGAGCAGGCCCTTGGGCAGACCCACGTAGACGGTGGTGCGGGCGGAGGCGGGGGCCTTCAGGCCCTGCTCCTCGAAGTACGCGTTGTAGATCTCGTTCATCTCCGCGAAGTGGTCCACGTCCGTGAGGTAGACGCGCATCATCATCACGTCGTCCCAGGTGGCGCCGCCCTCTTCGAGGATCGCCTTGACGTTGGCGAACGTCTGGAGGGTCTGCTCGCGCAGGGTCGGGCCCGCGGGGGTGGGGGCCTTGCCCTCCTCGGCGGGCAGGAAGCCGACCTGCCCCGCGACCTGGAGGATGTTGCCCTTCTTCACGCCGTGGGAGAACTTCGCGGGCGGGGTGGTGTGGGTGGCCGGGGTGAGTGCGGTCTTCTCGGTCATTCGCTGATCAGGCTTCCTTGAGAGGGACGGTTTTCGCATCGGGCGCGGCGCCGGAGTACTCCCGGCTGATGGCGTCCGCCGTGCGGCGCACCAGCGGGAGGAGGGTGAGGAGTTCCTCGGCGGTGACGACGACGTTCGGCGCGGAGACCGACATGGCGGCGACGACACGCCCGTCCGCACCGCGGATGGGGGCCCCGATGCAGTTGATGGACTCCTCGTGGCCACCGAGGTCGGTGGCCCAGCCCTGTTCGCGCACCTTGTCCAGCTCCCGGAGAAAGGCAGCGGCGTTGGGTGTCGAACGGGACGTGTAGGTGGGGTAGTCGAGCTTCTCCGCGATCGCGCGGCGCTCGGCTTCCGGGAAGTCGGAGAGCAGCAGCTTCGCCACGGCGGCGACGGTGATGGCCACCGGCTTGCCGATACGGGAGTACATCCGCACCGGATAGCGGCTCTCGACCTTGTCGATGTACAGCACCTCCTGCTCCTCGTACACGGCGAGGTGGACCGTGTGGCCGCACTTCTCGTTGAGGGCGAGGAGGTGGGGGTGGGCGATCTCGCGCACGTCGAGGTTCTCGACGGCCTCCTGGGCGAGCGCGAAGAGGCGCGCGCCGAGGCGGTAGCGCTGGTCGGTCTGGCGGAAGACGAGACCGTGCTCGTGGAGGGTGCGCAGGAGCCTGAGCGCCGTGGACTTGTGGACGCCGAGCCGGTCGGCGACCTGGCCCAGGTCGGCGGGGCCCTCGGCGAGCAGCGGCAGGATCGAGAGCGCGCGGTCGACGGTCTGGCTCATGGGTTACGTACCTCCTCGTCGGCCTCGGTGTCCTCCGGGGCGTGATCCGTCCAGCCGGGGCCGAGACGAAGTGTCTCCCAGGCGGCGTCGTCCAGGGCGGCGAGGCGGTCGGCGTGTGCGCGGGCGGGGGGAGGGGCGAGATCGCCGGGGACGGTGAGGGCGGCGGCGGCCATCAGATGGCCGTGGCGCAGGCGGTGCGCGGGGGGCAGCCCGCGCAGGGTGGCGGAGAGGAAGCCGGCGGCGAAGGCGTCACCGGCGCCGACGGGGGCGACGACGGCCACGCGCAGGGCGGCCTGGAACACGGGGTCCTCGCCGTGCCGGAAGACGGTCGCGCCGCGGCTGCCCTGCTTGACGACGAGGGTGGCGGGCTCGGGCAGGGCGGCGCGGATCGCGTCCGGGCCGCCGGTCACACCCCAGGCCGTCGCGGCCTCGTCCTCGCCGACGAAGACGAGGTCGGCGCCGCGTGCGAGGTCGAGCAGGACGGCGGGCCCTTCCGGGGCGCCCTTCCACAGTCCGGGGCGGTGGTTGACGTCGAAGGAGACGAGCGGGCCGCGGTCGGCGCGCCGGGCGCAGAGGTGGCGTACGAGATCCAGGCAGTCGGCGGAGAGCGCGGGCGTGATGCCCGACAGGTGCAGGATGCGGGCGGCGGTGAGGGCGCCCTCGTCGACGGAGCCCGGGGACATGGCGGAGGCGGCGGAGCCCGCGCGGTAGTAGACGACCTCGTGGGTGGCGGTGTCGCGGTCGTCGGCGGTGCGGAAGTAGATGCCGGTGGGGCGGTGCGGGTCGCGGCCCACGGCGGAGGTGTCCACTCCGTAGCGCGCGATCGTCTCGACGAGGTGGTCGCCGAAGCCGTCGGTGCCGACGCGGCTGACCCAGCGGGCGGTGTGCCCGGCGGCGGCGAGCGCGCACACGACGTTGGACTCGGCGCCGCCGATCCCGCGGTCGAAGGAGGGCACGTCGGCGAGGCGTCCCGGCCGTGCGGGCAGGAAGGTGACCATGGACTCGCCGAGCGCCACGACGTCCACCGCCGCGCGGGCGTTCGTCTCCTCGGCGGGCCGTGCGGCTGCCTGTGCGGTCACGATCTTCCAGCCCCTCAACCGACTCTCCGGATCCGTTGACCCGGCGTTGGCTCGGATGTTAGACAGCGGTAAGCGACATACGCAATCACTGTTGCACATGCTGCAACGCACCTCTGGAGGAGGCGCCCATGGCCGCCGACGACGCCGTCGACACCGCCCCCGAAACCGCCGGCGACCGGTCCGCCGACGCGCTGGCCGCGCTCGCGGACGAGCGGGTCGACCACCGCTTCAAGGGGTTGCCGCCGGACGCGGCGGGCCTCACCGTCGGCGAGCTCGCGGCCCAGCGCAGGAACCTCTTCACCGGCGGCTTCACCACCCCGGTCCTCGCACTCTCCGCCGAGCGCCTGGAGCACAACCTCGCTCTCATGGAGACGTACGCCGAGCGCCACGGCCTCGCCTTCGCGCCGCACGGCAAGACGTCCATGGCCCCCCAGCTCTTCGCCCGCCAGATGGAGCGCGGCGCCTGGGGCATCACGCTGGCCGTCCCCCACCAGGTGCGCGTGGCACGGGCGTTCGGCACCCCCCGGATCTTCCTCGCGAACGAACTGGTCGACGCGGCCGCGCTGCGGTGGGTGGCCGGCGAGCTGGACTCCGACCCCTCCTTCCGCTTCATCTGTTACGTCGACTCCGTCCGCGGCGTCGAACTGATGCACGCCGCCCTCGGCGAGGCGGGCGCGAGCCGCCCGGTGGACGTCGTCATCGAGCTGGCCGCGGGCGACGGGGCGCGCACGGGTGTGCGGACCGAGGCGGAGTGCTTCGAGATCGCCAACGCCGTCGCCGCCGCGGACACGCTGCGGCTCGTGGGCGTCGCCGGGTACGAGGGGGAGGTGCCGGAGGCGTCGGCCGAGGCGGTCACGGCGTGGCTGCGCCGGCTCGTCGCACTCCTCGTCGACCTCGACAAGGCGGGACGGTTCGCGGACCTGCCGGAGGTCGTGGTCAGCGCGGGCGGCAGCGCGTGGTTCGACGCCGTGGCGTCGGTCTTCGCGGAGGTCCCCGAACTGTCGCTGCCCGTCCTGAAGTTGCTGCGCTCCGGTGCGTACGTCTCCCACGACGACGGTCACTACCGGCATCTCACGCCCTTCAACCGCGTCCCCGAGGAGGGTGCGCTGGAGCCCGCCTTCCGGCTCTGGGCGCAGGTCGTATCGCGGCCCTCCGCGGAGCAGGCGTTCACCAACGCGGGGAAGCGGGACGCGGCGTACGACCTGGACCTGCCCGTGGCGCAGGTCGTCCACCGGGACGGGGTGGAGCGCCCCGCGACCGGGATCACGGTCTCCGGTCTCTCCGACCAGCACGGGTGGCTGCGGACCTCGCCGGAGGCGGAGCTTGCGGTGGGCGACTGGCTCGGCATGGGTCTTTCGCACCCGTGCACGGTGTTCGACAAGTGGCAGTTGATTCCGGTGGTGGAGGGGGATGGGGCGGTCGTCTCCTACATCCGCACATTTTTCTGACGGGGGCGTCTGGGGGGGTGTCCTGTCCCGCCGCTCCGCGGCGGATACCTCCCACCCACCCACCCGTTCACCCCGCACCGCAGAGCGGGAGTAGGGGCCGGCCACCCCTGGCGGCCCGGGGCCACCTGCGGCCCTCGGGTGGACACCCCTGACCCGCCGCTCCGCGGCGGAAACCTCCCACCCACCCACCCGTTCACCCCCACCGCAGAGCGGGAGTAGGGGCTACACCCACCCACTCACCCCATCGCCGCCGACGGCGGGCCACCCCCGCTGGGGCCACCCGCACCCGACGACGAAAGTCGCACGGGTGGTGCGGGTGGGAACAGTAAGCCCCGGCCGGAGGCCGGGGGCACCACCGAGCACCCGCAGTCAAACGCAATGCAGAGGAAGGCACCCCCATGGACCTGGTGATCCGGGACGCACGCGTCATAGACGGCACCGGAGGTGCCTCCTACCGCGCCGACGTCGGCGTACAGGACGGAAGGATCGTCGAGATCCATCGGGAGGGGGAGGCGGCGGGGCCCCGCCCGACAGGGCAGGCCACCCTCGACGCGCAAGGCCTCGCACTGGCACCCGGCTTCATAGACATGCACGCCCACAGCGACCTCGCCCTCCTCCGAGACCCCGAACACACCGCGAAGGCCGCCCAGGGCGTCACCCTGGAGGTCATCGGCCAGGACGGCCTGAGCTACGCCCCCGTGGACGACCGCACGCTCGCCCAGGTCCGTCAGGCCATCACCGGGTGGAACGGGGACGGCAGCGACATCGACTTCTCATGGCGTACCGTCGGCGGCTATCTCGACGCCCTCGACTCCGCCCACGGCGGCCGCGGCACCGCCGTCAACGCCGCCTACCTCATCCCCCAGGGCACCGTCCGCATGTACGCGCTGGGCTGGGACGACCGCCCGGCGACCCCCGCCGAGCTGGAGCGGATGAAGCAGCTCGTGGCGGAAGGGATGAGCGAGGGCGCGGTCGGGATGTCGTCCGGCCTCACCTACACCCCCGGCATGTACGCCGACGACTCCGAGCTGACTGAACTCTGCAGAGTCGTGGCGGCCCACGGCGGCTACTACTGCCCTCATCACCGCAGTTACGGCGCCGGCGCCCTCCAGGCGTACGAGGAGATGGTGACCCTCACCCGGACCGCCCGCTGCCCGCTCCACCTGGCCCACGCCACCATGAACTTCGGTGTGAACAAGGGGAAGGCGCCGGACCTGCTCGCCCTCCTCGACGAGGCGCTCGCGGACGGCGCGGACATCACCCTCGACACGTACCCGTACACCCCGGGCTGCACGACCCTCGTCGCCATGCTGCCGAGCTGGGCGAGCGAGGGCGGGCCCGACGCGATCCTCGCCCGGCTCCGGGACGACGCGACCGCCGAGAAGATCCGCCACCACATGGAGGTCATCGGCGCCGACGGCTGTCACGGCGTACCCATCGAGTGGGACACGATCGAGATCTCCGGAGTGAGCGATCCGGGGCTCGCGTCCTGCGTGGGGAAGACGATCCAGCAGTCCGCCGACGCACGCGGCGAGGCCCCCTGGATCACCGCGCGGCGTCTGCTCATCAACGACAATCTGGGTTCGACGATCCTTCAGCACGTCGGCCATGAGGAGAACGTCCAGGCGATCATGCGGCACCGTGTGCACACGGGCGGCAGCGACGGCATCCTGCAGGGCTACAAGCCGCACCCGCGCGCGTACGGCACGTTCCCGCAGTATCTCGGGCGGTACGCGCGGGAGCTCGGCGTCATGTCGCTCGAAGAGACCGTCGCCCACCTCACCGCACGGCCCGCCGCGCGCCTCCGGCTCCCCGACCGGGGTGTCGTCCGGGAGGGCTACCGCGCCGACCTGGTGCTCTTCGACCCGGAGACGGTCGCCGCGGGGTCGACGTTCGAGGCTCCGCGGACGTATCCGACCGGCATTCCGCACGTCCTGATCGACGGCCGGTTCGTGATGCGGGACGGCCGGCGCACGGACGTCCTCGCGGGACGCGCCGTACGCCGGACGCCGTGACGCGTCAGGCAGGACGGGGCAGCTTGCAGCCCTTGCGGCCCAGGTCGATCTTGCTGCCCTTGCCGACGCAGGGCACGATGCCGTACGTCTGCTGGGCGTAGTTGATGCCCTTGCGCACGGTGACGTTGCCCTTGCGGTCGATCTCACAGGGGTTGTTGACGGTGCAGCGCTCGCCGTCCTCGTTCCCCGTGTTGTTGACCGCGGTGACCTTGCCGGTCTTGTGGTCGATCACCGGCGAGCCGGACGTGCCGCCGATGGTCTGGCAGGCGGGGGTGTAGCGGACCGAGTCCTTCCAGGTCCACTCGCCCTCCTTCATGCGGTACACGAATCCGTCGATGTTGCAGCTGTAGGTCTTCTTCCAGTACCCGGAGACCACCGTGACGGCCCGCCCCTTCACCGGGTGGTCGTCCTCCAGCTCCAGCGGCTTGATGCCGTACTTCCGCGTGATGTCGCGGTAGCTGCTGGTGAGCCGGTAGAGGGTGATGTCGGTGTCCGTCATGGTCGCGTAGGCGATCTTGGACGCCTTGAGCGTGGCGACGTCGTTCGCCTCCGCGTCGAGCAGCTTGAAGGTGCGGGTGGACGGCCGGTCCACGACGACCTCACCGGCGGCGGGGAACCCGGTCTCCAGGCAGTGGCCGTTGGTGAGGACGAGCGCCGGGTCGCTCGCCTTCGACTTGGGCGCGCGGACGACGGAGCCGGAACAGTTGCTGAGCGCGACCGTCCCCGCGAAGTCGACCGCCTTGGGCTTGGCCTTGCCCTGCGCCTGCCGGGCCGGCCGGTCGTTCCCCCCGGTGTTCCCCGCGAACGCGGGTATCGCGCTCGCCCCGGTCAGC
This sequence comes from Streptomyces sp. NPDC039480, assembly GCF_055597165.1. Lineage (NCBI taxonomy): Bacteria > Bacillati > Actinomycetota > Actinomycetes > Kitasatosporales > Streptomycetaceae > Streptomyces > Streptomyces sp. NPDC039480. The sequence continues at coordinate 535,624 of NZ_JBVITX010000002.1, read as the reverse complement.
GCCAGGGCGAGCAGTCCGCCCGCGACCACGTTGCTCTTCTTGCCCATCTGTGGAGCCCCCCTCATGACGTACGCCTGTCGTGTGATTGTCAGACGGCATTCTTGGGGTCCCTGTGCAGCCGGAACAAGGGGTGGAACTCTTCCATTTCACCCACGTGGTGTGATGCGGACAGAGTGCGCACCGGGGCCCGAACGGAGCGTCAAGGTGCGGGACTTGGGGCGCCAGGACTGCTGCTCGCCGCCCGTCACCCGCGCTCCCTCGGGGAAATGCCGCGCCGGCAGATACACCTCCGTACCGCCCCGCACGCCCGCCTTCCCCCGCCAGCCGACGGTCAGCGTCTTCCGCGCCTCGTCCCAGCGGTACGCGACCGGGTCCCCCGCGACGGCCCGCGGGTAGGGCCGGTCGAGGACGGGCAGCAGCGCGGTCGGCCGCATCTCGGTGTCCCACGGCGCCCAGCTCCCGGGGTCGTTGGACCAGTACGCGAACCCCGCCCCCATCCCGTCGGCCATCCGCTGCACCTTCTCGACGTACTCCATGGCTCCCGGCAGCCCCACGTCGAGCCCGAACTCGCCGATGACCACGGGCGCCCCGAGCCGCCGCGCGGTCTTCTCCGTCTGCTCGCGCCAGGACCGCAGGGACGCGTCGACCTGCCCCTTGGCGCTGCCGGTGTAGCCGCCGCCGAGGTCCATGGGGAGGGGGTAGAGGTGGGGCGCGTACGCGATGCGCGCCGCGTCGCCGTCGCCCCGCGGGTCGTCGAGGCGCGGAAGCCCGGTGGCGAAGCCCCAGTTGGCGCCGATGGCGGACGGTTCGACGAAGAGCCAGTGGTCGCGGTCGACGGTGCGGATGGCGTCGATGCCGTCCTGGTAGAGCCGGGCCAGCGGCCCCGACTCGAACGCGGGGCCCTGCACGCTGCCGCCCCACGGCTCGTTCATCAGGTCGTAGCCGATGACGGTGTCGTCGTCGGCGAAGTGCCTGGCCACCTCCCGCAGGGCGCCGACGTAGTGCTTCCGCAGGTCACGCCCGCCGCCTTCGACCGTCCCCCAGAAACGGTCGAAGGCGCGGACGGTCCCGGGCTCGGCGTAGCCGAGTTCCCAGGGGTCGGTGGGGGCGGACGTCAGCCCGTCCGTCTCCGTGGCCCACGGGGGCGCGCCGTTTCCCCCGACGCGCGGGCCGTACAGGTCCTGGTGCATGTCGAGCAGCACGTGGTAGCCGCGCTCGCCGTACCACCGCACCCGCTCGGCGACCCGCTTCAGATACGTCCTGTCGTACGTCCCCGGAGCCGGCTCGACCTTGCGCCACTGGAGGAGGAAGCGGACGAAATTCGTGCCCAGCTCGCGCCGTTCACGTGCGACGTCCTTCTCCGCGATCCACGGCATGCCGTCCGCCGCCTGCTTGGCGCTGCTCGCCGTGGACAGCCCCCGCAGGACCAGGGCGCGCCCCTGCCGGTCGGTGATCCACCGGTGGCCGCTCGCGGTGTCGGCGCGCCCCGCCCCCGCGCCCTCCGGGCCGACGGCGACCAGCAGCGCGGCCGCGACGGCGAGCACCACCGCACCGACCGCCCAAGTGCGCCATGCGGCAAGGGACTTCATGGCCGGGATGGTAGATCGCGCGACCCCCGCCGCAACAGACCTGAGCATTGTTCACTTTTTCCGGCCGGGACCCTGCCCGCGGCGGCCGTGGCGGCCTACAGTGGCGCGCCATGCGGACGACGATCGACGCGGTGCGGGCACGGGCGGACGCCACGGCGGTGGTGGCCGGTGTCTGTCTGCTGCTCGTCCTGGCGCACGGCAGTGCCACGCTGCTCACCGCGTTCACGGCGCGGGCGGGTCTCTCGGTCGTGCCGAGCGCGCTCGGTGTGCCCTTCGCGCTGCCGGGCCTGCGGGCGACACCGCTGGGCGCGACGGACTGGTCCTGGCAGCTCTGCGAGAACTTCGCCGCCCTGCTCCTGATCGCGGCGGCCGCCGCGCGCATGCGCCGTCACCTGCGCGTGCGCCCCGGCGCGGGCAGGGGCCGCCGGCTGCTCGCGGGCTGGACGGCGCTCATCGCGGGCGCGGCAGTGGCGGGCGCGTGGCGTGGTCTGGTCGCGGCCCGCATGATCGAGGCGGACGCCTTGGGCTGGCTGCTGCTCCCGGTGACGGGTGCCCTGTTCGGCGCCCTGTGGGGGCTGCTTCTCGGCTGGCTGCCGGGCGCGGCGGCACTCGCGACGCGACGCCCGGCACACGCCGCGCCTATGTGAGCCGACCCGTCAGACGATGGTCGTGGGCCACGCCGTCTCGACGGGCTCGGGCGCGGCCGGGGCCGGTGCGGGGCGGCAGGTGAAGCCGAGGCCCGTCAGCGCCCTGGTGACCTCGGCGGCCGAGAAGTCGCGGCGGTCCTGCCGGGTGACCACTTCCCCCACCTGCTTGACGGGGTAGTGGCGGCGGCCGATGATCACGGACTCGCCCGTGACGGGTTCGGGCTTGACGCCCTTCATGGCCGCTTCGACCTCGCTCTTGAAGAGGTCGAAGGGGAAGCGGGCGATGACGCAGCGCATGGTGCCTCACAGAGGGAGAGGGCCGGTGAGTGAGTCGAACGGGGCTCCGGGCCTGCCGGGCAGGCAGGCCCGGTCCGGGTTCAGGCCGCGGAGTCGGTCCGCGTGCGGGCGGCGTAGGCGCGGCGCGCGCGGCCGTCGCGGGGGCGGCGGCCGCGGGAGGAGGAGGAACCGCCGCGTTCGGAGGCCGCCTTCGGCGGTGCCGGGATGGTCACCGGGGTGCCCGAGGGGGCCTGGGCGCCGGTGATGCGCGCCAGTTCCGGCTCGCCGGAGGCCACTTGGGCGGTATGCGGCCGGATGCCGGCGGCGGCAAGGAGGCGGCTCATGTCGCGCCGCTGCGCCGAGGTGACCAGGGTGACGACGCTGCCCGAGCCGCCGGCGCGGGCGGTGCGGCCGCCGCGGTGCAGGTAATCCTTGTGGTCGGCGGGCGGGTCGACGTTGACGACGAGGTCGAGGTCGTCGACGTGGATGCCGCGCGCCGCGACGTTCGTGGCGACGAGCGCGGTGACCTGGCCGGACTTGAACTGGGCCAGCGTGCGGGTGCGCTGGGGCTGGGACTTGCCGCCGTGCAGGGCCGCCGCGCGCACGCCGCTGCTCAGCAGGTGCGTGGTGAGCCGGTCGACCGCGTGCTTGGTGTCGAGGAAGAGGATCACCCGGCCGTCGCGGGCGGCGATCTCCGTGGTGGTGGCGTACTTGTCGGCGCCCTGGACGTGCAGCACGTGGTGCTCCATCGTCGTGACCGCGCCGGCCGACGGGTCGACCGAGTGGACGACGGGGTCGCTGAGGTAGCGGCGGACCAGCAGGTCGACATTGCGGTCCAGGGTGGCCGAGAACAGCATCCGCTGCCCGTCGGGCCGCACCTGGTCGAGGAGCTCGGTGACCTGGGGCAGGAAGCCCATGTCGGCCATCTGGTCGGCCTCGTCGAGGACGGTGACGGCGACCTGGTCCAGGTGGCAGTCGCGGCGCTCGATGAGGTCCTTGAGCCGTCCCGGCGTCGCGACGACGACCTCGGCCCCGGCGCGCAGCGCGCCTGCCTGCCGGCCGATCGACATGCCGCCGACCACGGTGGCGAGGCGCAGCTTCACCGATCTGGCGTACGGGGTGAGGGCGTCCGTCACCTGCTGGGCGAGCTCGCGGGTGGGGACGAGGATCAGGGCGAGCGGGCGGCGCGGCTCGGCGCGCAGGCCCGCCGTGCGGGTGAGCACCGCGAGGCCGAAGGCGAGGGTCTTGCCCGATCCGGTGCGGCCGCGGCCGAGGACGTCACGGCCCGCGAGGGAGTTCGGCAGCGTGGCGGCCTGGATCGGGAAGGGGGTGGTGACGCCGAGTCCGGTGAGGGTCTTCAGCACGCCGTCCGGCAGGCCGAGCGCGGCGAAGTCCTCGACGGGGGGCAGGGCCGGGGTGACGGTGACCGGCAGCGCGAACTCCCCCTGGAGGGCGGCGGGGCGGCGGCCTCGTCCCTTGGCGCGGTTGTCCGGGCGTCGGCTGTTTGTGCGACTTGAGCGGTTCATGAAGAACCTTCCTCGATGCGGCGCGTATCGAGGAATTCTCAGAGGCACCGACCGGTGCCGAGAATCGCTGGAACGGCCGGGGTAAATGAAAAAACATTCCCGGCCGCCGGTGAATTAATCCCGAATCGGCCGGTGAAAAGCGTCGCACTCTCCGATGGGACCACCGGGGTGCCGACCGCTCGAAACCTCGAACCATCAATCTGCCGGGGAGACGGACTCCCCGGAAACGCAACGAGCTGGGGCCCGCACCCAAGGTGCGGGCCCCAGCTACGAAGTACGCGTGAGCGTCAGCGTCAGCGTCAGGCGGGAACGATGTTCTCGGCCTGCGGGCCCTTCTGGCCCTGCGTGACGTCGAAGTTCACCTTCTGGCCCTCCTGCAGCTCACGGAAGCCCTGGGTGGCGATGTTCGAGTAGTGGGCGAAGACGTCAGCGCCGCCGCCGTCCTGCTCGATGAAGCCGAAGCCCTTTTCCGCGTTGAACCACTTCACGGTGCCAGTAGCCATGTCATATCTCCTTCGGGGCAGTGCCCAGTGGAGCCCACACTGTGCGGACTCCGCGTCGCCGCGATGATTACCCCGTCCGGAAATGACCGGCAATACAAAGTGCCCCAACCGGCACATAAAGCCGACGGGAGCACTTGGAGTCTCTGGAAACCACAACTGCAACTGATAACGACAGTAGCACGGCATCGCGCCCGGCGCATGGTTTTCCATATCGCTCGCCGGTCGGCTGATAAACCCTCATCGCGCATCACGCGAAATTCTCCATTTGCCGTCACAGATATGTGGTCGGCGCGAGACAGCGTTTGGCGGGCGAAGGCCCGGGAGACGGCCGGCCTCAGGACGCGGGCGCCCCCTCGGACTCGGACCCGGCGGGACGGCGCAGCTCCTCGTTCATCCGCAGGGCGTCCTCCAGCTGGTCCTCGAGGATGACGATGCGGCAGGCCGCCTCGATCGGCGTGCCCTGGTCGACGAGCTCACGGGCGCGCGCCGCGACCCGCAGCTGATAGCGCGAGTAGCGACGGTGGCCGCCCTCGGACCGCAGCGGCGTGATCAGGCGGGCTTCGCCGACCGCCCGGAGGAAGCCGGGCGTGGCGCCGATCATCTCGGCGGCCCGGCCCATGGTGTAGGCGGGGTAGTCGTCGTCATCGAACCTGTCGTTGCCGTGCGAGGGGTTCTCTGGGGGCATTTGCACCTCTTCTGGAACGCGTCTAGGGGCCTGGTGCCGTACAGCACCAGGCCCCGAGGGGTTTTCACGCCATCTACCGGCCCCGCGGGCCGGACATCTGTTACCGCATGGGCGCCCGGCTGAACGGACGGGCACTGCTCTTCGTATGGCTATGTCAGGAACTCTAACAACGGGACTTCCGCATGTCTATTCCAGCCGCGATAGATTTTCGGAAGCGGAGGAGGAGGTATCCGAGCACCCACCGGCCCCGCCACGTCGGTAGGCTGACCAGTCATGTCGAAGCCTGACGAGCTGCTCGTTGACATCGCCACCCTGGTGGAGTCCGAGCACAGCAATCAGATGTCCCTCACCGTGGTCGTCGCCGGCGCGGTCATCACCGGACGACTGGCCCCCGAAGCCCTGTGGCGGCGCCGTGTCGCCGAAGTCCTGAAGGACTCCGACCGGCTGGCCCCCTTCGCCTCCGCGTTCGTGGCCCCCGAAGCGGAATCCGGCCCGCCGCGGGACACCGAGCCGCCCACCCACCTGCACTTCCACCTGGCCCGGATCCTCCAGGGCAGCGTGGGCCTGCCCGAGACCGGCGGTATGTACCGCATCGCCCTCCGGGACGTGAGCGCCTGGACCGTGGGAGACCTCAGCTACTCCGACAGCTGACCGCCCACTCCCCAGCCGAACCGAAACCCGTCACCGCTCCCGTCGACAAGCCCCGCCTCAGCGCAGACCTGAGTCGGGGCTTGTCAATTTTCCTCCTCCGGGCTATATAGATTTCCGTAGGGCATCGCACCCAGCACCTGAGGAGAGGAGTGACCCGTGATGCTCATGCGTACCGACCCCTTCCGCGAGTTCGACCGTCTCGCCCACCAGGCCTTCAGCAGCGCCCGCCCGGCCGGCATGCAGATGGACGCCTACCGCCGGGGCGACGACTTCGTGGTCCATTTCGACCTGCCGGGCGTCGACCCCGAGTCGATCGACCTGGACGTCGAGCGCCACGTGCTGAACGTACGGGCCGAGCGCCGCTCCCCCGCCCCCGAGGGCGTGGAGATGATCGCGGCCGAGCGGCCCACCGGCAGCTACTCCCGCCAGCTGTTCCTCGGCGACACCCTGGACACGGAGCGGATCGACGCCTCGTACGAGGCCGGTGTCCTGACGCTCCGCATCCCGGTGGCCGAGCGGGCCAAGCCACGGAAGATCCACATCAGCGGCGGCGGCGACCGCAAGCAGATCGACAGCTGACCGCACGGCTCAACCGCACAGCCGACGCGAACGATCGACGACGACAACGAAACGGAGGAGAAGGGCACGATGGGGTGGAGCGAACTCATCGAGACGGTGAGGGAATCCGGCCAGTACGGGAGCGCCGCGGAGGCCGAGCGCGTGACGCGCGTCGTGCTGGCCGCACTCGGCGGCCACGTCATCGGGGACGAACGCGTCGATCTGGCGCGGCAGTTGCCCCCGGAGGCGGCGAAGCTGGTCGCCGAGCAGATTCCCGCCGTGCGGCCGCTCACGGCCGCGGAGTTCGTCGAAAGCGTGGCGCTGCGTCTGGAGGGGGCCACGCCGGCGACCGCCCGATGGGACGTCAGCTCCGTCCTCACCGCCGTGGCGCGGGCGGTCGACGCCGACCTCGTCGACCGTCTGCTCTGCCTGCTGCCGTCCGGCTACGCCCTGCTGTTCGGCAGGGCCGAGCTGGCACCGGCCGCCTGAGGGCCCGCCGCCCTGAGGCCTGAGCGCCTGAGCGCCTGACGCACGGGTGCCGCCCGGGAGCCCTGGGAAACGGGGCTTCCGGGCGGCACCCGCGGCCATGACCGCGGCGGCTCACCGTGCGGTTGCGGCTACTTGACCCCGGCGGGCTTCGGCAGCTGACAGCCCGCGCGGCTCAGGTCGATCTTGTTGCCCGCGCCGACGCAGGGCACGATCCAGTACGTCTGCTGCGCGTAGTTGATGCCCTCGCGAACGGTGATCCGGCCGTTCTCGTCGACCTCGCACGGGTTGTTGTCCGTGCACCTGCCACCGCTCTCGTTGCCGGTGTTGTTGACGGCGACGACCTTGCCGGTCGCGTCGTCGATCACCGGGGAGCCCGATGTGCCGCCGATCGTCTGGCAGGCGGGGGTGTAGCGGACCGAGTCCTTCCAGGTCCAGCTCCCCTCCTTGAGGCGGTAGGCGAAGCCGTCGATGTTGCACTTGTACAGCCTTTTCCAGTAGCCGGACGCGACGGTGATCGCCCGGCCCTGCTCGGGCCGCGCCGCGTTCAGCTCAAGCGCCTTGATGCCGTACCGGCTCTCGATGTCGCGGTAGGTGCTGGTGAGTTGGTAGAGCGACATGTCCGTGTCGGTCATCGTGCCGTACGCGATCTTGCTCGCCCGGACCGTTCCCGCGTTGCCTCCGGAGGCGTTGAGCAGGGTGAAGCTGCGGGACGACGCCTTGTTGACGATGACCTGTCCCGGCGCGGGGAAGCCGCCTTCCAGGCAGTGCCCGTTGGACAGGACGAGCGCCGGGTCGCCGGGCTGCGAGGAGGGCACACGGACGACGGATCCGGAGCAGTTGCTGAGCGCCACCGTTCCCGCGAAGTTGACGGCCTTGGCCTTGACCTCGGCCGCGGCCTTCGGTGCGGCGGGCGGTTCGTTGCCGACGGCCGCCGCTGGTGCCGCCGTCGCTCCGAGTATCAGAGCGGCGAAGCACACACCGACGAGAGGCTTCTTCATGTGGGGGGTCCCCTCTGAATGACTGAGTGACCGAAATTCCTTCGGTTTTGTCATGCGCATTGTTGAGGTACCCGGGGTGCGAGGACAAGACCGCGAACGGACACAACCGACCGCTGACAGGACACTCCCCCAGCGCCCCCGCACGCCCCTCTTGTGTCCGAAAACACGAAGCGGCACGTCCCGCCCGGCCTTAAGCTCGCGGACATGCAGGTCATCCAGTCGACGAAGCTCTCCAACGTCTGTTACGAGATCCGGGGCCCGGTCCTCGAGGAGGCGATGCGGCTGGAGGCGGCCGGGCACCGCATCCTCAAGCTCAACACCGGCAATCCCGCGGCCTTCGGCTTCGAGTGCCCCCCGGAGATCCTGGAGGACATCCTCCGCAACGTCGGCGACGCGCATGGCTACGGCGACGCGAAGGGCCTCCTGGCCGCCCGCCGCGCGGTCGTCATGCACAACCAGACCCTGGGCATCGAGACCGACGTCGAGCACGTCTTCATCGGCAACGGCGTCTCCGAGCTCATCGTGATGGCCATGCAGGGCCTGCTCGACGACGGCGACGAGGTCCTCGTACCGGCGCCCGACTATCCGCTGTGGACCGCGGCCGTGTCGCTCTCCGGCGGCACCGCCGTGCACTACCGCTGCGACGAGCAGTCGGACTGGATGCCGGACCTCGTCGACATCGAGCGCAAGATCACCGACCGCACCAAGGCGCTCGTGATCATCAACCCGAACAACCCGACCGGCGCGGTCTACGACGACGCGATGCTCCGCGGCCTCACCGACATCGCCCGCCGGCACAACCTCCTGGTCTGCTCGGACGAGATCTACGACAAGATCCTCTACGACGGCGCGACGCACACGCCGACCGCCGCCATCGCCCCGGACCTCCTCACCCTCACCTTCAACGGCATGTCGAAGGCGTACCGCGTGGCGGGCTACCGCGTCGGCTGGATGGCGATCTCGGGCCCGAAGGCGCACGCCTCCTCGTACATCGAGGGCCTGACGATCCTCGCCAACATGCGCCTCTGCGCGAACATGCCCGGCCAGCACGGCGTCGTCGCCGCGCTGAGCGGACGGCAGACGATCAACGACCTCGTACTGCCGGGCGGCCGGCTCCTGGAGCAGCGCGACACGGCGTACGACCTGCTGACACAGATCCCCGGCGTGAGCTGTGTGAAGCCGAAGGGGTCGCTCTACCTCTTCCCGCGGCTCGATCCGAAGGTCTTCAAGATCAAGGACGACCGGCAGCTGGTGCTCGATCTGCTGCGCGCCGAGAAGATCATGGTCGTGCACGGCACGGGCTTCAACTGGCCGGAGCCCGACCACTTCCGCGTCGTGACGCTGCCGAGCGCGCCGGATCTCGCGGAGGCGGTCACCCGGATCGGCCGTTTCCTCGACGGCTACAGCCAACCGTGACCGGCCGACATTGGGACCTACTCAACTTTAGACAGGATCTAAGCTAGGATGGCTTTCAAGCAACCGTCTGGAGGCCGTCCCATGTATGAGCCGATCCGCACCAAGTCGGTCCACTCGATGGCCGACGACGCGGGCTACCCCCACCGCTCCCGCGAGGAGGAGCTGGACATCCAGCTCGCCGGGCACCTCGCCGCGCTGCTCGCCGTCACGGACGAGCTGCGCGCCCTGACCCCGTCCGCCGACCTGGACGACGCCGCCGAGCAGCTGGCGCACCAGGTGGCGCGGCTGCGCGGCGGCGCGCTCCCGCCCAGGTCCGCGGTCGCAGCCGCGATTCACGAACCCCACCTGTCCGCCCTGCACCAGCGCGCCCACGCCCTCGCGGGCCGCGCCCTGGTCGTGGCGGCCTCCCGCGCCGACACCGCGGCGGCGATCCTGGCCGCCGGCCGCATGGACGCCCACGCGGACGCCACGCGCCTGGTCGGCGCCCCCTGATCGGCCCCGGTCCGCGGCCGGGAAGGCCGCGGACCGGGCGCCACCAACCCCGGCGGCGGCCGGGGTGCCCGCCGCCTAGCCGGTGATCCTCACGGTGGCCCGCGCGGTCGAGGCCTCGTGCAGCGCGTCGCCCGCGTAGCTCACCTCGTAGACCGTCCTGCCCCGCTTGCTCGGCAGGTCCCTGAGCTTGAACGTGCCGTCGGCCGCGACCGGCGCGGACGTCAGCTCACCCGTCGTGCCGAAGCGGTCGGTCCGCGTCACCTTCAGGCTGATCCCGGACGGCAGCGCGCGGCCCTGCCCGGTCAGCCTGCCGGTGATCTCCACGCCGCCCGCCCGGGTCGCCTCGGCGGGCGCGGTCAGCTCGACCGCCGTCGGGGCCTTGGCCACGTCCACCGTGACCGTGACGTCCTCGGCCGGGCGGTGGGTGACGTCGCCGAGGAACCGCAGCGTGTACGTCGCCTCGCCGAGCCGGTCCGGCACGTCGAGGACGGTGAAGCTGCCGTCGGCCGCGACCTTGGCCGCCGCCACCTCCTGCGTACCGTCGGCGTCCTTGCGGACCGCGGTGACCTTCACGGGCTCCGCGGGCGCGGTCCCGTCCAGCTCCAGCCTGCCGCGGATACCGAGGGGTTCACCGACCACGGGCTTCGCAGGCGTGGTGCCGATCGTGCCGGTGAAGCGCGAGTCGTACTGCGCGGCGGGCGGCTGGATGATGTGGAGCCAGTACTCGTGTCCCGCGGCGCTGGTGGTGACGGCGAACAGCCGCTTCCCGTCCTTCGACCAGTCGAGACCGCGCGGCACGACACGGTTGCCGTCGAGCGGCCCCTCGAAGGCGAACTCGAACGGCGTCACCCCGTCCGCCGGGTCGGCGGGCTGCACCAGCAGGTCGGCGGTGCTCCCGGTGGCGGCCGCACCGCGTGCCACGTACTTCCCGTCGCCGCTGAACGCCACCGCGGAGGACGTGGCCCCCTCGGGCAGCGCCTGGTAGGGCGTGCCGGCGTCCGACAGGTCACCGGCGTTCAGGAGCCGGGTGCCGTACGCGGCGTCCGCGACCGCCACCCGCTTGCCGTCCGCGCTGACCGCCAGGTCCTTCAGCTGCAGCGCCCCCTTGCCCTCGCTGTCGCCGAAGCGGCGCACGGCGTCGCGCACGGGGTTGTCGCCCTCGGCGTCGAAGGCGGCCAGGAACGGGTCCTTCTCCGTGGAGCTGGGCTCCTGGCCCATGAAGAACCGCTTCGTGTCGCCCGGCGCGGCCTCCAGGGCGAGCCTGCCCCTGGCGTTCCAGCCGGTCCGGCCGTGGACGCCGCCCACCAGGCCGTCCAGGTCGCTCCGCGTCTCGGGGCAGTCGGACACATAGGAGCCGGACTGGGTCGTCCACCAGGCCTTGTCGCCGGTGACGGCCACCTCGCGGCCGCAGGTCTCCTCGTACGCGTTGGAGACCACGGTCGGCTTGAGCGTGGCCGCGTCGTACGTCACGATCCTGGCGCGCTCGCCGGTGTAGAGCGTGTTGCCGTCCGCGCTCAGCGCGAGGCCCGAGACCCGGGTGTCCGTGGTCTTCTTGGAGACGAGGTGCCCCTCGAAGTCGTAGACGGCGATGACGCCCTTGTTGTCCCAGCTGCCGCGATTGTTGTCCGAGACGTAGACCCGGTCGTGCACGGAGTCCACGGCGATCGCCGAGTACGAGGAGATCGGCAGCTTCACGACCTCGTCCGACGCGGTGGCGGCGTGCGCCGCGGGCGTGCCCACCGCGACGAGCCCGGCCGAGCCGAGCGCCGCGACGACCGCCGCCCCCGTCGCGCGCCTCAACCGCTGAGTCTTCTTCAACTTGGCCCCCCACAGGCTTGTTTGACGGCCCGTGACGATCACCGGCCCCCGTGCGGGTCATTGAAACATGTGAGAGTCATGTAAAGGCAAGGTGTGAAAGTTGCGAATGTCGGCGGTCGGGGACGGGTGCGGACACGCGGAGGGGCCCCGCACGCCGTTGTGCGGGGCCCCTCCGGGATGCGCGGGGATTCGTCAGCCGAGGCGCTTCACCAGCGCGCGGTACTCGTCCCACAGCTCCTTGGGCGTGTGGTCGCCGAAGGTGTTGAGGTGCTCGGGGACCAGGGAGGCCTCCTCGCGCCAGACCTCCTTGTCGACCGTGAGCAGGAACTCCAGGTCGTCCTTGGCCAGGTCGAGACCGTCGGTGTCCAGCGAGTCGACCGTCGGCAGGATGCCGATGGGGGTCTCGACGCCCTCGGCCCTGCCGTCCAGGCGCTCCACGATCCACTTCAGGACGCGGCTGTTCTCGCCGAAGCCGGGCCACACGAACTTGCCGTCCGCGTTCTTCCGGAACCAGTTGACGTAGTAGATCTTCGGCAGCTTGGACTGGTCCTTGTCCGCGCCGACCTTCACCCAGTGCGCCATGTAGTCGCCCATGTTGTAGCCGCAGAACGGCAGCATGGCGAACGGGTCGCGGCGCAGCTCGCCGACCTTGCCCTCGGCGGCGGCGGTCTTCTCGGAGGCGACGTTCGCACCGAGGAAGACGCCGTGCTGCCAGTCGAAGGACTCCGTCACCAGCGGCACCGCGCTGGCGCGACGGCCGCCGAAGAGGATCGCCGAGATCGGCACGCCCTTGGGGTCCTCCCACTCGGGCGCGATGATCGGGCACTGCGAGGCGGGGGTGGTGAAGCGGGCGTTGGGGTGGGCCGCGGGGACGCCCGCCTCCGGGGTCCAATCGTTGCCCTTCCAGTCCGTGAGGTGCGCCGGAGTCTCTTCCGTCATCCCCTCCCACCAGACATCGCCGTCGTCCGTCAGCGCGACGTTCGTGAAGACGGAGTTGCCCCACAGCGTCTTCATGGCGTTGGCGTTGGTGTGCTCGCCGGTGCCGGGCGCGACGCCGAAGAAGCCGGCCTCGGGGTTGATCGCGTAGAGCCGGCCGTCCTCGCCGAACCGCATCCAGGCGATGTCGTCGCCGATGGTCTCCACGGTCCAGCCGGAGATCGTGGGCTCCAGCATGGCGAGGTTCGTCTTGCCGCAGGCGGACGGGAACGCGGCGGCGACGTACTTCGACTCGCCCTGCGGCGGGGTCAGCTTGAGGATCAGCATGTGCTCGGCCAGCCAGCCCTCGTCGCGGGCCATGACGGAGGCGATGCGCAGGGCGTAGCACTTCTTGCCGAGCAGGGCGTTCCCGCCGTAGCCCGAGCCGTACGACCAGATCTCGCGGTCCTCGGGGAAGTGCGAGATGTACTTCGTGGAGTTGCAGGGCCACGGGACGTCGGCCTCGCCCTCCTGGAGGGGCGCGCCGAGCGTGTGGACGGCCTTCACGAAGAAGCCGTCCTCGCCGAGCTCGTCCAGGACGTGCTGACCCATCCGGGTCATGGTGCGCATGGACACGGCGACGTACGCCGAATCGGTGATCTCGACGCCGATCGCGGACAGCGGCGAGCCGACCGGGCCCATGCAGAAGGGCACGACGTACATGGTGCGGCCGCACATGGAGCCGCGGAAGACACCGCCCCGCTCGTCCTTGCCGCGGAAGATCTCCCGCATCTCCGCGGGGGCCTTCCAGTGGTTGGTCGGGCCCGCGTCCTCCTCCTTCTCGGAGCAGATGAAGGTGCGGTCCTCGACGCGCGCGACGTCGGTCGGGTCGGAGGCCGCGTAGTACGAGTTCGGGCGCAGAGTCGGGTCGAGCTTCTTGAAGGTGCCCTTGGTGACGAGCTCCTCGCACAGGCGCTCGTACTCGGCCTCGGATCCGTCGCACCACACGACGCGGTCGGGCTGCGTCAGTTCGGCGATCTCGTTGACCCAGGAGACGAGCTCCCGGTGGTTGGTCGGGGCAGTGCCCAAGGACAGGGGAGCCGCGATGTCGCGCGCCACGATTGCTCCTAATCGAGGGGTTTTCAGGATGTATGCCCCGTGGGGGCTGCGACCCGGACGCTTCACGTGTACGTACTTTGGCGCTCATCCGGTGCCGACCGCACTCATTTGATCATCCGACGCTCGCGCGCATCTGTCCAGAGGGCTTCACACCTGAGCGGCGTGAGCATCGCCACTTGTACGGGTACGGGTGCGAGGGCGCGGTTCCGTCCCCTTCTGGCGTGGAACCGTCCCCTGTGGCCGGGGCCGCTCCCCCTGTGGCCGGGAACCCTCCCCCCGTGGCCGAGAACTCCCCGCCTGATTCCGGACTTACGGGCCCGTAGGTACGATGCGACACATGACCGCTCACGTCCCCGAAGCGATCCCGCAGCCCGCGGACGACCACTCGGCCGACTCCGACAACCCCTCGCTCGTCCCGTCCCCGGACTCCATGCCGCTCCCCGTGAAGCCGAAGATGCGCGGCTGGCTGCACGCGGGCATGTTTCCCGCGGTGGTGGTCGCGGGCCTGGTGCTCACCGCGCTCGCGGACTCCTCCCGCGGCCGCCTCGCCTGCGGCATCTTCGCCCTGACCGCGTGCCTGCTGTTCGGCGTGAGCGCGCTCTACCACCGGGGCGACTGGAGCCCGAGGGCCGACGGCGTCCTGCGCCGGCTCGACCACGCCAACATCTTCCTGATCATCGCGGGCACGTACACCCCGCTGACCCTGCTGCTGCTCCCCGACGCGAAGGGGCGGTGGCTGATGTGGGGCATCTGGGGGGCGGCCGTCGCCGGCATCGCCTTCCGGGTCTTCTGGGTCGGCGCCCCGCGCTGGCTCTACACCCCGTGCTACATCGCGATGGGCTGGGCCGCGGTCTTCTTCCTGCCGGACTTCATGCGCACGGGCGGCATCGCGGTGCTCGTCCTGGTCATCGTCGGCGGCGTGCTCTACAGCGTGGGCGGCGTGATCTACGGCATCAAGCGCCCGAACCCCTCCCCTCGCTTCTTCGGCTTCCACGAGGTCTTCCACTCGCTGACCCTGGCGGCCTTCGCCGTGCACTACGTGGGCATCTCCCTGGTGGCCTACCAACACGGCTGACGCTCCCCCTGCCATGTGAGTGGCCGCGACTCCCCAGTCGCGGCCACTTTTTTCATGCCCGCGACGGCGACTGATATTGACAGCACGCATCTTTTGACAGTTACTCTCATTTCATGGTGACTGTCACAGGTAACTCCGCCGCCGTGCGGCAGGACCCCCGCCGCTGGTGGGCCCTCGCCGCCCTGGTCGCGAGCATGCTCGTGCTCGGCTTCGACATGACGATCCTCAATGTGGCGCTGCCGACGATGGCCGAGCAGCTCGGCGCGAGCACGGGCGAGCAGCAGTGGATGGCGGACGCCTACGTGGTGGTCTTCGCCGCCCTGATGCTGCCCGCCGGGCTCCTCGGCGACCGGTTCGGACGCCGCAGGATGCTGATGACCGGGCTAGGGATCTTCCTGGCCGGCTCGCTGATCGGCGCGCTCGCCGAAGACGTCTCGCTGGTCGTCGTGGCCCGTGCCGTCATGGGCGTGGGCGCCGCCCTCGTCATGCCGCTCGCCATGGCCGTCCTGCCCGCCCTCTTCGGGCCCGGCGAGCGGACCAAGGCCGTCGGCATCGTCTCGGCCGCCTCCGCGCTCGGCGCGCCGCTGGGGCCGATCGTCGGCGGCTGGCTCCTCGACCACTTCTGGTGGGGCTCGATCTTCCTGATCAACGTCCCCATGGTCGCGATCGGCCTCGCCGCCTGTCTGTTCCTGCTCCCCGAGACCAGCGACCCCGCCGCCCCGAAGGTCGACGTCGTCTCCACCGCCCTGACCGCCGCCGGTCTCGGCGCCCTCATCTACGGCGTCATCGAGGCGCCGGGGCGCGGCTGGGGCGACCCGCTGGTCGTCGCGATGCTCGCCGGTGCCGCCCTTCTCGTCGCCGCGCTCGTGCTGCGGGAGCGACGGGCGGCGCGGCCCATGCTCGACATGTCTCTGCTGCGCAACCGCGGCTTCTTCCTGAACACGATGGCGGCGACGCTGGTGATGTTCGTGCTGTCGGGCCTGATGTTCGTGCTGCCGCAGTACCTCCAGGCCGTGCTCGGCAACGACGCCTTCGGCACCGGCGTGCGGATGCTGCCGATGATGGGCGGTCTCCTCGTCGCCGCGAAGGGCGCGGAGCCGGTCGTCCGGCGCTTCGGGGCGCGGGCGGTGATCAGCGGCGGGCTCGTCGTCCTCGCCTTCGCCGCGATACTCGGCAGCCGCACGGACGTCGACAGCGGCTACGGCTTCACCGCGCTGTGGCTCTCGATCGCCGGTCTCGGCTTCGGCTTCGCGATCGTGCCGGCCATGGACTCGGCGCTCGGCGCGCTGCCCGTGGAGCGCGCGGGCTCCGGCTCGGGGCTGCTCATGACCGTACGACAGGTGGGCGGCGCCCTCGGGATCGCGCTGCTCGGCTCGCTGCTCGCCGGGGCCTACACCGACCGGCTCGACACCGGCGGCCTGCCGGGACCCGCGGCCGACGCCGCCGGTGACTCGGTGGTCGCCGCGCACGGGGTCGCCGAACGGGCCGGGGCACCGGGGCTCGTCGAGTCCGCGAACTCCGCGTACGTCCACGGCATGGGCCTCGTCCTGCTGGTCAGCGGAGTCGCCGCCCTGGTGACCGCGCTGTTCGTCGCCGCGCTGCTGCCCAGGGCCGGGGCCGATGCACGACAATGACGTCATGACGGCCGCACGTATCCCCGCACCCACGGGCGCCCCCCGGCCGGGCCTCCGTGAGCGCAAGAAGCTCAAGACCCGCCTCGCGATCCGTGAGGCGACATACCGGCTGATCCGGGCGCAGGGGTACGAGGCGACGACGGTCGAGCAGATCGCGGAGGCGGCGGAGGTGTCCCCCTCCACCGTCTTCCGCTACTTCCCGACCAAGGAGGACATCGTCCTCACCGACGAGTTCGACCCGCTCCTGGAGCAGGAGTTGCGGGAGCGTCCCGCCGACGAGCCGATCGTGGAGTCCCTGCGGCACGTGCTGCGGCGGGCCGTCGGCCTCGGTCACACCGAGGAGCCCGAGGTGTCGCGGCTGCGGACGAAGCTGATGATCGAGGTGCCCGCCGTGCGCTCCCGGATGCTGGAGAGCATGTCGGTCACCGGCGGCATCCTGCGCCGCGTCATCGCGGAGCGCACCGGCCGGGACGCGGACGAGCTGGAGGTGCGGACCTTCGCGATGGGGCTGATCGGCGCGCTCACCGAGACCGCCGCGTACTGGGCGGAGCACGACCACAAGGACGACCTGACCGCGCTCGTGGACCGGACCCTCGACATGCTGGCGCACGGGTTCCCGGAGGCGGGAAATTCCCGGTGACGCCCGGCCCGGCATGCCATCCTGACGGCATGAACGGTCCGGAGATCTCCATCAGTTTCGCCCCCGAGCTGGGGATTTTCGTCCCGCAGACACGCAGGGGCGGGCCCACCGCGGCCGTCACGGACGGGGTGTCCACGCTCGGGCACGTCGTCGAGTCGCTCGGCGTCCCGCTGACGGAGGTCGGCGCGCTCGTCGTGGACGGCCGCGGGGTCGCCGCCGGACACGTGCCCGCGGCGGGCGAGACGGTGACCGTGCGCGCGGTGACGCGCCCGCAGCCGGTGCCGGGCGCCCCGCTCCGTTTCCTCCTCGACGTCCATCTCGGCACGCTGGCCCGCCGCTTGCGGCTGCTCGGCGTCGACGCGGCGTACGAGAGCACCGACATCGGCGACCCGGCCCTCGCCGCGCGCTCGGCGGCCGAGCGGCGCGTCCTGCTGAGCCGCGACCGCGGCCTGCTGCGCCGCCGCGAGCTGTGGGCGGGGGCGTACGTCTACAGCGACCGCCCCGACGACCAACTCCGCGACATCCTCGGCCGGTTCGCCCCCGAGCTGCGCCCCTGGACCCGCTGCAGCGCCTGCAACGGCACGCTCAGGCCGGCCACGAAGGAGGAGGTGGCGGACCTCCTGAAGGGCGGCACCCGCGGCACGTACGACGTCTTCGCCCAGTGCGAGAGCTGCGCCCGGGTGTTCTGGCGCGGCGCCCACCACGACCACCTGGAAGACATCGTGGACCGCGCGATGGAGGAGTTCGGCACCCCGGCCCACCGCTCCGCGGCACGGACGGCCTAGGCGGCACCCCCCGGCTCGAACGCCCGCGCCACCGCCAGGCTGTCCTCGTAGACGTGGTGCCGGGTGACGAGCCCGTCCTCGACCGTGAGGTGCAGGGCGAACCGCGCGCGGTACGCACGTCCCGTGGGGCGGGCGGTCTGGCGGATCTCGCCGAGCACCACCGCGTCGGCGCCGTCGACGAGGACGCGCTCGACTTCCGTCGCCACCTCCTCGGGCACGTGGTGCTCGGCGAGTTCGCGGTAGTGCGCGGCGGCGTCGGCCCGGGTGGTCCGGTGCCGGATCCACGGCGTGGCCGCCCTGCCGTGCTCGGACT
Organism: Streptomyces sp. NPDC039480; assembly: GCF_055597165.1. NCBI lineage: Bacteria > Bacillati > Actinomycetota > Actinomycetes > Kitasatosporales > Streptomycetaceae > Streptomyces > Streptomyces sp. NPDC039480. The sequence continues at coordinate 517,495 of NZ_JBVITX010000002.1, read as the reverse complement.
CCGGCCAGTCCAGCTTCCAGTCGCCCCGCTCGGCGTACAGCTCGGCGATCCGCTCGGGGTCGCCCTCACCGATCCGCCGCAGCAGTTCCTCGACGACTGCGCGGGTGCTCCGGCCTGCGGTTGTGGGTGTGGGTGTGGGTGTGGACGTGGGTGCGGGTGCGGGCGTGGCGGACATGGCCGGCCTCTCCGTTCCGGCCCGCGCCCCGTCCGGCGCGGGAAGATCGCCAGTCTTTCCTGCGCGGACGGGGCGGGCGATTACCTCGCGGGTAATGGCGGCCCGGCGACGGTTGCGGGCTAGGAGAGCAGGCTCGCCAGCTCCGCCGGGTCCGTCGTCGGGGCCGTGCAGACGAAGCCGCGGCAGACGTACGCCGTCGGGCGTCCCTCGACCAGGGGGCGGTCGGCGAGCAGCGGGAGTTCGGTGCTGCCCGCCGGGCCCGCGGCGACGACGGCGCCGGGTGCGGTGCCGAGCAGTGCCGTGCGGTGCAGGTCGCCGAGGATCTCGCCCACGACCGCCACCTCGCGCGGTCCGTCGAGCGCCGCCTCTGCGACCGCGAGGCCGTGGCCGATGAAGCGCGGCACGCGCGGGCCGAGCGCCTTGACGATGCCCAGCGCACGCTCCGCCGCCGTGCGGTGCGGCTCGGCGCCGGTGTGGGCCGCGTACGAGAGGAGCGCGCCCGCGGCGGCCGTCCACCCGGACGGCGCCGCGTTGTCCGTCGGGTCCTGCGGGCGCCGGATGAGCCGCTCCGCGTCCGCCGCCGTGTCGTACAGCGCGCCGCTCTCCGCGTCCACGAACTGCGCGAGGACATGGTCGAGGAGGAAGCCGGCGAACTCCAGCCAGACCCCCTCACCGGTGACCCCGGCCAGCGCGAGGAAGCCCTCCGCCACGTCCGCGTAGTCCTCCAGGACGCCCGCGTTGGCGCCGACCTGGCCGTCCTTGGAGGTGCGGGCGATCCGTGCGCGCGGGTCCATGTGGAGACGTACGAGAAGATCGCCCGCGGCGACGGCGGCCGCGATCAGGTCAGGACGGTCGAAGTACGCACCGACCTCCGCGAGCGCGGCGATCGCGAGGCCGTTCCAGGCGGCGACCACCTTGTCGTCACGGCCCGGCGCGGGCCGCTCGGCACGCGCCGCGAGCAGCCGCTCCCGCACGGAGGCGAGGCGGGAGGCGTCCGCCAAGGGGGCGTCCAGGGCGGGGAGTTGGAGGACCGACGCGCCCTTTTCGAACGTGCCCTCCTCCGTCACACCGAAGCAGGTCATCGCCAGCTCCGCGTCCTCCTCCCCCAGGACCTCCCGCAGCTGCCCCGGCGTCCACACGTAGTACGCGCCCTCGACATGCGCGCCCGTCGCCGGGTCCTCGCTGTCCGCGTCGAGCGCGGAGGCGAAACCGCCCTCGTTCGTACGGAGTTCGCGGACCATGAAGTCCGCGGTCTCCAGGGCGACTCGCCGCGCGAGCTCGGAGCCGGTGGCCCGCCACAGATGGGCGTAGGCGCGGCACAGCAGCGCGTTGTCGTACAGCATCTTCTCGAAGTGCGGCACGACCCACTCACGGTCGACGGAGTAGCGCGCGAAGCCCCCGCCGAGCTGGTCGTAGATGCCGCCGCGCGCCATCCGCTCGCACGTGTCGGCGGCCATCTGCAGCGCGCCCTCCGCGCCCGTGCGGCCGTAGTGCCGCAGCAGGAACTCGACCGCCATGGACGGCGGGAACTTCGGTGCGCCGCCGAACCCGCCGTGTGTCGCGTCGTAGTCCCGGGTCAGGCCGAGCAGCGCCTGCGCGAGCTCGTCCTCGCCGGGCTTCTCGCCCGAGCCGTGGGTGAGCTGCCGCTCCCCGAGGTCCCGCACGATCTTCCCGGCGACCTCGGCGACCTCGCCGCGCCGGTCCGTCCACGCCCGGTGGACGCCGTCGAGGACCTGCGCGAACGACGGCATGCCGTGCCGCGGCTCCGGCGGGAAGTACGTACCGAAGTAGAAGGGCTCGGCGTCGGCGGTGAGGAAGACGGTCATGGGCCAGCCGCCCTGGCCCGTCGCGGCCTGCACGGCCTCCATGTAGACGGCGTCGACGTCCGGCCGCTCCTCGCGGTCGACCTTGATGTTCACGAACTTCTCGTTCATGAGCGCGGCCGTCGCCTCGTCCTCGAAGGACTCGTGCGCCATGACGTGGCACCAGTGGCAGCTGCTGTATCCCACGCTCAGCAGCACCGGCACGCCACGCTCGCGCGCCTCCTCGAAGGCCTCGGCCGACCAGGGCCACCAGTCGACGGGGTTGTCGGCGTGCTGAAGGAGGTAGGGGGACGTCTCATGGGCCAGTCGGTTCGGCATGCCCCCCATCCTCGCGCACACCGGGCCCCGATCCGCGGACGCCCTCGCGCCGGGGCCCCGTACGCAGGACACTTGTGACCGCAGGCAACTGTTGCTCTCGGAGGGGGAACCCATATGCGGGACAGCCATCGGGCCGAGGCCGAGCGGCTGTTGGCACGGGCCGTGGAGGAGGAGGTCCGGCGGTCGGGCGGGCGCGTCGACGGGAGCGTCCTGCTCTCGCGGGCGCGCGGCGCGCTGGACGCCATGGCGCAGACGGCCGCCGAGGAGTACACGGCGTACACCGGCGCGCTCGACGAGGCGGACGCCGGCCGCCTCACCTTCGGCCAGCGGTACGCGAAGGAGGGCGCCGGAACTCCACTGCTCGTGGCGGTGGTTGCGGCGCTCGCGGCGGGCGTGTCCGACCTGTCGTTCGGCACGAGCGTCGGCACGGCGCTCGGCACCGGCGCGGTCGTCGCCGTGGCGGGCGCGGCGGCGACGGTCGTGAAGGTGACGGCCTCCCACGTGCCCGCGGCGAGCCGCCGCGCGGGTGAGCTCAGCAGGCCCGGCGGGCCCGAACAGCTGCGGCTGCAGTGGCTCACGGCCCTCGAGGTGCGCGGCATCCGGCCCTTCCTCGACCAGCAGCGGGTCCTCGCCGCATCGACCGGCTCGCACGCCGCGAAGAAGCCGGCGCCCCAGCTGCGCGGCACGGACAAGAGCGCGGCGGCCCGGCGGCGCAATGTGCTGCAGCAGTCCTTCGCGCAACTCCCGGAGACCGCCGCGCCCTTCGTGGGACGGCGGACCGAGCTGGGACAGATCGCGCGGTGGGTGCACGCGGCGCGCGCCAGCACCGACACCCGGCCCACGGTCGTCGTGCTGCACGGCGCGCCGGGCTCCGGGCGGACCTCGCTGGCGGTGCGGGCGGCGCACGACCTGCGGGACCAGTTCCGCGGCGCCTGCGTGGTGGACCTGCGCGGCGACAGCCCGCAGGAGTCCCCGATGTCCACGCGCGACGCCCTGATGCATCTGCTGAATCGGTTGGGCGCCCCCCGCGAGCAGCTGCTCTTCCGGGAGCGGTCCTCGCAGGAGCAGCAGCTCAAGCGGCTCAGCGAGCTCTACCACCAGTATCTGACGGGCGTCGCGGTGACGATCGTCCTCGACGACGCCGGCGACGCCGAGCAGATCCGCACGCTGATCCCGGAGCGTTCGGACAGCCTCGTCCTGGTCACCGCCCGCGAGCCGCTGGAGCTGCCCGCGGACCTGCCCGCCTGGGTGCACCGGCTGCCGGTCGACGCGCTGGACGAGGCGGGCGCCGAGGAGCTGCTGCGCGAGTCCGCGGAGGACCTCTCCGGGCCCTACGACGCCGAATCGGCGGACGTGCTGCGGGAGTTGTGCGGCGGGCTGCCGCTGGCGCTGCGCGCCGCGGGCTCCTCGCTCGGTCCGCGGACGCCGCGCCAGCTGGCCGCCGACCTGTCGGCGTACGGACCGGCCGACAAGGTCGGTCCTGTCGAGCGCGTCCTGTGGCTGCGCTACTCCGACCAGACGGAACCGGCGAGGCGGCTGCTGCGCCGGCTCGCGCTCGCCGGGCGCGCCTCGCTGGGCACGGCCGCCGCGGCGGCGCTGCTCGGCACGGACGAGCAGGAGGCGGCCCGGCAGCTGACCGCGCTGTCCCGCGCGGGCCTGCTCGACCGCCCCCGCCCCCGCAGCGCCCCCGGCGAGGGCGCCGACGCCCCGGCCGGCCGCTACCGCCTGCACGACGTCGTCCGCTCCTTCGCCCGGGCCCGCCTCCTCGACGAGGAGGAGCCCGCCGAGCGCACCGCCGCGCAGGAGCGCCTCATCGCCAGCTATGGGGAGCTGGCCGACACGGTGATCCGGCTGGTCGACGGCAAGACGTCCACGCGCGCCCATCAGTTCGGGCAGCACGGTTTCGCCTCGCTCGACGCGGCCCTGCGCTGGCTCGACGACGAGTCGACGTTCATCACAGCGGCCCTGCGGCACGCGGAGGGCGTCGACCAGCGGGCCGTGCTCAACCTCCTCGGCGCGCTGTGCGACTACTGCCTGCTGCGCGGCGACCTCTACCGCCTCGGTGAGATCAACGAACTGACGCAGGCCATCGACCAGGGCCTGCTCGGCCGCAGCGTGCAGTGGCGCACGGGCATCGCGGCCCGTCAGCTCGGCGAGCTCGACCAGTCGCGCACGACGCTGAACTCCGTCGTCGACCTGTACTTCGAGGCCCACCAGGACGCGGCCGCCGCCCGCGCCCTCGGCTCCCTCGGCATCACCCTGCACCACCAGGGCAATCTCACGGAGGCGGCGGCCCGCCTCACGGAGGCGCTCGACCTCCAGGCCGCCGACGAGCTGGCGGGCGACCGCGCCTGGACGCTGCACGCGCTGGCCGCCGTCGAGCGGGACCGCGCCCACCTGGCGCACGCCCTCGGCATGCTGGAGACGGCGCTCGCGCTGCACCGCGACAGCGGCTCTGTGCACGGCGAGGCCTGGACGCACTTCCAGCTCGGCCAGCTCTGCCTGCGCATGGGCGACGTGCCGCGCGCGGAGGGCGAGCTGCGCACCGCCCTCGACCTGTACGGCCGCACACGGGACGCGCGCGGCGAGGCCTGGGCGCTCACGCAGCTGGCGCGGGCCCGCCTGGTGGACGGCGACCCGTCCCCCGCCGTCGACGGGCTGCGCCACGCGGTGTCCCGGCACCGCGACAACGACGACGCGCGCGGCGAGGCCTGGTCGCTGTACTACCTCGGCCAGTCCTTGGAGGAGACGGGCAGCCTGGACCAGGCGGTGCGGGAGCTGGAGCGGGCCCGCACGATGTTCTCCCGGATGCGGGACGTGTACGGCCTGGCGTGCGCGCGGCACCACTCCGCGCGGGTGACCCGCGACCAGCGGGCCGCCCAGACGGGCTCCCTGCGCAATTCCGGCTTCGCCCGGCAGCTCCTCGTGGACGCCCGCGCCGACTTCCAGCGCATCGGCGTCGCGCACGGCGAGGCCTGGACGTGTCTGGAGCTGGTCGTCGTCGACGCGGGCAACAACCGCAGCCAGCAGGCGCTCGCCCTGTGCGACGAGGCCATCGAACTCTTCGCCTCCTACGGCGACCGGCGCGGCGGCGACTGGGCCCGCTTCCTGCGCTGCACCCTGCTGCCGTACGCGTCGCCGGGCGGCTGGGAGATCGGCACGGCGGTCGCCCAGGAGGAGCTCGGTCAACTCGCCAGGGCCGGCCATCCGACGCGGGACGGCAAGCTCGCCGAGTACGTCCAGGCGTACGGCCTGCTCCTGGAGCGCGGCGCCGAGCTGGAGACGGGCTGGCAGGCGTGGCGGCTCGGCATGGTGCCGAGCCGGCATGCGCGCGAGGTGATGGGGGTCGACGTACCGCAGCCGAGCTGAGCCGACGCGTCACAACCAAGCTGCGCCCGAAATGACACGAAAGAGGTCATTATTCCTACTGTCGGCCTACGACCGGTGTCGCCGTGCCTGAGCCCGGGTGACGCTCGCAGAGTCCGCTTCTCCTCCTACGAAGAGGTATTCATGCGTACTCGCTCCATCCTCACCACAGCCGCCTTCGCCGCCGTCACCGTGATCGGCGGTGCCGGCGCGGCCGTCGCCGACCCCGACCCGGTCAACGCGGAGGTCTCCAACTCCCCCGGCATCATCAGCGGAAACGCGGTCCAGGTCCCGGTCGACGTCGACGTCCCCATCTGCGGCAACACGATCGACATCGTCGGACTGCTCAACCCCGCGACCGGCAACCACTGCAAGACCAACTGACGGTCGACGCACACAAGAGGAAGGCCCCGCCGGTGCGGGGCCTTCCTTCTTTCCTGTCGCCTGTCGGTTATCGGCGCGGCGCCGGGTACCGTCCGGCGGCGGCCCTGAGTGCGGCGACGGTGAGCGCCACGACCAGCAGGGAGGCCAGCGTCGCGACCGCCGCCGACAGGGTCGGCAGGGGCGCGGTCACCCCGTCGGGCCGCAGTACGTACCTGAGCGTCGTGGAGTCGACCCGGCCGTCCACGAGATGGCCGAGGGTCAGCCCGCCCGCCACGAGGGTGCTCGCCACGGCCACGAGCGGAGACCCGCTCAGGAAGAGGGCCACGCCCGCCGCCGCGCAGACGGCGGAGACGGCGATCGCGGCCGGGAGGCCGAGGCTCGGCGCGTCCGACCAGTTCAGCGGGAAATGAGCGGCCGCACAGAGCAGCAGGAGTACGCCTGCCACGCGACGCAGCCAGACGAGCCGTGTGCTGTCCTGCGCGGCGAGCGGCACCGCGCCGGGGACCGTGCCGGACGAGGACCGGACGGCCTCGTCGGACGGCGTGGCCGTCGTGCCAGCGGTTTCTGCGGCCGCGGCTTCGGCGGCCGCTTCCGCGTCGGCCTCGGCGTCCGCGTTCCTGTGCTCCTTGAGATCGCCGATCAGCTGCATCAGCTCCTCGACGGACCTGGTCGTGCCGGCGGCGTGCACCACCTCGGCGCCGCTGTGCGGATCGTGCGGGGGCCGGGACAGCAGGTGGACGAGCCGGCTCACCTCCGGAATGGGGCGTTCCTCGGCGGCGTGCCGGATGGCCTGGTTCATGGGCTCGGCGGGGTGCTCCGGCGGACCGAGCAGCTCCACCAGCCGGGTGACGTCGTCGACGGACCGGGCCACGGCTGCCAGGCGGAGCACCGACGCGGCGGTCGGCATGTTTGCCGGTGACTGCTCCAGGCGGGTGACGAGGTCGACGACGTCGTCCAGCGGCCTGGAGACCACGGCGACGCGTATGAGGTCGGCCACCGCGCCCTCGTCGGTCTCCGGCACCACCTGTGCCGGGGGTCCGTCGTCGACGTCGTCGTCGTAGGCGGGCGGGTCCTGCCGGACGACGTCGCGGTCGAGCTCGACGGCTCCGTCCACGGTCGGGTCGGGTGTCGGGTCGGCTGTGGGGTCTGCCGTCCGGGGCCACGGGGCGGGCTGGTCACGCGTTGGGGCGCCGAGCTGCGCGGTACCCCAGTGGACCGACGTCGAGAGCAGCGGTTCGCCGGTACCGGGAGAATCCCCAGCGGCGGCAGAGAATGACTCAGCGGCCATCTTCTCTTCTCCATTCCAGCGGGACGTCCTCGCCCCGCGCGTGAGCGTGTATCCCGTTCTATGCACGCTTCATGCGCCCCGCCACTGGAGAAGCCGCCCGGCGGCACGTACTCGATCACTGGGGAGATGGGGGGAGCGCTCGCCGTCGGTGCCCACGGACGAGCGGCTCTGTTCCGGCACACGGCCCACGATCGTTTTGCCCGCGGGCCGGGCCGGTGAGATCTGTGGGGTCCGTTCTTCACCGCAGAGAGGCACCCATGCGCACGCGCTCGATCTTCATCACCGCGGCCCTCGTCACGGCCACCGTCCTCGGCGGCGCCGGCGCCGCCACCGCCGACTCATCGCCCGGCGCGGTCGCCGTGGGCAAGGCCAAGAACTCCCCCGGCGTCCTCAGCGGCAATGTCGTCCAGGTGCCCGTCGACCTTTCCGTCAACGCGTGCGGCAACACCGTGAACGTCGTCGGCCTCCTCAACCCCGCGGCCGGCAACACCTGCGTCTCGAAGTAGCCCACCGCCCCGTCGCGCGCTGACACGACGGGGCACCTCTCTACTTCCCGCTGTCGGACTCCCGCTTCGCGGCGCCCGCGTCCTCGCCCGCCGCCGCGCCGACCGGCTCCTTCGCCGCGGGCTCCGTCTCCGCCGGCTCCTTGAAGTCGACCTTCCGCATGTGCCGGTTCATCGACTTCATCAGGCCCCAGACGGCCAGGGCCATCACCGCGAAGACGATGAAGCCCAGGACACCCGGAGTCACCTTGTCGTCGTCGACCTCCTTGGCAAGAGGGACGAGATGCGTCATTGCCAGATGTGCGTTCACGCTAGGCATTGTCGCGGATGCCCGCAAAGAGGTCGTCCTCGGGGAGGGATGTATCGACGAGCGACTTCGCGAGCTCGTACTCCTCCGTGGGCCAGACCTCCTTCTGGATCTCCATCGGCACCCGGAACCACCCGCCGTCGGGGTCGATCTGCGTGGCGTGCGCGATCAGGGCCTTGTCACGGATCTCGTAGAAGTCGGCGCACGGAACGTGCGTGGTCAGGGTGCGCTCGACCCGCTCGAACTCGTCCCAGCGCTTCAGCCAGTCCCCGTACGGCGACTCCAGGCCGCGGTCGAGCATCGCCTGATGCAGCGCCTCGGTGCGCGGGCGGTTGAAGCCCTGATTGTAGTAGAGCTTCTGCGGCTGGAAGACCGGGCCGAACTCGCTCTCCGGGTACTTCTCGGCGTCCGCCGCACCGTCGAAGGCCACCATCGTGATCTTGTGGGTCATGATGTGGTCGGGGTGCGGATATCCGCCGTTCTCGTCGTACGTCGTGATGACCTGCGGGCGGAAGGAACGGATCTGGCGCACCAGCTCGCCGGCGGCCTTGTCGAGGTCCTCCAGGGCGAAACAGCCCTCGGGCAGCGGCGGCAGCGGGTCGCCCTCGGGCAGCCCCGAGTCGACGAAGCCGAGCCACTCCTGCTTGACGCCGAGGATCTCGCGCGCCTCGTCCATCTCCTTCTTGCGGACCTCGTGGATGTTCTCCTGGATGTAGGCGTCACCCTGGAGCTTGGGGTTGAGGATGTCGCCGCGCTCCCCGCCCGTGCAGGTCACGACGAGCACGTCCACCCCCTCGGACACGTACTTGGCCATGGTGGCCGCGCCCTTGCTCGACTCGTCGTCGGGGTGGGCGTGCACGGCCATCAGTCGAAGCTGCTCAGTCAAGACTCGATCCTCAAGTAATCGGGCGCCCTCGGTGATCCGGCGCAACACGCGGCTTCTATAGTGACGGAACCGGGGGGCGGAAAATTCCGGCATCCACTGTTCCTGGAGGACGATCATGGCGGCGGTGGGCTCGAAGCTCCCCGAGGGGCCTTCCGAGGGCTCCTCCACGGGTGTTCCCGAGGGGCGGTACGGCCGCTCCCGCACGGCCGACGAGGCCGCGGACCGCAAGCTGAAGATCGTCGGATCGGTGCTCGGCGTGCTCCTGCTCGGCGTCGTCGGCTGGTTCGGTTACGACTACGTCAACGGTACGAAGGTCAGCGCCGAGGTCATCAAGTTCGACGTCGTCTCGGACCGGTCCGTCGAGGCTCACCTCGAAGTCCGCAAGGACACCGACGCCCGGGGCTACTGCACCCTGCGCTCACAGGCGGAGTCGGGCGCCGAGGTCGGCCGCGCGGACTTCCGCTTCGACCAGCGCACGGACCGTATCGACCAGGTCGTCACTCTGCGTACGACAAGCAGGGCCACCAGCGTCGAGCTGCTGGGCTGCCACTCCGACTGACGTCGGCCGACATTCCGCGTTGACCGCGCTCACCTGCACTGACGCAAAGCTGACGGCTTATGTCCTCCCCCTTGGGCGCCTGAATTGTTAGGCTCGTGGTTTCGCCCACCCGTGAAGGAACATCCTTCTGGGTAGGGCGATGCTTTGTATTCCCAGTACCTACGAGGAGCACCTGTGACCCAGACCAGCGAGAACGTCACCTGGCTGACCCAGGAGGCGTACAACCAGCTCAAGGCCGAGCTGGAGTACCTGTCTGGTCCTGCGCGCACCGAGATCGCGGCCAAGATCGCCGCGGCGCGCGAGGAGGGCGACCTGCGGGAGAACGGCGGGTACCACGCGGCCAAGGAGGAGCAGGGCAAGCAGGAGCTCCGCGTCCGCCAGCTGACCCAGCTCCTGGAGACGGCGCGGGTCGGTGAGGCGCCGGCCGACGACGGGGTCGTGGAGCCCGGCATGGTCGTCACCATCGCCTTCGACGGCGACGAGGACGACACGCTGACCTTCCTGCTCGCCTCCCGTGAGTACGCGAGCGGCGACATCGAGACGTACTCGCCGCAGTCCCCGCTGGGCACCGGCGTGAACGGCAAGAAGATCGGCGAGAACGCGAAGTACGAACTGCCGAACGGCAAGTTCGCCTCCGTGAAGATCCTCGCCGCGAAGCCGTACGCGGCCTAGCGCGCTCCCAGAGCTCCGGCCACGACCGAGCCCCCGGCACCCTGAACGAGGTGCCGGGGGCTCGGTCATGTGCGGTCAGGCCGTCGCCGAGCGGTACTTGCGGACCGACAGGGTGCGGAAGATCAGGATGATCAGGACCGAGTAGATCACCGAGGCCCAGACCGGGTGCTGCATCGGCCAGGCGTCGGACGGGGACACCCCGGGGTTGCCGAAGAGCTCGCGGCAGGCCTGGACGGTCGCGCTGAAGGGGTTCCAGTCGGCGACATGCCGCAGCCAGGGCGTCATCTTGCTGGAGTCCACGAACGCGTTCGAGATGAAGGTGACCGGGAAGAGCCAGATCAGGCCACCCGAGGTCGCCGCCTCCGGAGTGCGGACCGAGAGGCCGATGAGCGCGCCGACCCAGGTGAACGCGTACCCGAGGAGGAGCAGCAGGCCGAAGGCGGCGAGGGCCTTGCCGATCCCCTCGTGGATGCGCCAGCCGACGAGGACCGCCACGATCGCGAGGACCAGGAGGGTCAGCGCGGTCTGCACGAGGTCGGCGATGGTGCGGCCGGTGAGGACGGCGCCGCGCGCCATGGGCAGGGACCGGAAGCGGTCGATCAGGCCCTTGTGCATGTCGTCGGCGATGCCGGCGCCCGCGCCCGCGGTGGCGAAGGTGACGGTCTGCGCGAAGATGCCCGCCATCAGGAAGTTGCGGTAGTCCGCCGGATCGGTGCTGTTGCCGATCATCATCGAGCCGCCGAACACATAGCTGAACAGCACCACGAACATAATCGGTTGAATAAGCCCGAAAATGACCATTTCGGGAATTCGGGACATACGGATCAAGTTGCGCTTAGCAACTACCAGGGAGTCCCTGACGGACTGGCCGATGCCGCCGGCGGGCCTGGGGGCCGCCGTGCGCACGGTGTCGCTGACGGTGCTCACTTGCTGGTCTCCTTTCCGTTGCCCTCGTCGGCCAGCTCGGCGACGTGCCCGGTGAGGGAGATGAAGACGTCGTCGAGGGTCGGGCGGCGCAGGCCGATGTCGTCGATCTCGATGCCGCGGGTGTCCAGCTCGCGGATGACCTCGGCGAGCAGCTTGGCGCCACCGGCGACGGGGACGGTCAGCTTGCGGGTGTGCTCGGCGACGGCGACCTCGCCCTTGCCGAAGCCGCGCAGCACCTCGGAGGCGGTGGCGATGTGGTCGCGGTCGTGCACGACGACCTCGACGCGCTCGCCGCCGGTCTGGGCCTTGAGCTGGTCGGAGGTGCCGCGGGCGATGACGCGGCCGTGGTCGACGACGCAGATGTCGTGCGCGAGGTGGTCGGCCTCTTCGAGGTACTGCGTGGTCAGGAGCAGTGTCGTACCGCCCGAGACGAGTTCCTGGATGACTTCCCACAGCTGCTGGCGGTTGCGCGGGTCCAGGCCGGTGGTCGGCTCGTCCATGAACATCACGGGCGGCGAGACGACGAGTGCGGCGGCGAGGTCGAGGCGGCGGCGCATGCCTCCGGAGTACGTCTTGGAGGGGCGGTCGGCGGCGTCCGCGAGGTTGAACCGGTCGAGCAGTTCGCCCGCCCTGGCCTTCGCCTCCTTGGCCTTCATCTGATAGAGCTGGCCGACCATCTGGAGGTTCTCACGGCCTGTCAGATACTCGTCCACGGCGGCGAACTGGCCGGAGAGGCCGATCGAACGCCGCACTTCGTTGGGGTGCTTGAGGACGTCTATGCCCGCGACGACCGCCTTGCCGCTGTCCGGTGTGAGCAGCGTCGTCAGGCAGCGGACGGCCGTGGTCTTGCCCGCGCCGTTCGGCCCCAGGAGGCCGAGCACGGTGCCTTCCGGGACATCCAGATCGACGCCGTCCAGAGCCCGTACGTCGCCGAAGGTCTTCACCAGACCTTCGGCGTAGATGGCGCCTGGCATGAGATTCCCCCTGAGGTGGGTGACTTCCGGTGACTTTCTACGGAAAGCTTAGGTTTGCCGGACTTCGCGCGCCCGACGACGGGTGACGCAGAGCACACCGTAACGCGATACATCGCGTCGGCTCACCTCATTTTCGAAAGATGGTCCCGGAGGGGCGGCTTCAGCCGATGACGGTGTACCCCGCGCCCCGCAGGGCCGTGCCCACCTCGGTGCAGTGCTCGGGGCCCTTCGTCTCCAGATGGAGCTCCACCTCGGCCTCGGTGATCCCGAGCCGGGGGTCGGTGCGCACATGACTCACGTCGAGGACGTTGGCGTCCACCTCCGACAGCACCCCGAGCAGCGTGGCGAGCGCGCCGGGGCGGTCCGTCAGGCGCAGCCGCAGCGAGAGATAGCGGCCCGCCGCCGCCATGCCCTGGCGCAGGATGCGCTGCATCAGGAGCGGGTCCACGTTCCCGCCGGACAGCAGCGCCACCACCGGCCCCTCGAACGCCTTAGGGTCGCTCAGGAGGGCCGCGACCGGACTCGCACCGGCCGGCTCCACGACCATCTTGGCCCTCTCCAGGCACAGCAGCAGGGCGCTGGAGAGCTCGTCCTCGGAGACCGTGACGACCTCGTCGACCAGCTCCTCGACCAGCTGGAACGGTACGTCGCCCGGGCGGCCGACCTTGATGCCGTCCGCCATCGTCGTGGGGGTGCCGATCGACACCGGGTGCCCCGCGGCCAGCGAGGGCGGATAGGCCGCGGCCCCCGCCGCCTGCACGCCCACCACCTTCACGTCCGGGCGCAGCGCCTTGACCGCCACCGCGATGCCCGCCGCGAGGCCGCCGCCCCCGATGCCCACGACGAGGGTGCGCACCTCCGGGCACTGCTCCAGGACCTCGAGGCCGACCGTGCCCTGCCCCGCGATGATGTCCGCGTGGTCGAAGGGGTGGATGAAGACGGCGCCCGTCTCGTGGGCGTACTCCTGCGCGGCGGCCAGCGTCTCGTCGACCACCTGGCCGTGCAGCCGCACCTCCGCTCCGTAGTCCCGCGTCGCCGCGACCTTGGGCAGCGGCGCACCGGCCGGCATGAAGACCGTGGAGCGCACGCCGAGGAGCGAGGAGGCCAGCGCCACGCCCTGCGCGTGGTTGCCCGCGCTGGCGGCGACGACACCGGCGGCGCGCTCCTCGGGGAGCAGGCCCGCGATCCGCACGTACGCGCCGCGCAGCTTGAAGGAACCGGTCCGCTGGAGGTTCTCGCACTTGAGGTGCACCGGCGCCCCGACCAGCTGCGACAGGTGTCTGCTGCCCTCCATGGCCGTCATGCGGGCCACTCCGGAGAGCATCTTCTGCGCGCCGCGCACGTCGTCGAGGGTGACCGTCGGCAAGGAGTGGGGCGTGCGGTAGCTCATGACGGCAAGTCTTGCAGCCGGCGTCCGGGTCCTCCTGCGGCGACCAAGGGACGAGACCGTTCTGAGCGTGGGTTTGCGCAGCGCAGGTACGGTACGCGCCGCGGCCGCGTACCCTGTCCCCCAACCCACTGCCCTCGCATGAAGTGAGCCCCCGGCCATGCCCACAACTCCGGACATGACGACCGCCAGCGATCCCGCCCTCCTGGACAGCCTGCAGCACCAGGTGGCGGTCTTCGCCCGCCGTGCGGAGCAGACGCGCCTCGGCGGCGTAGGACAGGTCCGCAACTCCATGGACCGAGCCGCCTATCTGCTGCTCAACCGCCTCGACAAAGAAGGCCCGATGGGCGTCAAGGCGCTCGCGGCGAGCATGGGCATCGACTCCTCGACCGTCACCCGGCAGGTCGCCCCGCTGGTCGACACCGGGCTCGTCAAGCGCACCTCGCACCCGGAGGACGGCCGTGCCGTGGTGCTGCAGCTCTCCCCGCGCGGCCAGGCCAGGCTCGACGAGGTGCGTTCCTCGCGGCGCGAGCTGATGGCCGAGCTGACGCAGGACTGGGAACCGCAGGAGCGCGAGAGCTTCTGCGCGCTCCTCACACGCTTCAATTCCGCCCTCTCGGCACGGCAGTCGTCACAGCCGGCTCCCGGAGGGGAAGTTCCGGCCACTCCGGAGTCTTGACCCCGGACCCGCGTCTGGCCTCATATGAGACCGGAGGCCCCGTGCTCGTGGCCTCCGGCCGGGAGGCGCGGTGCGAGAGCGGCAGGCGTTGCGGAACGCCCGCCGTGCCCGGGAGTTCGAGGCGTTCGTCGCGGGCGCGGCAGGGCGGCTCCTGCATGCCGCGACGCTCCTCACCGCCGAGCCTCCGGACGACAACCCACGCGCGCGTGCCCTGCTGACCGCCGCCCTCGCGCACACGTACGCGTCGTGGGACCGGCTGCGCGGCGAGGATCCGTACGACCGCACACGCCAGCAGGTCGCCCTGCGTTTCGGCCGTGCCGCCTGGCGGCGCCACCGCGGCCACGGCGGGGTCCTGGCCCGGCTCAGCCCCCAGGAGCGGCTGATTCTCGTCCTGCGGATGTACGAGGGCGTCGCCGAGGAACAGACCGCGGCGCTCCTCGGCCTGCCCGCCGACCGGGTCGCGTCGATCTGCGCCCGCGCGATGGCGACGGTCCTGCACCCGCCGCGCGGTCCCGCGCCGGCCGGGGCTCAGATCGGGGCGGTGCCCTCATGAGTCAGTACGAGCGCAAGGAACAGGCGATCCGGCGCCTCCTGGAGGGCACGGCGCCCGCCGTGCCGCCCGAACTCCACGACGACGCGGTGCGGCGGGGCGGCCGGGCCCTGCGGCGCCGCAGGGCGGCACGGCGGCTGTTCTGGACCCTGCTGTTCGCCGCCGCGGTGGCGTTCGTCGTGTGGGCGTCGCTGGCCCGGCCGTGGGTGGAGCCGCCGTCGGACACGACTCCACCCCTGACGCGCTGGGGCTGACCTGCGGGTGCTTACTGGCCGAGCGCCTGCTGGAGGTCGGCGATGAGGTCGTCCGCCGACTCGATGCCCACGGAGAGGCGCACCAGGTCAGCGGGGACCTCCAGGGCCGAGCCGACCACCGAGGCGTGCGTCATGCGGCCCGGGTGCTCGATCAGCGACTCGACGCCGCCCAGGGACTCGCCCAGCGTGAACAGCTTGGCGCGGTTGCAGACCTCGACGGCCGCCTCCTCGCCGCCCTCGACACGGAACGACACCATGCCGCCGAAGGACCGCATCTGCTTGGCGGCGATCTCGTGACCGGGGTGCTCCGGAAGGCCCGGGTAGAGAACGCTGCTCACGCGCGCGTGCCGGGTCAGCATCTCGGTGACCTTGGTGGCGTTCTCGCTGTGCCGGTCCATGCGGACCGCGAGGGTCTTGATGCCGCGCAGCACCAGCCAGGCGTCGAAGGGGCCCGCGACGGCCCCCATCGCGTTCTGGTGGTACGCCAGCTCCTCGCCGAGCGCCGCGTCACTGACGACGAGCGCGCCGCCGACGACGTCCGAGTGGCCACCCATGTACTTCGTCATGGAGTGCACGACGACGTCCGCGCCGAGCGCCAGCGGCTGCTGGAGGTAGGGGCTCGCGAAGGTGTTGTCGACGACGAGGCGCACACCGGCCTCGCGGGCGATCTGCGCGACCGCCGCGATGTCGGTGATGCCGAGCAGCGGGTTGGAGGGGGTCTCCACCCAGATCACCTTCGTACGGTCGGTCAGCGCCGCCCGTACGGCCTCGGGGTCGGAGGTGTCGGCCACCGACCACTCCACGCCCCACCGCGAGACGACCTTGGCGAACAGGCGGAAGGTGCCGCCGTACGCGTCGTTGGGGATGACGACGTGGTCACCCGGGCTGAGCAGCGTACGGAGAAGGCAGTCCTCGGCGGCGAGGCCGGACGCGAAGGCGAGTCCCCGGCTGCCGCCCTCCAGCGCGGCCAGGTTCTCCTCCAGGGCGGTCCTCGTGGGGTTGGCGCTGCGGCTGTACTCATAGCCGCCGCGCAGGCCCCCGACGCCGTCCTGCTTGTAGGTCGACACCTGGTAGATGGGCGGGACCACGGCGCCGGTGAGGGGGTCGGCGGTGTTGCCCGCGTGGATGGCCACGGTCTCGAAGCTCTGCGTGCTGTGCGAGTCACTCATGCGGCCTGAGCGTAGTGCGCGCGGGAGCCCTTCTGCCGGGTCGGTCCGGGTACGTCCCGGCAGGTTGGCCAATTGTCCGACCCGTCTGGTTCGCTTGTGTCATGGAGATTCTCTGGTTCCTGTTCGCGGTGGTCATGATCGGTGCGGTCCTGGGGCCCGTGCTGCTGCGCAGGCGCGGCGGAATCCGGCAGGTGGCCCCCGGCTCGCCGGACGCCGCGGACCCGGCGGACTACGGCTTCCTGCGCCAGGAGGAGCTGGACATCCGCATGCCGGGGCCGGACGCCGATCTCCTCGAAGTGCTCGACCTCGTGCAGCGCACGCAGGAGTGGAAGGCCGCCTCGCAGCTCCTCGCCGGCACGGAGACGCACGGCGAGCGGCGCTGGCAGCGCGTGCAGGCCTTCGCGGGCGCGGCCTCGCTGGAGCTGCAGCGGCGGCCGGGCGGCGTCAGCGACAGCCCGGGCGGGCAGTGGCTGCGGGTGTGGCGCGCGGAGGCGCCCAAGGACGCGGGCGGTGCCGCGGTGCACGCGGAGTTCCTCGTCCAGCAGGCGTGGCGCACCGCGGTGCAGGGGACGGACGAGTTCCGGATCATTCTGGAGGAGGCGAAGGAGGCGTGCGCGCAGGCGGCGCTGCTCTCCCCCGGCGACCCCGTGCCGTACATCATCGAGCTCTCCATCGCGCGCGGACTGGCGTATCCCCGTGAGGAGTTCGACCAGCTGTGGCTGAAGATCCTGGACCGCGCGCCCGCCCACATGGGCGCGCATCTGGCGGCGCTGCACTACTGGTGCGAGAAGTGGCACGGCTCCCGTGACCTCGCCCACGACTTCGCGGAGGCCGCGGCCGCCCGCGCGCCCCGCGGCTCCCTGCTCGCGGCGCTCCCCCTCTTCGCGGTGTACGAGCACCTGCCCGAGGTCAACCTCGTCCGCGGGTTCTACGAGAGCGAGGTCGTCACCAAGGCCGTCGAGGGCGCGATGTTCGCGGTGCACTCCGCGCGCGCGGACGACCCCATGCTGGCGCACGTCCGCCACCTCCTGGTGTTCTTCCTGGTCCGCTCCGAGCGCTGGGCGGAGGCCATGAACCAGCTGGTGCACGTGGACGGCCACATCGGCGCGCTGCCCTGGACCCTGTCCGAGGACCCCGCGTCGGACTACGCGGTGTACCGCGCCCTGGCCGTCGCGGGGTACGAGGCGAACGGCGGGAGTCCGGCGACGCTGCCGCACTGACGGCGCTGACGGCGCTGACGGCACTGACGGCACTGACGGCACTGACACCACCGGCCGGTGCGCGGGGGCCGGTGCCGGACGGAATGCGGCGCCCCGTCCGTACGTTCACCGGGTAGACCCCTGTCACCCACGAGGAGACCCGCATGATCTTCGGACGCACGCCCGAGCTCCCCACCGCCGAGCAGGCCCTCAAGGGCCGGGCCACCCCGGAATTCGAGGTCCCCTCCCGCCACACAGTGCTCGGCAACCCGCTGCTCGGCCCCTACCCCGACGGCCTGGAGACCGCGGACTTCGCGCTCGGCTGCTTCTGGGGCGCGGAGCGCAAGTTCTGGCAGACCGAGGGCGTCTGGACGACGTACGTCGGCTACCAGGGCGGCTACACGGAAAACCCCTCCTACGAAGAGGTGTGCTCCGGCCTCACCGGCCACACGGAGGCGGTCCGCGTCGTCTTCGACCCGTCCAAGGTCTCGTACGCCACGCTCCTGAAGCTGTTCTGGGAGTCCCACAACCCCACGCAGGGCTTCCGCCAGGGCAACGACGTCGGCACGCAGTACCGCTCGGCGATCTACACGCACTCCCCCGTCCAGGAGGAGGCGGCGACCGCGTCCCTGGAGGCGTACCAGAAGGTCCTGACGGCCGCCGGCTACGGCACGATCACGACGACGGTCCTCCCGGCCGCCACCCGCCCGTTCTGGCCCGCCGAGCCGTACCACCAGCAGTACCTGGACAAGAACCCCGACGGGTACTGCGGCATCGGCGGTACGGGCGCGGTCCTGGACGCGCCGTCGGAGACGAACTGGGGGCGGGCGTGCCCGACGGGCATCGCGCCGGCGCCGAGCCAGAACTGACCGGCTCCCTGCGCCCCCGCCCGGACCGCCCCGGGCGGACGGTCAAGTACCGCCTGCTGAAGACCGCCTGGGGCATCGCCGTGGACCTCACGGCGGAGGCCTCGCTGACGGCGGCGCCGCCCGCGCACGCGCACGCGGAGTGCGTCGGTGCGCAGGTGTGGCTGGACGTCTCCCCCGTCCTCGCCCACCCGCCCACCGACCGCACGGGCCGGCGGCTCGCTCCGGAGGAGGCGGCGTGGCTGCGCCACGGGGTGACGCTGGCCGCCCCCGCGGTGGCGGCCCGGCATGCTCCTCTGCACACCACGGTCACCGTCCACCATGTCTGGTTCCCGGAGACGGACTACCAGCCGGAGGGGCTCGCGGCGGCGGTGATCCAGTGGCTCGAAGAGGAGTTCGACCTGCCTTCCCACGGGGTGGACGCCACGTTCGACCGCCCCGCCAACCGGTACGTGTACGCCTGGTAGGCGCCCCTGGGTTCAGTCGCCGACCCCGAGGTCCCGCCGCATCACGCGCCGCAGCTCGGCGATCGCCGCGTCGTTCCCCGCCTCCAGCTCGGCGTAGCTCTCACTGTCGGCCGTCACTCCGTCGAGGACGCGGTCCCGCGTCGTCCGCAGAGCGATGAAGGCCGACCTGGCGGCAGCCACGACATCGCGCGGGGCGATGATCGCCAGCTGGTGCCGGATTTCGTAGGCGCCCGGCACCAGAAAACGCTCCCGGACCTCACGCGCGTGCTCCTCGCTGCCAGGGGCCGCACCAACCGCCCCCTGCGCGCACTCGTGCAGCGCCGTGCGGACACGCGACAGCGCCGCCGTGTACTCCGCGTACAACTGCCTCCGCGTCGCCGTCTCACGATCCGCGCTCTCGCGCCGCCAACGGGCCCGGTCGGCGAGCAGCGTCGCGCCGACGCCGATCACCGCGCCCAGCAACGTACTTACCGGCGATATCCACTCCACGAGGACACGACCCTAACGGCGCCCGGCCCCGCCCCGGGCCCCTCTGCCCTCAGCGAATCTGCTGCCGGCCGAGATTTCTGACAGGTGGGCCCCCGCCGGTCAACAGTGAAGTCAGGGCGCGGCCTCGGGGCCGCCGAACTTCTGGGAGGCGTGATGTCTGTACGGGACAGTGGCTGGGACTCGGCGCGGCCGCGGGGTGAGGACGGGGAGACCGCTCCGTCGCGGTTCGACGACCATCTCGCCGCCCAACTGCTCAACCAGCGGATCGTGTTCCTCGGGACGCAGGTCGACGAGGTCTCCGCCAACCGCGTGTGCGCGCAGATGCTGTTGCTGTCGGCGGAGGACCCGAAGACCGACATCTCCCTCTACATCAACAGTCCGGGCGGATCCGTCACCGCCGGGCTCGCCATCTACGACACCATGCGGCTCATCCCGAACGACGTGGCCACGCTCGCCATGGGATTCGCCGCCAGCATGGGGCAGTTCCTGCTCAGCGTCGGCACCGCGGGCAAGCGGTTCGCGCTGCCCAACGCGCGGATCATGATGCACCAGCCGTCCGCGGGCATCGGCGGCACCACCGCCGACATCGCCATCCAGGCGGAGAACCTGGAGTTCACGAAGCGCACCATCGAGCGGCTCACCGCCGCGCACACCGGGCAGAGCGAGGAGACGATCTCGCGGGACGGCGACCGGGACCGCTGGTTCACGGCGGAGCAGGCCAAGGAGTACGGGATGGTCGACCACGTGGTCGAGTCGCTGGAGGACGTGCGGCCCGCGGGGTCGAAGCGCCGTATCGGCCTGGGCATCTGAGGAGGGGGACGAAGCAATGAGCCAGTACACCATTCCGACCGTCGTCGAGCGCACTCCGCAGGGCGGCGAGCGGGCGTACGACGTCTACAGCCGGTTGCTCTCCGAGCGGATCATCTTCCTCGGGACGGAGATCGACGACGGCGTCGCCAACGTCGTCATCGCGCAGCTGCTGCACCTGGAGTCCTCCGCGCCGGAGCGCGAGGTCGCCATCTACATCAACTCGCCCGGCGGTTCCTTCACTTCGCTCATGGCGATCTACGACACCATGAGCTTCATCTCCGCGCCGATCTCGACGTTCTGCGTCGGCCAGGCCGCGTCGACGGCGGCCGTGCTGCTCGCGGGCGGCGACCCGGGACGGCGCTTCGTGCTCGACCACGCGCGCGTGCTGCTCGGCCAGCCCGCGAGCCGCGGCCGGCAGGGCACGGTGTCCGACCTCACCCTGGAGGCGAAGGAGATGCTCCGGATCCGCTCGCAGGTCGAGGAGGTCCTCGCCCACCACACGCACCACGACGTCGCCACGCTCCGCGCCGACATGGACCGCGACAAGGTCTTCACCGCCCAGGACGCGGTCGCCTACGGCCTCGCCGACCAGGTGCTCAGCAGGCGGACCCTGCCCGCCGCCGCCTGAGCGGCGGCGGGCGGGGTCCGGCCATCAGGCTGCCAGGCGCACTTCGCCCTGGTAGGACGCCCTGGCCGGCCTCACGCGGGGAAGGCCGGCCAGGCGCGACTGGGCCAGTGAGAGAACATCGGACAGGCCGAGGCCGAGTGCGTGGGCGGCGGCCGCGAGGACCTCGGACGAGGCCTCCTTGCGGCCGCGCTCCACCTCGGAGAGGTAGGGCATGGAGATCCGGGCGGCGTCGGACACATCCTTGAGCGTGCGCTCCTGCGCGAGGCGCTCGGTGCGCAGGACGTCTCCGACGACGTCGCGCCAGAGGGGCTCCTTGGCATCGGACCGCCCCGGCTGTGCGGAGTTCGGCGCCGCCTTGAGCGGGCGCAGGTGGATGACGCGGGCTTCGTTCGCCTTCTGGGGCTCTTGGCTGCTCACTTCCTCAGCCTAGGAGCGATACGGCCGCGGGCGCAGCGTGCGGGGTTCCGCCGCCCGCGAAATCACTGGCTGCCCGGACTCCGCACCGAGCCCACCGACGACGCGTCCCGCCCCCAGCTGGCGAGCAGCCGCAGCCCCTGCGCGGACGCCGAGTCCGGCTCCGCGTGGTACATCAGCAGCGACTGGTCGCAGTCGTCCGGCAGGCGCAGCGTCTCGAAGGAGAGCGTCAGCTCACCCACCAGCGGATGGCGCATGCGCTTGACGCCGTGGCCCTTCTCGCGGACGTCGTGCGTGGCCCACAGGCTTCTGAACTCCTCGCTCTTCACGGAGAGTTCGCCGACGAGCGAGGACAGCTCCGGGTCGTTCGGGTAGCAGCCCGCGTCCATGCGGAGGTAGCCGACGATGTCCGACGCCTTCTTGTCCCAGTCCACGAAGAGCTCGCGCGAGCGCGGGTCGAGGAAGCAGATGCGCGCCCAGTTCCGCTCGGCGGGCGCGAGGTCGCCCCAGTCGCCGAAGAGCGCCGCCGCGAGCGCGTTCCAGCCGAGGATGTCGGAGCGGCGGCCGACCACGTACGCGGGCACGTCGTGGATGGAGTCCAATAGCTGCTGGAGCGCGGGCCGCATGGGCTGCGGGCGCGCGGCCTTCTTCTTCTTGAGCGTCTTGGGCTTCGCGAGGCGCGTCAGGTGGGCCTGCTCGGCGTCGGTCAGCCGCAGGGCGCGCCCGATCGCGTCGAGGACCTCGCCGGAGACGTTGCGGCCGTTGCCCTGCTCCAGGCGGGTGTAGTACGCGACGGAGACCCCGGCGAGCTGTGCGAGCTCCTCGCGGCGCAGGCCGGGCACCCTGCGGTGCCGTCCGAAGTTCGGCAGGCCGACGTCCTCGGGCTGCAGCCGCGCCCTGCGGGTGCGCAGGAACTCGCTGAGCTCGGCCCTGCTGTCCAGCGGCCGCGCCTCGGGGATCTCGTCGTCCATGCTTCCAGTATCCAGGCTCGGGTGCCGGGTCGTACGCCCCTGAGCCTGACCCCGCCAGTGGTAGGCACAGTGGTCGTAGGCAGAACGGGTGTCTGGGTGACGTCCCAGGTCAGTGGCAGTGTCGAAGGCATGACTGAGCAGATCACCACCGTTTCCGCCTACGCCGCTCCCGCCCCCGAGGCGCCCCTGGAGCGGACCACCGTGCCGCGCCGCGCCGTCGGCGAGACCGACGTCCTGATCGACATCAAGTACGCCGGGATCTGCCACTCGGACATCCACCAGGCCCGGGACGGCTGGGGCGAGGGCATCTACCCGATGGTGCCCGGCCACGAGATCGCCGGCGTCGTCACCGAGGTCGGCCCCGGTGTCACCAAGTTCTCCGTGGGCGACCGCGTCGGCGTCGGCTGCATGGTCGACTCCTGCCGCGAGTGCGAGAACTGCAAGGCCGGCCTGGAGCAGTACTGCGTACAGGGCAACGTTCCGACGTACAACGGGCTCGGCAAGGACGGCGAGCCGACCTACGGCGGCTACTCCACGCACATCGTCGTGGACGAGGCGTTCACCGTCCGCATCCCCGACGGGCTCTCCCTCGACGTGGCCGCGCCGCTGCTGTGCGCCGGCATCACCACGTACTCCCCGCTGCACCGCTGGCAGGCGGGCCCCGGCAAGAAGATCGCCATCGTGGGCCTCGGCGGTCTCGGCCACATGGCCGTCAAGATCGCGCACGCCATGGGCGCCGAGGTCACCGTCCTCTCACAGTCCCTGCGGAAGAAGGACGACGGCCTGAAGCTGGGCGCCGACCACTACTACGCGACCAGCGACGACGCCACCTTCGAGCAGCTCGCGGGCTCCTTCGACCTGATCCTCTCGACGGTCTCCGCGCCGCTGCCGCTGGACAGGTACCTGGGCCTGCTGCGCTCGGAGGGTGCCTTCGTCAACGTCGGCGCCCCGGAGGAGCCGGTCTCCCTCAACCTGTTCTCGGTGATCGGCGGCGGCAAGACCCTCGCGGGCTCCATGATCGGCGGCATTCAGGAGACGCAGGAGATGCTGGACTTCTGCGCGGAGCACGGGCTGGGCTCCGAGATCGAGCTGATCCGCGCCGACCAGATCAACGAGGCGTACGAGCGGGTCCTCGCCAGCGACGTCCGCTACCGCTTCGTGATCGACACCGCGACGATCTGACTCGGCCGCGCGCCCTAGACCTCAGGGCGCACCCCGGTGGGCCCGGCGACCGATGTGCCGCCGGGTCCGCCGGTCCTACCGTGGTTCCCGGACCGGAGAACGGCAGGACCGGCAGACCGGGAGGTCGCACGATGTCGATCGAGCTCAACCACACCATCGTCACGGCGCGGGACAAGAAGGCGTCCGCCCAGTTCCTCGCGGACATCCTCGGCCTGGAGGTGGGCCCCCAGTACGGGCCCTTCATCCCGGTGGAGATCCCCAACGGCGTGACCCTCGACTTCTACGAGGGCGACGGCGGCCCGTTCGTGCCGCAGCACTACGCCTTCCTGGTCTCGGAGGACGAGTTCGACACCATCTTCGGACGCATCAAGGAACGCGGGCTCACCTACTGGGCCGACCCGTACCACGAGCGCGTCAACGAGATCAACACGAACGACGGCGGCCGCGGCGTCTACTGGGAGGACCCGGACGGCCACAACCTGGAGATCATCACCAGGCCCTACGGCAGCGGGTCCTGAGCCAGAAACGCGAGCACCGGCCCGGTCGCCACGTCCGCGAACTCCTCGAAGTACGCGTGCCGGGCACCGGGCACCAGCAGCGTCCTGGCGTCCGGGATGCGGGCGGCGAGCAGCGGCGCGTTGGCCGCGGGGTTGAACGTGTCGTCCGTGCCGTGGACCACGAGCGTCGGCGCCCCGATCCGCGGCAGCGCGTCCCAGGCGTCGTGCCGGGCACTGGCCCGCAGATGGCGGCGGCGGGCGTACGCGGGCATGGTGGCGTCGCCCAGCGTGTGGAACGTCCGCCCGGGGTGGACGCGTTCCTGCTCGGCGAGCCAGGCCGGGGTGTACATCAGCTCCAGCAGAGCGCGGCGCACGGCGTCCGGGTCGGCCCCGGTCAGGGCCGAGCGGACCTCCGGGCCGCGCTCGACGCCGTGCCGGCCACCGGGCGAGGTGCAGCCGAGGACGAGGCGGCCGACGCGGGCGGGGTGATCGGCCGCGACCCACTGGGCGATGCGCCCGCCCATGGACGTGCCGTAGACGTGGGCGCGGTCGATGCCCGCGTGGTCGAGGACGGCGAGCACGTCACGGGCGAGGTTCGGGGTGCTGTACGTGTCGGTGTCCGGGCGGTCGCTCTCGCCGGTGCCGCGGTGGTCGAGTACGACGGTGGTGAAGCGGGCGGCGAAGTCGTCGCGCACCGGATCCCACCAGTGGTGGTTGTTGGACTGCCCGGCGATCAGCACCAGCGGCTCGCCGGAGCCGTGCAGTCGGTAGTGGATGGCGGTCCCGTCGGCCGCCCGGGCGAAGGGCATGGCCGGTCACTGTCCTCGCAGGTCGGCGACGAGGCGGAAGCGCTCCAGGACGAGCGGCGTCGCGTCGTCCACGGTGAAGCCGGGGTCGCCGAGCGCGGCCCGCATGTCGGCGCTGTGCCAGAACTCCTCGTGCCCCGCCCGCCATTGGGCCACCGTCCCGTACCCCTCGCCCTCGTCCACGGCGTGGGCGAGGTCCACGTCGCCGAGCGGCACGACGCGGACGTCCGTGATCTCGATGACGGCGACGGGCCGGTCGTCGGAGTCGACGACGGCCGCGCGCTCCCCGACGACGGGCAGCGGGTCGCCGTCCCGTTCGTAGTCGGCGAGCAGTCCCGTCGTCGAGGTCTTGGACCCGTCGAGGACGGCCGCCACGAGCCGGTCGCGCAGCGGACCGGGAAAGGCGAACTCGGCCGTGGGCAGCGGCTCCCGGCGCCCACCGGTGCCGCCCTCGCGCTCCGTGATCTCCGTCATGGGGTCACAGTAGGCGCCGCCACACCCCAGTCCCACAGCGACTGCAGGACCGTCGCCAGCTCCCGGCCGTGGGGCGTGAGCGCGTAGGTGACCGTGGAGGGCCAGCCCGGGGTGCGGGTCCGGTGGGCCGCGCCCGCGGTGGTCAGTTGGGCCAGGCGGTCCGTCAGGACCTTGTCGGACAGCTGCGGGAGCGCGGCGGCCAGTTCGCCGTACGTGTGGGTCTCGCGGCGCAGCAGTTCACGGACCACGAGCGTGGTCCAGCGGCCGCGCAGGGCGGCGAGCGTGATCTCCACGGGGCAGTCGGGGCTCGGGATGGTGACCTCGGCGCGGGCGTCGTCGGGCAGGCCGGGGCGCGCGCCGCTTACCGTTCGGTGAGTCACGAGAGGGCCTCCTACGGTGCAGCCATGACTTCCACGACGGTATCCACCCTGCCCACCCGCCCCGAGGACGTCCCCGCCGCGTTCGCCGCGCGGTTCAACAGCGGCGATCCGGAGGCCGTGCGCGAGATGTACGAGGAGGGGGCCGTCTTCGTGCCCGAGTCGGGCGTCGCCGTGCACGGCAGCGCCGGGATCGCCGCCGCGAACGCGCCCTTCCTCGCCCTCGGCCTGCCGATCTCCGTGCGGCCCCGGCACGTGCACGTCTCCGGGGATGTCGCGCTGCTCGTCGTCGACTGGGAGATCGAGGGCGACGAGGGCGGCGGGGTCGGTGCGACCGCCACGGACGTGGCACGACGCGGCGCCGACGGGTTCTGGCGATACGTGATCGACAGTCCCTTCGGCGCCGCGCCGTCAGAGGCGGGGGCCTAGCGGCCCGGCACCCCTACCAGTCGTCGTGCGCGTCTACTTGCCGTAGTAGGCGTTGTAGATCGACAGCGTCGACTTGTTGCCCTTCTTGTCCGTGATCTTGGCGTGGAACGAGATGCCCTTGTCCTTCGCCGGGTTCTTCACGTGGATCTTGCCGTTGGTGACCTTGGCCTTCTCCCACGTCTGCCCGTAGTCGTACGAGACGTACGCGGACAGGGACTTGAGGTTGGCGCCGGCCGCCGCACCCAGGACCTTGACCGGCACGTACTGCTTCTTGCCGGCCTCCGCCCTGCTGCTCAGGTCGACCGCCGGGCTGAACCGCGCCGTGGAGACGGGGAGCTTCGCGCTCTCCACCTTCTTGGAGCGGAACGTGAAGCTCGCGTCGATGCGCGTGGAGGCCGCGGCCACCTTGACGCTGCGCTTCACCGACGTCGAGAGCTTGTACTCGGCGTCGGCCGACGGCACCTTGAACGGCTTCTCGCCGGTCAGCGGGTCGGTGTTCTCGCCGACCTGGGTGCCGTTGCGGGACAGCGTCGTCTTCACCGACGTGTAGAGCGACGACCCCACGTGGGTCTTGCCGTCGGCGAACAGCGGGAGGTAACCCGTGATCTCGTTGCCGTCCCGGTGGACGCCGAAGTCACCGCCGATGCGCGGCCCGAACACGGCCGTGTTGAAGATCTTCTCGTAGCTGCCGCCCGCCTTGAAGGTCTGCGGGGCGCCCAGGCTGTAGACGGCCTCGACCGTCGGCCAGCCCTCCGCGTCGTTCGGGCCGTTCTGCTCGAACTCCAGGCCCCACTTCACCTTGTCGCCGGTGGACACGTACACCGTGCGGTTGGTGCGCAGCTTCGTCGGGACGGCGATGGACCAGCCGCCGCTGGTGTCGGGCAGCTCGCCGAACGCGCGGAGCGAACCCGTCTTGCCGCTCGTGGAGGCACCGAGACCGGCCTTGACCGTGGCCAGTTCACTCGTCTTGTAGTGCTTGGTGTAACCGGTGGCGAGCTGCTTCACCGCGCCGCCGGCGATGGTGTTGTACTCCGTGTTGTCGCCCTTGGTCCAGACGGCCGCCCACTGCTGGCTGAGCTTGACGCCGGTCGGGGCTGCACCGACGGCGCCGGTACGGAAGTTCTTGTACTCGTCGAGCAGCCAGCCGAAGCTGCTGGACAGGTCATCGGTCTCGACCATGTAGTCGGGCGCGGCCAGCACACCCTTGGCGTCGGTCGCGGGCACGGTGACGTCGACCGGCTTGGCGGTCCGCGCGTCGACCGTCACCGTGGTGTTCTTGGTGATGTCGAGCTTCGGCTGGGCGAGCCAGTCGACGCCCTTGCCGAGGTCCTCCAGGTCGACCGCGACGTTCGAGTCGAGGATGTAGCTGCCCTTGGGGACCCGCACCTTGACGGTGCCGGACGCGTCGTACGGCGACAGGTCCGTGCCGACGGCCAGGCCGAGGATGCCCTGGAGGGAGGCGGAGTACTGCTTGGTCGGCTGTCCGTCACGCCCGAGGTGCTTCAGCGTGAGGGTGTACGACTCCACCTCGCGGTCGACCGCGGCGGCGGTGCGGACCGACTGGCCGCCGCCGTTCGCCACGACGTACGCGGAGTAGGCGCCGTCCACGGTGCCGCCGAGCTTGGAGTCGGCGGTCAGGTCGACGGACGCGGTGCCGCCCGCGGGGACGGTGACCTTCTTCGCGCCCAGGGTGAAGAACCCGGCCGGGGCCGGGCGGCCCTTCGGGTCGGTGGCGGTCACCGTGAGGTCCAGGGTGACGTCGTCCTTGCCGAGGTTCTTGTACGTCACCTTCTTGGTGACCGGCTTGTCGTCGGTGTGCGGCCACTGCTGCGTGCCGAAGCTCACCGACACCGGGTCGGCGATCACCGTCTGCTTGATCGCCTTGTCCACGGCGATCCGGCCCGAACCCTGCTGGAACGGCGTGTACTTGCCGCCCTTGGTGGAACCGGTGAGCGCGCCCTTCAGCTCGGGCTGCTTCCAGTCCGGGTGCTGCTGCTTGAGCAGGGCGGCGGCGCCCGCGACGTGCGGGGCGGCCATCGACGTACCGGAGATCGTCAGATAGCCCTCGGGGTTCTGGCCGACCTCCTTCTCGATGACGGAGCCGGGCGCGGCGGCGGCCGTGATGTCCACGCCGGGCGCGGTCACGTCGGGCTTGATCGCACCGTCGCCGACCCGCGGGCCCTGGCTGGAGAAGTCCGCCAGCTTGTCGTTGTCGTCGACGGCGCCCACGGTCAGCGCGGCGTCCGCGCTGCCCGGCGAACCGACCGAGCCGACGGTGCCGTCGTTGCCCGCCGAGATCGCGAAGAGGATGCCCTTCTCCGCGGAGAGCTTGTCGACCTGCGCTTCGAGCGGGTCGACGCCGGGGGCGTCGGGGCCGCCGAGGCTGAGGTTGACGACGTCGGCGCCCTCGGCCACCGCCCAGTCCATGGCGGCGATGATGCCGGAGTCCTCGCCGTAGCCGTCGTCGCCGAGGACCTTGCCGTTGAGCAGCTTCGCCCCGGGAGCGACGCCCTTGAACTTCCCGCCGGACTTGGCGCCCGTGCCGGCCGCGGTGGACGCGACGTGCGTGCCGTGGCCGTAGCGGTCCTTGGCGTCCGCCGACTCCGTGAAGTTCTTCTCGGCCACCACCTGGTCCTTGAGGTCCGGGTGCGTGGCGTCGACGCCCGTGTCGAGCACGGCGATCTTGACGCCCTTGCCGTCGTACCCGGCGGCCCAGGCCTTGTCGGCGCCGATCTGCTTGACGCTCTTGTCGAGCGTCGCCTTGCGGATGCCGTCGAGCCAGACGTGCTCGACGCCGGACGCCGCGGTGCGCGCGCCGTCCTTGCCGCTGGTGAGCGCGGCCCACAGGTCGCCCGCGTCCTGCTTCGGCGTGCTGAGCGCGTCCGCGTTCAGCGCCTTCAGGGTCCTGCGGACGGTGGTGTCACCGGCGTCGCGGACCTCGGCCTTGGCGGCGGTGGCGGCTCCCTTGTAGCCGACGATGACCTTGAGGGCCTTCTTCTGCGCCGCGCGGTTGCGCTTCTTGTTCAGCTCCGTGACGTCGAACAGCCGCTGGTCGATGGTGCCGTCGGCTATCAGACGCTGCGCGTCGGCGGGTATCAGCAGCGTGTGTCCGCCGCTGCGCCGCACCTGTACGGGTATGTGCTCGCGGCCCTTGGCGCGCTCGAGTCCGACGACGCGGCCCTCGGCGTCGAGGACGGCGCGGTCACCGGTGATCAGCGTGACGCGGTCCTTGCCCACGGCGTTGCCGAGGGTGCCCTCCGCCCCGGCCGACTGTCCCGCGGCTGCCGGCGTCGCGGCCGCGGGGCTGGTCATGCCCGCCGCGAGAGCCACGGCGACCGCCGCGGCGACACTGGCTCCGCACGCTCTTTTCACTTGTCTGTGCAAGTCTCCCCCTGGAGGTTAAGGGGCTGCGGCCCCTGGAGGTCGAAGTATGCCGAGGGGCGAACACCTGCTCAATAGTGAGGCTGGAGTGCGGAGTTGATGCTGTCCGAAATTGGTGTGCCTTAACGGCAATTGGCCGGATCAAGCCAATTGAGTGCCGATGGCGCGCGCTCGGGTGATGTGCTCATGTCCGCGGTTGCCGCGCACCCCCGCGGTGGAACGACAAACGCCATGAGCCCGACGATCTCGACGCGACCTTTGCGCCCGCGCGGCGCGATCCGGCTGGCCTGCCTCTCCGCCGCCCTGTCCCTGACCACGGCCGCGTCGGCCGACCCGCACCCGCCGGGCCAGCGCCCCGCCGCGAACGGGACGGACGTCCTGCGAAGCGAGACGGACGCGACGGACGTACTGAGGGAACGCACCGTCGGCCTCGACCTCGCCGACCACCAGTGGCTGTGTACCTCCGGCGGCTTCGGCCGCCCCGCCGAGCACGCTCTCGGCCTCTTCCCGGGCATGCGGATCACCGTCGTCCAGGAAGGCCGCGAAGTGGACGGGGACACCGTCACATGGACCGGTCACGTCAAGGGGGAACCGGACCGGCGGGCGGTGATCGCGGCGAGCCGGGTGTGCGGGCACGACGACGGGACGCCACCGGAGACGCGCCCCGGCGCCCGCTCCACCCGGAGCACCGGGCCGGTCGTGGATGCCCTGATCGACCTGGGGGCGCGGGCGTACCACGTCACGACCCTGCCGGGAGAGCCGGGAGAGCCGGGAGCGCGGCCGCGGCTGCGGATCACGGAGGAGGACCCGCGGGCGCGCCGCGGCCCCACGCCCGACGACACCACCAGCACCACCAGCACCTCCGGCAACTCCGAGACCTCCGCCACCTCCGGCACCTCCACCGACGAGGGACCCGCTCGCGACCTGCGTGACTCCCTCGATGACCGCGCCCCGGCCGACCCCGCGGCGCCCGCCGTCATCGACGTCCTGGCCGGGCACACGCCGGCCGCGGTGCGGCGGGTGGGCGGCGAGCAGGCGATGGCGGCCCGCCTCGGGATGGCCGAGTCCTACATGAACCAGGCCCTCGCCGACAGTGGCGTGGCGGCCAGGATCGACATCGTCGGCAGGTACGACACCGGCTACCACGGTGACCAGACGGCCGACCTCATGCTGGAGAAGCTCTCCGACCCCACGGACGCCGACCTGGGCGCGACCGCGCACCGCCTCCGGGAGCGGCTGGGCGTCGACCTGGTCACCGTCGTCAACGACGTGCCCGTCGGCTCGTCGGGCCGGGCCGCCCTGCCCACCGGGGGCCGGATGGACAGCGAGCTCGCCTACTCCGCCGTCGACGTCCAGTCCCTGGTCAAGTGGTACAACCTCGGGCACGAACTCGGCCACAACCTCGGCCTGTTCCACGACCGCACCACCCTCGCCGGACACAACCGTCCCGGCGCCTACCGCCGGCTGCTCAACTCCCCGAGCGGCACCGGCTGGATCACCCCGCGCCGCGACCGCCACTCCCTGATGGCCTACGCGCAGAGCTGCGGTGCCCCCTGCGGCCCCGTCAACCAGTACTCGAACACGCAGAACACCGTCGACGGTCAGCCGCTGGGCGACGAGGACAACGACAACGCCTCCCTGGCCCGCAGGACCGCCCCGATCGTCGCGGGGTACCGCACGTCGGGAGTCGCCCGCGTCCGCCACCCGCTCACGCTCGAAGCGGCTCCGAACGGCACGGTCCGCCCCGCCCTCCACGGCCCCTACGCCCCCGGGACCACCGTCGGCCTCACCGCGGAACCCGCCGCCGGATACCGCGTCGCCGCCTGGGTGGTCGACGGGGAGCGACGCGACATCACCGAGGAGGACGTGACGCTGACGATGGACCGTCCGTACACCGTGAGCGCGGTCTTCGTCCCGGTCTGAGCGGAGGCGGACACAAGAACGGCCCGCACCCGGTACGGGGTGCGGGCCGCTCAGAGATCAGAGACCGGAGGCCGGACGAGGGGTCAGACGGCGGAGCCGGCCTTCCACTGCGCCCAGTCCATGTTCCAGCCGTTGAGGCCGTTGTCCGGGGCGATGGTCTTGTCGCCGGTGTTGCGGACGTCGACGACGTCACCGGTGATGGAGTTCTCGTAGAACCAGGAGCCCGGGGTGCTCTTGTCGTTGGCGCCCTTGGCGTCCTGCAGACCGATGCAGCCGTGGCTGGTGTTCGCGCCGCCGAAGATGGAGGGCGAGCCCCAGTAGTTGCCGTGGATGAAGGTGCCGGAGCTCGACAGACGCATGGCGTGCGGCACGTCCTTGATGTCGTACTCGCCCTTGCCGTCGCCGTCCTTGAAGCCGACGGTGGCACCGTCCATGCGGGTCTCCTTGAACTTCTCGGAGATCACCATCTTGCCGTTGTACGTCTTGTTCTCGGGCGAGCCGGCGGAGATCGGGATGGACTTCACGACCTTGCCGTCCCGCGTCACCTTCATCGTCTTGGTCTTGGCGTCGACGATGGAGACCTGGTTGCGCCCGATCTTGAACTGGACGGTCTTCTGCTGCACTCCATAGACACCGTCGGCACCCTCGACTCCGTCGAGGTTCAGCTTCAGGGTGACGGTGGAGTTGCCCTTCCAGTAGTCCTCGGGGCGGAAGTCCAGACGGTTCGCGCCGAACCAGTGGCCGACGATCTCCTGGCCGCTGTCGGACGACACCTTGACCGCGGACTGGACTTCCTTCTTGTTGGTGATCGCCTTGTCGAAGTTGATCGACACGGGCATGCCGACGCCGACCGTGGAGCCGTCCTCGGGCGTGAAGTTCCCGATGAAGCTGTTGGCCTTCGAGACGGTCGTGAACGCCGAGTTCTCGTGCGCCTTGCGGCCCTCGGAGTCCTTGGCGGTAGCCGAGATCTTGTACTTCGTGGCGCGCTCGAGCTGGCCGCTGGGCTTCCAGCTCTTCTTGTCGGCCGATATCTGCCCCTGGACGGCGGCGCCGCCGTCGGCGGGCTTCATCGTCACGTCCGTGAGCGTGCCCTCGGTGACCGTGACCTTGGCCGCGCTGTTGATGCTTGCGTTGTCGGAGCCGTTCTTCGGGGCGATCTCGATCCGGGCGGCAGAGGTCTTCTTGGCCGCCGCCTCGTCGACCTGGTTCTGCGACTCCTTGCCGCCCGAGGCCTTGTCGCCGTCGTCGCTGCTGCACGCCGAGAGCACGAGCACGCCGCCCATCAGGGCGGACACGGCCGCGACGCTCCTGCGTCCGCGCCCGAGCCTGCGAGGCCTACTGTCCGTCATCACACGCATCTCCATAGTTGCCGAATCCCCGAACTCCCCCCGAGATGTCCCGCTGTCCCGGGAGTCCCCGTAACCCCGCATAACGTCCTGCCCGGTTCGTCCCGTTCCACATCTGCGGAAAATGTGGGGAACACCACGTCCGCGGTACTGGATCACCGGTACCGGAACGCTCCCGTCGATCACCGCGCACGCTGAGACGACGGAACCCCGGGCGGCGGTTGCTGCCCGGGGTTCCCGATTCCGGATCCTTCAATCAGGATCCGTCCCACCGCTCACGCCCTACAGCTCGTCGTCCTCTTCGTCATCATCCTCGTCCGGGTCCCAGTCCGGCGAATCGGGGTCGTAGTCGATCAGCTCGCTGCTCCAGGAGGCCCGGGTGAGCTCGGTCCCCGGCACCTGGCTGACCATGTCGAAGGGGTCCACGAGGTAGGCGAGCGCCTCGGCGACGTCCTCCTGGACGGCGGTCTCGGCGTGCGCCCGCTCCTCGGCCGGCATGTGTGCGTCCTCGGCGATGCGGCCGAGGGCGGCGCCGGTCAGCTTCTCGGCGTCACCGACCTCGACCACCATTTCCACCCGTAGCCGTACAAACCGTGATGTCTCGTCTCCACTCATACGACGGAGCGTACGGCCCCCGCCCCTCGCGACTTTCCCGCGACCCGCACCTTTCATTAGCATCGCCCCACACGGCCAATTCGCCAGCGCCACAAGGGGGATCCGATTCCGTGTCCGCACGCCGATCGTTGCTGACCACCGCCGCCGCGGGAGCCCTTCTCGGCGCCCTGTGCTTCGTCCCCTCCGCGAACGCGACCTCCCCCGCGACGCCCGAGACCCCCCGGGACGACCGCCCCGCCGCGTCGTCCGCGACCGCGACGTCCGCCCGCCACGAGGCCCAAGGGGCCACCACCACGGCCTCGGCCCACCTGGCCGAGACGGGCGGCTTCGACACGACTCCGTACGTGGTGGGCGGCACGGCGTTCCTGAGCCTGGGCGCCGGCTTCGTCGTCTTCTCGGTACGCAGGGAAAGGTCCCCGCGCGCGGCGTGAGCGACTCATACGCGTATGCCGATGACGTCGAGGTCGCGACAGCCGCGGCATGTGCCGGGGCGGACGTGGTGCGTGCCCTCTACGGCCGGCGGCTCGACCGCTTCGACAAGGGCGCGGGGGACTTCGCCACCGCTGCCGACGTGGCGGCGGAGAAGGCGATCCTCGACGTCATCCGTGCCGCCCGGCCCGAGGACTCGCTGCTCGGCGAGGAAGGCGGACAGCAGGGTGCCGCGGACGCCGCCCGCCAGTGGCTGGTCGACCCCCTGTGCGGGACGTTGAACTACGCCGTCGGCAACATGCTCGTCGCCGTCAACGTCGCGCTGCGCGACGGGGCCGCGGCGGTGGCCGACCCGTTCAGCGGCGAGGTCTTCTGCACCGACGGGACCACGGCCTGGGTCCGGCACGAGGAGGCCGACACCCCGCTCTCCCCCACGTCGGCCACCCGCCTGGTGGACGTCAACCTGGATCCGCCGTTCCCGAGCGCCCCCGGGTTCCGGGCCGTGGACCTGCTGGCCGACCCCGACTTCGTCGCCGGGTTCCGGCCGCGGGTCGTGTCCACGACGCTGGCCCTGGCCTGGGTCGCGGCCGGCCGGCGCGCCGCGTACGTCACCGACGGCGGCGACCTCTCGCAGAGCGTGCACTTCGCCGCGGGCATCGCCCTGTGCCGGGCGGCGGGATGCGTGGTCACCGGGGTCGACGGCGCCCCGATCGGCCCCGGGAGCCGCGGACTTGTGGCGGCGGCGGACGCCGAGACCCACGCGCGACTGCTGTCCCATACGCTCGCCCCGTGACGCACGCACCCTGGGACATCCTGCTGATCGGCGGCGCCTCCGGTGTCGGCAAGAGCCGGGTGGCGGCCCGGCTGGCCGAAGCGCACCGCGCCTTCGTCGTCGAGTTCGACGACGTCGTCGAGGCCGTACAGACGATCACCACCGCCGAGCAGCACCCGGGGCTGCACCTCTTCGACCAACTCGGCGACCCCGCGGCCCTGCCCGCCGACCGCGTGCTCGACCTGCAGATCGCCACCGCACGCGCCCTGGAGCCCGCCGTCCTCGGCGTCGTGCGCAACCGCCTCACGGTCGACGTGCCCGCCGTGGTCGAAGGGGACTACCTCACCCCGGCCGCCGCCGCGCGGGCCGTCCGCGAGGGGAGCGCCGCGGGCCGGCGCGTGCGGGCCGTGTTCGTGCACGAGGGCGACCCGGAGCGGATCGCCCTCAACTACGCCGCGCGGGAGCCGGAGCACGGGGTCCAGCGGGAGCGCGCCGAGGTCAGCGCGGCGTACTCGCACTGGCTGCGCCGCGAGGCCGCCCCGCACTCCCTCCCCGTGCTCGACGCGCGCCCCTGGGACACCCTCGTGCCCCGCATCGGGGCGGCGCTCGCGGAACCGCTTACGCCAGCGTCCCCGTGACCGGCTCCACCGCCGCCACGAGCGCACCCGCGCGCACGAACGCGTCCGCCGCCGCGAGGTCCGGCGCGAGGAAGCGGTCCGGGCCCGGACCCTCCAAGCCCGCCTTGCGGACGGCCTCGATGACCGCCTGCGTCGCCGGCGCGGGAGTGAGGCCCTCGCGGAGCTCGACGGCGCGTGTGGCGGCGTACAGCTCGATGGCGACGATGCGGGTGAGGTTGTCGACGGCCGTGCGGAGCTTGCGGGCCGCCGACCAGCCCATCGACACGTGGTCCTCCTGCATCGCGGAGGACGGGATGGAGTCGGCCGAGGCCGGGACGGCGAGCCGCTTCATCTCGCTGACCAGCGCCGCCTGCGTGTACTGGGCGATCATCAGGCCGGAGTCGACGCCCGCGTCGTCCGCGAGGAACGGCGGCAGGCCGTGCGAGCGGTTCTTGTCGAGGAGGCGGTCCGTGCGGCGCTCGGCGATGGAGCCGAGGTCGGCGGCGGCGATCGCGAGGAAGTCCAGGACGTACGCGACCGGGGCGCCGTGGAAGTTGCCGTTGGACTCCACGCGGCCGTCGGGCAGGACGACGGGGTTGTCGACGGCGGCCGCCAGCTCGCGCTCGGCGACGAGCCGGGCGTGCGCCATCGTGTCCCGGCCCGCGCCCGCGACCTGCGGGGCGCAGCGCACCGAGTACGCGTCCTGCACGCGCGGCGCGTCGTCCTGGTGGTGGCCGGTGAGGCCCGAACCGGCGAGCACCGCCAGCATGTTGGCGGCGGAGGCGGCCTGGCCCGGGTGCGGGCGGATGGCGTGCAGCTCGGGGGCGAGGACCTTGTCCGTGCCGAGCAGGGCTTCGAGGGTGAGGGCCGCCGTAATGTCCGCGGACTTGTAGAGGGTCTCCAGGTCGGCGAGGGCCATGATCAGCATGCCGAGCATGCCGTCGGTGCCGTTGAGGAGGGCGAGGCCCTCCTTCTCGCGGAGCTCGACGGGCGCGATCCCGTGCGCGGCGAGGAGCTCGCCCGCGGGCCGCACCACCCCGTCGGGCCCCTCCGCGTCGCCCTCGCCCATCAGCGTCAGCGCGCAGTGGCTGAGCGGCGCGAGGTCGCCGGAGCAGCCCAGCGAGCCGTACTCGTGGACGACGGGCGTGATGCCCGCGTTCAGGACGTCGGCCATCGTCTGCGCGACCTCGGGGCGCACGCCCGTGTGGCCCGAGCAGACCGTCTTGAGGCGCAGGAACATCAGCGCGCGGACGACCTCGCGCTCCACGCGCGGGCCCATGCCCGCCGCGTGCGAGCGGACGATGTTGCGCTGGAGCTGGGCGCGGAGGTCGGGGCCGATGTGGCGGCTGGCCAGGGCGCCGAACCCGGTCGAGACGCCGTACACCGGCTCGGGCTTGGCGGCGAGCGCGTCGACGATCTCGCGGGATGCGGCGAGCGCCGCCAGCGCCTCGGCGGAGAGTTCGATCCGTGCGTTTCCGCGCGCGACGGCGACGACGTCCGCCGCGGTCGTCCCGGAGGTCCCAAGGGCCACGGTGCCCACGCTGTGCATATCCATATTCAGCAGCGTACGGACTGAATCGCCGAGTGTCACGGGTGGATTCGGCGGGAGCCAC
Organism: Streptomyces sp. NPDC039480; assembly: GCF_055597165.1. Classification (NCBI taxonomy): domain Bacteria; kingdom Bacillati; phylum Actinomycetota; class Actinomycetes; order Kitasatosporales; family Streptomycetaceae; genus Streptomyces; species Streptomyces sp. NPDC039480. The sequence continues at coordinate 480,969 of NZ_JBVITX010000002.1, read as the reverse complement.
TTACCGCGAGGTCAGCCGCGGCCGAGCGCCCCGCGGAACGTGATGCCGTGATGACCCCGCAGCCTGCGGATCTCCCACACTGACAGCGCGGTCACGGAGACCGGGGCCCCGAGCATGAACGCGTAGAGGACCGTGGGAGGCGCGGCCACCACCGCGTCGTCGAAGAACTGCAGGACCGCCAGGCCCCACAGCAGCACCGGCGAGAGGACGGGCGGCAGGAGCTCGTGGATCGCGCCGGCGCGGAAGCAGCTGTTCACGGCGTACACGAGGAGCGCGACCGTGTAGACGAGGGCGACCAGGATGCCGACGAGGGCCGCGGCGCCGGCGGCGAAGGAGAGGAGGTAGTAGAAGAGGACGGTCAGGAACGAGCCCTGGTTGTCGGTGAGCCCGATGCCCTCGCGCAGCACGTACCCGCAGAGCCAGACCGCCCCCGCGCCCGCCGCGAGCGCCGCGAGCGTGCCGAGCGGCTGGACGGACCGGCGCAGATAGACGCGGCGCAGCGAGGCGTCGGCGAGGCCGGTGAAGAGCGCGGCGGCGACGAGGATCGCGACGACCGCGCAGCCTGCGGCGATCACCAGGTCCTCGATCTTCCCCATCACGAACTCCTCCCGTCCCTGCCGCAGCGGATAGGCGAAGACGAGCCAGACGGTGGCGCCGAGGCCGAGCAGCGTCCGGGCGGACTGGAGGGCGGTGATGGTGCGGTCCTCGACGGCGCCGGGGCGGTCGGGGGTGCCGAAGCGGCGGGCGAGCCCGAGGGGCTGCGCGGCGGCACCGCGGACGCCCCGGGCCGGGGGCCGGGGGCGGGTGGGGTGCGGGGGGTTCGTGGGGTGGGTGGTCGTGTGGTGGTACGCCGCCGGGTCCCCGTACCCGTATCCCTGGCCGTACCCCTGCCCCTGCCCGTACCTCTGATCGCTCAACGCCCGCTCCCCCGCGCGGTCTTGTGCGGTCCCGCGTACCGCGCGGCCCGGCTTCCGGGCGCGGCACACCCTAACTGATCATGCTCATGCCGCCGGTCGGAGGTGCGTCGCCCGCTAGCCGGAGGTGCGCCGCCCCCGGAACCTCCGCCGCTCTCCGGCCCAGGGGACACCGGGGGGCGAGTCGGCGAGGCGGACCACCGGGTCGTCCGCGCCCTCCCGGCCCGCCACCACCGGCTTCGCCGCGCGTGCGGCCTTCGCGCGGTACTGCGCCGCGTCGGCGAGGCGGAAGAGGCGGCGGGCCGAGCGGACGGGACCGATCGGGTCCCCGGTCGACGCGACACCGCAGGCGACCCCGTCGCCCAACTCCAACTCCGCCGCGCGTACGCAGAGTTCGTCGGCGGCCCGCACCACCTCGTCGGCCGTGGGGCCGACCGAGAGCAGGCAGAACTCGTCGCCGCCGAGGCGCGCCGCGAGCGCCCCCGGCAGCATCGCGCCGCAGAGCGAGAGGACCGACCCGAAGCGCTCGAGGAGGCGGTCGCCGACCGCGTGGCCCTGGGTGTCGTTGACCTGCTTGAGGCCGTTCAGGTCGCAGACGACCAGGCTCACCACGGCCCCGTCGGCGAGGTGCCGCTCCACCGCCCGGTCGAGCCTGAGGTCGACGGCGCGGCGGTTGGCGAGGCCCGTCAGGGCGTCCGTGTAGGCGAGGCGGCGCGCCTCCTCCAGGCGCTCCGTCTGCGCGATCCCCGCGGCCACCACGGCGGCGAGGACCGTCGCGAAGTCGGCGTCGGCCCGGTCGAAGACGGGGGCGCCCGGCGGGCGCGCCACATACAGCTCGCCCCACGCGCGCCCGTGCAGCACGACCGGCGCGACGACGCAGCAGCCGCGGCCCCTGCGGCGCAGCGCGGCCACGCGCTGGTGGCAGTAGCCGGGCGCGCGGGAGTCCGCCGGGCCTTCGGCCGTCTCGACCCAGGCGTGCGGTTCGCCGCCGCCGGCCCAGTGCTCGTGCAGGAACTCGGTGATCTCGGGGAAGCGGTTCACGGGATACGCCTCGTTCTCCGGGAACTCCTCCTCGCCCTGGACGCGCTCGCCGGCGTTCACCAGGACCCGCAGCCGTCCCATGTCCCGCTCCCAGACGGAGAGCGCCGCGAAGGTGCCGTTCAGCGCGCGGCAGGCGCCGGCGGCGGCCGCTCGCCAGGACTCGCGCGGAGTCTGCGCGGCGGCCATTCCCTGCGCCAGCTCCACCACGGCCCGCAGCCGGACATCCTCTCCCATTTCCCCAGGTTAGGAGGTTTGCACCGGTTTGGAACCTCGAGCCGTCACGGAACGTGAGGCTCCGAGGGGCGCGCCCCTGCTCCCCAGGCCACTCGGGCTTTTACTCTCCAGGCCACTCCGGCTTCCGCTTCTCGTTGAACGCCGCGACGCCCTCCGCCCGGTCGCCCGAGAAGGCCACCGTGCGCCACGCCGCGTCCTCGACCTCCAGACCCGCCCGCAGGTCGAGGCCGTGGCCGAGGCGCAGGGCGCGCTTGGCCGCGCGCAGGCCGACTGGCGAGTTCGCGGCGATGCGGGCGCCGAGCGCCAGCGCCTCCGTACGGGCCTCGCCCTCCGCCACCAGCAGGTCGACCAGGCCCAACTCCCTTGCCTCCGCGGCCTCCACGCGGCGCGCGGAGAAGATCAGCTCGGCGGCGCGGGCGGCGCCGACGCGGCGCGGCAGGAGCTGGGTGCCGCCGCCGCCCGGGATGACGCCGACGGAGACCTCGGGGAGTCCGACGACCGCGGTCGGGTCGGCGACGATCATGTCGCAGGAGAGCGCGAGCTCGAACCCGCCCCCGAGTGCGAAGCCGTGCACGGCCGCGACGGCGGGCATGGGCAGTTCCAGTACGCCGGTGTAGGAGGCCCGCGTCGTGGGGCGCTGGCGGCGCAGCTCGGCGTCGCTGAAGGAGTTCCGCTCCTTCAGGTCGGCGCCCACGCAGAAGGCCCGCTCGTGCGTGGACGTCAGGACGACGACGCGGGCGTCCTTGTCGTCGTTGAGCGCGGCGCAGGCGGCCGCGATGGAGCGGGCCATCTCGGAGGAGACGGCGTTCATCGCCTTGGGGCGGTCCAGGACGAGCTCGACGACGTGGCCGTGCCGCCTGACCGCCACGTACTCCCCGTACCGCTGCTCGTCACCCATGACGCCTCCTCCACCTTCCGGTTAACGACCGTTACCCGGGGATCATGTCAGCCGGGCGTCGCGCCGGAAAGGGGTGGTGGGGGGTGGTGGGGCAGCCGCGCGTGCGCTCCAGGAACCGCGCGTGCGCTCCAGGAACCGGGAGTGCGCTTTAGGAGCCGCGGCGGGCCAGCAGCCACGGTTCGACGACGCCGAGACCGCGGACGGGGCGCTGCCACATCGGCTGGAGCGCAAAACGGTAGGTGGGCGGCTCCTCGCCCTCCTTCTCGGCGACGGCCGCCGCCTCCGCGGCCTCCGTCTCGGAGGCCGGCGCGTCGCCCGTGCGCGTCAGCTCCTCCGCGAAGGCGCCGTCCACGAGGACCGCGTCGCGAGGCGCTATCGAGGTCAGCCTGCTCGCGAGGTTCACGGTCGTGCCGAAGACGTCGCCCATGCGGGTCGTCACGGTCCCGAAGGCGATGCCGACGCGCAGCTCCGGCATGGTCTCGTCGTTGGCCATGGTCTCGATGAGCCGCAGCGCGATCTCCGCGGCGACGCCCGCGTCGTCGGCGGCGTACAGGACCTCGTCGCCGAGGGTCTTGATGAGCCGTCCGCCGTGCGCGGCGACGAGGTCCGCAGCCGTCGTCTCGAAGGCCTCGACGAGCTCGCCGAGCTCCTCCTCCTCCATGCGGCGGGTCAGCCGGGTGAAGCCGACGAGGTCGGCGAAGCCGACGGCGAGCCGCCGGTCGACCATCTCGTCGTCGTCCGCGGCCTGCACGACGCGGCCGGTGGCGGCGGCCAGCTGGCGCCGCCACACGTACACGAGGAACTCCTCCAGCTCGGGCAGGAGCAGCTCGATGAGCGGATACGTGACCTCGGTGCGGGTCATGCCGGGCTCCGGCGGCTCCGTCAGCCCCTCCAGGAAGGAGTCGATCTGCCACTCGGCGAGCCGGGCGGTGGTCTGCCCGGTCGACCGGGCCACCTGGACGGCCATGGCCTCGCTGAGCAGGCCCGCCTCGACGAGGCCGGCGAGGCGGCGCAGGGCCAGCACGTCCGCCTCGGTCAGCGCCTTGGCCTGGCCGATGTCGGGAAAGCCCATGGCCCGCCAGAAGCGGGACGCCAGCTCCATCGAGACGCCCGCGCTGCGGGCCGCCTGGAAGGGGGTGTAGCGGCGGTCGGCGCCGAGGATCAGCTGTTCCAGCCGGAGGGCGAGCGGGTCCCTGTCCGCGCCGTCCTCGCTCTTGTCGTCCACGTCGGGCATCTCGGGCGGCCCCGAGACGTCTCTCGCACCGTCCGCGTCCGGCGCCGCACCGGGGTGTGCACCCTCGCCGGAGCCCGTGTCGTCGACGGTCACGCCTGCTGCCCTTCCGATCTGCCGCGGTCAGGTATCGACCGGCGTCAACTTTACGGCAGGTGTGCCGCAGCTCACTCCCGACTCCCCCGAGGGGTCGCTTGACGGGGTGGGGTGGCGGGACTTCCCCTCCGGGGAACGCGACGTCGGGGGGGTGCGCCGCACCCCCTGCCCTACGTGCCCCACAGGCCAAGCCCCGCCCCCCACCTGCCCCCCTCAGGCACACCGTGACTGCCCACACAATCCCCCGCGCTCCTGCCCGAGGGGGCAATCCCGTCCGACACCTGCGAGCGCGCGGTGGCTGGCCGCGCAGTTCCCCGCGCCCCTAAAAGCCCCACGCCACCCCACGCCACCGTAGGGGCCCGCCCCAACAGGCCGTCGAGCCCCCGCAGGCGCATCGTGGCTGGTCGCGCAGTTCCCCGCGCCCCTGAAAAGCCCCAGCCCATCCGCCCACACCACGTCCCCTGGGGGACTCGCCGCACTAGGCCGTCGAACGCCCGCGGGCTCGTCGCGGCCGGTCGCGCAGTTCCCCGCGCCCCTAAAAGACCCACGCCACCCGCCACACCACGCCCCCGACGAACGCCCGCAGGCGTGTCGTGGCCGGTCGCGCAGTTCCTCGCGCCCCTGAAGGCCCGCGCAACCCGCGCCACCGCAGGGGCCCGCCGCAACAGGCCGTCGAACGCCCACAGGCGCGTCGTGGCTGATCGCGCAGTTCCCCGCGCCCCTGAAAGACCCACGCCACCCGCCACACCACGACCCCGCCGGGACCCACCCCCACAGCCCGTCGAACGCCCGCGGGCACGTCGCGGCCGGTCGCGCAGTTCCCCGCGCCCCTGAAAGGCCCGCGCCACCCCGCGCCACCGCAGGGGCCCGCCGCAACAGGCCGTCGAACGCCCACAGGCGCATCGTGGCTGATCGCGCAGTTCCCCGCGCCCCTGAAAGACCCACGCCACCCGCTACACCACGCCACCGCCGGGACCCGCCCCCACAGCCCGTCGAACGCCCGCGGGCACGTCGCGGCCGGGCGCGCAGTTCCCCGCGCCCCTCGGGCGCCCCCCCGGGGCCGGGGGCTTACGGCGCCGGACGCAGGTGCACGATGTCGGCTGCGGCCACCGGGTGTTGGATGCCCTCCTCTGTCGCCAGAATCAGGCGGCCCGTGTCGTCTAGGGCTACTGCCTCGCCGGTGATGGAGTCGTTGCCGGGGAGTTCCGCGCGGACCTTGCGGCCGAGGGTTGCGCAGCCTGCGGCGTAGGTTTCCTGGAGGCCGGATGTGGCCGGGTCGCCGGTGGCGGCGCGCCAGTCGTCGTACCAGCGTTCCAGGGAGCGCAGCACGGCCCGCAGCAGCGGGTCGCGGTCCGTGGTGCGCGCGCCGGCCAGGGCGAGTGAGCCCGCCGTCGGGACGGGCAGCTCGTCGTCGCGCAGCGTGACGTTGAGGCCGACGCCGATGACGACGCCCCCGCCGTCGGGGGACCCGGCGCGCTCCACGAGGATGCCGCCGGCCTTGCGCTCGTCCTCACCCACGGTCACCAGGAGGTCGTTGGGCCACTTGAGTGCCGTGTCCACGCCGGCCGACCGTGAGAGCCCCGTGGCGACGGCGACGCCGGTGAGCAGGGGCAGCCAGCCCCACCGCTCCACCGGCACCTCCGTGGGCTTGAGGAGTACGGAGAAGAAGAGGCCCGAGCGCGGCGGCGCCGACCACCGGCGGTCGAGGCGGCCGCGCGCCGCGCTCTGCTCCTCGGCGACGAGCACCGCCCCCTCGGGAAGCTCGTCGGCCCGCGCCGCGAGGTCGGTGTTGGTGGAGCCGGTGACGGGCACCACGTCGAGGGAGGACCACAGCCCACCGTCCCGCAGCAGCGCCCGCCGCAGCGAGGCGGCGTTCAGCGGCGGCCTGTCGAGGTCGGACCAGCGGTTGTCTTCAGCATCTGGCGGCGTCATGCAAGCCACCTTAGGTGTGGTAAACGCCGCACTGCCGAACGGTATGCGCGCCGATACGCTACGGGTCAGTAGCCAGCCGCACAGCCGTAGACAAGCACCTTTGAGCAGGCAGGGAGCCGCATCCCGATGTCCGAGCCGGAAGAGCCCAACGTGCCCGCGTCAGACCGCACCGCCGAAGACGGCGCCATCGACATCCATACGACCGCGGGGAAACTTGCCGACCTGCAGCGCCGCATCGAGGAGGCCAAGCACGCGGGCTCGGCCAGAGCGGTGGAGAAGCAGCACGCCAAGGGGAAGCTGACGGCGCGCGAACGCATCGAACTGCTGCTCGACGAGGGTTCCTTCGTCGAGTTCGACGAGTTCGCGCAGCACCGGTCCACCAACTTCGGCCTGGAGAAGAACCGGCCGTACGGCGACGGCGTCGTGACCGGTTACGGCACCGTCGACGGCCGCCCGGTCGCCGTGTTCTCGCAGGACTTCACCGTCTTCGGCGGCGCGCTCGGCGAGGTCTTCGGCCAGAAGATCGTCAAGGTCATGGACTTCGCGCTGAAGACCGGCTGCCCGGTCGTCGGCATCAACGACTCGGGCGGCGCCCGCATCCAGGAGGGCGTCATGGCCCTCGGGATGTACGGCGAGATCTTCCGCCGCAACACGCACGCCTCAGGTGTCATCCCGCAGATCAGCCTGGTCGTCGGCCCCTGCGCGGGCGGCGCGGTCTACTCCCCCGCGATCACCGACTTCACGGTCATGGTCGACCAGACCTCGCACATGTTCATCACCGGCCCCGACGTCATCAAGACCGTCACCGGTGAGGACGTCGGCTTCGAGGAGCTGGGCGGCGCCCGCACGCACAACGCGACGTCGGGCGTGGCGCACCACATGGCGGGTGACGAGAAGGACGCCATCGAGTACGTCAAGTCCCTCCTGTCGTACCTCCCTTCGAACAACCTCAGCGAGCCGCCCGCCTTCCCCGAGGAGGCGGACCTGGCGCCCACGGACGACGACCTGGCGCTGGACACGCTGATCCCCGACAGCGCCAACCAGCCGTACGACATGCACGGCGTCATCGAACACGTCCTGGACGACGGCGAGTTCTTCGAGACGCAGCCGCTGTTCGCGCCGAACATCCTCACCGGCTTCGGCCGCGTCGAGGGCCACCCGGTCGGCATCGTCGCCAACCAGCCGACGCAGTTCGCCGGCTGTCTGAACATCGACGCCTCCGAGAAGGGCGCCCGCTTCGTCCGCACCTGCGACGCGTTCAACATCCCGGTCATCACCTTCGTGGACGTGCCGGGCTTCCTGCCGGGCGTCGAGCAGGAGCACACGGGCATCATCCGGCGCGGCGCGAAGCTCATCTACGCGTACGCGGAGGCCACCGTCCCGCTGATCACGGTCATCACGCGCAAGGCCTTCGGCGGCGCGTACGACGTGATGGGCTCCAAGCACCTGGGCGCCGACCTGAACCTCGCCTGGCCGACCGCGCAGATCGCCGTCATGGGCGCGCAGGGCGCGGTGAACGTCCTGCACCGCCGCACCATCGCCGCCGCCGGCGACGAGGCCGCCCAGGAGGCGACCCGCGCACGGCTCATCCAGGAGTACGAGGACGCCCTCCTCAACCCGTACACGGCGGCCGAGCGCGGCTACGTGGACGCGGTGATCATGCCGTCCGAAACTCGCTCCCACCTCGTACGCGGTCTGCGTCAGCTGCGCACGAAGCGGGAATCCCTCCCTCCGAAGAAGCACGGCAACATCCCCCTCTAGACCCCTTCAACCGTCCAGACCCTTCCGAACCCCCAAGGAGGGCTCATGATCAAGGTCGTACGGGGCAACCCGACGCCCGAGGAGCTCGCCGCCGCCCTGGCGGTGGTCCAGGTGCGCGCCGCGGCCGTCGCCGGCGAGCCGTCCGGCGCGCCCGCGCTGCCCGACTCCTGGGCCGACCCCGCGCGGGTGGCCAGGCACCGGCTGCCCGCACCGTCCCCGACGGCGTGGGGCCGCACGTACTGGCCCGGCTGAGTCGGTGGGGCCGGGGAACCTGAGTACGCGTACTCAGGCGTCCCGGCCCGCCCGGTCGCAGTATCGGATGCATGCTGTGGTCGGATCCGGAGGACAACCCTCCGAAGGACATGAGGGACCTCCAGGCGAAGATGCGCCGCGCCGGACTGGTCCTCGCCCTAGCCATGGTGGTGGCGATGTTCGTCCTCGGCATCCACTGACCGCGCCCCGGTATCCACCGACTGCGCGCGTCCGGGCGTGCTCGCTACGCTGACCGCATGAGTGATCAGCCCCGCCGTCTCGTCCTCGCCTCCCAGTCCCCCGCCCGGCTCGGCCTGCTCCGGCAGGCGGGCCTCGCCCCCGAGGTGATCGTCAGCGGGGTCGACGAGGACAAGGTGTCCGCGCCGACCCCCGCCGAGCTCGCCCTCGCCCTGGCCGAGGCCAAGGCGTCCGTGGTCGCCGCGCGGCCCGACGCGAAGGGCGCGCTGGTCGTCGGCTGCGACTCCGTCCTCGAACTGGACGGCAGGGCGCTCGGCAAGCCGGCCGACGCCGAGGAGGCCACGGCCCGCTGGAAGGACATGCGCGGCCGCGCGGGCGTGCTGCAGACGGGCCACTGCGTCTACGACACCGTCTCCGGGCGGTACACGTCGGCGACCGCCTCGACGGTGGTCCGTTTCGGCGAGCCCTCCGACGACGAGATCGCCGCGTACGTCGCGAGCGGCGAACCGCTGCACGTGGCGGGCGCGTTCACGCTGGACGGCCGCTCGGCGCCGTTCGTCGAGGGCATCGAGGGCGACCACGGCAACGTGATCGGCCTCTCCCTGCCGCTGCTGCGCCGCCTCCTCGCGGAACTGGGCGTGGGCATCACGGAGTTGTGGCGCAAGTAGCCTCAGGCGGCCTGGGGGGCGGCCACTTCGCCCTCCTGCTGCGCCTTCTTCTCGTACGCCACGAGCGTGAGGACGATCAGGCCGAGCACGGCCATCATGAAGGCGAACGCGGCCCAGCCCACCAGGCCGACGCAGAAGGCGCCGAGCAGCGCGTGCACGACGGCGCAGCTGATCAGGAGCACCCGCCCGAAGGCGCCGGGGGCGCGGTCGCGCACGGCGGCACGGGCGAGGACGAAGGCGCACAGGGCGAGATACCCGCCGATGAGGGCGCCGGCGATCCAGGTCGACACGGACATCGCCCGCGGGTCGAGGCCCGCGAGGGACATCTTCTGGTTGTCGACGACCTGGCCGAGGAACCAGTTGAGGAGCGCGAGGCCGACCGCCTCCGCGAGGAGAACGATCGCGCCCACCCAGGCCACCGGTCTGCGCGCCACGGCGCCCCACCCTCTTCCGCTGCTGTTACCCGTAGTACGTCGAAGCCATCGCGAACGCTACATGGGGGCGCCCCCTGCTCATCAAGAGCTCGGGGGAGGGTAAACCGGGGGACAAGAGCTGTGTCGAGGGCAAAGAATCATTGGGCCATTCGTAGGGACTCCACAAAGAAAGCCCCGGGTCCGCAGCGCTGACTCACAGAGACCTTGGCCACACCGGAGGGCTACGCTGCCGTGGAGGGACCCTGCGTATCGCGGTACGACAAGGGATTTCACGAACCTAGCCGGTCTCGAGTCACACTCCGTGTGGGCAAGCTCACCATTGGGGACGGGTCGTAAGCCCGTGTCGGCAGTCCCTAAACTCGGCTTGTTTCAAGGAGGGAGCCATCGTGCGCAAGGTGCTCATCGCCAACCGTGGCGAAATCGCTGTCCGCGTTGCCCGGGCATGCCGGGATGCAGGGATCGCGAGCGTAGCCGTCTACGCAGACCCTGACCGGGACGCGCTGCATGTACGGGCAGCCGATGAGGCGTTCGCGCTGGGCGGTGACACTCCGGCCACCAGCTACCTGGACATCTCCAAGGTGCTGGCCGCGGCCAAGGACGCGGGGGCGGATGCCATCCACCCCGGCTACGGCTTCCTTTCGGAGAACGCCGACTTCGCGCAGGCCGTCATCGACGCGGGCCTGAACTGGATCGGCCCGCCGCCGCAGGCCATCCGTGACCTGGGCGACAAGGTCGCCGCGCGGCACATCGCGCAGCGCGCCGGTGCCCCGCTGGTCGCGGGCACGCCCGACCCGGTCTCCGGCGCCGACGAGGTCGTCGCCTTCGCCGAGGAGAACGGCCTGCCGATCGCGATCAAGGCGGCGTTCGGCGGTGGCGGCCGCGGTCTGAAGGTGGCCCGCACCCTCGAAGAGGTGCCGGAGCTGTACGACTCGGCGGTGCGCGAGGCCGTGGCGGCCTTCGGCCGCGGCGAGTGCTTCGTGGAGCGCTACCTCGACAAGCCGCGGCACGTGGAGACCCAGTGCCTGGCCGACAAGCACGGCAATGTGGTCGTCGTCTCGACCCGTGACTGCTCGCTGCAGCGCCGCCACCAGAAGCTCGTGGAGGAGGCGCCCGCGCCGTTCCTGACCCCCGAGCAGAACGCCGAGCTGTACGCCGCCTCCAAGGCGATCCTCAAGGAGGCCGGCTACGTCGGTGCGGGCACCGTCGAGTTCCTCGTCGGCGTCGACGGCACGATCTCCTTCCTGGAGGTCAACACCCGTCTGCAGGTGGAGCACCCGGTCACCGAAGAGGTCTCCGGCATCGACCTGGTCCGCGAGATGTTCCGCATCGCCGACGGCGAGGAGCTCGGTTACGGCGACCCCGAACTGCGGGGTCACTCCTTCGAGTTCCGTATCAACGGCGAGGACCCGGGCCGCAACTTCCTGCCCGCGCCCGGCACCGTCACCACGTTCGCGCCGCCGTCGGGCCCCGGTGTCCGTCTGGACGCGGGCGTCGAGTCCGGCTCGGTCATCGGCCCGGCCTGGGACTCGCTCCTGGCCAAGCTGATCGTCACGGGTGCCACCCGTGAGCAGGCGCTCCAGCGTGCCGCCCGCGCGCTGGAGGAGTTCGAGGTCGAGGGCATGGCCACCGCCATCCCCTTCCACCGCGCCGTCGTCAAGGACCCGGCGTTCGCGCCCGAACTGACCGGCTCGACCGGCCCGTTCACGGTCCACACCCGCTGGATCGAGACGGAGTTCGTCAACGAGATCAAGCCGTTCACGGCTGCCGCGGACACCGAGACGGACGAGGAGCCGGGCCGCGAGACGGTCGTCGTCGAGGTCGGCGGCAAGCGTCTGGAGGTCTCGCTGCCCTCCTCGCTGGGCATGACCATCGCGCGCACCGCGGCGGCGGGCGGCGCCCGTCCCAAGCGCCGCGCGGCCAAGAAGTCCGGCCCGGCCGCCTCCGGCGACAGCCTCGCCTCGCCCATGCAGGGCACGATCGTGAAGGTCGCGGTCGAGGAGGGCCAGGAGGTCAAGGAGGGCGACCTGGTCGTCGTCCTGGAGGCCATGAAGATGGAACAGCCGCTGAACGCGCACCGCTCGGGCACGGTCAAGGGCCTCACCGCGGAGGTGGGCGCGAGCCTGACCTCCGGTGCGGTGATCTGCGAGATCAAGGACTGAACCGCGAGAGCGGAGTGACATACCGCCGGGCCGGGCTGGATCTTCCAGCCCGGCCCGGCGGCGTACTCACCACCGCAACCGCCCCTGCCCGCCCCGCGTCTTCTCCCCCGTAGAGCCGAAGACCACGGGGGGACTTCAGTGACACGTACGGGGGACGTACTGTGCCTGCTGGCCGCGGCAGGCGTCATCACAGCAACCGGCTGGCTCGCGGCCACCGCCGACACCGGACAGCGTTACGAGGCGGGACTCGTCCTGGGCCTCGCCGCAGGACTCTCCGTGGCGCTCCTGCGCCGCTTCACCCGCCTGCCACTGGGGCGCCGCCGCCCCTACACCTTCGCCCTGCCGCTGCCCGCACCCGACTGGCGCGCCCCGCTGCCGGACCCGGGCTGCGATCCGGAGGCCCTGCGGCCGCACGCCGAGCGCCGCGCCGCGCTGCTCAGCGACGCGTCCGCGCTCGGCGACACACTGGACCACACCTGCTCGCTGCCGCCGCAACTCCGCGCCGAACTGGCCCTGTTCGCCGTCACGGCGGCCATCCAGGCGAGCAACTCGGTGATCCTCCCGCCCTGCGAAGGACCGCTGAGCCCCGACCCGGCGTACGACACCGCGCACGCGCTCGGGGAGCTCGTCGCGGCCGTCGAGTTCAGCCGCATCGGGATGCGCGCCCTGGAGGCCCTGGTGACGGAGCAGCCGCTGCGGCCCGACCCGCCCTGCTACTTCAACCCGCTGCACGAGCGCGGCGCCGTCTCCGTCGGGGAGGTCGCCGCCTGCCACGGCTGCGCGAAGGCGCCCGTGCCGCTCCTGGTGCCGTCGGCGGCGGGCCCGGTGCCGTACTACGAGAGCGACGCCGTCGACCGGCGCTGGCGGCTGCTCGGCTATGGCGCGGTGCCGCAGGACAACGGCGCCACGATGATCGCCGCGGCGCGCGACGGCTTCCGTCCGAGCCCCGCGAAGCACCGTACGAAGGTGAGTTGATGATCATGGGGGAACTGGCCGCCGGGGTGCTGACCGGACTCGCCGTCGGCACCTGCGTCACGTATCCGCTGGTGCTCCGGCTGGCCCGGAACCTGCGCGGCGGCGCCCTGCCGCCGCACCGGCGCGAGCGCAGGGCCAGGGCGGAGCTGGACGCCTTCTTCACCCGCCGGGAGTCCTGACCCGGGCCGAGCCCGCCGGGTGGGCTGGCAGTGGCATCCTTGAGGGACGCGTACGTTCACGAAGGGTGCGGGGATGACGACCGGCATGAGCCAGCAGGCGAGGGCGCCGCGGCAGGCGGCACAGTCGGCGCGCACCATGCGGGCCGACGCCCGCCGCAACTACGACAGGCTGCTCGCCGAGGGCCGCGCCGCCTTCGCCGAGCACGGCACGGGCGCCTCCCTGGAGGACGTGGCCCGCCGCGCGGGCGTCGGCATCGGCACGCTCTACCGGCACTTCCCGAACCGGCACGCGCTGGTGAGCGCGGTCTGGGAGGACGCCGTGAGCGACCTGCTCGCGCGCTCGCGCGCACTGCTCGACGACCCGCAGCCCTGTGCGGCACTCGTGGTGTGGCTGCGCGCCATCATCACTCATGCGGGTGAGTACCGCGGCCTGTCGAGCGCCCTCATGACGGCGTCGCACGACGACACTTCGGCGCTCGCGCGGTGCAGCAAGCCGATGCGCGAGGCCGGTGCGGCGCTGCTCGTCCGCGCGCAGGAGGCAGGGGCGGTGCGCCCCGACGTCTCCATCTCCGACCTGCTCCAGCTGACCAACGCGATCTCGCTGGCGGCCGAGGAGACCCCGGACGATCCGGAGCTGGCCGACCGCCTGCTCACGCTGACCCTGCGGGGCCTGAAGGCCGACGGGCAGGCGGCGGCGTAACACCGCGCCCCCGTCGCGCTCCCGGCCCCGCGGCCGGTTCGGTCAGCGGCGGCGCAGGTCCGCGACCCGCGCCGCCCGCTCCCCGGGCGGCTGCTCCCCGAGGATCGCGCTGCGCAGCTGCTGGCCGGGGCCCGTCCCGTGCGTACGGCGCTGACCCGGCAGGGGCACGTCCCGGCGCGGCTGGCGCCCCGCCGGGACGGAATCGACACCGGGGCCGGCGTTGGGGCCGATGGCACCGCCGGCCACCGTGATCTGCACGCCCTGGTCGGCCAGCGCCTGCAGCTCCGTGGCGGCCCGGTCGTCGTGGCCCGGCGGCTCGTCCGTGACCAGGCGGGTGATGACGTCCGTCGGCACCGTCTGGAACATCGTGTCGGTGCCGAGCTTGGTGTGGTCGGCGAGGACCACGACCTCGGCCGCCGCCTGGACCAGCGCGCGGTCCACGCTCGCGGAGAGCATGTTGGACGTGGAGAGGCCGCGCTCGGCGGTCAGACCACTGCCCGAGAGGAACGCGCGGGACACCCGCAGCCCCTGGAGGGACTGCTCGGCCCCGCTGCCCACGAGGGCGTAGTTCGAACCGCGCAGGGTGCCGCCGGTCATGACGACTTCCACCCGGTTGGCGTGGGCCAACGCCTGTGCCACCAACAGGGAATTGGTGACGACGGTCAGGCCGGGCACCCGCGCGAGCCGGCGGGCCAGCTCCTGCGTGGTCGTACCCGCCCCGACGACGATGGCTTCGCCTTCTGCGACGAGTCCCGCCGCGAGATCGGCGATAGCCGTCTTCTCGGCGGTCGCGAGATGTGATTTCTGCGGAAAGCCGGACTCCCGCGTGAATCCGCCCGGCAATACCGCACCGCCATGTCGGCGATCGAGGAGTCCTTCTGCCTCCAGCGCGCGCACGTCCCGCCGTACGGTCACTTCGGAGGTCTGGACGACGCGGGCGAGCTCACGGAGCGATACCGCCCCGTTGGCCCGCACCATTTCGAGGATCAATTGGCGACGTTCTGCAGCGAACACGAAACTGACAGTAACCCCAACGACCGTCTGCTTTCAGCAGTTTGCGCCGAATTACAGAAGTTGTGCGCACCGCAGGGTGGGAAGTGGTATAGGTGCTTACTCTGAGTGCCTATGCCGCGCAAATGGGCGACAACACTGCGTGACCTGCGGAGAGTTGATTCGGAACGCCGCGCGGATCAGCCCTCGCCCGCCGTCTTCCGGGTGTGGAGCTGACGCGCCACCTCGGCGATCGACCCCGAAAGCGACGGGTACACGGTGAACGCATTCGCGATCTGCTCGACCGTCAGATTGTTGTCGACCGCGATCGAGATGGGATGGATCAGTTCCGAAGCGCGCGGTGCGACAACCACACCGCCGACCACGATGCCCGTTCCCGGCCGGCAGAAGATCTTGACGAATCCGTCGCGGATGCCCTGCATCTTCGCGCGCGGATTCCGCAGCAGCGGCAGTTTGACGACGCGGGCGTCGATCTTGCCGGCGTCGACGTCGGACTGGCTGTAGCCGACGGTCGCGATCTCGGGGTCGGTGAAGACGTTCGCCGACACGGCCTTCAGATTCAGCGGCTGCACCGCGTCGCCCAGGAAGTGGTACATCGCGATGCGCCCCTGCATGGCGGCGACGGAGGCCAGCGCGAAGATCCCGGTCACGTCACCGGCCGCGTAGACGCCCGGCGCGGAGGTGCGCGACACCTTGTCGGTCCAGATGTGCCCGGAGTCCTTCAGCTTGACCCCGGCCTCCTCCAGCCCCATGCCGCTGCTGTTCGGAATGGCGCCGACCGCCATCAGGCAGTGCGTGCCGGAGATGACGCGGCCGTCGGCGAGCGTGACCTCGACCCGGTCCCCGACCCGCTTGGCGGAAGCGGCACGCGAACGGGACATCACGTTCATCCCGCGACGCCGGAAGACGTCCTCCAGGACGGCGGCGGCGTCGGGGTCCTCCCCCGGAAGCACCCGGTCCCGACTCGACACGAGGGTCACGTTCGACCCGAGGGCCTGATAGGCGCCGGCGAACTCGGCACCCGTCACACCCGAGCCGACCACGATGAGCTCCTCGGGCAGCTCGTCGAGGTCGTACACCTGCGTCCAGTTCAGGATCCGCTCGCCGTCGGGCTGCGCGTCCGGGACCTCGCGGGGGTGGCCGCCGGTCGCGATCAGCACAGCGTCGGCGACGAGGGTCTCCTCGCTCCCGTCGGCGGCCCGGACCACGACCTTCCGCGACCCGTCGGTGTCCTGCTGCCCTTCCAGGCGCCCGCGACCGCGCAGCACGCGCGCGCCCGCACGCGTGACGGACGCGGTGATGTCGTGGGACTGCGCGAGCGCGAGCCGCTTCACACGGCGGTTGACCTTGCCCAGATCGACGCCCACCACGCGCGCGGGGCTGTCGATGTGGGGGGTGTCGTCCGCGACGATGATCCCCAGCTCCTCGTACGAGGAGTCGAAGGTGGTCATCACCTCGGCCGTGGCGATCAGAGTCTTCGACGGCACGCAGTCGGTGAGCACCGACGCCCCGCCCAGACCGTCGCAATCGACGACGGTCACCTCCGCGCCGAGCTGGGCGGCCACGAGCGCCGCCTCATATCCGCCGGGTCCGCCACCAATGATCACGATCCGAGTCACGTACTCCATTGTCCCGCACGCTTCAAGGTGGTCACGCGCCGGGGCCCTCCGTCCGTGCGAGGACCCCCCGTCCGGGCGGTCCTTCCACTTCAGGAGGGGCGTACTTGATTGCTGCCGTACCCTCGACGTCATGTCGCTCTACGCCGCGTACGCCGGCAATCTGGATCCGCGGCTCATGTCACGCCGCGCCCCGCACTCACCGCTGCGCGCGACCGGCTGGCTGAACGGCTGGCGGCTCACCTTCGGCGGGGAGCACATGGGCTGGGAAGGCGCGCTCGCCACCCTCGTCGAGGCCCCCCGCTCCCAGGTCTTCGTCACGCTCTACGACATCGCCCCCATGGACGAGGACTCCATGGACCGCTGGGAAGGCGTCGGGCTCGACATCTACCGGCGCATGCGGGTCCGCGTGCACACGCTGGAGGGCGAGGAACCTGCCTGGGTGTACGTCCTCAACGGATACGAGGGCGGGCTGCCCTCCGCGCGTTACCTGGGCGAGCTGGCGGACGCCGCCGAATCGGCCGGAGCCCCCCACGACTACGTGATGGAACTCCGCAAACGCCCCTGCTGACGTCACCGCTCAGCACCGTTCGCCACTCTCGTCGGAAACGACAAGACAACGATCGGAATCCCGTGAGCATCGTCATCTACGCGCGTAGGCCATAAACGGCTACTCTCGTCCGCGTGAACGCTTCAGTTATTCCGGACGACATCCAGGGCGACCCCTACGCCTCCGCCGACGCCGCCGCCGCGCGCCTGCGCGAGCTGACGGGCGCCGAGACCCACGACGTCGCGCTCGTGATGGGCTCCGGCTGGGCGCCGGCCGTCGACGCGCTGGGCGAGCCCGAGGCCGACTTCGCCGTCACCGAGCTGCCCGGCTTCCCGCCGCCGGCGGTCGAGGGGCACGGCGGCCGCATCCGCTCCTTCAAGATCGGCGACAAGCGCGTCCTGGTCTTCCTGGGCCGCACCCACTACTACGAGGGCCGTGGCGTGGCCGCCGTCTCGCACGGTGTCCGCACCGCCGTGGCCGCCGGCTGCAAGACCATCGTGCTGACCAACGGCTGCGGTGGCCTCCGCGAGGGCATGCGCCCCGGTCAGCCGGTGCTGATCAGCGACCACCTCAACCTGACGGCGACGTCCCCGATCATCGGCGCGAACTTCGTCGACCTCACGGACCTGTACTCGCCGCGGCTGCGCGCCCTGTGCAAGGAGATCGACCCCTCCCTCGAGGAGGGCGTCTACGCCCAGTTCCCCGGCCCGCACTACGAGACGCCTGCGGAGATCCGCATGGCCCGCACGATCGGTGCGGACCTGGTCGGGATGTCCACGGTTCTCGAGGCCATCGCCGCGCGCGAGGCGGGTGCGGAGGTCCTCGGTATCTCCCTCGTCACGAATCTTGCCGCGGGCATGACGGGTGAGCCTCTGAACCACGAGGAGGTCCTCCAGGCGGGGCGCGACAGCGCCACCCGGATGGGGGAGCTGTTGGGCAAGGTCCTCAACCGCATTTAACGGGCGGGGGCGCCTTGACCGGGGGCGGCTCCCTGGTCGACCTCCCTGTGCCGCCTCCGTGCGTGCCCGGACCAGCCCGCCGCTTCGCGGCGGATGTCTCCCACCCACCCACCCGTTTGCCCCGCGACGTCCCGCGGGGGCAGGGGCGGGTGGGTGGGGAGCTCCCCGGACGTCCGGCGGGGGTCGGGCGGGTGGGAGAGGGCTCCTGGGCCGCCCGGCGGAAGTAGGGGCGGGTGGACGGGGGAGCTCCCGGGACGCCCGGTGGAAGTAGGGGCGGGCGGGAGGAGGTCTCCCGCGCCGTCCAGCGGAAGTAGGGGCGGGCGGGAGGAGGTCTCCCGTGCCGTCCAGCGTGGGCCCCCGGGAGGGCGGCCCGCGCTAGACGCCCCACGGAGCCCAGCTACCCGCCAGCACCGCTTGCGTTTAATGTCGGCGCTTCGGTGGGAGCAGAGGAGGCGGCGGGGTGGCGTTCGAGTCGTCCTGGGCCGTCCCACGGAACGCAGGCGAGGGACGACACCGAACCGGGAGCCGCGCAGGGCCGGGCCCCCACCGGGCCGCAGCCGCCAGCGCGCCCGAGGGGACGTGGGGGTATGTGCGAACGGAGCACCGAGCACACCATGGCGCCTTTGTCCGTGCAGCGCGGCGCAGGGATGGCGAGTACGCACATACCCCCGCGGCCCCGCCCCACAGACGAACAAAAGGCGAGACGGCCCGCCCAAGGCGCCCCCGCCAGACAACGCGTACACGAGAGGCTGAAGAAATCGTGCAGGACACCTCTGAACTCATCGCGCGGGCCCGGGCCTGGCTGGCCGAGGACCCGGACCCCGAGACCCGCGAGGAGCTCGGCAAGCTCATCGACGCCCAGGACGTCGACGAGCTGACCGCACGCTTCGCCGGCACCCTCCAGTTCGGCACCGCCGGCCTCCGCGGCGAACTCGGCGCGGGCCCCATGCGGATGAACCGCTCCGTAGTGATCCGCGCCGCCGCCGGCCTCGCCGCGTACCTCAAGGCCCAGAGCGGACAGGCCCAGGGCGGAAAGGGCACCCCCGGCGGCACCGGCGGCCTCGTCGTCATCGGCTACGACGCCCGCCACAAGTCCGCCGACTTCGCCCGCGACACCGCCGCCGTCATGACCGGCGCCGGCCTCCGCGCCGCCGTCCTCCCCCGCCCCCTCCCCACCCCGGTGCTCGCCTTCGCCATAAGGCACCTCGGCGCGGTGGCGGGCGTAGAGGTGACGGCCAGCCACAACCCCCCGCGCGACAACGGCTACAAGGTCTACCTCGGCGACGGTTCCCAGATCGTGCCGCCCGCCGACGCGGAGATCGCCGCGCAGATCGACGCGATCGCGAGCCTCCACGACGTCCCGCGCCCCGAGTCCGGCTGGGAGACCCTCACGGACGACGTCCTCGACGCCTACCTGGCCCGCACGGACGCCGTCCTCTCCCCCGGCTCCCCGCGCACCGCCCGCGCCGTCTACACGGCGATGCACGGCGTCGGCAAGGACACCCTCCTCGCCGCCTTCGCCCGCGCCGGCTTCCCCGCGCCCACGCTCGTCGCCGAGCAGGCCGAGCCGGACCCGGACTTCCCCACGGTCGCGTTCCCGAACCCGGAGGAGCCGGGCGCGATGGACCTGGCCTTCGCGACGGCGGCCCGCACCACCCCCGCTCCCGACCTGATCATCGCCAACGACCCGGACGCGGACCGCTGTGCCGCCGCCGTCAAGGACGGCGCCGAGTGGCGGATGCTCCGCGGCGACGAGGTCGGCGCCCTCCTCGCCGCGCACCTGGTCGAGCGCGGGGCGCAGGGCACGTTCGCCGAGTCGATCGTCTCCTCCTCCCTGCTCGGCCGGATCGCCGAGAAGGCGGGCCTCCCGTACGAGGAGACCCTGACCGGCTTCAAGTGGATCGCCCGCGTCGACGGCCTGCGCTACGGCTACGAGGAGGCGCTCGGCTACTGCGTCGACCCCGAGGGCGTACGCGACAAGGACGGCATCACGGCGGCGCTGCTCCTCACCGAGCTGGCCTCCGAGCTGAAGGAGCGGGGCCGCACGTTCCTCGACCTCCTCGACGACCTGGCCCTGGAGCACGGCCTGCACGCCACCGACCAGCTGTCGGTCCGCGTGGAGGACCTGTCCGTGATCGCGGACGCGATGCGCCGCCTGCGCGAGCAGCCGCCGACGGAGCTCGCGGGCCTGCCCGTGACGAAGGCGGAGGACCTGACGCAGGGGACGGACACGCTGCCGCCCACGGACGGCCTGCGCTACACCCTCGACGGCGCCCGCGTCATCGTCCGCCCGAGCGGCACGGAGCCGAAGCTGAAGTGCTACCTGGAGGTGGTGGTCCCGGTCGGGTCCAGGACGGACCTCCCCGCGGCCCGCACCCGGGCGACGGACACCCTCGCCGCGATCAAGCGCGACCTCGCGGCGGCGGCGGGCATCTGACCCGTCCCGCGTGCGCGGGCGGAGACCACGCGAGGCCGGACCACCCGTCCGAGTGGTTCCGCTGACGCAACTGCCGCAGTGCCCCGGTGCGCTGCCGGTCCCCCAGGAAGGGAGGACCGGTAGCGCACTTTCACGTTCCGGGAGCCGCCGCAGTGCCGTACGGATTCTCCGAGCCCTCGACCGCCGTCCCGTCCCGCGTCCCCGCGTCCAGGAGCCCGCAGGGCGGGCCGTCCGCGCCCCGGGGGCCGATGGCGCACGCGGCCCGCGCCCTGCGCCACGCCGCGCCCGCCCTCGCCGCGTACACGGCCGTACGCGGGCTCGGCCTGCTCGTGTTCACCCTGTGGGCGCACCGCGACGGCCGCGGGGTGCGGCATCTGCTCATGGAGTCCTGGGACTGCGACTGGTACCTGCGGATCGCGAGCGACGGTTACGCCCACGAGCTCGGCACCCGCATCGACGGGAACAACCTCGCCTTCTTCCCGCTGTACCCGTCCCTCATCAGGGCGGGCGACGCCCTGCTGCCCTGGCTCCCGCGCGGCGCGGCGGGCCTGTCGGTCTCGGTGGCCGCCTCGCTGCTCGCGGCGTGGGGGATCTTCGCGGTGGGCGACCGGCTGTACGGCCGTCGGGCCGGGATCGTCCTCGCGGTGCTCTGGGGCAGCCTGCCGGTCGCTCTCGTGCAGTGGATGGGCTACACGGAGTCCCTGTTCACCGCGGTCTGCGCCTGGTCGCTGTACGCGGTGCTCAGCGGCCGCTGGCTGTGGGCGGGCTCCCTGGCCGCCCTGGCGGGGCTCACGCGGCCCACGGGGGTGGCGCTCGCCGCGGCGGTGTCCCTGACGGCGCTGCTCGCCCTGCGCGGGGCCTTCTCCGCACGATCGGCCGCGCGAGCCACGGCGCGAGCCACGGCGCCAGCCACCGCACGGTCCGCCGTACGCCCGCTCCTGGGCGCCGTCCTCGCCCCCCTCGGCTGGCTCTCGTACGTCGGCTGGGTGGGCCTGCGCCTGGGCCGCTGGGACGGCTACTTCGCCGTACAGAAGCTGTGGCGCAACGAGTGGGACGGCGGCGTCGGGACACTGCGGCGGATGCGGGACCTGTTCCTGGCCGAGCGTCCCGCGCTGTTCGTGGCGATGGTGACGGCGGTCCTGCTGGCCTCGGTCGTGCTCTTCGTCCTGTCGGCGGGCGACCGGCAACCGCTGCCCCTGCTGGTCTTCAGCGGCCTGCTGCTCCTCATCGTGCTCGGGAGCAGCGGCGTCTACTTCCCGCGGGCCCGCTTCCTCCTCCCCGGCTTCCCGCTGCTGCTCCCGGTGGCCGTGGCGCTGGCGCGCGCGAGGACGCACGTCCTCGTGACGGTGCTGACCTCGGCGGCGCTCATGTCAGCCGTGTTCGGCGGCCACATGCTCCTGGGCTGGCACGGCCCTCCGTAGACGACCCCGCCTCTCCGTAGCCCTCAGGTCGCCCCTCAGGCCACCGCCAGCACCACCGCGAGCAGCACGGCCCCCGCCACGCACGGCGCGACGATCTCGTACGCCCAGCGCACCACCGGCTCGCCCTGCGCGGTCTCCGCGTCGGCGCGCTGCTCGGCGAGTTCGCGGAGCTCGTCCATGGACTGGTCGCCCGAGGCGCGGTTGGGCGGTGCGTGGGGGTCGAGGAAGGGGCGGCCCCCCGTGGGGTCGCCGGACGCGGCGGCCTGCGACTGCCGGCGCGCCGCCTTCTTGCGGCCGCGCAGCGAGACGGGGATCGCCCAGAGCTGGAACTTGGCTCCGGCGTTGGTGAGGACCTCGTTCGAGTAGCCGGAGCGGAGCGTCGCGACGGACGCCCAGGGCAGCGTGATGGTCCTGAAGGGGTTGCGGACGCGGAGCCGGTCGTCGTTGGCGTACACGGCGGGCCGCACGGTGAACGCGACGACGAGCGGCACGGCGAAGAGCAGCCCGGCGAGCGCGAGCCAGGGGGTGCGGCCCTCGCCGCGGATCGCGGCGTCGATGCCGAGCCAGGCGCCGAGGGCGAGCAGCAGGACACCGCCGGCGATCCCGGCGGGGGACCGGAAGGTGCGGTCCTTGTACGCGGGCTCGGCCTCGGGGTTCCGGGAGTCGCTCATACCCTGGTGCTTCTGAGGGTCGCTCATACCCTGATTCTGCCTGAAGCCCCGTACCGGGGTCCGGCCCCCACCCCTGTACAGCAGCTACGCGCGTAGATATGCTCCCCTCGTGACCATGCCCACTGCATTCGCTGACGTGACCGCGTCCGAGAGCACGCTCCGCCGCTTCCTGCACGGACTGCCCGGCGTCGACGCGGTCGGCCTGGAGGCGCGTGCCGCCTCGCTCGGTACCCGTTCGATCAAGACCACGGCGAAGGCGTACGCCATCGACCTGGCCATCTCCATGATCGACCTGACGACGCTGGAGGGCGCCGACACCCCGGGCAAGGTCCGGGCGCTCGGCGCGAAGGCCGTCAACCCCGACCCCACGGACCGTGGCACGCCGCGCACCGCGGCCGTCTGCGTCTATCCGGACATGGTCGCCACCGCCAAGGAGGCCGTCGCGGGCAGCGGCGTGAAGGTCGCGTCCGTCGCGACCGCCTTCCCCGCGGGCCGCGCGGCCATCGAGGTGAAGCTCGGCGACGTGCGCGAGGCGGTCGCCGCCGGCGCCGACGAGATCGACATGGTCATCGACCGGGGAGCCTTCCTCTCCGGGGACTACATGACGGTGTTCGAGCAGATCCGCGCCGTGAAGGAGGCCTGCGGCACCGCCCGCCTGAAGGTCATCTTCGAGACCGGTGAGCTCTCGACGTACGACAACATCAAGCGCGCCAGCTGGATCGGCATGATCGCGGGCGCCGACTTCATCAAGACCTCGACCGGCAAGGTCGGCGTCAACGCCACCCCTTCGAACACCCTGCTGATGCTGGAGGCCGTCCGCGACTTCCGCGCGCAGACCGGGGTGCAGATCGGCGTGAAGCCCGCGGGCGGCATCCGCTCGACCAAGGACGCGGTGAAGTTCCTCGTCCTGGTGAACGAGACGGCGGGCCCGGACTGGCTGGACAACCACTGGTTCCGCTTCGGCGCCTCGTCGCTCCTCAACGACCTGCTGATGCAGCGCCAGAAGCTGGCCACCGGCCGCTACTCCGGCCCTGACTACGTGACGGTGGACTGACCCATGACCTCCACTCCTTTCGAGTACGCACCCGCGCCGGAGTCCCGCTCCGTCGTCGACATCGCCCCGTCGTACGGCCTGTTCATCGACGGCGAGTTCACCGAGGCCGCCGACGGCAAGGTCTTCAAGACCGTCTCGCCGTCCACCGAAGAGGTCCTCTCCGAAGTCGCGCAGGCCTCCTCCGAAGACGTCGACCGCGCGGTGCAGGCCGCCCGCAGGGCCTTCGTGAAGTGGTCGGCGCTGCCGGGCGCCGAGCGCGCCAAGTACCTGTTCCGCATCGCCCGGATCATCCAGGAGCGCAGCCGCGAGCTGGCCGTCCTGGAGACGCTGGACAACGGAAAGCCGATCAAGGAGACCCGCGACGCGGACCTCCCCCTGGTCGCCGCGCACTTCTTCTACTACGCGGGCTGGGCCGACAAGCTCGACCACGCGGGGTACGGCGCGAACCCCCGGCCGCTCGGCGTCGCGGGCCAGGTCATCCCGTGGAACTTCCCGCTCCTGATGCTGGCCTGGAAGATCGCCCCGGCGCTCGCCACCGGCAACACGGTCGTCCTGAAGCCCGCCGAGACGACCCCGCTGTCCGCGCTCTTCTTCGCGGACATCTGCCGCCAGGCGGGCCTGCCCAAGGGCGTCGTCAACATCCTCCCCGGGTATGGCGACGCGGGCGCGGCCCTGACCGCCCACCCCGATGTGAACAAGGTGGCCTTCACCGGCTCCACCGCCGTCGGCAAGGCGATCGCCCGCCAGGTCGCGGGCACCGACAAGAAGGTCACGCTCGAACTGGGCGGCAAGGGCGCGAACATCGTCTTCGACGACGCCCCCATCGACCAGGCCGTCGAGGGCATCGTCACCGGCATCTTCTTCAACCAGGGCCAGGTCTGCTGCGCCGGTTCGCGCCTCCTCGTACAGGAGTCGATCCAGGAGGAGCTGCTCGACTCGCTCAAGCGCCGTCTGTCGACGCTGCGCCTCGGCGACCCGCTCGACAAGAACACCGACATCGGCGCCATCAACTCCGCCGAGCAGCTGGCCCGCATCACCACGCTCGCCGAGACCGGCGAGGCGGAGGGCGCCGAGCGCTGGTCGCCCGCGTGCGAGCTCCCCACGTCCGGCTACTGGTTCGCGCCGACCCTCTTCACGAACGTGACGCAGGCGCACACCATCGCCCGCGACGAGATCTTCGGCCCGGTCCTGTCCGTGCTCAGCTTCCGCACGCCGGACGAGGCCGTCGCCAAGGCCAACAACACGCAGTACGGCCTCTCCGCCGGCATCTGGACGGAGAAGGGCTCCCGCATCCTCGCGGTCGCGAACAAGCTCCGTGCGGGCGTCGTCTGGGCCAACACGTTCAACAAGTTCGACCCGACCTCGCCCTTCGGCGGCTACAAGGAGTCGGGCTTCGGCCGCGAGGGCGGCCGCCACGGTCTGGAGGCGTACCTCGATGTCTGACAAGTCCGAGCAGCAGCGACTTGGCGTCTTCAAGACCTACAAGCTGTACGTGGGGGGCAAGTTCCCCCGCAGCGAGAGCGGCCGGGTGTACGAGGTGACCGACACGAAGAACACGTGGCTGGCCAACGCGCCGCTGTCGTCCCGCAAGGACGCCCGTGACGCCGTGGTGGCCGCCCGCAAGGCGCAGGGCGGCTGGGCCGGCGCGACCGCGTACAACCGCGGCCAGGTCCTCTACCGCGTCGCCGAGATGCTGGAGGGCCGCCGCGACCAGTTCGTCCGTGAGGTCGCCGAGGCGGAGGGCCTCTCCAAGTCCAAGGCCGCCGCCCAGGTCGACGCGGCGATCGACCGCTGGGTCTGGTACGCGGGCTGGACCGACAAGATCGCCCAGGTCGTCGGCGGCGCCAACCCGGTCGCGGGCCCGTTCTTCAACCTGTCGACGCCCGAGCCGACCGGTGTGGTCGCGGTCCTCGCGCCCCAGGAGTCGTCGCTCCTCGGCCTGGTCTCGGTGCTCGCCCCGGTGATCGCGACGGGCAACACGGCCGTCGTCGTCGCCGCCGAGAAGTCGCCGCTCCCCGCCCTCTCGCTGGGCGAGGTCCTTGCGACCTCGGACGTCCCGGGCGGTGTGGTCAACATCCTCACCGGGAAGACCGCCGAGATCGCGGCCCCGCTCGCCGCCCACCAGGACGTCAACGCGATCGACCTGACGGGCGCGGGCACGGAGCTCGCCCGTGAGCTGGAGATCGCGGCCGCGGACAACCTCAAGCGCGTCCTGCGTCCACAGCCTGTGGACACGGACTGGACCGCCGACCCCGGCACGCGCCGCCTGACGGCGTTCCTCGAGACCAAGACGGTCTGGCACCCGACGGGTTCGCTGGGCGCGTCCGGCTCGGCCTACTAGCCACTGCCGCACGGCGAAGCCCCGGCCTCCTCCGTCCAGGAGGCCGGGGCTTCGCCATGTTCAGGGTGCGAGGCCGTTTCAGGGTGCGAGGCCGAGCCTGACCGCGATGCCGTCCAGGACGCAGTCGAGGCCCGTCTCGAACTGCCAGGCCGCGTCGTCCTTGCGCCCCGCCGCCAGGGCGTAGCGCTGATAGGCCGGGTAGCGGCCGGTCTCCATCAAGTACCTCATCTGCGGCGCGAGCCCTCGGCGCGTGTCGTCGCCGCTGGTCCAGCCGTTCTCCTCCATGTACTGGCGCAGTGCCACCTCCGACTGGCTGACGCCGTGCACATAGGCGCCGACCGTGCGGAAGGCCGCCATGGTCGTGTCGGCGTCGAGTCCGTGCCGCTCCAGCGCGGCGAGCTGGCGGTCCGCCATCGCCATGCGGTTCGGCGTCAGGGCGAAGTGCGGTGTGGGGAGCTGGGCGAGCCAGGGGTGGTTCAGCATCAGCAGCCGGCTCGCGACGGCGTAGGCGCGCAGCACCTCGCGCCAGCCGGTCACCTCCGCCGGCACGACGATCTCGGCCGTCACCCGGTCGACCATGAGCGCCCACAGGTCGTCCTTGCCTGAGACATGGCGGTACGCGGCCATGGGCGCGACGCCCAGCTCGGTGGCGAGGCGGCGCATCGTGACGGCGGCGAAGCCCTCGGCGTCGGCGACCTTCACGGCGACTTCCGCGATCTTCTGCGGCGTCAGCGCGGCGCGCTGCGTGGCTGCCGGGCGCTCCATGCGCTCCCAGAGCGAGACGTCGGGTTCGCTCTTCTTCTGTGTGGCCATGCGTACACCGTATCCCCAGTAGACGCCGTACACATCGGTGTGTACGTTGTACGCACAGGATACGCCGTACACATTCCGCCCGTCCTCACGCACACACTTCAGGGACACCCCATGACCGCGCACACCTCGGCCCCGCCCCCGCTCCGCGTCGCCGTCCTCGTCGGCAGCACCCGCGAGGGCCGCTTCGCCCCCGTCGTCACCCAGTGGATCAAGGGCCATCTCGACCAGCGCGCCGACATGACCGTCGACGTCGTCGACCTGGCCGAGACCCCGCTCCCCACGGTCCTCCCGGCCTTCGGGCGGCCGCCCGCGCCCGGCACCGAGGAAGCCCTCGCGCTGGTCTCCCCGCGCCTGGCGGCGGCCGACGCCTTCGTCTTCATC
Source organism: Streptomyces sp. NPDC039480 (assembly GCF_055597165.1). Taxonomy (NCBI): domain Bacteria; kingdom Bacillati; phylum Actinomycetota; class Actinomycetes; order Kitasatosporales; family Streptomycetaceae; genus Streptomyces; species Streptomyces sp. NPDC039480. Next base: position 454,043 of record NZ_JBVITX010000002.1, on the reverse strand, counting down.
ACGCCGGAGTACAACCACAGCTATCCCGCGTCCCTGAAGAACGCCATCGACTGGCACAACAAGGAGTGGCACGCCAAGCCCATCGGCTTCGTCTCCTACGGCGCCATCTCCGGCGGCCTGCGCGCGGTCGAGCACCTCCGCGTCGTGATGGCCGAGCTGAACGCGACGACCATCCGCAACACGGTCAGCCTGCACAACGCGTGGGGCCTGTTCGACGACGAGCAGCGCATGACGGAGCCCGCGAGCGACGCCGCCGTCAAGGTCATGCTCGACCAGCTCGCCTGGTGGGCCCTGGCGCTCCGCGACGCCAAGGCCAGCCGTCCGTACGCCGCCTGACGCCACGTCACGACCCCGGGGGAAGCCATGACCCAGACCACGAATCAGCGCACCGAACCCGCCGAGGAACCAGCGGACGCCCCGGAACTCCCGTCGCGCCTCGTCATCCTCGGACTCCTGCTCGGCATCATCCTGGCGACGCTCGACGGCACGATCGTCGGCACCGCGCTTCCGACGATCGTCGGCGACCTCGGCGGCCTCGGCCACTTCTCCTGGGTGGTGACGGCCTATCTGCTGACCACCGCCGTCTCCACCCCGATCTGGGGCAAGGCCGGCGACCTGTACGGCCGCAAGGGCAGCTATCTGACCTCGATCGTGGTCTTCCTCGTCGGCTCCGTGTTCTGCGGACTCGCCCAGAACATGGAGCAGTTGATCGCGTTCCGCGCCCTCCAGGGGATCGGCGCGGGCGGCCTCTTCGTGGGTGCGCTCTCCCTCATCGGGACGCTGCTGCCGCCCGCGCAGGCCGGGCGCGCGCAGTCGATGATCGGCGTGCTGCTGCCGGTCGCGATGATCGGCGGCCCGCTGCTCGGCGGCTTCCTCACCGACCAGTTGGACTGGCGCTGGGTCTTCTACGTCAACGTGCCCGTCGGCGTCGCCGCGCTGCTGCTCGTCGGCGTCCTCGTCAAGCTGCGCACCGAGCGCCGCACGGCCCGGATCGACTACGCGGGCACCGCACTCCTGGCGGCCGGCATCCTGGCGCTGACGCTGCTCGGGACGTGGGCCGGATCGACGTACGACTGGTTCTCCCCGCAGATCGCCGGTCTCGCGCTGCTCGCGGCGGCCGCGCTCGCCGCCTTCGTACGGGTGGAGCGCCGCGCCCCCGAACCGATCGTCCCGCCCCGCCTGTTCCGCGACCGCAACTTCACGCTCGCCCAGGTCCTCACCTTCCTCGCGGGCGCGGCGATGCTGGGCGCGGCCAGTTACCTGCCGCAGTACATGCAGTTCGTGCGCGGCATGTCGTCGACGGAGAGCGGCCTCCTGCTGCTGCCGCTGATGCTGGGCATGATGGGCGCGCAGCTGTACATCGGCCGGGCGGTGGGGAACGGCGGCGGGTACCGGGCGTATCCGATCGTGGGCGCCGCCGTCGCCACGGCGGGCGCCCTGGCCCTTCTGGCGGTCGGCGTGGACACGGCCACGGCGGTGGCGTCCGCGCTGACGTTCGTCCTCGGCGCGGGTCTCGGCTGTCTGCTGCAGCCGTCGCTGCTGATCACGATGAACAGCGCGGAGCTCCGCGACATGGGGGCGGCCAGCGGCACGAACACGCTCCTGCGCACCATCGGCGGCTCGCTCGGCGTCGCGGTGCTCGGCTCGGTCTTCACCGGCCGTCTGACCGACACCCTCACGGACCGGCTCGGCCCGGACGGGGAGCGTCTCGCGGGCGGCCACGAGCTGACCCCCGCGGTGCTCGGCGGCCTCCCCGAGCCGGCGCGGGACGCCTTCCGGGCCGGGGTCACCAGCGGCCTGCACGGCGTCATGATCGGCACGGCCGCGCTCTGTGCGGCCACCTTCGCGGCCGCCTGGCTGATCCGCGAGGTGCCGCTGCGCTCCCGGCCGAGCAGCTCCTAGCGGGGCAGCAGCGGGCCCACCACCGGAAGCTCGCCCAGGGACGCGCCGCTGGCCAGCGGACCGGTGGCGATCGCGGTGCTGACCGGCTTGAAGTCCGCGACCTGCGTGCCGAGGGTGTTGCTGAGCGGGTCGACGCTGGTGTTGGCCAGCGGGTCGAGCTGGAGGTCCCTGACCGGGGCGAGCCCGCCCTTCGTCGAGTGCTCAAGCGCCGTCACGAGGCCCTGCACCGGGCTGCCCGCGTCGATGTCGTCGAGCGGCGCGGCACCGGCGACCCCCGTGCCGCCGACACCGAGGGCGGCTCCCGCGGCGGTGACGGTGAGGCCGACGCGGAGCAGTGCGCGCGAGCGGGCCCGGGGGGACTTGTTCACTGAGTGTCGTGCCATGGGTAGCGCCCACATCCGTAGGTATCGAGTAATCAGGCGAGCACGTAGCGTAGTTGAGTGGTGGCGTGCGTACCAAAGGCCGACTCGCCGGACGGGCTCCGCAACCCCCTTCCCGGTTGATAATGGCTCCCGACCACGCTGACGAGCCGTGTCGGGAGATGCGGTCCACCCCAGGTGCAAAGGTTCACAGAATTGGGCTCCCATCCCCCGATACCGACCCGCGTCGTGCTGCTCACGGGCCCCTCAGGCTCGGGGAAGTCGTCGTTCGCCGCCCGCTCCGGGCTGCCCGTCCTGTGCCTCGACGACTTCTACAAGGAAGCCGGCGACCCGACGCTGCCGCAGGTGCCGGGCAGCGCGGACATCGACTGGGACTCCCCGGCCTCCTGGGACGCGGACGTGGCGGTCGCCGCCATCGAGGAGCTGTGCCGGACGGGGCACACGAAGGTTCCGGTGTACGACATCGCGACCAGCTCGCGCGTCGGCCAGGAGGTGCTGGACATCCAGCGCACGCCGCTGTTCATCGCGGAGGGCATCTTCGCGGCGGACATCGTGGAGCGGTGCCGGGAGCTCGACGTGCTCGCCGACGCGATCTGTCTGCGGGGCCGGCCGTCGACCACCTTCCGGCGCCGGCTGCTGCGGGACCTGCGAGAGGGCCGCAAGTCCGTGCCGTTCCTGCTGCGGCGGGGGTGGCGGCTGATGCGCGCCGAGCGCGCCATCGTGACGCGGCAGGCCGCGCTGGGGGCGCACCCCTGCGGGAAGGACGAGGCGCTGGGCCGGGTCGCGGCCGCCGCGGCGGGCCGGTGCGTATCGGCGCGGGCCGAGGTCGCGTAGCCGACGGAGGCAGCGCCCGGAAAAGCAGAAGGACCGGAAAGACCCCCCGGCCTTCCGGTCCTCTACTTGATTCCCCCGTGCTTTCCCCGTGCTTCCGCCGCGTCCCCCCGGAGCGACGGCCCCCGTGCTTCCCCCGTGTCCCCCTCCGATCCTCAGGCGACCAACTCGCCGAAGGACTCCTCCTGGTCACGGCCGAAGCTGAGGACCTCGTCCTCGCGCAGCCGGCGGAGCGACCGCCAGATGCTGGACTTCACCGTGCCCACGCTGATGTCGAGGATGTCCGCGATCTCGGGGTCCGTACGACCCTCGTAGTAGCGGAGCACGAGCATCGTCCGCTGCAGTTCGGGGAGGCGGGCCAGGGCCTGCCAGAGAACCGCGCGCAGCTCCGTGCCGCGCATCGCGTCCGTGTCGCCCACCGTCTCCGGCAGCTCCTCGGTCGGGTACTCGTTCAGCTTGCGGCGGCGCCACGCGCTGATGTGCAGATTGGTCATGGTGCGGCGGAGGTAGCCCCCGACCGCGGCCTTGTCGCTGATCCTGTCCCACGCCCGGTACGTCGAGAAGAGGGCGCTCTGGAGCAGGTCCTCGGCCTCGAAGCGGTCGCCGGTCAGGTGGTAGGCGGTCGCGTACAGGGAGGCGCGGCGCTCCTGGACGTAGGCGGTGAACTCCGCCTCCGACAGGGACTTCCGCTCCCCCGGGCCCTCCCCGTACGCGGCTCCCCCGTGAGCCCCGTGTCCCCCCTGACAGGAGTCAACCACCGTCATGTACGCGGTGTGCTGACGCCCGGTGCCGCGAGCGCACCCCCGCCCGCTCACGGCACCGGACTTCTCAGATCCCCGCCCGACGTCGTGAAGACGCGTGACAACTGCGCTTGAGCTGGTGCTGTGCAGCGTATTCATCTCGCGCCCCCCGTCGGTGGAGTCCGGCTTCTTGCGTGTGACCAGAACTCTGCCGGAGCCACTTCATGACGGTGTCCGCCGACTGTCACAGGCCTGTCACAGGGGTCGGGGACGTCTTCCACCTGTGAAGGTCACGTGTGGGTGCGGCGTTCCGCCGCTCATTGGGGACGCGGACAGGCGCCAGCAGTCGTACTGGGGCCGTGACATGGGACAGAATGACGTCCGTGCCTTCCCTGTTGCTGATCGAGGACGACGACGCCATCCGGACGGCCCTGGAGCTTTCGCTGACGCGCCAGGGGCACCGGGTGGCCACTGCTGCCACCGGCGAGGACGGCCTGAAACTGCTCGGTGAGCAGCGGCCCGACCTGATCGTGCTGGATGTGATGCTGCCGGGCATCGACGGGTTCGAGGTGTGCCGTCGCATCCGGCGCACCGACCAGCTGCCGATCATCCTGCTGACCGCGCGCAACGACGACATCGACGTGGTGGTGGGCCTGGAGTCCGGCGCCGACGACTATGTGGTCAAACCCGTGCAGGGGCGGGTCCTGGACGCGCGGATCCGCGCGGTGCTGCGGCGCGGCGAGCGGGAGGCCAACGACGCGGCGACGTTCGGTTCGCTCGTCATCGACCGGGCCGCGATGACCGTGACGAAGAACGGCGAGGACCTGCAGCTCACGCCGACCGAGCTGCGGCTGCTCCTGGAGCTGAGCCGCAGGCCGGGCCAGGCCCTGTCGCGGCAGCAGCTGCTGCGTCTGGTGTGGGAGCACGACTACCTCGGCGACTCGCGGCTCGTCGACGCGTGCGTGCAGCGGCTGCGCGCCAAGGTCGAGGACGTGCCCTCGTCGCCGACCCTGATCCGCACGGTGCGCGGCGTCGGTTACCGGCTGGACACCCCTCAGTGACCAAAGCGCAGGACAAGCTCCGCGGCTGGGCCGCGGCGCGCAAGGCCATACTGGCGGGGCTGCGTTTCACCAGTCTGCGGCTCAGGCTCGTCGTGGTGTTCGGTCTGGTGGCGCTCACCGCCGCCGTCTCCGCGTCCGGCATCGCCTACTGGCTCAACCGGGAGGCCGTGCTGACGCGTGCGCAGGACGCGGCGCTGAAGGACTTCCGGCAGCAGATGCAGAACCGCGCGGGCGCGCTGCCCGCCGACGCCTCGCAGGACGAACTGCAGGCGACCGCCGAGCAGATGGCGAACAGCGGCCAGCGTTACAGCGTGCTCCTGGTCGGCGAGAAGAAGGGCGGCGGCCAGATCGTCGGCTACAGCGACCTGGACGCGTTCACGCTCGCCAAGGTGCCGGAGTCGCTGCAGCAGGCCGTGACCGAGAAGCAGCCGCTCACCTCGGGCAACAAGAGCCCGTACCACCTGTACTGGCAGCGGACCGTCAACCACGGCACCCCGTACCTGGTGGGCGGCGCCACGGTGATCGGCGGCGGCCCGACCGGTTACATGCTCAAGTCGCTGGAGCCGGAGGCGAAGGACCTCAGTTCGCTCGGCTGGTCCCTGGCCATCGCCACGGGGCTCGCGCTGATCGGCTCCGCGCTGCTCGCGCAGGCCGCGGCGACGACCGTCCTGAAGCCCGTGCACCGGCTCGGCGTCGCCGCGCGGCGGCTCGGCGAGGGCAAGCTGGACACCCGCCTCCGGGTGTCCGGCACCGACGAACTCGCCGACCTTTCCCGTACGTTCAACAAGACCGCGGAGAACCTGGAGAAGAAGGTCGCCGACATGAGCGCCCGCGAGGAGGCGTCCCGGCGCTTCGTCGCCGACATGTCGCACGAGCTGCGCACCCCGCTGACCGCGATCACCGCCGTCACGGAGGTCCTGGAGGAGGAGCTCGACGCGGAGACCGGCTCCGTGGACCCGATGATCGAGCCGGCCGTCCGGCTCGTGGTGAGCGAGACCCGCCGTCTGAACGACCTCGTGGAGAACCTCATGGAGGTCACCCGCTTCGACGCGGGCACCGCGCGCCTCGTCCTGGACGACGTCGACATCGCCGACCAGATCACCGCGTGCATCGACGCGCGCGCCTGGCTCGACGCGGTCGAGCTGGACGCCGAGCGCGGCATCACCGTCCGGCTCGACCCGCGCCGCCTCGACGTCATCCTGGCGAACCTCATCGGCAACGCCCTCAAGCACGGCGGCTCCCCGGTGGAGGTGTCGGTCCGGCTGGCCGACACCAAGCTGGTCATCTCCGTACGCGACCACGGCCCCGGCATCCCGGAGGACGTGCTGCCGCACGTCTTCGACCGGTTCTACAAGGCGAGCGCGTCCCGGCCGCGGTCCGAGGGCAGCGGCCTCGGCCTCTCCATCGCCCTGGAGAACGCGCACATCCACGGCGGCGAGATCACCGCGGCCAACTCTCCGGAGGGCGGCGCGGTCTTCACGCTGTGGCTGCCGCAGCACGACGACGCCGACGACGAGACCGACGCCGAGGACGACGAGCGCGCCGAAGGGGGCCAGGCATGAACGGACGCCGGATGCGGTCCTTCGCCGCCGCGGCGGGGCTGACCGCCGTGCTCGCCGGGTGCGGGATCAGGTCGACCGAGGTGCCGACCGACTACGGCGCCGCGCCGTCGCGGGTGCCGTGCGTGATGTCGGGCTCCGACATCGCCTCGCGCTCGGGCAGCGGCGTGCCGGTGGAGGTCTACCTGGTGTGCGCGGCCCAGCTGGTGAACGTCGACCGCGAGCTGCGGCTCCGTACGGACAAGGCGACCACCGACCGGGTCCGGATCGCCCAGGCGCTCCTCGACGAGCTGGCGGCGCCGCCCTCCGAGCCGGAGAAGCAGGCGGGCTTCGCCACCGACGTGCGCGGCGGCACCACCGTCTCCGGGCCGCGCGCGGGCGACCCGGAGGAGGCGCTGCGCCTGAGCTCCCGGCCGGAGGAGCTGTCCGCGTTCGCGCTGGCCCAGATCGTGTGCACGCTCGCGGGCAACGCGGCGTCGGGCGATCACGAGGTGGTCATGGGCGGCCCCGGGGACAGCCCCCTGCGGAGCTACGAGTGCACCGCGGAGGTCCGGTCCCGGCCGGGCACGGTGGCGCCGCCCGTGAAAACCGTCGAGTAGCCGTCGGCGGGTACGCGGAACCGATCCTGCCGCCTCTGACGTCCTGGGGGGTGTGCGTCAAGGCTCGGGCGGCCACGGTGCCGCCATCCGCTTCCGTGCGGCGGGGGGATTCCTCCTCGTCGCACATCTTCTGCTCGTCGGGTGGATCACGCTGCGTCCACTGGACGTGCCCTGGGTGAGCGCCGCGAATCTGCGGCCACTCGCCGGGATCAAGGCGGATCTGGCGCTGGGCGGTCTCCAGGCCGCCCGCCGGATCGGGGAGAGCGTGCTGCTGCTCGCCCCGCTCGGGGTGCTGCTGCCGCTGGCCGGCGGCCGTCTCGTGGTCTCGCCGTGGGGTTCGCTGGTCCGCACGGTCGCCGCAGGGGCCCTGCTCTCGCTCGGCATCGAGCTGCTGCAGACCGGGGTCCCCGGTCAGGTCGTCGACATCGACTCGCTGCTCCTGAACACCCTCGGGGTGGCCGTCGCGCACCTCGCGGTCGTGCCCGCGGTCCGGGCCAGGCTCCGTCGCGGTGAGGACGGCGGGAGCCGCGCGGCCCTTCCCCGGGAGGACGTGTCTCAGGGGTCGACCCCGACGATTCCCAGGGTCGGTATCGCACCGTAGAGCGATGCTTTGACCCGCTTCGCGTACGTACTGTCGAAGTATCGGGGCACAAGAGAAGCCTCGTACCGACGTTCGCGAAGGAGCCCGACATGACCGCCCTTGCCCGCCCCACCCACGGCCGGATGATCGGCGGAGTGTGCGCAGCCCTGGCCAAGCGCTTCGGCACCTCCGCCACGACGATGCGCGTGATCTTCGTGGTCTCGTGTCTGCTGCCGGGCCCGCAGTTCCTGCTCTACATCGCGATGTGGATCCTGCTGCCCTCGGAGAGCAAGGCCCGCCAGGCCTGGTGACGACAGCGCGATGGGGCGCCCCTCTTCAAAGGGGCGCCCCATCGGCGTACGCGGAGGCGGGTCAGCCGAGCGGCAGGCCGTTGAGGCCGGTGCCGCCGAGCGGCAGACCGCCGAGGAGGCCCGAGACCGGGGAGGTCGGGCCGCCCGGCTTGGGGCCCGCGGTCTTGTCGAGCGCGGGCTTGGTGGCGTTCAGGCCGCTGCCGAGGGCGTTCTGCCCGGCGGACAGGGACTCGGTGGCGCCGGCGGCGGGGACCACGGAGGAGACGGGGCCGAGGGCGGCGGTGGGGTCGGCGGGAGCGGCGTTCGCGGCGCCGGCGCCCGCGGCGGCGAAGGCGGCGCCCAGAGCGGCGACACCGAGGGTCTTGGCGGCTGACTGCTGCTTCATCTTCAATGCGTCCTTGCGTCTTCTGCTCAGGGATTCGAGCGGCGGATCGGGGAGGGGGGTTGCGCGGTTCAACGACCGTGAGCAGCCCCGATCACGGTCCGGGGGCAAAGGAAAAGCGGCCGGGAGAGAGATCTCCCGGCCGCCTGCCCGCCGCGCGGACGCGGACGAATCGCGTCAGCTTCCGGCAGAAGCGCTGGTCGAGACGGTCTGACGGAACAGCCATTCGGACTTCAGCTCGGCATAGCCGGGCTTGATCACGTCATTGATCATGGCCAGTCGTTCATCGAAAGGAATGAATGCTGATTTCATCGCATTGACTGTGAACCACTGCATGTCGTCGAGCGTGTAGCCGAACGTGCCGACCAGGTGCTCGAATTCGCGGCTCATGCTGGTGCCCGACATCAGGCGGTTGTCGGTGTTCACCGTCGCGCGGAAGTGCAGCTTGCGCAGCAGCCCGATGGGGTGCTCGGCGTACGAGGAGGCGGCGGCCGTCTGGAGGTTGGACGTCGGGCAGAGCTCCAGCGGGATCCGCTTGTCGCGGACGTACGACGCGAGGCGGCCGAGCTTCACGGTGCCGTCGTCGGCGATCTCGATGTCGTCGATGATGCGCACGCCGTGGCCGAGCCGGTCGGCGCCGCACCACTGGAGGGCCTGCCAGATCGACGGCAGGCCGAAGGCCTCGCCCGCGTGGATCGTGAAGTGGTTGTTCTCGCGCTTCAGGAACTCGAAGGCGTCGAGGTGGCGGGTGGGAGGGAAGCCCGCCTCCGCGCCCGCGATGTCGAAGCCGACCACTCCCAAGTCGCGGTAGCGGTTGGCGAGTTCGGCGATCTCCAGGGCGCGGGCCGCGTGCCGCATGGCGGTGAGCAGCGCGCCGACGCGGATGCGGTGGCCGTTGGCCTTCGCGCGGCGCTCGCCCTCGCGGAAGCCTTCGTTGACCGCCTCGACGACCTCTTCGAGGGTGAGGCCCTGCTCCAGGTGCTGCTCGGGGGCGTACCTGATCTCGGCGTAGACCACGCCGTCCTCGGCGAGGTCCTCGGCGCACTCGGCGGCGACGCGCTTGAGTGCGTCCTTCGTCTGCATCACCGCGCAGGTGTGGGCGAAGGTCTCCAGGTACCGCTCCAGGGAGCCGGAGTCGGCCGCCTCGCGGAACCAGATCCCGAGCTTGTCGGGGTCGGTCTCGGGCAGGTTCTCGTACCCGCAGTCGCGGGCGAGGTCGACGATCGTGCCGGGGCGCAGGCCGCCGTCGAGGTGGTCGTGCAGAAGCACCTTGGGGGCACGGCGGATCTGCTCGACGCTGGGCGTTTCACGGTCCGTGTGACCGGTCGTGTGTGTCTGGCTCGTCATTTCGGCACTCTAGCGCCTACGCGCGTAGAACTCACTGGTCGATACGTAACAGTGACCCTGCGGACGGGTGGCGTACACCATGGCTTCTGACACTGTTCTGTCATGGCACAGCAAGGGACCGCGGGGCCGGCGGGCGCGGCCAGGCTCGGGCGCGCGATCGGGACGGCGCCCTCGGCGGTGGGCGGAGCGGTGCTCCTGCTGCCCGGCGGCACCGAGACCTCCACCCGCAGACCGTCGCCGCTGGCGGGCTCCGGCGTGCGCGCGCTGGGCCGCAGACTGGCCCACGACGGGCGCGAGGCAGGCCTCGTCACACATGTCGTGCGCTACCGCTGCCGGGGCTGGAACGGCGCGCAGGCGGAGCTGGCCCGCGACACGGCCTGGGCGGCGGACGAGATCGTACGTCTCTACGGCGACGTCCCCGTCTGTCTCGCCGGAGTGGACATGGGCGGCCGCGCGGCGCTGCGCGCGGGCGGGCACGAGGCCGTCAACTCGGTCCTGGCGATGGCGCCCTGGCTGCCCGAGGACGATGTGGCCGCGCCACCCGAACCGGTGAAGCACCTCGCGGGGCGGCGGGTGCTCATCGTGCACGGCACGAACGACGAGCGGACCGACCCGGAGCTGTCGTTCCGGTTCGCCGAGCGGGCGAAGAAGGCGAACCGCGACGTGTGCCGGTTCGAGGTGCACTCCGACGGGCACCGGTTGCAGCAGCACCAGTCCGAAGTCCTCGCGCTGGCCTCGGACTTCGTGCTGGGCGCGCTGTTCGGGACGGGCTTCGCCCGCCCCTTGGAGGACGCGTTGGCCGCTCCCCCGCCGCTCGGGCTGCGGATGCCGTTGGCCTCCGGCTTCGGGCAGTCACTCAGGCACTGAGAGGCTCTGCTGCTGCAGCAGCTTTCCCTTCCTGCTCAGCAGGAACTCCTTGAACGCCGCCACCGGCGGGGTGTCCGGATGGCCGCCCAGCCAGGCCACGCCGATCTCGCGCACCGCCCGCTGCCCGGTCACCGTCAGCTCCACGACCCCGGGCCGGGGCACGGCGGGCGGCGGCAGCAGGGCCACGCCGAGGCCCGCGGCGACCAGGCCGCGCAGCGTCTCCGCCTCCTCGCCCTCGAAGGCGACGCGGGGCTTGAAGCCCGCCTCCCGGCAGAGGTCGTCCGTGATGCGGCGCAGGCCGTAGCCCGGCTCCAGGGTGACGAAGGCCTCCTCGGCGGCCTCGGTGAGGCGGACCCGCTTGCGGGCGGCAAGCCGGTGGTCGTCGGGCACGACCAGGCGCAGGCGCTGCTCGTCGAGGCGGCGGGCGACCAGATCCGGGGCGTCGGGCACGGGTGAGGTGAGGCAGAGGTCGAGCTCGCCGGCGCGCAGCCGCTCGATCATCGCCTCGCCGTAGTTCTGCACCAGGCTGAAGCGCACGCGCGGGTGGTCGGCGCGGAAGGCGCGGATCAGTCCGGGCACCGTCTCGGAGCCCATGGTGTGCAGGAAGCCGAAGGCGACCTTGCCGGTCTCCGGGTCGGCGTCGGCGCGCACCGACTCGGCGGCCCGCTCCACCTCGCCGAGCGCCCGCTCGACCGAGGTGAGGAAGGTGCGGCCCGCCGGGGTGAGCGAGACGGTGCGGCCGCGGCGCGCGAACAGGTCGACGCCGAGGTCCCGTTCGAGCCGGACGAGGGCGCGGGAGAGCGTCGACTGGGGGATCCGCATCTGCTGGGCGGCGCGCGTGACGTGCTCGGTCCGCGCGGCTCCCGCGAAGTACGCCAGGCGAGGCGCGAGCAGCGCCACGATGTCCTCCACGTCACTGTTCTGTGACACGCGCGGCTGTGACCTCGGCTGATGCTGCATAGGAATGATTATGGCGATTCCATGCATTGGACGCATCAAAAATCCGGCCGTACGTTCGTGGCATGCCTCCTGCCAGTAGCGGGGCGGCCGCCACCCACGCGGCCGCCCTCCCCTCGTCGTCCCCCGCCGCCGATTCCCGTCTGACCCCGGGCGGACCCGGCTACCGCCGGATGAGCTTCGCGCTCTTCCTCGCGGGCGTCGCCACCTTCGCCCTCCTCTACTCCACGCAGGCCCTCCTGCCGCTCGTCTCCGCGGACTTCGGCGTGAGCGCGAGCACGGCGAGCTGGACGGTGTCGGCGGCCACGGGCGCACTGGCTCTCTTCGTCCTTCCGCTGAGCGCGCTCAGCGAGCGCTACGGACGGCGCGCGGTGATGACGGCCTCGCTGACCGTCGCCGTCGCCGTCGGGCTTCTTGTCCCCTTCTCCCCCTCGGTCGAGGTGCTGATCGCGCTGCGCGCCGTGCAGGGCGCGGCGCTCGCCGGGCTCCCCGCGTCCGCGATGGCGTTCCTCGCCGAGGAGGTGCGGCCGAAGGCGCTGGTCGCCGCGATCGGCATGTTCGTGGCGGGCAACTCCATCGGCGGCATGAGCGGGCGGATCGTGACCGGCTGGGTCGCGCAGGCGTGGGGCTGGCGCGCCGCGGTCGGCGTGGTCGGTGTCATGGCGTTGCTGTGCGCGGTCGCCTTCCGGGTGCTGCTGCCCGCGCCGCGGCACTTCACCGCGGGCACGCTCAGCCCCAAGTCCCTCGCCCGCACGGTGCGTACGCATCTGTCGAACCCGCTCCTGTGCAGGCTGTACGCGATCGGGGCGCTGTTCATGACCGTCTTCGGCGCGGTCTACACGGTGATCGGATACCGGCTCACCGAGGCGCCGTTCTCGCTCCCGCAGGGCGTCATCGGCTCGATCTTCCTGGTCTACCTCGTCGGTACGGTCTCGTCGGCGGCCGCGGGGAAGCTGGTGGCCCGGCTCGGGCGGCGCGGGGCGCTGTATCTGGCGGTGAGCACGACGGCCGGCGGGCTGCTGCTCTCCCTCTCCTCCTCGCTGGGCCTCGTCCTGCTCGGCCTCGTGCTGATCACCGCCGGTTTCTTCGCGGGCCACGCGGTCGCGTCCTCTTCCGTGAGCCGTACGGCGACGACCGGGCGTGCGCAGGCGTCGGCGCTCTACCAGTCCGCGTACTACCTGGGTTCCAGCGCGGGCGGCACGCTCGGCGCGGTCGCCTTCCACGCGGGCGGCTGGGCCGGGACGGTGGGGCTCGGCGTCCTCGCCGTGCTCGGCGTCGTGTCGGTGACGGTGTGGGGCTCGCACGCGGCGCGGACGGAGCGGCGGCGCGGGCTCGTGGCCCGCTCCTGCTGATTTCACCTGCGGGTTTTCCCACTCCGGGGGCCGTTGTCAGTGGGCTGCGGTAGCTTCCGATGTGTGGGGCCTCACATCGGGCTCCGTTCGGCAGCCAGGGGTGGGTTGGGATGAGCGACAGCGCAGGGACGACGACCGAGCTGGACGTCACGCTGGAGAAACACCGGGTCGAGCTGACCGGGTACTGCTATCGGATGCTCGGCTCGGCCTTCGAGGCCGAGGACGCCGTGCAGGACACGATGGTGCGCGCCTGGCGCAGCTTCGAGAAGTTCGAGGGCCGCTCCAGCATCCGCTCCTGGCTCTACCGCATCGCGACGAACGTCTGCCTGGACATGCTGAACGCAGGCAATCGCCGCGCCCGCCCCATGGATCTGACCGCCGCCGCCCCGCTGGCCCAGGCCGCGCTCACCCCCCGCCCGGACAACACCTGGCTGGAGCCGATGCCCGACGCCCGCGTCCTGCCGTCGCTCCACGACCCCGCGGAGGCGGCGGTCGCCAAGGAGTCCGTGCGCCTCGCGTTCGTCGCCGCGCTGCAGAGCCTGCCGCCCAAGCAGCGTGCGGTGCTGATCCTGCGCGAGGTCCTCGCGTGGAAGGCCAGCGAGGTCGCCGAGCTGATCGACACCTCCGTCGCCTCGGTGAACAGCGCGCTGCAGCGGGCCCGCGCCACCCTCGCCGAGCGGCCGGCGGACGACACGGCCGTCTCCGATCCGCTCGACGAGGAGCAGCAGAAGCTCCTCGACCGCTATGTGGCGGCCTTCGAGGGGTATGACATGGCGGCGCTCACCGCGCTGCTCGCCGAGGACGCCGTCATGACGATGCCGCCGTTCGACCTGTGGCTGCGCGGCACGGCGGACATCACGGGCTTCATGTCCACCATGGGCGCCGCGTGTGCCAACGGCCGCCTCCTGCCGGTGCAGGTGAACGGCACACCGGGCTTCGCGCAGTACAAGCCCGACCCCGACAACGGCGGCTTCATGCCCTGGTCGATCCAGGTCGTGGAGATCTCAGAGGGCCGTATCGCCGGCTTCCACTGCTTCCTGGACACCCAGCGGTGGTTCCCGCTGTTCGGCGTGCCCCTCCATCTCGACGACTAGGCCGAGCAGTTCGACGATCCCGACGAGTCCGAGGAGGGCGTGCAGTCCGGGTCTGGGGTTCCTCAGCCGGATCCGGCTTCCGGCTCTGCGGGCGGCGAGGTGCAGCCGGGCGATGGCGTCGACGGTGGTGAGGTCGGCGGTGGTGACGGCGGAGACGTCACAGATCACGTCGCCCGCCGCGCCGTCGCCGGGCCCGTGCCGGGCGGCGGCCACCTGCTCGCACAGACGCGGGATGTCGTCCGGGCGCAGGGGTCCCTCGATTCGGATGAGGTGCTCTTCGGAGTCAGCCACGCAGGGTTGACCGAAGCGGTGGGCGGAACTCATCGGTGCCCGCGCCCACGGTGGGGTCCGCCCGCGTCAGTCCACGGGGAACGCGCTGGTGTCGATCTCCAGCCCGAAGGGCTCGGGAAGCTTGACGACCTCACCGAACTTGCAGGCGCTCAGGGTTCGGTAGACGTCGCCTCGGGGTTCGCCGTAGAGGGTGACCTTAGGGCCGCCGGGGGCCCAGCGGTCGATGAGGAGGTAGAGGGGGACACCCGCTGCTGCGTAGCTCGCGGGCTTACTGATGCGGTCGTGGTGGGCGTTCGACGGTGATGTCACCTCGACGACGAGTTCGGCGGCGCCCGCTGAAATGTAGGTGCCGGGGACTCCGGCTTCCGCAACAGGAACCACGACAAGATCCGGGATGAACACGCCCAGCCTCGATGGCACGGCAACGGACAGCGTCTGGTAGATCCCCCAGTCCTCTGGGATTACGGAATAGAGGCGGCGGTGAACCTTCTCCGCAATGACGTTGTGCTGGTTCGCAGGGCTAGGTGACACGGTGATGACCCCATCGATGATCTCCACCTTGCTGCCCTCGGGCCACTCCATCTCCTCCCGGAGCCGGAGCAAGTCGTCCCAGCTCTGGCCGGGCCAATGGCCTACGGTGAGTGCGCTCATGGCGGTCTCCTCTTTCGGTACGTCACCGATCCCAGCATGCCGAACGGGACCGGCGGCGGTCCACCGATCCCGTTCACCCGTACGAGTACGCCCTGGTCAAGGCCCCGCCAAGGGCCCGCCGAGCTCTCAGCCGATCCGGTCCCGCACGATC
Source organism: Streptomyces sp. NPDC039480 (assembly GCF_055597165.1). Classification (NCBI taxonomy): domain Bacteria; kingdom Bacillati; phylum Actinomycetota; class Actinomycetes; order Kitasatosporales; family Streptomycetaceae; genus Streptomyces; species Streptomyces sp. NPDC039480. The sequence goes on along the minus strand of NZ_JBVITX010000002.1, from coordinate 438,988 downwards.
GCCCCCGGCGAGAAGTCCGTCCCCGCCGGAGCGATGTCGTACGAACCCTCCAGGGACTGGACCGCGTACGCGAACCGCTCCGGCGTGTCCGTGTGCAGGGTCATCAGGGGCGCGCCCGCCTCGACGGAGTCGCCCGGCTTGGCGTGGAGTTCGACGCCCGCGCCCGCCTGCACGACGTCCTCCTTGCGCGCACGCCCCGCGCCGAGGCGCCACGCGGCGACGCCGACGTCGTACGCGTCGAGGCGGGTCAGCACGCCCGACGACGGCGCGGTGACCACATGCCGCTCCCGTGCCACCGGCAGCTCCGCGTCCGGGTCGCCGCCCTGCGCCGCGATCATGCGGCGCCACACGTCCATCGCCGAGCCGTCGGCCAGCGCCTTCGCCGGGTCGGCGTCCTTCAGGCCCGCCGCGTCCAGCATCTCGCGGGCCAGCGCGAGGGTGAGCTCGACGACATCCGCCGGGCCGCCGCCCGCGAGGACCTCGACCGACTCGCGGACCTCGAGGGCGTTGCCCGCCGTGAGGCCGAGCGGCGTCGACATGTCCGTGAGCAGGGCCACCGTACGGACACCGCTGTCCGTGCCCAACTCGACCATGGTCGAGGCCAGTTCGCGCGCGTCGTCCAGGTTCTTCATGAAGGCGCCGGTGCCGACCTTCACGTCCAGGACCAGCGAACCCGTGCCCTCGGCGATCTTCTTCGACATGATGGACGAGGCGATCAGCGGGATCGCCTCCACCGTGCCGGTGACGTCACGCAGGGCGTAGAGCTTCTTGTCGGCGGGGGCCAGGCCGTCGCCCGCCGCGCAGATGACCGAGCCGACGCCGTCGAGGACGCTCAGCATCTCCTCGTTGGAGAGCAGCGCGCGCCAGCCGGGGATGGCCTCCAGCTTGTCGAGGGTGCCGCCGGTGTGGCCGAGGCCGCGGCCCGACAGCTGCGGGACGGCCGCGCCGCACGCGGCGACCAGCGGGGCGAGCGGCAGCGTGATCTTGTCGCCGACGCCGCCGGTGGAGTGCTTGTCGGCGGTCGGGCGGGACAGCGAGGAGAAGTCCATGCGCTCGCCGGACGCGATCATCGCGGCGGTCCAGCGGGCGATCTCCTTGCGGTTCATGCCGTTGAGCAGGATCGCCATCGCGAGGGACGACATCTGCTCGTCGGCGACCGCGCCGCGGGTGTAGGCGTCGATGACCCAGTCGATCTGCTCGTCGCTGAGCTCGCCCCGGTCGCGCTTGGTGCGGATGACGGAGATGACGTCCATGGCATGTCCTTCCAGCAGTTACGGCGTCGTACCGGCCAGACTCTACGCGCATAGAGCCCGACCGCGAAGAAGGCCCCCGCCAACAGACGGGGGCCAGGCTTCAGTTGAGGTGCTGCGGACCGAACGCGTCGGGGAGCATGTCGGCGAGCGTGCGCACGCCCGACGCCGTCTCCAGGAGCAGCTCGGGCCCCCCGAACTCGTAGAGCAGCTGGCGGCAGCGGCCGCACGGCATCAGGATCTCGCCCTTGCCGTCCACGCAGGTGAAGTGCGTGAGGCGGCCGCCGCCGGTCAGCTGGAGCTGCGAGACCAGGCCGCACTCGGCGCAGAGACCGAGGCCGTACGACGCGTTCTCCACATTGCAGCCGGAGACGGTCCTGCCGTCGTCGACCAGGGCCGCGGCGCCGACCGGGAAGCCCGAGTAGGGCGCGTACGCGCGGGCCATGGCCTCGCGCGCGGCCTCCCGCAGGGAGTCCCAGTCGGTGTCCGCGGCGGCGGTCGTCACTTGCCCTGCCCCTTCCGGTACGGCATTCCGTCCGCCTTCGGCATCCGCAGCCGCTGGGCGGAGAGCGAGAGGACCAGCAGGGTCACCACGTACGGAGTGGCGGTGACGACCTGGTTGGGCACCTCGTCGGTCAAGCCGTACCACAGGAACATCAGCGCGGAGACGGCCGCGGTGATCACCGCGGGGACGTATCGCTTGCGCCACGCGAGGTAGATCGCGCCGATGACCAGCAGGATCGCGATGAGCAGGAGCAGCGCGTGGACGTTGGTGCCGCCACCCCGGAGCTTCAGGCTGTCGGTGTAACCGAACAGGCCCGCGCCGAGCGCGAGTCCGCCCGGCATCCAGTTGCCGAAGATCATCGCGGCGAGGCCGATGTAGCCGCGGCCGCCGGTCTGGCCCTCCAGGTAGATGTTGGAGGCGACGAGCGAGAGGAAGGCGCCGCCGAGGCCCGCGAGGCCGCCGGAGATGACCACGGCCAGGTACTTGTACTTGTAGACGTTGACGCCGAGCGACTCGGCGGCGATCGGGTTCTCGCCGCAGGAGCGCAGCCGCAGGCCGAACGCTGTGCGCCACAGGATCCACCAGCTCAGCGGGACCATGGCGACCGCGACGACGGTGAGCGGCGAGAGGTCGGTGAACAGGCCGCCGAACAGGCCCGCGAGGTCGGAGACCAGGAACCAGTGCTTGCCGTTGAGGTCGGCGAGCCAGTCGGAGAGGCCCGGCACGGAGAAGTTGCCGAGCGATTCGACGGGCGGCGACTGCTTCGACGTACCGCCCTCCTCGCCCTCGAAGGCGAAGGTCGCGAGGTAGCGGGTGGCGCCGAGGGCCAGGATGTTGAGGGCCACGCCGGAGACGATGTGGTTGACGTTGAAGGTGATCGTGACGATCGCGTGCAGCAGGCCGCCGAGCGCGCCGCCGGCGATGCCGAACAGGACGCCCACCCACGGGCCCCACTGGAAGCCGGCCCAGGCGCCGAACCAGGTGCCGAGGATCAGCATGCCTTCGAGGCCGATGTTGACGACGCCCGCGCGCTCGGCCCACAGGCCGCCGAGGCCCGCGAGGCCGATCGGCACGGCGAGCTTGAGCGCCGTGGACATCTGGCCGGTGGACGTGATGCCGTCGGCGCCGGTGATCATGCGGACCACGGAGGTCAGCACCAGGACGCCCGCGATGACCAGCAGGAGCACGGGGAGCGAGATGCGGCGGCGGCCCGGCGCGGGCTGCTTGGCCGAGGGCTTGGCGACGGTTGCCGAGCTCATCGGGCAGCCACCTCCTTCACGGAGTCGTTGTTGCCGTTCGCCCGGGCGGCGGCGGCCAGTTCCTCACCGACGCGGCGCTGCTGGCGGCGCAGGCCCCAGCGGCGCACCTCCTCGTAGGAGACGACGACCGCAATCACGATGAGGCCCTGCATGATCACCGCGATCTCCTTGTCGTACGCCTCGGGCTGGGCGTAGTCGAGGGCGGGCGACGCCTTGTCGAGGAAGGCCCAGAGCAGCGCCGCGAAGGCGATGCCGACGGGGTTGTTGCGGCCGAGGAGTGCGATGCCGATGGCGGTGAAGCCGAGGCCCGCGGGGAAGGAGAGGCTGTACGTGTGGGTGTCGCCGAGCAGGATCGGCAGGCCCGCGAGGCCCGACACCGCGCCGGAGATCAGCATCGCGCTGAGCACCATGCGCTTGGCGTTGACGCCGGAGGCGGCGGCGGCCGACTCGGAGGCGCCGGTGGCGCGCAGGTCGAAGCCGAACCGGGTGCGGTTGAGGACCAGCCAGTACAGGACGCCGGCGAGGACCGCGACGACCACGAAGCCGTAGATCTCGCCGCCCGCCACCTTGATGCCGGGGAACCAGCCGGACTTCTCCATCACGCCGGTGGTCTGGTTGTTGCCGACCGGGACGCCGAAGTTCTCGGTGAGGGTGAGGTAGGCGATGACGCTCGTCGCGATGGCGTTGAGCATGATCGTGGCGACCACCTCGCTGACACCTCGGGTGGTCTTGAGGACGCCCGCGATGCCGGCCCAGAAGGCGCCGGTGAGCATGGCGACCAGCATGAGCACGGGGATCTGCAGGAACGACGGCAGCGCGAGGTGCGTGCCGACAACGGCGGTGGCCATCGCGGCGAGCCGGTACTGGCCGTCCACGCCGATGTTGAACAGGTTCATGCGGAAGCCGATGGCCACCGCGAGCGCCGCCAGGTAGTACATGCCGGCCTGGTTGAGGATCAGCACCTGCACGTCGGAGAAGGTGGCCTGCTCCAGCATCAGGCTGTACGGCTCGATCGGGCTCTTGCCCGACGCGAGCAGCACGACCGAGGTCAGCGCCACGGCCGCGATCAGCGCGATGACCGGTCCGGCCACCGCGAGGAGCACGCGCTCCTTGTCGAACTTCTTCATCGGGCCTCGTCCTCCGGGGCGTCTTCTTCCACGTGCTCCAAGTGACCCGACGCGGCACCGGTCATCGCCGAGCCGAGCTCTTCCGGCGTGATGGTGGACGGGTCGGCGTCCGCCACGAGCCGGCCGCGGTAGATCACGCGGAGCGTGTCGGAGAGGCCGATCAGCTCGTCCAGGTCGGCGGAGATCAGCAGCACGGCCAGGCCTTCGCGGCGGGCCTCGCGGATCTGGTCCCAGATCTGCGCCTGCGCGCCGACGTCCACACCGCGGGTGGGGTGGGCGGCGATCAGGAAGCGCGGGTGGTGGCTCATCTCGCGGCCGACGATCAGCTTCTGCTGGTTGCCGCCGGAGAGGGAGGCCGCCGTCACGTCGATGCCGGGCGTACGGACGTCGTACTCCTCGACGATGCGGCGGGTGTCGGCCTGCGCGCCCTTGGGGTCGAGCCAGAAGCCGCGTGCGTTGGGCTTCTCGGTGACGTGGCCGAGGATGCGGTTCTCCCACAGCGGGGACTCCAGGAGGAGGCCGTGGCGGTGGCGGTCCTCGGGGATGTACCCGATGCCGTCCTCGCGCCGCTTGCGGGTCGCCGTGCCGGTGATGTCCTCGCCGGCCATGCGGATGACGCCGGAGTCGGCGTGCTTGAGGCCGATGAGCGCGTCGATCAGCTCGGTCTGGCCGTTGCCCTCGACGCCCGCGATGCCGAGGACCTCGCCCTCGTGGATCGTGAAGGAGATGTCGTCGAGCAGCGCGCGGCCCGAGTCGCCCTCGGCGAGCAGCTTGAGGCCCTCGACCTGGATCATCGGGCGGTCGGTGACCGTCGACTCCGCCGTCTCGGGGGTGGGGAGTTCGCTGCCCACCATCAGCTCGGCGAGCTGGCGCGGGGTCGTCTCGGACGGGATCGCCGTGCCGACCGTCGTGCCGCGCCGGATGACGGTGATGTCGTCGGCGACGGACAGGACTTCGCCGAGCTTGTGCGAGATGAAGATGACGGAGAGGCCCTCGGCCTTGAGCTCGCGGAGGTTGTCGAAGAGCGCGTCGACCTCCTGCGGCACGAGCACGGCCGTCGGCTCGTCGAGGATCAGCGTGGTGGCGCCGCGGTAGAGGACCTTGAGGATCTCCACGCGCTGCCGGTCGGCGACGCCGAGGTCCTCCACGTACGCGTCGGGGCGCACGCCGAGGCCGTAGCGGTCGGAGAGGTCGAGGATCGTGCGGCGGGCGGCGCCGCCGATGCCGTGCAGCTTCTCGCTGCCGAGCACGATGTTCTCGAGGACGGTGAGCTGGTCGGCGAGCATGAAGTGCTGGTGCACCATGCCGATGCCGCGGGCGATGGCGTCGGCGGGGCTGCCGAAGGCGACCTGCTCGCCGTCGACAGTGATGGTGCCCTCGTCCGGCTTCTGCATGCCGTAGAGGATCTTCATCAGGGTCGACTTGCCCGCGCCGTTCTCACCGACGAGGGCGTGCACGGTGCCCTTGCGGACGGTCAGGTGGATGTCGTGGTTGGCGACGACTCCGGGGAAGCGCTTGGTGATGCCGACGAGTTCGACGGCGACGGGCGGAGGGTTGGTGGACGCGTCGATGGCGCACTCTCCTCGGGGGCCAGAAGGCCCGAAGGGCCTGAAGGAAAGGGGCCGCCTACGCGCGCAGTGCCCCTGCTGCTGAAATATGGCTCGCGCGAACGGGGCGCGGGTGAACCATCGTCCCCCACACCCCGTCGCACGAGAATCACGCTGCCGTTACGGCAGTCGTCGGATCAACTGCCGCCTTACGGCTTGGTCTTGACCTTGATCTTGCCGCTCTTGATGCCCTCTTCGGCCTTCTTCAGGGCCGCCTGGACGTCCTTCATCTTCATGAACTCGGGGTTCGACTCGGCGAGCGCGACACCGCCCGACTTCAGGTCGGCGCGGACGACGCCGCCCTTGGCGGTGCCGTCCTCGACGGCCTTCGCCAGGTTGTACACGGAGCCCGCGACGTCCTTGGTCGCCGAGGTCAGGATGTACTTCTTGTACTTGGCGAGGGCGTCCTGCTTGTACTGGTCGGAGTCGACGCCGATCGCCCAGATCTTCTTGGCGGCGGCGGCCTCGATGACGCCCTGACCGGAGAGGCCGGCGGCGTGGTAGACCACGTCGGCGCCCTTCTCGATCTGGCCCTGGGCGGCGGTCTTGCCCTTGTCGGGGCTGGTGAAGCCGCCGTCCTCGGCCTTCTCCGTCAGGTACTGCTTGACGACCTTGACCTTGGGGTCGGTGTCCTTGACGCCCTGCGCGAAGCCCGCCTCAAACTTGTGGATGAGGGGGACGTCCACGCCGCCGACGAAGCCGACGGTCTTGGACTTGGTGGTCTTGGCGGCGGTGACGCCCGCGAGGTAGGACGCCTCCTGCTCGCTGAAGACCAGGTCGGAGACGTTGTCGGCCTTGACGGTCTCGTCGTCGACGATGCCGAAGGTGACCTTCGGGAACTGCTCCGAGACCTCCTTGATCGCCGGCGCGTACGCGTAGCCGACGCCGATGACCGGGTTGTAGCCCTGCTTGGCGAGCTGCGTCAGGCGCTGCGTCTTGTCGGCGTCGGACTCGCCGTCGACGGGCTCGACGGCCTTCTCGCCCGTCTTGAACTCCTTGGCGGCCTTCTTCATGCCCTCGGTGGCGGCATCGTTGAAGGACTGGTCGCCGGCGCCGCCGACGTCGTAGGCGATGGCGACGCCCTTGTTCTTGTCGTCCTTGCTCGCGGCGGCGTCGCTGGACGTGCCACCACAGGCGGAGACGGTTACGGCAAGAGCGGCGGTCGCGGCGCCCGCGACAGCTATTCGAGACACCCGGCGCATAGAGACGAACTCCTTAGTACAAGCAAGCACAAGCACGTTCGAGCGCCTCACCCGGCGCTGATTTCGCCGCAGCGTAACGCGCGTAGACCTGACATAAGAACCCTTCTGTCCGGTCCGTTATCGAGCTGTGGCCACCGGGTGTCGGACAGCCGAACGACGGGTGGGCGCCCCCTTGATGGGGGCGCCCAGTCGTCACACGCAGTACTACGTAAAACGTCCCGGACCGTGCGCTACGGAACGATCTTCACCTCGACCTTGCCGCCGACGATGTCCTTCTCGGCCTTCTCCACGGCGGCGACGACGTCCTTCATCTCCCGGTACTTCGGATTCGAGTCGGAGAAGCCGACGCGGCCCGACTTGAGGTCGTAGCGCTGCTCGCCCTTCATCGGCTTGCCCTCGACGACCGACTTCGTCAGGTCGTAGACCGCGCCGCCGACGTCCTTGAACGCGGAGCCGAGGATGTAGTCCTTGTACTTGGCGAGGGCCTTCTGCTTGTACTGGTCCGAGTCGACGCCGATGGCCCACTTCTTCTGCGAGCCTGCCTCCTGGATGACGCCCTGGCCCGAGAGGCCCGCCGCGTGGTAGATCACGTCCGCGCCGGCCTCGATCTGACCGCTCGCCGCGTTCTGCCCGCGGTCCGGGCTGGAGAATCCGCCCTCCTCGGGCTTCTCGGTCAGATACCGCTTCTCAATTTTGATCTTGGGATCGACGGATTTCACGCCCTGCACGAATCCGGCCTCGAATTTGTGGATGAGCGGAATGTCCACGCCGCCCACGAATCCGACGTGTTTGGCCTTGGTCGCCTTGGCGGCGGCGACGCCCGCCAGATAGGAGCCCTGTTCCTCGTGGAAGACCAGGTCGGCGACGTTGTCCGCTTTCACGGTGTTGTCGTCGATGATCCCGAAGGTGGTGTCGGGGAACTTCTTGGCCGCCGCCTCCACCGCGGGCGCGTAGACGAAGCCGACGCCGATGACCGGGTCGTAGCCCTGCCTCGCGAGCTGTTCGAGGCGCTGGACCTTGTCGGCGCTGGACTCGCCGTCGCCCGGCTCCATGTCCACGCCACCGATCTTGAACTCCTTGCGGGCCTTCGCATAGCCCGCGTACGCGGCGTCGTTGAAGGACTGGTCGCCCTGCCCGCCGATGTCGTACGCGAGTCCGATGCCCTTGCCCTTGTACGAGGAGCCGGCGGAGCCCTTGTCCTTGCGGTTGTCGTCCTGCGAGGCCTCGTTGCTCGTCTCGCCGCAGCCGGCCGCGGCGAGAGCGAGGACCGCGAAGGCGGCGGTGATGTGAGTGGCGCGAGATTTCCGCGATTTCGAAGAGAGACGACGCACAGGAGCACCCCTTGATCGCCAACGCGCCGCGTACGGCGCTGATTTCGGCGCACATTAACGCGCGTAGAAAGGGAGGGGAACGGGTTTTCGCGATGCCGTTACCCCTTCGTGCTTTTCGTGCTCCACGCGACGGGGGCCGGTTACGCCGACGGGCTCACGCCCCGCGCAACCGGCCCCGCCGTCATGCCGTGCCGTGCCGCTAGCTCACCGCGTCCAACAGCGCTGCGGCGGTGAAGAGTTCGACGCCTGCCGTGATCGCCGCCTCGTCCACGTCGAAGTCGCCCTGGTGGAGGTCGCGGACGGTGTGCTCGCCCGGGACGCGCACGCCGAGCCGGGCCATGGCGCCCGGCACGTGCTCCAGGTACCAGGAGAAGTCCTCGCCGCCGAGGCTCTGCTCGGTGTCCTCGACGGAGTGCGGGCCGCGTCGCTCGGACATCGCGTCGCGCAGGAGGTCGGCGACCGCGCCGTCGTTGACGACGGGGGGCACGCCGCGGATGTAGTTGATGCCGGACTTGGCGCGGTACATGTCGGCGACCTCCTGCACGGCGCCGTGCAGCAGGTCCGGCGCCTCCCGCCAGGCCCTGAGGTCGAGGCAGCGCACGGTGCCGGAGAGCTCGGCGTGCTGCGGGATGACGTTCGGCGCGTGGCCCGCCTCGATGCGGCCCCAGGTCACCGAGAGGCCGGAGCGGGCGTCGACGCGGCGGGCGACCAGGGCGGGCACCTCGGTGGCGACCTTGGCGGCGGCGGTGACGAGGTCCGTGGTGAGGTGCGGGCGCGCGGTGTGCCCGCCGGGTCCGTCGAGCGAGACCTCCAAGCGGTCGCAGGCGGAGGTGATGGGGCCGTGCCGCAGGCCGATGCGGCCCGCGTCGACCCGGGGGTCGCAGTGCACGGCGATGATCTTGCCGACGCCGTCGAGGGCGCCCGACGCGATGACCTCGGTGGCGCCGCCCGGCAGGACCTCCTCGGCGGGCTGGAAGATCAACCGCACCGGAAAGGGCAGCTGCCCCTTCCTCGCAAGATCGGCGAGGACGAGTCCGGCGCCGAGGACGACGGTGGTGTGCACGTCGTGCCCGCAGGCGTGGGCGCGGTCGGGCACGGTGGAGCGGTACGGCACCCCGAGCTTGGTGTCCGGGATGGGCAGCGCGTCGATGTCGGCGCGCAGGGCGAGCATGGGCCGCACGCCGTGCGCGCCGCCCCCGGCGGGGCCGCCCGCCGCCACGGGGTGCGCGCCGATGTCGCAGACGAGCCCCGTGCCGGTGGGGAGCACACGGGGCTCGAGGCCCGCCTCCTCGAGGCGGGCCTTGATGGCCGCGGTGGTACGGAACTCCTGGTTGCCGAGCTCGGGGTGCATGTGGAGGTCGCGACGGAAAGCGACCAGTTCGGCACGCAGCGCTTCGGGCAGCGTGCCGGGGAGTGTTTCCGCAGGTGCGGACTCCGTTCCGGACACGCCGTCGGACACCTCTTCGGACGCACGGGACATCAGTTGGTTCACCCTCTGAAGGGTAAGGCGATGCAACGGCCAACTAACCCACGATCAACAAAAGTTCAGCCCGATAGGGGAAGAATTACTGGCCTCGTGGCGCATGGCCGCCGATCGGGATGGGTAGAGATTTACGCCGCCTCGGGGATGCGCAAGTCGTCCGGCGCCTGTAGTAGGCGAGGGCGACCGCTGTGAGCAAGGGCGGCCACGCGATCAGCGGTATATAGCAGAACACGAGTAGTGCGGTTTGCGCTGTTCCGCCCGTCACACCCGTTTCGCTCCCCAGTCCGGCGACCTGGGCGTAGCAGGCCCAGCCCAGGAGCCCGAAGAGCCCGGCCGCGCCGAGCAGGGCCGGTACGACGGCGGCCGGCGGCGGGATCTGCCGCCCGCCGAGCACGGGTACCCACGCGGGGACGACCTCACCCCACTCGCGCACCAGACCGAGCGTGAGCAGGGCCAGCCCCTCGGACACGACGCTGAGCAGCAGGATGTACACGGCCTCCCCCACTCCTCGCTGCGGTTCCGCGGCCACGGGGAGCCCGGCGACGAGGGCCACCCGCCACAGCCCCGAGGGCAGTGTGACGAGCGGCACGGCGTGCGCGGCGAGGGCGGCCCAGCGGGGGACGTCGGGCAGCGCGGTGATTTTCATCGGCATGCGTCCGATGCTCCCGCCGGGCACGGGTGCCCCACGTCCTCATCGAGGCCCAGATGCCTCCGCCGTCCGGGGGAGCCGGCCTCACCCCCACGGGTCGGAGAACGACCGCCCCGGCACGGGCTTGGCCACCAGTGCCACGGCGATGAAGAAGTTGACCTGACCGATCGCGAACATCAGGGTGGCGAGCGCCTTGGGGTCGTAGTGCTCGGCCGCTTCGGCGTACAGCTCGTCGGAGACCCTCTCGCCGTGGGCGGCCGGCTGGAGCACGGCCTCCACGAGCGCCAGCGCGGCCCGCTCGGGGCCGGTGAAGTACGGCGAATCCTGCCAGGACGCGACCGACGTGATCTTCTCCTCCGGCACGCCGCCCTTCCGCAGGAAGCCGGTGTGCAGCACGGTCAGATAGGTGCTGCCGACGATCTGCCCGGCGCGCAGCTGCACCAGGCCGATCGTCGGGCGCGGCACCGAGCCGTTGCCGGTGGCCCGGAACAGTGCCGCCGAGACGTCCGCCAGCTCGGGGACGAGCTGCGCGGGGTCCTGGGCCATCCGGGGCGCCATCGGGACCTCTGCCGTGATCGAACGCGTTTCCATGGCCATCTCCTCGTGTCGTGGTGCCTGCTCTCGGTGCACTGACGGAGCCCGGCGGGGAGATGTGACCGGTCGCGCGCTAGGAAGCGGAAATTTCTCGTGCCGTCCGTGCGAAGGCCGCCACCGCGCCCGTTTCCTGGTCCCTGCGCCAGACCAGGCCGTAGGCCGTCGGCTCCGCGTCCGTGAGGGGGACGTAGGCGATGCGGGGGCGGGCGAAGTACGTGGCGGTGTGGGCAGGGGCCAGGAGGGCGCCCTTGCCCCCGGCCACCAGCGTCAGGGCCTCCTGCATGTTCGTCACGCCGGGGCCGCGGCCGATGGGGCGGCCGCTCGGGGTGGTGGACGGGACGTGGTGGTCGAGCCAGTAGTCCGGGACCTCGCCGGCGATGGTGAGGAGGGGGACGTCGGCCAGGTCCTCCAGGGTCACGGAGGACCTGGCCGCCAGGGCGTGGCTCGCGGGCAGGGCGAGGACCCGGTCCTCCGCGAGCAGCACCGACCCTCCGCGCAGGTCCTCCTCCCGTACGGGGAACTCCGTCAGCTGCACGTCGAACTCGCCCTTGCGCAACTGCCCGTACGGATCGCCGAGCGGCACCTCGCACACCTCCACGGCCAGGCCGGGGTGGCTGACGCGCAGGGCCTCCGTCGTCCTCATCACGATCTCGCCGGTGAGGGGGTTGTCGAAGCCCACGTGCAGGACGGAGTCGATGCCGCGGGCCGTCGCCACGGCCCGCGCCAGGGCGTCCTCGATGCCGCGGTGGTGCGGTTCGAGGTCGGCGCGCAGCTGGCGGCCGAGCGAGGTGAGGGCCACGCGGCGGCTGGTGCGGATGAACAGCGGTGACCCGACGCGGCGTTCGAGGCGCTGCACGAGCTGGCTCACCCGGGCCCTGGACAGCCGCATGCGCTCGGCCGTGCGGCCGAAGTGCAGCTCCTCGGCGAGGAGCAAGAAGCACTCCAGTTCGTCGCGTTCCATCGCCGTACCCCCAGGTCGTTCCGTATCGGTCAGCCTGGCTGAACGAACGTTGCGATGTTCGCCGTTGTTCCGCGACCGCGCCCGGCCGAGGGTGTCGGCATGAGCGAAAACCACGCGCCGCACGCGCACCAGTCCCCCGACAGACCCCTCACCGGCCGCGAGTGGGGCGTCCTCCTCGTCCTCTGCGGCGCGATCTTCCTCGAGGGCATCGATGTCGCGATGCTCAACGTCGCCCTCCCCTCCATCCGCGCCGACCTCGGCCTGTCCACCGGCTCGCTCCAGTGGGTCATGAGCGCGTACGTCCTCGGGTACGGCGGGTTCATGCTGCTCGGCGGGCGGGCCGCCGACCTCTTCGGGCGCCGCCGGATGTTCGTCCTCTGGCTCGCCGTCTTCCTCGTCTTCTCCGGGCTCGGCGGCCTCGCCACCGAGGGCTGGATGCTGATCGTCGCCCGCTTCGTCACGGGGATCGCCGCGGCGTTCATGACGCCCGCGGGGCTGTCCATCATCACCACCGGATTCGAGGAGGGGCCGCGGCGCAACAAGGCGCTGCTCTTCTACTCCGGCACGGCCGCCGGCGGCTTCTCCATCGGTCTGGTCGTCGGCGGGCTGCTCACCCAGCTCGGCTGGCGGTGGGTGTTCTTCGCGCCCGTCGTGCTGTCCGCGGTGATCCTGCTCGCCGCCCTCGCGCTGGTGCCCCGCTCGCCGCGGCCGGACCGCGCCGGGCAGAGCGTCGACCTGGCGGGCGGGCTCACGATCACCGCCGCCATCGTGCTGCTGGTCCTCGGCGTGGAGCGCGCCGCGCACACCGCCTTCGGGTGGACGGCGCTCACGGTCGGCGCCGGGCTCGCCCTGCTGGCCGCGTTCGTCGCGATCGAGCGCCGCGCGCCGGCCCCGCTGGTCCGCCTCGGCATCCTGCGGAGCGGCCCACTGGTCCGCGCCAACCTCTCCGGGCTGCTCTTCGCCGCGGGCTTCTTCGGCTTCCAGTTCCTGGTCGTCCTCTACCTCCAGGAGCTGCGGGACTGGTCGACGCTGCAGACCAGCTTCGCGATGATCGTCATCGGGGTCGACGCGATCCTCTCCCCCGTCCTCACGCCCCGCCTGGTGGCCCGCTTCGGCAACGCCCGGGTGATCTTCGGCGGCCTGCTGCTCGCCGCGCTGGCATACGCCCTGTTCCTGCCGGTCGGCCCCGACTGGACGTACGCGATGATGTTCCCCAGCCTGATCATCCTCGGTACCGCGTTCTCCCTGGCGTACGGCCCACTCACGATCGTCGCCACGGAAGGCGTGGCGGAGGAGGAGCAGGGCCTGGCGGGCGCACTGCTCTACACGTCCTTCCAGTTCGGCGCGGCGGTCGGGCTTTCGACGGTCACGGCGGTCAACGTCGCGGCCACGACGTCGACTTCACCTGCGGCGCTGCTCGACGGTTATCGGGCCGCGCTCTGGGTGCCATTGGCGGCGGCGCTGCTGGCGGCGCTGATCAGTGCGTTCGGGCTGCGCGGGCGGCGGAGTGCGCTGGTGGCGGCCGGGGCCCCGGCCGCCGGGGACGAGGTGCCCGTCCTCGATGCTGCGGGGCGCCCATGACAAACCCTGTACGCCGGCGGAGCCCACGCGTGAGACTGAGGTCATGGACGAGAACCGTGGCGTGACGACAGTGAGCTGGCAGGCCGCTGCCCCCGGTGTTCTCCGGTTGCCCTCCGGGCGGCTGGTCCGGGGGCGGGGGCTGCGGCGGCCGTTGCCGGAGGGGGATGTGCCGGGCCTCGGTGTGTATCTGCTCGGGAAGGAGCCGCCCGGCGTCCCCTGGGAGGCGCGGTGGCTGCGGTGGCCCGACTTCCGGCTTCCCGGGGACCGGGAGCTCGCGCGGGAGGTGTTGCGCGAGGCGTGGGAGCGGGCCGCCGGGGAGCGGGTCGAGGTCGCGTGCGGGGGCGGGCGCGGCAGGACCGGGACGGCGCTGGCGTGCATCGCCGTCCTCGACGGGGTGCCCGCGGACGAAGCCGTCTCCTATGTACGGGCGCATTACGACCGGCACGCGGTGGAGACGCCGTGGCAGCGGCGGTACGTGCGGAACTTCAGCGGTAGTGGCGGTACGTAAGGGACTTCAGCCGGTGGCGGCCGCCCCGTGTCGTACCGAGGACAGCCGGTGCACGTCGCGGGCCGTGCCCGTGACGCCGGAGAGGAAGCCCTGGGCGCGTGGTGACGCCGTCTCTGTGAGCCAGGCCGGGTCGATGTCGCAGACCGCCACCTTCACCTCCGTGCCCGCCAGGGCGAGCGGCAGGGTGTGGACGACGGTGGAGGGGAAGCTGAGGATGGTGCGGCCGACGGGGCCGCGGCGGGCGATGAGTTCGAGGGGGAGGTCCGGGCGGACCACCTGGAGGCCCGTCTCGACCGCGAGCCGGTGGAGTTTCTCGGAGCTTTCGCGGCGGTGGGCGAAGTAGCGGTTGGCACCGTGGGCGCGGGAGAGGGCGCGGACCGCTTCGACGTAGCGGTCCGGGTCGACCACGCCCGTCTCCACCAGTGAGGTGCCCACCAGGTCGGCGCCGCGCGTGATGCGGGGCGGGCCGAAGCGTTCCCTGGTCCAGGCGAAGGTGTTGACGGAGACGGTCACGCCGTCGGGCGCGCTGTCGATCGGCATCGCGGAGAAGACCTCCACGGTGCGGGTGCCGCCCGGGGTGAGGCGGCGCCGCGCCGAGGCCGAGACCGGGGCGAAGACCAGGTCGCGGGGGCCCGGCCGGCCGCCCTTGCGGTGCCAGCGCTGGAGCCGCTCGCCGCGGGCCAGCTGGGAGATGAACTCCATCGTGGCCGTGCCGTCGTCCACCACGGCCAGGGAGCGGGCCCTGGTGATGGTGAGGAGGAGCTGTACGTAGCGGGAGAACGGGTCGCCGATGACGATCCGGTCGGCCCTGCGCAGGGGGCCCGCGAGGCCCCCGATGGTCTGGAAGGGAGCCGACGCGCCGCCGCGCGCCTCCTCCCAGCGGACCTCGACGCCCTCTTCGCGGGCGAGCTGGGCCATGCGGCGCAGCTGGCCGCGTGTCATGGGGTCGTTCGGGGACAGGACGACGACGGTGAGGCCCCCGGCCGGGCCGGTGGCTGCCGCGGAGTGCGCCCACTCCAGGACGTTCAGCAGCTGGACCGGGCTCTCCACGAACGCGAGCGTCGTGGCGGCCCCGGCCGGGGCCGTGGTGTCGTCGGCCCGGCCGACTCGGGGGCTCATCGTCGTATGTCCGTCTCCCGGTAAGAGGTTCAGACCGCGACCGGCTCGGCGTCCGAGGAGTTCTCGCTCTCGGCGACGACGCCGGCGACGCGGCGGAGCTTCTTCATGGGGCCGAGCTCCGACTCGTAGACCTTCTTGACGCCGTCGCCGAGGGACGCCTCGATGGTGCGGATGTCGCGGACGAGGCGGGTGAGGCCCTGCGGCTCGACGGAGGCGGCCTGGTCGGAGCCCCACATGGCGCGGTCGAGGGTGATGTGGCGCTCGACGAAGGTGGCGCCGAGGGCGACGGCGGCGAGCGTTGTCTGGAGGCCGGTCTCGTGGCCGGAGTAGCCGATCGGGACGTTCGGGTACTCGGCCTGGAGGGTGTTGATGACGCGGAGGTTGAGCTCCTCGGCCTGCGCCGGGTAGGTCGACGTGGCGTGGCACATCAGGATGTTGTCGGAGCCGAGGACCTCCACCGCGTGGCGGATCTGCTTCGGGGTCGACATGCCGGTGGAGAGGATGATCGTGCGGCCCGTGGCGCGCAGGGCGCGGAGCAGCTCGTCGTCGGTGAGGGAGGCGGAGGCGACCTTGTGGGCGGGCAGGTCGAACTTCTCCAGGAAGGCGACGGCCTCGGTGTCCCACGGGGACGCGAACCAGTCGATGCCGCGCTTGGCGCAGTGCTCGCTGATGGCCTGGTACTCGGCCTCGCCGAACTCCACGCGGTGGCGGTAGTCGATGTACGTCATGCGGCCCCAGGGGGTGTCGCGCTCGATGTCCCACTGGTCGCGCGGGGTGCAGATCTCCGGGGTGCGCTTCTGGAACTTCACCGCGTCGCAGCCGGCCTCGGCGGCCACATCGATCAGCTTGAACGCGTTCTCCAGGTCGCCGTTGTGGTTGATGCCGATCTCACCGGTGATGTACACGGGCTGACCGGGACCGGCCGTCTTCGAACCGAAGCGGCGGAGACGGGAGTTGGCGCCGATGGAGGTGATGTTGCTCATGGTGGGAACAGTCCTTAATTGTGGAGGGAGTCGAGAGAGGGGCCGAGGATCCAGGTGGCGATCTCTCGGATCGCGCCTTCACCGCCGGGGAGGGTGGTGACCGCGCGTGCGGCGCCGCGTACGACGTCGTGGGCGCTCGCGACCGCCACGGGCCAGCCCACGAGGGCGAAGCACGGGAGGTCATTGACGTCGTTGCCGACGTAGAGCACGCGCTCGGGAGCGATGCCCTGTTCCTCGCACCACTGCTTCAGTGCGAGGTCCTTGCGGTCGATGCCGTGCAGGACGGGAAGCTTGAGCTTCCTGGCGCGCGCGGCGACGACCGGGTTCTGTTCCGTGGACAGGATCAGCATGTGCAGGCCGCTCCTGCGGAGGGCCGCGATGCCGAGGCCGTCCCCGCGGTGCACGGAGACGAACTCCCGTCCCTCGGAGTCGATCAGCACCCTGTCGTCGGTCTGGGTGCCGTCGAAGTCGAGGACGACCGCGTCGATGTCGGCGGCGGTCGGGAGGGCGGCCGCGTCCCCGGGACGGGCCGCGTCGAAGAGGGGGGCGAGCGCGCGGGCGCGGGCGAGGTCGTGCGGGTCGTCGACCTCGAGGACGCGCGCGGGGTCGGTGCGGACGGGCTCGGTGCGGCCGAAGAAGCGGTGCTTCTCGGTGCGGAAGCCGGCCGCGTCCATCGCGTAGGCGGCACCGGTCTCCAGGAGGTCCTGGGGGCGGTCCTGGCGGCGCGGGCGGAACGACTTGTCGTGGTTGACGCCGTAACCGCCGTGGATCCGCTTGGAGTTGGCGAGCATCGCCGTGCCGCCGCGGGTGTCCGTGCGCTGGGCGGGGACCTCGGTGGAGTTGTCGGCGTCGTCGGCCGCGTCGCGCCAGATGAAGCCGTGGAAGGGCGCCACCGTGACGGCCGTGTCGGCGCCGTGCTCGGCGACGGCCGACGCCACCCCGTCGATGTCCTCGTGGGTGAGGAAGGGGCTGGTGCACTGCACGAGCAGGACGACGTCGACGGTCGTGCCGTGCAGCTCCTCGTGGGCGTCCATCGCGTGCAGCACGGCGGCCTCGCTGGTCGCGGTGTCCCCGGCGATCGCGGCGGGGCGCAGGACCACTTCGGCGCCGGCGGCGCGGGCGGCCTCGGCGATCACGTGGTCGTCGGTGGAGACGACGACGTCGGTGACGAGCCGGGCGGCGAGGCACTCGCGGATGGCGCGGGCCACCAGCGGCACGCCGCCGACCGGGGCGAGGTTCTTGGCGGGCACGCCCTTGGAGCCGCCGCGGGCGGGGATGACGGCGAGCACGCGGCGGTCCTGCGCGCTCGCGGGGTCGGGGAGGGGCATGGGGGCTCCTTGGAGGGGGTGGGTGCGCTCGGCTCGCCCGGGGCTCACAGCTCGCCCATCCGCCGGATGACGGGGGCCACGCGCTGCACTCCGTGGCGGTAGGCGCCACGGGCCGCGCGGCGCACGATCTGCCGTACGGGGCCGGGGTCCTTGCCGGGCGTGGGGGCGCCCGGCAGCGGGGTGCCGTCGGGGCCGAGGTGGTGGCGGGCGAGGATGCCGGGCAGATAGCCGCGGGCGGTGGTGAGGCTGTAGTAGGGCTGGAGGGGCGGGAGCCCGCCGGCGGCCGCGTCGGCGAGCAGCTCCGTGACGCGCTCGCGTGCCGCGTCGAAGGCCTTCTCGTACGCCCCGTCGGCGGCGACGCCCTGCCGGGCCAGCCACCTCTCGTCGGGCTCGGGCAGGTGGCCCGCGTCCAGCTGGTCCCAGGAGGCGAGGCAGCCCGAGCCGGTGAAGTGGTGGTTGCCGAGCGCCTCGCGCACCCCGAGGTCGGTGAGGACGGCGGTGGGGATGCGGCGGTGCAGGGATTCGAGCGCGGCCGTGGAGCTGACGGTGACGAGGAGGTCGGTGCGGTCGAGGACCTCGCCCATGTGGCCGTAGACGAGGCGGCAGTTGGCGGGCAGGCCGCCGTCGACGCGCTGCGCCAGCTTCTGGTAGGGCAGCTCCTCGATGTGCGTGGTGTGCTCGCCGGGCTTGCTGCGCAGCTTGAGCAGGACCTCGCGGTCGGGGTGCAGCCTGGCGTGCTCGGCGAGGCGGCGCAGCAGGTAGGTGCGGTGCGCCGCGGTCTCCGGCACGGAGGGCTGGGCGGCGAAGACGACGGTGTACGGGTCGTGCTCCGCGTAGGGCGCGCCGCCGAGGAAGGGCAGCGCGGCCTCCGTCACCGCCGACCCGTCGGCGCCCACTCCTTCGTACACCGCGCGGAAGCGCTCCGCGTCCTGGCGGGAGTTGGCGAGGACGACGTCCGCGCCGTGCCGCAGGAGGAGGCCGTCGGCGAGCTTCTCGTAGACGACGCCGACATAGCCGGTGACGACGACGGGCCGCTTCCTGGTGGCGCCGGTGAGGCGGGCGTCCTGCGTGACGCGGGCGAGTCCGTGCAGCACCGCCTGGACCGCCCCGCCCACCAGGGCGAGCACGATCACGTCGGGTGCGTCCCGCTCCATCTCGCGCAGGAACTCGACGGCGGTGACCTCGCGCAGTGAATCCGCGCGGACGCCCACTTCGTCGAGCTGCCGGGGGGTGGGAGTGGCCCGGCCGCGGAGCAGGAAGCCGCTGAGCCGACCGTCCGACACGATGCGGTTCGCTGTGAGAGCGCCCCATTTCCATCGTGTGTCGGAGTCGGCGAGCACGGCGACCCGCAGCGGGTTTCGATGACTTCCTTGCACGTCCCAGACGCTAGGAAGGCATTTCGATTCGCGGCCCAACTCAGGTGCAACAAACGGTTAACAGCACGCCGACGAATGGCGAATCGGCCCCGGAAAAGCCGGTCCGGCAGCCTGGTTAACCATTCCGCCACGCGTCGTTCACCTGGCATACCGCTGCGGGTCGACACGAATCACGGGCCGACACCTAACGTCACCCACGTGGTTAAGCTCTCCGTCATCGTGCCGTTCTACAACGTGCAGCAATACGCGCCCGACACCTTGAGGAGTCTGCGTGCGAACGCACGTGACGACTTCGAATTCATTCTCGTCGACGACTGCTCGCGCGACGAGACTCCGGACATCCTGGAGCGTGCGGCGCGCGAGCTGCCCGGCGCCGTCCATCTCAGACATGAGACGAACGGCGGCCTCGCGACCGCCCGCAACACGGGCCTCGACGCGGCCCGCGGCGAGTACCTCACCTTCCTGGACGGTGACGACTGGCTCGCGCCCGGCTACTTCTCGCAACTCGTCGCCGCCATCGAGCAGTTGGGCTGCGACTTCGTGCGCACCGACCATGTGCAGTGCACCGCGCGGGCCCGCACCGTGCACCGTGTCCCGCACGGCAGGCGCGGCGTCGTGCTGAATCCGCGCGACGTGATACTGCCCGCCGACCGGTCGACGTCCGTCGACTACGCGTACGCGTGGGCGGGCATCTACCACCGCAGGCTCGCCGACGCGGGGCTGCTGCACTTCACCGACGGCCTGCGCACCGCGGAGGACCGCCCCTGGATCTGGCGGCTGCACCGGGAGGCGGAATCCTTCGCCGCGGTTGGTCTTCTCGGGGTGTTCTACCGGCGCGGGGTCGCCTCGTCACTGACACAGATCGGCGACGTACGCCAGCTCGATTTCATCAAGGCATTCGACCAGGTCGTACGGGAAACAGCGGCTGACCGGGACGCGGACGAACTCCTGCCGAAGGCCGTGCGCACCTACTGCGCGATCATCTCCCACCATTTGGGATCCATCGAAAGGTTCGAGCCATCCGTGGCGCGGAAATTGAAGTCAATGAGTGCGGCCGCGCTGAAGCGGATGCCGCAGGGCGTTCTGGACGACGCGCTCGACTCCATGGACGTCCAGCGGGCGACCCGGCTGCGCAGGCTGCGCCGGCGTCCGGCGTCGGCGGAGGTGGCCGCGTAATGGCGACCCCGCAGGCGTCGCGCCGTACGACGCAGATCTTCCTGGCGTCCACGCTGTACGGCGCCGCGACGCTGGCCGCGGCCCTGGACGCCGACCGCTTCGGCCCCGCCGACCGCCGCATCCTCCTGGTCAGCAACAACGCGGCGACGCCCGAGACGACGACGCCCCTCGACGAGATGCCCGGCTTCGAGCGGCTGCGCGGCCGGTTCGACGAGGTGCGGTCCTGGAACGAGACCATCGCCCCTTTCCACCCGGGCGGCTGGGCCCCGCGCGGCGACGACGTCGTGCTGTGGGAGCGTTACGTCCGGCTGCTCTGGGGCCTCGGTGACGACGCCGTCGAGCTGGCCGTCGAGTCGATCCAGGTCAACCCCGCGCTCGCCCTCGCACAGATCTTCCCCGGCGTCCCCGTCGACGTCTACGCCGACGGCCTGATGAGCTACGGCCCGACCCGCAACAAGCTCGACCCGCTGGTCGGCACCCGTGTGCGGCGCCTGCTGCACCTGGACCTGGTGCCGGGCCTCACGCCGCTGCTCCTCACCGAGTTCGGGGTGGAGCCGGAGGTGGTGCCGACGGACGCGTTCGTGAAGGTGCTCGGTGAACTCGCCGAAGCGGACGAGGGCGACGAGGGCGGCGAGGGCACCGTGCTGCCGGACATCGAGGCGCCCGTCCTCGTCCTCGGCCAGTACCTCTCCGCCCTCTCCATCCTCACCCCCGAGGAAGAGGAGGAGCTGCACATCCGCATGGTGCGCGGCGCCGCGGAACTCGGCCACACGCGCGTGGTGTTCAAGCCCCACCCCACCGCGCCGGCCCGCTGGTCGCGCGCCCTGGAGAAGGAGGCGCAGACGATCGGCGTCGAGCTGACGGTGCTCGACACCCCCGTGCTCGCCGAGGTCCTCTACCAGCGGATGCGGCCCGCGCTCGTCGTCGGCTGCTTCTCCACCGCCCTGCTCACGGCGTCCGCGCTCTACGACCTGCCCGTCGCCCGCACCGGCACGAACCTCCTCCTGGAGCGCCTCGCGCCCTACCAGAACAGCAACCGCGTCCCGGTCACCATCGTCGACGCCCTGCTGCCCGAGCTCACCGACCGGGCCGCCGTCACCGCGCGGGCACCGGGCCTCGGCACCGGCGAGCTGACGAACCTCCTCAAGGCCGTCGGCTTCGCGATGCAGCCGCAGATCTACCCCCGGCTCCGCCCCGACGCCGAGCGCTACCTCGCGCGCCACCTCTCGGCCGCCACCTGGCGCTACTTCAAGCGGCGCCGCCTCACCGCGCTCGCGCTGCCCGGCGCCGTCCCCTCGCAGCTGGCCTTCATCCCGCGCAACGCGGCCGTCCGCCGGGTCGCCCGCCGAGCCCGTTCCGTACAGCGCTCGCTCAAGCGGACCGCGCTCGGATGACCTCCCCCGACATAACGCTCCCGAAGCTCTCACCGGGAGCGGAATCCGCGGCGCCGCACACCCTTCGGGCCCCGCGGCCCGCCCGCGGGAAGCCCCGGCTGCGCGCTCTCGACGGGCTGCGGCTCGTCGCCGCGCTCATGGTCGCCGCCTACCACTACGGCGGCCGTGACGGCGAGATAACCGAGGCCTGGGGCAGCTCGCCGAAGCAGCAGTTCCCCACGGCCAGCGAGTGGTTCGCCTACGGCTGCCTGGGCGTGCAGATCTTCTTCGTGATCAGCGGCTTCGTCATCTGCATGAGCGGCTGGGGCAGGCCCCTGCGCTCGTTCTTCGCCTCCCGGGCCTCCCGCCTGCTGCCGTCGTACTGGGCGGCGATCGTCCTGGTGACGGCCGTCTTCGCACTGCCAGCCGTCGCGTACAAGGCCGTCTCGCCCAGTGACGCGCTGGTCAACCTCACCATGCTGCAGCAGCCGCTGGGCGCGGACCGGGTGCTCGGCGTGTGCTGGACCCTCTGGGCCGAGCTGCGCTTCTACGCGCTGTTCGCGCTGTGTGTGGTCATGCCGGGCGCGACCCGCGCGCGCGTCGTGCTGTTCTGCGCGGTGTGGACCCTGGCCGCGGCCGTCGCGGAGGCCGCGGACCAGCCGCTGCTCGACCTGGTCCTGATGCCGGAGTACGCGCCGTTCTTCGTCGGCGGCATCGGCATCTATCTGATCCACCGCGACCGCCGCGACCTGACGGCGTGGGGCATCACCGGCGTGAGCTGGCTGATCGGCCAGCACTACGCGGTCGACCGGCTGTGGCACGCCCCGAACCCGGACTTCTTCTCGTACCGCTCCTCGGTCGGGATCATGGCGGTGGTGACGGCGGGCTTCGCCGCGGTGCTGCTGATCGCGCTCGGCCGCCTGGACCGGGCGAACTGGCGCTGGCTGACCGTGGCCGGCGCGCTGACGTACCCGTTCTACCTGGTGCACGAGCACCTGGGCTGGGTGACGGTGGAGGTGCTGCACCGCCATCTGGGGCTGCCGTCGTACGCGACGCTCGGCCTGACCGTCGCCGCGATGCTGGCCCTCGCGTGGCTCCTGAACCGGTACGTGGAGGAGCGGCTGACCCCGTTGATCCGCAACGGCCTCAACCGCAGCCTGACCACCGCTACCGCTCCCTCTCCCGCTCCCGCTCGCCGGAAGTAGCGCCGGAAGCAGCGCCGGGAGCAGCGCCGGAAGCAGCGAGCGTCGCCCCGATCCCCGCCACGACCGCGGCGAGACCCTCCTCGAAGCCGCGGTCGTGCGAGCGGAACATCTCCTCGCCCGCCGCGGCGGCCAGCGGGTACGCGGCGAGGCGCTCGGCGCGCGCCACGAGGTCGTAGCCTTCGTCGCCTTCTCTGCCGCCGCGCCGAGCCGGGCCCGTGGACTGCTCCTCGATGACGTACCCGATCGTGTAGCTGTACACGGTGAACCAGGCCCGTACCGCCGCGCCCGGCGCGAATCCCGCATCGCCGAGCGCCCGCAGATGGGTTTCGAGGGGCGCCGCGTACGACAGGTCCGTGTAGCGCGTACCGCTGAAGACCTTGGCGCCGTCGCGGTAGCCCAGCAGGTGGGCGCGGAGGCCGCGCATCGCGGCGGTGAGCGCCGTGCGCCAGTCCGGGTCGGGCGTGGACAGGAAATCCTCGCCCATGCGCCGCATCATCTCGGTCGCCATCTCGTCGAGCAGCGCCTGCTTGTCCTTGAAGTGCCAGTACAGCGCGGGTGCCTTCACATCGAGGCGCTGGGCGATGGCGCGCAGGGTCAGCCCTTCGAGCCCCGTCTCGTTCAGCAGCTCGAGCGCGGTGCGCGCCACGCGGGTCCGGTCCAGTTTCGTCGTAGCCACCTTGACAATTTAACACCGTTAAGCGCACCCTCGTCGGCATGGCACTTAACGACGTTAAGGAAATCGGCACGACCGGTGTGCTCATCGTGGGCGCGGGCCCCACCGGGCTTGCGCTCGCCTGCGACCTCGCGCGGCGCGGCGTGGCCGCCCGTGTCGTCGAGCGGGCCCCGGCCCTCTTCCCCGGCTCGCGCGGCAAGGGTCTGCAACCCCGCACCATGGAGGTCTTCGACGACCTCGGCGTGGTCGGCGCGGTGCTCGCGGCGGGCGGCCCCATCCCGGTCGGGATGGTGTGGCGGGACGGCGAACGGCAGGGCGAGCACCGGATGTTCGACGAGCCGGAGCCCACGGAGACCGCCCCGTACACGACACCGTGGATGCTCCCCCAGTGGCGCACGCAGGAGATCCTGCTGACCCGCCTGCGGGAGCTCGGTGGCGACGTCGCCTTCGGCGCGGAGGTGACGGAGCTGGCGCAGGAGGCCGATGGGGTCACCGCCCGGCTGTCGACGGGTGCGACGGTGCGAGCCGCGTACGCGGTGGCGGCCGACGGCGGCCGCTCCACCCTCCGCGGGGCGCTGGGCATCGCGATGACGGGCGAGACCGTGGACCCGAACCCGGTCCTGGTCGCGGACATCCGCGCCCCCGCGCTCGACCGCGACAACTGGCACATGTTCCCGGCCGCCGACGGCACCGGCCTCTATACGGCGATCTGCCCGCTGGCCGGCACCGAGGACTTCCAGCTGACGGCCCAGCTGCCCGCAGGGGCGACACCCGACCTCTCCCTTCAGGGCGTACGCGACCTGGTCGCCGCCCGGACGCACCTGAGCGCCGACGACGTGACCGCGGTCCGCTGGTCGTCGGACTTCCGGCCGCGCGCGGCGCTGGCCGACCGCTTCCGCGAGGGCCGCGTCTTCCTGGCCGGCGACGCGGCTCACGTCCACTCGCCCGCAGGCGGCCAGGGCCTGAACACCAGCGTCCAGGACGCCTACAACCTGGGCTGGAAGCTGGCCGCGGTGCTCCGGCACGGCGCGCCCGCGGCCCTCCTCGACACGTACGAGGAGGAGCGGCGGCCCAACGCCGCGCGAATGCTGGGCCTGTCGACCCGCATCCACCGGGGCGAGGCGCGGCGCGGGGCGGCCACCCGGCAGCTCGGCATCGGCTACCGCGACGCGTCACTGGCGGTGGAGACCCGCGAGGGCCTGCCGGAGGAGGCGCTGCGGGCGGGCGACCGGGCGCCGGACGGGCCGTGCGGCACCGGGACGCTGTTCGACGTGTTCCGCGGCCCGCACTGGACGCTGCTCGCGGTGGGCACGGACGCGGAACTGCCGCCGATGGACGCGGAGTTGGTCCGCGTGCAGGCCCTTCCCGCGTACGAGCCGTACGGCAAGGGGCTCTTCCTCGTCCGCCCCGACGGGTACGTGGGCTGGGCGGGGACGGACGCGCGGGACGGCCTCACGGAGTACTTGGCGCGGTGCGGCGCCTCCTTCCGAGCCGACTTTCCGGCTTGACCTCAAGCAGACTTGAGGTTTTAGGTTCAAGCACATGTCAGCTTTCGCGTACTCACACAGTGACCAGGACCTCGTCAACCAGCCCATCGGCTACTGGAGTTCGGCCGCGGGCGCGGCCGTCGTCAACCACATTCGCACCATGCTCGCCGAGATGGGCCTCACCCAGCCCCAGTGGTGGACCCTCAGCCAGCTCGTACCCGCGCCGGAGGGCCGCCCGCGGGACGAGGTCGTGGGGGTCCTGAAGGGCTACCTGGAGATCGGCGAGGGCGCCCTGCACCACAACATCAACGCCCTGCACGACCGCGGCCTGATCACCGAGGACTCCGCGGGACGCATCGCCCTCACCGAGGACGGCCGCGCACTCCAGGCCCGCGTGGCGGAGCGACAGAAGGCCGTCCGCGCGGAGATCCACGAGGGCATCACCGACGAGGACTACGTGCGCACGCTGAAGGTCCTCCAGCGGATGATCCACAACGTGGGCGGCTCGGCCTGGCACCACTGACGGTCAGTCGGCGCGGGGCCTGCTGAACTCCTCGATCAGCACGGGGTACTGCTCCGCGCCGTGTCCGGCGGCGATCGCGCGGGCGGCCATCGCCTGGATCAGCTTCGGCAGTTCGGCGTTGACGCCCGCGGCCTCGCTCTCCTCGACCATGTGCGCCATGGCCCGCGCGTCGGTCTCCAGGGCCGACACCTCGGCGGGGAAGGCGCCGGCGTCGATCTGCCCGGCGTACCCGGGCAGCCATTCGGCGACGCCGGCGGCGATCTGCCGGGCGAACGGCGCGTACGTCGCGGCGTCGACGCCGGCCGTCCTGAGCAGGGCGGTGCCCTGGAGCCAGGCGTTCAGGACGCTCCACATCATGGCGAGCCCGGCCACGTCGTACAGGGCCGCGAGGCCGTGGTCCTCGCCGAGGTGGGTGACGGTGCCGAGCGCGGCGAGGGCCGGCTCGTGCGCCGCGAAGTCCGCCGTGGGGCCGCTGTGCAGGATCACCGCGTCGGCGGTGCCGATGACCGGCGGGACGGCCATGATGGCGCCGTCGAGGTAGCGGGCACCCCATTTCCCGGCCCACCGCGCGGCCTCCCTGGCCTGGGCGGACGAGCCCGAGGTCAGATTGACCAACGTCCGTCCTTCGAGGGCGGGTTCGGCCGTGCCGAGCAGTTCGCGTACGGCGTCGTAGTCGGTGAGGCAGATGACCGTCAGCGGGCTCGCCCTGAGGGCGTCACCGACGTTCGGCGCCAAGTGCGCTCCGTCCGCCACGAGTTGGTCGGCCTTGGCTGCGGTGCGGTTCCACACGGTGGTGGGGTGCCCGGCTCTCAGGAACGCGGCGGCGAGCGCCTGGCCCATGAGGCCGAGTCCGATGACGGTCACGGGCGCGGGCGCGTTCACGGGTGCTGCGGAATTGTTGATCTCGGGTTCGTTGTTCATGACAGCATCGTCAACGTTCATACCGGTATGAAGGTCAAGCGAGGTGCGATGCGGATCGGGGAACTGGGGCGCCGGACGGGCGTCAACGCCCACCAGTTGCGCTACTACGAGGCCCAGGGCCTCCTGGAGGCGGAGCGCGGCGCGAACGGGTACCGCGAGTACGACGAGAGTGCCGTGCTGCGGGTGACGCAGATCCGGCACCTGCTGGGCGCCGGGCTGTCCTCCGAGGACATCGCGTACGTGCTGCCCTGCGCGGACGGAGAGGCCCCGCGGCTGCCCGCGTGCCCCGAGCTGCTGGCCGCGATGCGGACGCGGATGCGCCGCCTCGACGACCAGATGGAGAAGATCGCGCGGTCCCGCGAGGCCCTGGCCACGTACATCGACGCGGCCGACCGGATGGGCGGCGACAGCTACGCGCCCTTGACGGGTGCCGCCGCCACAGGTCCGTGACGCGGCGACCGTCACCGGGACGTGACGGCGGCGGCCGTCACACGCTGCTGACCGACAGCTTCACCGCGAACCCGAGGAACAGCGCGCCCGCCGCCGACGTGGCACCGGCCGAGAGCCGC
Organism: Streptomyces sp. NPDC039480; assembly: GCF_055597165.1. Classification (NCBI taxonomy): domain Bacteria; kingdom Bacillati; phylum Actinomycetota; class Actinomycetes; order Kitasatosporales; family Streptomycetaceae; genus Streptomyces; species Streptomyces sp. NPDC039480. Next base: position 412,198 of record NZ_JBVITX010000002.1, on the reverse strand, counting down.
CTGCGGCGGCGGAAGGCGGCCGCCAGCTTGGTGCCGCTGAAGATCAGGGCCGTCAGATAGAGGAAGCTCGCCAGCTGGGCCAGGATGCCGAGCACGACGAAGGACAGCGCGGGATAGGCGTACCCGGGGTCGACGAACTGCACGAAGAAGGCGATGAAGAAGAGGATCGCCTTGGGGTTGAGCAGGCTGATCACCAGGGCCCTGCGGAACGGCCGCTCCCCCGGGGCCGCCGCCCCGTCGTCCGCGGCCCGGCCCCCTTCGGCCGCCTGGTCCCGGCGCGCCCGCCACATGCCCCACGCCGCCCGCAGCATGCCGACCGCCAGCCAGGTCAGATAGCCGGCGCCGGCGTACTTCACGATCCCGAACAGCACGGCGTTGGCCTGGAGCAGCGAGGCGACACCGGCCGCCGAGAGCGTCATCAGGACGGCGTCGCCGCACCAGACGCCGGCGGCCGCGGTGTACCCGGTGCGGACGCCGCGGCGTGCGGCGACGGAGAGCACGTACAGCGAGTTCGGCCCCGGCAGGAGGATGATCAGGACGAGGCCCGCGAGATAGGTCGGAAGATCGGTGACACCCAGCATGGCGGGAGTTTCGCACGAGTGTGCGGCGTGGGGACAGGGGTGTCCGTGTGACGGACGGCCGTGCTTTCAGGCCTCAGGCCGCCTACAGGCCGCACAACGCGTACGTCAGAACGCGTCCGTCGGGACATACGCCCCCCACACCTCCCGCAGCGCGTCGCACACCTCGCCCACGGTGGCCCGCGCCCGGAGCGCCTCCTTCATCGGGTACAGCACATTGGCGCCCTCCCCCTTCGCCGCCTCCTGGAGCGCGGCGAGGGCTGCGCTCACCGCCGCGCCGTCCCGCTCCGCGCGGAGCCGGGCCAGGCGGGCGGCCTGCTGGGCCTCGATGGCGGGGTCCACGCGCAGCGGTTCGTACGGCTCCTCCTCGTCGAGCCGGAAGCGGTTGACGCCGACCACGACGCGGTCGCCGCTCTCCGTCTCCTGCGCGATGCGGTAGGCGTTGCGCTCGATCTCGCCCTTCTGGAAACCCTGCTCGATGGCGTGCACCGCCCCGCCGAGGTCCTCGACGCGCCGCATGAGGGCGAGGGCCGCCTCCTCCACGTCGTCGGTCATCCTCTCCACGACGTACGACCCGGCGAAGGGGTCGACGGTCGCCGTCACGTCCGTCTCGTACGCGAGGACCTGCTGGGTGCGCAGCGCGAGCCGGGCCGACTTGTCGGTGGGCAGGGCGATGGCCTCGTCGAAGGAGTTGGTGTGGAGCGACTGGGTGCCGCCGAGGACCGCGCCGAGGCCCTGGACGGCGACGCGGACGAGGTTCAGCTCCGGCTGCTGGGCGGTGAGCTGGACGCCGGCCGTCTGGGTGTGGAAGCGGAGCATCAGCGACTTGGGGTTCCGCGCGCCGAACTCCTCCCGCATGATCCTGGCCCACATGCGCCTGGCCGCCCGGAACTTGGCGACCTCCTCCAGGAGCGTCGTACGCGCCACGAAGAAGAAGGAGAGGCGCGGCGCGAAGTCGTCCACGTCCAGGCCGGCCGCGACCGCCGTACGGACGTACTCGATGCCGTCGGCGAGGGTGAAGGCGATCTCCTGCGCGGGCGAGGCACCCGCCTCGGCCATGTGGTAGCCGGAGATGGAGATGGTGTTCCACTTCGGGATCTCGGCCCCGCAGTACCGGAAGGTGTCCGCGACGAGGCGCAGCGAGGGCTGCGGCGGGAAGATGTACGTGCCGCGGGCGATGTACTCCTTCAGCACGTCGTTCTGGATCGTGCCGGTCAGCCTGTCGGCCGGGATGCCCTGCTCCTCGGCGACCAGTTGGTACAGGAGGAGCAGCGGCGCGGCGGGGGCGTTGATCGTCATCGACGTGGAGACCTTGTCCAGCGGGATTCCGCCGAACAGGACGCGCATGTCCTCGACCGAGTCGACCGCGACACCGACCTTGCCGACCTCTCCGCTCGCGATCGGGGCGTCGGAGTCGTGGCCCATCTGCGTCGGCAGGTCGAAGGCGACGGAGAGGCCGGTCGTGCCGTGCTCGATCAGCTGCCGGTAGCGGGCGTTGGACTCGGCGGCGGTGCCGAAGCCCGCGTACTGGCGCATCGTCCAGGGGCGGCCGGTGTACATCGTGGGGTAGACGCCGCGCGTGTAGGGGTACGCGCCGGGGGCGCCGAGCCGCTCCGCCGGGTCCCAGTCCGACAGGGCCTCGGGGCCGTACACGGGTTCGATGGGCAGTCCTGACTCCGACTCGTGTGTCATGCCTCCAGCTTGCGCCCGCGCGCGGGACGCGTCACTCGCGGCAAACCGGGAAACACTTCCAGAGTCATGAGTCGTGTGTCGTGAGTCGGTCGTGAGTCGTCTAGGAACGCGGGGGCGTGATGGGCAGGGGCGCGATATCGGTGGGGGCCGTGGCGGTGCTGGTGCTGACGGCGGGGTGCAAGGCGGTCGCGGTGGACACGGACGGGAAACCGGGCGGCGCGGACGCCGGAGCGGGCAGATCGACGGGCGGCCGGGCGGCGTCACCCCCGGCGGTATCACCCCCGGCTGCGCCTCCCACCGCGTCTCCCCCTCCCGCCTCATCCGCCGCGCCGGCCGCTCCCGCTGCTCCCGCCACCCCCGCCGTCCCGCCCAGGACGCTCATGCGGGCCGGCGACAGCTCCGGGCAGGTGCGGGAACTGCAGGCCAGGCTGCGGCAGATCGCCTGGTTCCACGAGAACCCGACGGGGACGTACGGGCCCCGCACGGTCAGCGCGGTCAAGGGCTTCCAGGCCAAGCGGGGACTGCCCCGCACGGGTGACACGGACACGGTCACCTGGCGGCGGCTGCTCGACATGACACGCGAGCCGACGCGGCACGAGCGGTACGCGGGCGGCGGCATTCCGGCGGCCGCGCCGGACAAGCGGTGCCTGACCGGCCGGGTCCTGTGCATCGCCAAGAGCAGCCGCACGCTGACGTGGATGATCGACGGCAGGGCGGTGTCGACGATGGACGTGCGGTTCGGCTCGCAGTACACGCCGACCCGCGAGGGCGCCTTCACCGTCTACTGGAAGTCCCGGCACCACGTCTCGACGCTCTACGACACGGCCATGCCGTACGCGATGTTCTTCAGCGGCGGCCAGGCCGTCCACTACTCGTCGGACTTCGCGGCCACGGGGTACGGGGGCGCGTCGCACGGTTGTGTGAACGTCCGGGACGAGAAGAAGATCGCGAGCCTGTTCGCGCAGGTGCGGAACGGCGATCGGGTCGTCATCTACAAGTGATCCGGGTGCTCCAAGCACTCCGGGAAAAAGCGGCGTGGGCGGGATCGGGGGAACGTATCCCGCCCACGCCGAGGGCACGGAGCCGAAGGTACGGGGGGAACCCCCGGCTCGTGCGTGGGCCGATGACCAGTCGGCTCATTACTTACTGCGTCTCCTGCTCGAAAAACGTCACACCCCCGTGGGAAGCCCGGGTTACGGGAGGCCTCGGCTACGGAAGGTGGGGCAGGGCGCTGCGGGACGGCTTGGGGGTCTGGTGAGGAGTTGAGGGGGTGGAGACGGGGGGCGGGACCGGGGCGCCCCCGGTGTCACCGCCCGAGCTGCCGTCCTCGTCACCGCCCGGGCCGTTCTCCCCGTCGCCGTTCTGCCCGTCGTCACCACCGTGGCCGCCGCCACCGCCCTGACCGCCACCGCCGCCGTTGCCGCCGCCCTGGTGGCCGCCACCTTGGTGGCCGCCTCCGCCCTGGTGGCCGCCGCTGCCCGGGCCGCCCAGAATCCGGCCGCAGAACGCCTCCACGCGCGCCGGCCCCTTGGCGGCCTCCTCCAGACGGCGGCGCTTGTCGCCCTGGAGCTCACCGCTGCGGTAGGCGCGGCAGGCGGTGACCACCTTGCGGTACCACGTCCTCGCCTCGTCGCCGCGGGGCGGCCTGTCACCGCTCGGCTGCCGCGGGACGTCGGTGTGCGCGCCGCCCGCCTCGGCCTCCGGCGGGGAACTCGACACGGGCTCCCGCGACGTCGGCTCGTCGTCGGGTGCCGTGCTCTCGTCCGGGACCACGTCCTCGGACGGCTCACCCGCGTCGTCCGACGGGGTGGGGGAGGCCGTCGACTCCTCCGGTGTGGTGGCCGGCGACACGGAGGCGGCGGGGCCCGGGTCACTGTGCGTGCCGAACGGCGAGGGCAGTACGCCCGTCCCCGCGGCCACGGCGACACCGCCGGCCATGCAGGCCGCGAGGGCCGCGGCGATCCCGAAGCGGACGGGGCGGCCCCAGCGGCTGGGGGTCGGACGGTTTCCGGCACGCCCCAGACGTACGGTCTCGCCCGCGGCCGCCTCGTGGGCGGCCGTCGCGTACGGCGCGGTCCTGGCACCGCCGCCGCGGACGGCCCCCGCGCTCTCCGCACGGGCGTCCCGAGGCTCCCGCGCCGCCCGGAACGCGGCCAACGCCGCGGCCTCGCCCGGAAGTTCACCGGCAACGATGTCGGACCCCTCGGCGACGGACTCGGCGACGGACCCGGCAACCGCTTCCGCCCCCGGCTCCACCTCGCCGACACCCTCCTGCGCGGCCAGCGCGGCGAGTGCCCGGGCCAGCCGGTCGGCCTCCGCGCGGTCGTGAGGGCCGATGCCTTCGAGGGGCTCCCCGCGCAGCAGACGCTCCGCCGCGTCGCGGTCCAGCCACTGGTGCTGCTCGTCGGCCATCACATGTCCTTCTGCGTCCGCGAACGCCATTGCGTCACACCGGCGGACGTCACCGCGCAGCCGCGCGGCTCTCTCTGCGGCGGTACGGCGTCGAGCGCGTCCCTGGGGTCCGCGCCCTCCGAACCGAGCAGCTCGGCGAGGCGCTTGAGGCCGCGGTGCGCCGCCGTGCGGACGGCTCCGGGACGCTTGCCGAGGGTCTGCGCGGCGCTCTTCGCGTCGAGGCCGACGACGACGCGGAGCACGACGGCCTCCGCCTGGTCCTGCGGGAGCCTGGCTATCAGGGCGAGCGCGTCGCCGGTGGCGAGGGACTCCATCGCCTCGCCCGCGGTGTCCGCGTCGCCCGGCTTCCCGGTCAGCTCCGACTCGTCGCCGCCGACGGCGGGGCGGCGGCCCCGCATGCGTATGTGATCGAGGGCGCGGTTGCGCGCGATGCGCGCCGCCCAGCCCCGGAACCGGTCCGCGTCACCGCTGAACCGGTCGAGGTCGCGCGCTATCTGCAGCCAGGCCTCGGAGGCGACGTCCTCGGCGTCCGGGTCGGCGACCAGCGTGCGTACGTATCCCAACAACCGTGGGTGCACAGCGCGGTACACAGTCCGGAAAGCGGTCTCGTCCCCGTCCTGCGCCGCAAGCACCGCGGCGGTCAGCTCCGCGTCGTCCCCCAGCACTCTCTCAATCCTGCCACTCGGAGATCTGCGCCCGGCCCCGGCGCGAAGCAGCACGCTACGGGCTCGGACAGCCTTACGTCCATGTTTGTACAACGTGCAACTACCAGGTGACAGAACGCGGTGTGACAGAAAACGCACCAGCGGCGCTGAAGGAAGTACGGACCGCACGCGGTTCGTACCGTGTGCCGGCCGGGGCCTCTCCTGTGGGGGGTGGCGGCCCCGGCCGGGCACGTTCTTCACCCCGCGCGGCGGTCAGCACCCATGCCCGCCGCCCGCCCCCGCACACCCGCACCGCCGAGCACGCCCGGGCACCTTCACCCACCACGACGCCCCCGAGCACCCGCTCAGGGACGCCTTCGGCCCCAGCACCGCCCCCAAGCCCCTGCTCCGCCACTCGCCCCGGCCACCCCACCCATCTCTCGCCTCGCCCCCGACCTTCTCCCCCAAGCTCAGCTTCCGCCTCATCCCCGACCTCGGCTTCGGCCTTATCCCCGACCTCGGCTTTCGCCTTATCCCCGACCTGGGCTCTCGCCTTATCTGCGGCCCAGGCCTTCGCCACGCCCCCGACCTTGGGCCTTCTCCCCGACCTCGGCTCTCGCCTTATCTGCGGCCCAGGCCTTCGCCTCGCCCCCGGCCTTGGCTTTCGCCTTCTCCTCGACCTCGGCTTTCGCCATGCCCGCGGCCTTGGCCTTCGCCACGCCCCCAGCCTTGGGCCTTCTCCCCAACCTCGGCTTTCGCCTTACCCCCGGCCTCGGCTCTCGCCTTGCCTGCGGCCCCGGCCTTCGCCTCGCCCCCGGCCTTGGGCCTTCTCCCCGTCCCTGGGTTTCGCCTTACCCCCAGCCACGGCTTTCGCCTTGTCTGCGGCCTCGGCTCTCGCCCTGTCTGCGGCCCGGGCCTTCACCTCACCCCCGGCCTTGACTTTCGCCTTCTCCTCGACCTCGGCTTTCGCCTTGTCAGCGGCCCGGGCCTTCGCCCCACCCCCGGCCCTGGGCCTTCTCCCCCGCCCCCGGGTTTCGCCTTATCCCCGGCCTCGGCTTTCGCCATGCCCGCGGCCTTGGCCTTCGCCACGCCCCCAGCCTTGGGCCTTCTCCCCGACTTGGCTTTCGCCTTGCCCGCGGCCTTGGCCTTCGCCTCGCCCCCGGCCTTGGGCCTTCTCCCCGTCCCCGCCCCCGGCCTTGGGCTTCGCCTTGTCCTCGGGTTTCTTCCCGGCCTGCGGCTTGCCTCTCGGCGGCTTGTTCTCCTGCTTGCCCGCGGTGGTCGGCTCGGCGGGCTTCTTCTCCTTCTTCTCAGCGTGCCCCTTGCCCTTGCCCTTGGGCTCGTTCCTGCTCTCAGGGTTCTCTGGGCTATCCGGTTCCGGCCCGGGCTTCCGCCCGGCGTCGCCCGACCCGCCCGGGCGGGTGCCTCCCTCCGAGGATGGGGAGGGGAGGGTCGGCGGTGCGGACGACGGGGCCGGGACGGGGTGGTCGTGCAGGGGCGGGGGGTCGGAGATCGTGCCCGCGCCCGCCAGGGCGACGCCGCCGAGCAGGCCGCCCGCCAGCACCACACCCCCGGCCGCCCGCAGCGACACCTTGCCCCGGCGCGTCTCGCGGGGGCGCCAGTCGTCGCGGCGCCGCGTCCTCGCCCGGCGGTGCGCGCCCTCGTCGCGGGCCGCCCGGAACGCCGCGACCGCCTCGCGCTGCGCGTCCGTGTCGACCTCGGCGTACGCGCCGGCCCGCACGGCCGCCTCGAGCAGCTCGTGCGTGGCGGTGAGGGAAGGGGGCGGGGGCGGCTTGCCGTCGGGTCCGGCGGCGTCGTCTGCGTTCATCTCGACTCCCCCAGCGTGCCGGAGCCGTCATCCGTCACACCGTCGGGCCTCGCACCGTCGATCCCGAGCCGCTCCCCCAGCTTCCTCAGCCCCCGGTACGCGGCCGTCCGCACCGCCCCAGGGCGCTTGCCGAGGACGCGCGCCGCCGTCGTGCCGTCCAGGCCGACGACCACCCGCAGCAGCACCGCTTCCGCCTGGTCGCGCGGCAGCGTGGCGACCAGGGCGAGCACCCGTTCCGTCGAGATCGCCTCCAGGGCCGACGCCGGCGTGCTGTGCGGGCCCGGCAGTTCGAGCACGTCCTGTTCGAGCGCGGTGGGACGCGGCCGCGCCTTCTGGCGGCGCAGATGGTCGAAGGCCCGGTGCCGGGCGATCGTCGCGGTCCAGCCGCGGAAACCCGCCCCGTCCCCGCGGAACCGCCCGAGGTCCCTGGCGATCTCCAGCCACGCCTCGGCGGCGACGTCCTCCGCGGTCTCGCCGTCCGTGCCCACGAGTCCGCGCAGATAGCCCACCAGCCCTGGCTGGACGAGGCGGTACGCGACCGCGAACGCGGCCTCGTCGCCCTCCTGGGCCGCTGCTACGGCCCTGCCCAGCTCCTCGTCGTGCGCCTGTGCGCGACGGGGTCCCCCACCCTGGCCCAACCCGCTCCCATCCGGCCGTCTCGGCACAGTGCACCGCGCCCGTGCCCCCACGGTCACCAGCGTCGCCGGGCGCGGAAATGTCACAGCGCGTCGGCGGACGGCCACCTGCCGGAGATCTCACACGAGACCTCACACCCCGGCCTCACACCTCGAAGAGGCCTCCGCCGCCCCCGGGGCCGATCTCCGAGATGTCGAGCGTCAGCGCCGGTGCCGGAGCCACCGCGGAGACCGGCTCGCCGTACTCGGACAGCCGCATCCGCATCGTCTCGCCGTCCTTCTCCGACTCCAGGCCGAGAAGGTACGGCCTGCCTTCAGCCGCCACGTACACGGCCGTGCCGCTGTCGTCCTCGTGCTCGACGAGCGGGGTGACGTCCTTGCCGTAACGCCGGGTCTTCGGCAGGGCCTTGACCACGTCGTCCGCGCCCGGGCTGCCGGGCATCGCGCGGGTGATCTTGTCGAGGTCGCAGCTGTTCACCGGCATCGAGGGGCCGCCGCCGGCGCCCGTCGGGATCTTCAGATACTTTCCGCGCGCCAGCGCCGTCCGCTCCTGGACCCGCGCCGCGGTCTCGGGGCCCCTGCTCGCCGCCATCTCGCGGATCGCCTGCAACGACGCGTCACTGAAGCGTACGTAGGTCGAGCCGCCCCCGATCATGATGAGGTCGCCGCGCTGCATCGGGCCCGCGTCGAAGGTGCCCGTGCAGTTGCTGTCGCGGTCCATGTGCAGCGACACCTTCTGCCGGCCCTTCGGGGTGGACATGTCGACGGCGATGCGCACCGATTCCGCGTCGCGCAGCAGCTTCATCGCCTCGGCGGAGAGCTCCTTGCCGCGTGCCTCGTCGGCGGGCACGACGTCCTCCAAGGTTCCTCCGGAGTACGCGACTTCGCGTTCCGTGCCGCAGGACGTGAGCCCGCCCGCGACCGCGCCCACCGCGACGCAGAGCGCGGCACCCCGCACCCACCGCCCGCCAGCCCCGGCGCGGCCCGCCACGCGCTCTCCCACCCGATCCCCCACCCATATGCCCATGTCACAACTGTCACATCCCCCAGCGCGCCCACCCGCCCCGGTGTCACACCCTCCGCATGCGGGATACATCACGCGACAAATCGCCTGCCCGGCTACAACCCTTTGCCCTCTCTGCCAGTCGTACGGACTTGGTTCACCTGAAATTCGTTGAGGAGTGGGGCAATTGATCCCGCGCAAACCGCGTGAAAAGGCGCGTACCACGCATGCGTACAGGCCGCTGAGTCACAAGCGACGGGCGTGGCTGACGATCGGGGCCGTCGTGCTGGGCGGCGCAGGTGCGGTGACGTACGCGACGGCCGGCCCGAGCAACGGGGAGGGTCCCGGCGTCGACCCGCGCGCCGAGCGCCCGTCGAGCGTGCACGACCTCCCGCTGAAGACCGACGGCGCGACGAAGCGCACGCTGCCGCGCACGTCGACCGAGCAGTTCTCGCTCCTCGGCGTCTCCTGGAGCGGTGCCAACGCGGAGCCGGCGGGCACGGCGCAGGTGCGCACGCGCGCCATCGGCTCCGGCGCGTGGAGCGGCTGGCGGTCGCTCGATCTGGAGCCGCACCCTCCGGAGAGCGCCGGCTCGGAACGAGCCGCGTCCGACCCGCTCTGGGTCGGCCCGTCGGACGGCGTGGAGGCCCGCGTCGTCGCGGCCGACGGTTCGTCGAGTGCCGGACTGCCCAAGGGACTTGAGGTCAACCTCGTGGACCCGGGCGTGACGCCCAAGGAGGCGCGGAACCCGTCACTCGACGGCGGCACCACGGCGAAGGGCACCGCCACCGCGATGACCCCCGCCGCCTTCGCGGCCGACGCCGACACCCGCGCCCCCGCCGCCAGGCCGACACCCCCGCCGTCCACGGTCACCCGGCCGCCCGTGATCAGCCGGTCGGCCTGGGGCGCCGACGAGTCCGCCGTCACGGACCCGCCGGAGTACATCGAGAAGGTCAAGGCCGTCTTCGTCCACCACACGGCCGGCACGAACGACTACAGCTGCGCCCAGTCCGCGTCGCTGGTCCGCGGCCTCATGACGTACCAGGTGGAGACCGAGGGCCGGAGCGACCTCGGCTACAACTTCCTCGTGGACAAGTGCGGCCAGATATTCGAGGGCCGCGGCGGCGGCATCGACGAGCCCGTCCGCGGCGCCCACACCACCGGCTTCGACGGCGACTCGACGGGCATCGCCGTCCTCGGCGACTTCGAGGGCGACCCGGCGACGGGCAGGGCCGCGGGCCGGCCGACCCGCGCCGCCCTGGAGTCGGTGGCGCGCGTGGCGGCCTGGAAGCTCGGCCAGTACGCGGGCGACCCGGCCGGCAAGGTCACGCTGACCGCGTCCGAGGACACCGGCGTGTGGAAGAAGGACGAGCGGGCCTCGCTCAACACCGTCTCCGGCCACCGCGACGGCGCCACGACCGCGTGCCCCGGCAAGAACCTGTACGCCAAGCTCGGTGAGATACGCCGGTACGCGAGCAGCGCGGGCCGCAACTCCGCCGTACCGACGGGCGACTACAACCGCGACGGCATCACGGACCTGATCGCCGGCACCCCGAAGGCGTCGTCCAGCCGCGGCCGCGTGACGGTCGTGCCCGGTGGCCTCGACGGCCCGGTGGGCGCCTCGAAGATCTCGCTGACGCAGACCAGTCCCGGTGTCCCCGGCAACTCCGAGACCGGCGACGACTGGGGCGCGGCCACGGCGTGGGGCGATCTGAACGGCGACGGTCACGCGGACCTCGTCATCGGCGCCCCCGGCGAGGACGACTCGTCGGGCCACAAGGACCGCGGCGCGGTCACGATGCTGTACGGCCCGAAGTTCACGTCCGGCACGGACATGCAGCTCTCCGCCGACTTCCACTACCCCGGCGCCAGGTTCGGCGCGGCGGTCGCGTCCGGCGACTTCAACGCCGACGGCAAGGCCGACGTGTTCGCCGCGGCGACCGGCACCGGCGGCTCGTGGGCCGCGCGGCTCGACGCCGACCACGCGTCGGGCGGCAGCCTCACCCCGGGCGACACCGCGATCGCCTACCCCGACGCCGCGTCCGGCGACTTCAACCGCGACGGTTACGCGGACGTGGCGCTGACCTACCGCGACCAGGCAGGCAAGGGCAAGGTCGCCTGGTTCAGGGGCGGCAGGTCGGGGCTGAGCCGGGTCGGCGTGCTCTCCGTACCGGGCGGCCGCTCGGTCGCCGTGGGCGACGTCAACGGCAACGGCTACGACGACCTCGTCATCGGCCAGCCGTACACCTCCGAGTCCGGCGCCCACGCGGGCGGCCAGGTCACGGTGGTCCCCGGCACGTCGACGGGTTTCACGACGACCGGCATGAAGACGGTCCACCAGGCGACGTCCGGCGTCGTCGGCGCGGCCGAGGCGGGCGACGCGATGGGCTGGTCGGTCGCGGCGGGCGACTACAACGCCGACGGTTACGCGGACGTCCTCACCGGCGCCCCCGGCGAGGACATCACCCGCGGCACCAACCGCAAGGACGCGGGCACCTCGCTCCTCCTGAAGGGCTCCTCGTCCGGCCTCACCGGCACGGGCGCGAAGGCCTTCTCGCAGGACGAGCCCGATGTGCCGGGCTCCACGGAGTCGGGCGACCGGCTCGGCACCTCGGTGACGCTGGCCGATCTGTCCGGCTCCGGCCGCGCGGACCTGGCCATCGGCGCCGAGGGCGAGGACTCCGGCGACGGCACCATCCTCCAGCTGGACAGCACCGCTTCGGGCGTCCCTGGCGCGAGCGGCGTCTATTACGGGCGTACGTTGCTGGGGACCCCGGCCGGCGCCAAGCTGGGCCAGGCGCTGACGCCGTAGCGGTTCCGCACACGGCGCGTGGCGCCGCTCCCCGGGTCGGCCGGGGGGGCGGCGCCTCACGTTTCGCTGGGCACCCTGCACCCCTCGGGCTGCGCCTTGCCCTTGGGCCAGCCGATGCCGACGAACTCCAGCCTCTCGGTGCGCGGGTTCAGCTCCACCACGGCCACCGGCTTGTTGTAGGCGTTCCCCGCGTTGGTCAGACAGATCCAGCCGCTGGTCCCGCGCACGCGGTTGACGGCTTCGAGGCGCTGCCACATGTCGGCGACGCGTTTCAGCGGCGACACCGTGCCCTCGGTCTGGGCGTTCGCCAGCACCACGGCCTTGGCGATGGTGCGTACGCCGTCGTGCACCAGCATGGTGCGGGAGTCCTCCAGGCGGACCTCGCCGATGTCCCCGGCGCGCCCCCTCCGGATCAGCGCCTCCAGCGCCTCCAGCTCCGCCCGGGGCTCGGTGAGATGGGCCCTCCGCTCCTTGGCGCCGCCCGGCTTCTCCAGTTCCCTGTCCCAGGCGTCGGGGTGGCCCGGAGCCGCGTACTGCACCTTGATGACGGGTTCCTTGCCGCCGCCGCGCAGCCGGTCCCAGTCGTCGTCCTTCATGTACCGGTTGAGCGTGGCCGCGCCCGATCCGCTGACGATCGTGTACTTCTTCCCCGCGCACTGCACGTCCGCCAGCTTCAGCGCGAAGAGCCGCAGATGGACGGGGCGGCCCGCGAAGTAGACGTACTTCGCGGTGGACTGGCAGATGTTCTGGGCGATGAGGGTGAAGTCGTTCCCCGTGTCCCCCGGGTCGGTGATCGAGGGGGACTCGAAGGGCTGCTCCTTGGGTCCCGGCGGGCCGTCCTCGTCGCGGCTGAAGGCCGCGGCGAGCGAGTCGTTGTAGATGTCGTGCGGGCGCTTGTCCCTGACCAGGACGGTCTCCTCGTCCTTGAGCTCGCCGTGGAAGCTGGCCAGCGCGTCGGCCTGCTGGCGGTTGGTCGGGATGATGCGGGCGAGGCCGGGATAGGGGTCCTTGCCGGTGCTGTTCTCCGGGTTGGCGAGTTCGTCGGCGCTGACGCGGGCGGCGAGGACGGGGATGTGCAGCTCGTTGGTCAGGCGCGCGATCGCCTTCTTCGTCGCCTCCAGGCTGAGGTTGAAGCCGGTGACGGCCCGGAGGTTGTCGCGCTTGTCGGCCGCCATGGCCGCCAGCTGGTCGACGACCTTCTCCTGCTGGGCGTATCCGTCACCGGGGTTGGCGAGGACGAGGCGCAGCAGCGGGGTGGTCTCGTCGCGGTTCGCCCGGTACTGGGCCAGGTACGCGCCCTGCACCTCGCTGCGGAGCTGTACGCGCTCGGCGGCGAGGTCGGGCTGGAGCGGCAGCATGAGCGCGACGGTGACGTGCGGCTTGTCGCCGACGAACTCCTCGTTCTCCTTGGCGATGGCCCGGGCCACCGCGTCGATCTCCGGCGTGCCGAAGGCGTATCCCGTGCCGTTGACGCCGATGCACTCGCCGCCGTGCTTCTCGACGCCCTTGGCGCAGTCCTCGGGTTCGCCGATCGGCGGCGTCAGCCAGTACAGGAGCCCGGCCGCGGCGGCGAGGCCGGCCAGCGTAAGGATCCTGCGCGTCCAGTTGGCCAGGAACGTGTTGTACAGCCAGTTTCCGAACTGTCTCACCGCTGCCCTCCCCTTGCGTCCCGTCACGTCAGCCGAACCCGATGTGCTCCGTGCACACGCACCGCTTCAGCGGCTGCTTGTCCTCGGCCCGGTCCCCCCAGTCGCGGGCCATGCGGATGAGGAGCGCGGCGCCCTCGGCCGCCCTGGCCACGTCGGCGCCCTCGGGCCCCTGGTCGCGCACCGCCTCGTCGGCGGTCTTCGCCAGCTCCTCGCTGAGCTCCCGCAGGGGCCCGCGCAGGACGCCGGGCACGATCTCCTCCAGAGGCCGCGTCCGGTCCTCGGTCAGCCACACGGCGTGCAGCAGCCGGTCGATCCGGCGCCGCAGGGTGTCGCCGCGCACATGGGTCTCGCCGAGGGCCCTGGCGTACCGGTCGTCCTCGACGCCGATCAGGGCGGCGTCCGCGATGGCGAGCAACTCCTCGCACCACTCGTCGGCGGGCCGGGTGCGGAAGGCGTCGGCCAGATAGCGGGTGACGAGGTCCGCGCCGTCGGAGGCGAGGAGGTGGTGCGTGCGGTGCGCGCCCGCGGTGACGAACAGCGGGTCGGGGTGGCGGTCGCCGAGGTCCCGGTAGTGGCCCTGGAGCAGCGCGTGGTCGGCGTGCCAGGCGGCCCCGCCGGGGCGCAGCCGGTGGAGTCGGCGCGTCAGCAGGCGGCGCAGGCCGAGGTCGCCGATGAAGTGCCGGGGGCAGCGGGGCCAGCCGGTGTCCTCCAGGAGTTCGACGATGCGGTACGCGTTGAGCTGCTCGGTCCGCCCCTCCTGCACCGCGCGCATCAGGGTCTGGGCGCACTCCACGTCGTGCGCGACCGACAGGTGGGTCAGCAGGTCGAGCCAGTGGCCGCGGTGCTCCGGCGGCAGCTCCTCTGGGCGCTGGCGTACGACGAGTTCGTCGATGAGTACGTCGGCCACCGGGCGGTCGGCGACGGGGCGGCCCTGCTCGTCCTCGGCCGCGGGCACCCGGGCGTCGAGGAGCGCCCAGTCGGTGCACTCCTCCGGCGTGGGGAAGGCCGTCGACACCGCCGCCGCGGTCGCCTGGCCGAGCCGGGTCACGAACAGCGGGCGGCCGCCGCTCAGCCGGTGCACACCGCTGTGGATACGGAGCCGGACCGCGTTGTCCGGCTGCTCGTGGCCGCCCCGCAACCGGCTGAGCTCGTCCTTCTGCCGGTCGCGGGTGAGCACGGGCATGCGGACGAGGAGGACGCCGCGCCCCAGGGGCGCGTGGTCGGGGACTCCGCCCGGCGGGCGGCGCCACTCGGGGAGCACGCCCGTGAAGGGCTGCCAGCTCACCATGCCGTCGTGGCTGCTGCCCGCCCGGTGGAGGAAGCGGCCGCCGTCCTCGCGGCGGGCCGTCGCGAAGATCACCAGGCGGTCGTGGTGCCCCCGCTCCCGGTCCTCGAGGGCCGGTTTCACCAGCCGCCGGCCGAGGGCGCCGTCCGCGTGGTCGAGGAGCAGGGCGGGCCGCCCCACCCGCGACATGCGCCCGCGCACCCCGTGATAGGCGGCGTCGATGTCCTGCCGCAGCGCCCGGAAGAGGAAGCCCTCGGCGATCCGCCGGGCCTCGCCGCCCTGCTGGAAGTCCTCGCCCAGCGCGCGCAGCCCGGCCTGCGCGCCCCCGCCGGCGCCCGGGTATTCGCCGTAGCAGGCCGCGAGGGCCGCCTTGCCCTCCGTCGAGAGGCGGGTGAACAGCCCGTCGAGCAGGGCGTTGAGGAAGGGCCCGGCCAGCGGGCTGGTGACGAGCCCCGCCAGATATCCCAGGTAGTTCCTGGCCGTGCCCTTCAGGACGCCGCGCCAGAAGGAGCCGGGCGGCAGGATTCCGTCGAGGCGGCTCACCTCGTCCACCAGGGGCGCCGCCCGGGCGAGCCGGTCGCTGGCCGCCACGGCCGCGAGGCCCGCGTACAGCCGCGGCACGGTGATCCCGCCGCCGTCGCCGCTCCAGTCGCCGTACTGCAGGGCGATCTTGCGCAGCACCTCGGTCACTTCGGACCGGCTGCCGGGCCGCTCCTCGGCCTGCTCCCGGCAGTCGGTCAGGGCGCAGTCCAGATACGCGACGGGGACCCGCGGCCCGAACTGCCGCCGTATGCACCGCAGCAGACGCCCTTTGCCCATGCCGGGACCGCCGACGAGAAGGACGACGGGGAGGTCGGGGCCGTAGAGCAGGTCCCGTTTGCGCCCGGCCGCGGTCTTCCCGAGCAGCCGGGCGATCAGGCCGTCGTCGTCCAGGAGCTCGTCGAATCCGAGATCGTCAGGCACGGGCCTCTCCGCGGCCTGCACGGCCGAGTCTGCGAATGATGGCTCGTCAGGTTAGCTGCGTCACAAGGGTTTGGGGAGAGCCCGCAACCGGCCACCCCGCATCGACGGCTTGGCGGAAGTCGTCGTTCCTCGGCGGCGACGGCCGGGAGCCGCGCCGACGGTACTGATCACCGGTCTGCGCGTGGCCCCCGCGCCCGGCGCGACACCACCGCCCGCAGCACCCGGCGGCCCTCCATCGAGACGTCGAGGGCCTGGCGCAGGCCGCCCGCGGGGCCCGCGCCCTTGTTGGCGAGGAGCTCCAGGATGCGTATCTGACGGCGGAGCTCGGCCGCGACCAGAGGGGACATGCCGTCCGTGCGGCCCTCGCGGCGCGCCGCCACCGAGCGCGTCCCGGTGGGCTCGGTGTCCAGCAGGCGGTGGACCTGGAGCGCGGCGACGGAGCAGCCGTCGGCCCACTCGCGCACATCGGCCCCCGAGTGCGCCTTCGGCACCGCGTCGAGCATGCGCCGGGCGAGCGCGGCCGCCTCACCGGACGTGCCCGGCACCTGTCCCGCGGGACCGCCCGCGGCGTCGAGCGCCGAGCGCGCGTCGGCCAGCGGCCCGCCCCAGTCGCCGCCCTCGGCGAGCCTCGCCCAGAGCGGGCGCAGCAGGTCGTCGTCCCCGCCGAGCACCGGAACACACCGGTCCAGGCAGGCGAGCCCACTCGCCGCCAGACCTCTCTCGTCGGCCTGCGCGATCAGCTCCACCAGGCTCATGCTGTACGTCTCCCCCGTCACGGACCCTGCACTGCCCCTTACTGCGTGCACCGCCCCGGGAACGTCACTGGGGGACCACGCCCAGCCTGTCGAGGAAGCGGAAGAAGAGCTGCTCCGCGGAGGGTTCCGCCTTCGCGTTCAGTACGTCGAGGAGGGGGCCCGCCGGCACCGTCCGGCCGGACTCCGCGGCCCAGGCGACGGCTCGGTGTGCGGCGTCGCGCGGTTCCAGGAAGTAGTCCTCGATGGTCAGCTCGGTGTCGCCGAGGTATCCGGCCATCGCGCGCCGCGCCAGACACGTGCTCCACGCGCCGCTCTCGGGCGCCGCCGCCTCGACGATCACGCAGGCGCTGTCCAGCACATAACCGAAGAGGGCGGGCGCGCCCGTCTCCCGGGCCAGCGTGTTCATGCTCCCGACGTCGCGCGTGCCGTCGCTGCCCGGCACCTCCCACACCTGCCAGCCGTCGGGCCGCCGGTCGAGGAGGGTCAGGTCGTCCCGCGGGCCCGCCTCCGCCGAGAACACCGGGAGCTCCGCGAGCGGCCGCTCACTCCTGCCGACGACGTAGTACCCCCAGTAGCCCATGCCCGTCCCCCCACCGCGTTCCGCCCGCCCCGTACCGCAATTCTGTCGTTCGTGGCCGAATACACCACAGTTGTCGTCACGTTCGCCACCGGAAGACAGAAACGCGGCCAAGGGCTCCCGTCAGCCGACCGAATCGGCGAGTTTCACGAAGTCGGGCCAGGCCATGGCGGGTTTCCCGGGGTCCCAGAGCTTCTGCACAGTGGCCCGCAGGGGCATGCGGATGCCCCGGGCGACCTGCTCCTGCGTCTGCGCCCCCGCGAGGTCGCCCCACACCGCGAACGAGCCGCCGAGGATCTGGTCGTCGTACTTCTCGCTCACCGGCCGCGTGCCGCGGACGACCAGCGGGGTCCAGTCCTCGTAGATCCGCTGTCCGGTCGGGTAGCGGAAGTCGTTCGGCTGCCCGAGGACGTAGTAGAGGTACTCGTCGTTGTAGTTGACGAGCTTGCGGCCGGCCTTCAGATACTCGTCGGGCTCGCGCGCGCCGATCTCCTTGCCCGTCCAGTAGGCGACCTCCAGGTCGGCGGCGGCCTCGGCGGTGCCGCCCCGGAAGAAGCCGTCGTTCCAGGCCTTCGGCTTCTTCTCGTGCTCGCGCACGGTGTCGGCCCGGTCGTTCAGCCAGCCCGTCGCCAGGTCCTGCACGCGGCCGCCGGGGCCGTAGCGCTCGCGGGCGGCGGCGGCCAGCTGCGGATAGGAGGCCTCGGGGTCCTTGACCGTGAGGGCCTGGTACTCGTCGGCGCCGAGGTGCCAGTACGCGCCGGGGAACAGCTCGGCGTACTCCCCGAGCAGCTCGTCGACGATCTTCGCGGCCGCCGGCTTCGAGATGTCGACGGCGCCTTGCGTGGGGACCCCGCGGGCGTTCCGGAGCTGCAAGGAAGGGTGCTCGCGGATGACCGCGCCGAGGTGTCCGGGCGAGTCGATCTCTGGCACGACGGTGATGTGCCGGCTCGCCGCCAGCTTCAGGATGCGGCGGACCTGGTCCTTGGTGAGGTGGTCGGAGGAGACGATCTCCGGGTGCGACTCCGACTCGATGCGGAACGCCTGGTCGTCGGAGAAGTGCAGACCGAGCTGGTTGTACTTGAGGTCGCCGAGCTCGCGTATGCGGTCCTCGATCCACTCCACGTCGAAGTGCTTGCGGGCGATGTCGAGCATGAAGCCGCGCTGCGGCTTGGCCGGGCGGTCCCGCACGACGCCCTCGGGAGCGGTCCTACCCCCGCTCACCTCCTGCTTGAGGGTGCGGGTCCCGTAGAAGACGCCGGCCTCGGCGGGCGCGGCGATCCGGACCTGCTCTCCCTTGACGGAGAGGGTGTACGACTCGGGCCCGCCCGCCTTCGCTTCGTCCTTCGCCCCGTCCTTGGCACTGTCCGTGAGCGCCAGTTCCACGTCGCCCTTCCCGGGCCGCGCGTCTCCCCCGTACCGCAGCTTCAGCTCACCGGCGAGCAGCCGCGCCTCGTCGGCGAGGCCGTCGTCCCGTATGACGACACGGCCCTTGTTCTCGGCGGGGCGCCAGCCGGGGCCGCGGGCCGCGGTGTGCTCGCGCACGGCGGGGATGGTGGCCGGGGCCTTGGAGAGCTCGTAGCTCTTGCTGGGGCTCGGAGCGACGGACGGGGCGGACTTGCCGCCCGCCGGCCGGTCGGCCGCCTTCTCGCCGTCGCCGCCGGGCCAGACCGCCACGGTCAGCACGACGGCTCCGGCGACCGCCGCGCCGCCCGCCGCGGCTATCGGCCCGCGCTTCACCGGTCACCTCGCGGCGCCGCCCTCGCGCCTCGTGGTGTCGCCACCAGCGATGTTCTCGGTGCCGTACCTGAATTCAGTGTCAGAACCAGAGCCATGGATCCACGCTACGACGCGTTCTCACACCCGGCTCGTCCACACCGTGAGGCGAAACTCCCCTATTCAGGTGAAATTCGCTCATCCTTCGGACACCTCTCCGCATGTCTCGATAGCGTTACGTCACCCCCACGCCCTCCCCTGCCGCCCCCTGCCCAGGAGCGCACGCTGCCCCCGCACCAGCCGACCCGGCTAGACGAGTTCAACTCCGCCACTCCGACCGCCGCCGAGGCCGCGCTCCTCACCTGCTGCGGCAGTCGGCGCTGGGCCCGCCGGGTCGCCGCCCACCGCCCGTATCCCGACGTGGACGCGCTGCTCGCGGCGTCCGACGAGGCGGCGTACGACCTGTCGCCCGCCGACCTCACCGAGGCCCTGACCTGCGAGCCCCTCGATCCCGCCGTCCCGCCCCGTAGCGTGCCGCCCGCCACCTCCGCCGCTGCTCACACCGCCCTGCGCGCCGCCCACGCCGCGTACGAGAGCCGCTTCGGCCACACCTTCGTGATCTGCCTCGACGACATCGCCCCGGACGAGGCCCTCGGCCACCTGCTCGCCGGCATCCGGTCACGCCTCGGCAACGATCCGGAGGACGAGCGCGCCGTCACCGCAGAGGAAATGCGGCGTCTGGCGCGCGGCAGGCTGGCCCGCCTCACCCTGGGCGAGGGCCCGGAAACCCTGGGCGTGGCCCCGGAAACCCCCGTGGGACACGCCGTCGGACACGCCGCACGGGAGAGTCGCCCGCAAACGCGTCCCGATAGCCCGTACGTGCCTGTTTGATTGCCTGTTTGATCACACCTGCGGACCCGGGGCAGGGCTACCGACAACTCGTCGATACGATGACGGGCGGCCGGTGGACCGTACCCGGCCGGGCTCGTCCGACGCCGAAGCCGGCCGGCCCCAACCCCCGCTCCCGGAGGAACTTCCGTGCCGGCTGGAACGCTGTACCGCGGCCGGGAAGGAATGTGGTCCTGGGTGGCTCATCGAGTCACCGGCGTCCTCATCTTCTTCTTCCTGTTCGTGCATGTGCTCGACACCGCTCTCGTCCGCGTCTCCCCGGAGGCGTACGACGATGTCGTCAGCACCTACAAGACGCCGATCGTCGCACTCCTTGAGTACGGCCTGGTCGCCGCCATCCTCTTCCACGCCCTCAACGGCCTGCGCGTCATCGCCGTCGACTTCTGGTCGAAGGGTCCCCGCTACCAGAAGCAGATGCTCTGGACCGTCGTCGGCATCTGGCTCGTCCTGATGGTGGGGGCGCTCTACCCCGTCCTCGGCCACGCCGTCCGCGAAGTCTTCGGGAGCTGACGCCAGACATGTCTGCTGACACCACGCTCGACAAGTCCGCGACGTCCGGAGTGGGCCCCGTCGAGGGCGCCTCGCTCTACGACGTCGACAACCCCGCCCCGGTCATCGAGGCGCCCCGCAAGCGCACCGCCAAGACCCCGCGCTCGACCCGCGGCAACTTCGAGATGGCCGCATGGCTCTTCATGCGCCTGTCCGGTGTCGTCCTGGTCGTCCTCGTCCTCGGCCACCTGCTGATCCAGCTGGTGCTCGACGGCGGTGTCTCGAAGATCGGCTTCGCGTTCGTCGCCGGCCGCTGGGCCTCGCCGTTCTGGCAGGTCTGGGACCTGCTGATGCTGTGGCTCGCGATGCTGCACGGCGCCAACGGCCTGCGCACGGTCATCAACGACTACGCGGAGCGCCCGAACACGCGTCTGTGGCTCAAGGGCCTGCTGTACACCGCCACGGTGTTCACCATCCTTCTGGGCACGCTGGTGATCTTCACCTTCGACCCGAACATCCGCTAAAGCCGAGGCGACTTCCGTGAAGATTCACAAGTACGACACCGTCATCGTCGGCGCGGGCGGCGCCGGCATGCGCGCCGCCATCGAGGCGACGAAGCGCAGCCGCACCGCCGTGCTCACCAAGCTCTACCCCACGCGTTCCCACACGGGCGCCGCGCAGGGCGGCATGGCCGCCGCGCTCGCCAACGTGGAGGAGGACAACTGGGAGTGGCACACCTTCGACACGATCAAGGGCGGCGACTACCTGGTCGACCAGGACGCCGCCGAGATCCTGGCGAAGGAGGCCATCGACGCGGTCCTCGACCTGGAGAAGATGGGCCTGCCGTTCAACCGCACGCCGGACGGCACCATCGACCAGCGCCGCTTCGGCGGTCACACCCGTAACCACGGCGAGGCCGCCGTGCGCCGCTCCTGCTATGCCGCGGACCGCACCGGCCACATGATCCTCCAGACGCTCTACCAGAACTGCGTCAAGGAGGGTGTGGAGTTCTTCAACGAGTTCTACGTCCTCGACCAGCTCATCGTCGAGGTCGACGGGGTCAAGAAGAGCGCGGGCGTCGTCGCGTACGAACTGGCCACCGGCGAGATCCACGTCTTCCAGGCCAAGTCCGTGATCTACGCGTCCGGCGGCACCGGCAAGTTCTTCAAGGTGACGTCGAACGCGCACACGCTCACCGGTGACGGCCAGGCGGCCTGCTACCGGCGCGGCCTGCCGCTGGAGGACATGGAGTTCTTCCAGTTCCACCCGACCGGCATCTGGCGCATGGGCATCCTGCTGACGGAGGGCGCCCGCGGTGAGGGCGGCATCCTCCGCAACAAGGACGGCGAGCGCTTCATGGAGAAGTACGCGCCGGTCATGAAGGACCTCGCGTCGCGCGACGTGGTGTCCCGCTCCATCTACACGGAGATCCGAGAGGGCCGCGGCTGCGGTCCCGAGGGCGACCACGTGTACCTGGACCTGACGCACCTCCCGCCGGAGCAGCTGGACGCGAAGCTCCCCGACATCACGGAGTTCGCGCGTACGTACCTCGGCATCGAGCCCTACACGGACCCGATCCCGATCCAGCCGACCGCGCACTACGCCATGGGCGGCATCCCGACGAACGTCGAGGGTGAGGTCCTCGCGGACAACACCACGGTCGTTCCCGGCCTGTACGCGGCGGGCGAGGTCGCCTGTGTCTCCGTGCACGGCGCCAACCGCCTCGGCACCAACTCGCTCCTCGACATCAACGTCTTCGGCAAGCGCGCGGGCATCGCCGCCGCCGAGTACGCGGCGAAGGCCGACTTCGTCGAGCTCCCGGAGAACCCGGAGGAGCTGGTCGTCTCCCAGGTCGAGCGGCTGCGCGACGCCACGGGCACCGAGCGGGTCGCCGAGCTCCGCAAGGAGCTGCAGGAGACCATGGACGCCAACGTCATGGTGTTCCGCACCGAGCAGACGATCAAGACGGCGGTGGAGAAGATCGCGGAGCTCCGCGAGCGCTACCTCAACGTCTCGATCCAGGACAAGGGCAAGCGGTTCAACACCGACCTCCTGGAGGCCATCGAGCTGGGCAACCTGCTCGACCTCGCCGAGGTCATGGCGCAGTCCGCGCTCGCCCGCAAGGAGTCCCGCGGCGGTCACTACCGCGAGGACTTCCCGAACCGCGACGACGTCAACTTCATGCGCCACACCATGGCGTACCGCGAGGTCGGCGACGACGGCACGGAGACGATCCGTCTCGACTACAAGCCGGTCGTCCAGACCCGCTACCAGCCGATGGAGCGTAAGTACTGATGGCTACCCCGACCCTCGACAAGGAAGACGCCAAGCCCGAGGCGGGCTTCGCCGACTCCCCGTACATCACGATCACCCTGCGCGTCCGCCGCTTCAACCCCGAGGTCTCGGCGGACGCCACCTGGGAAGACTTCCAGCTGGAGATCGACCCCAAGGAGCGTGTCCTCGACGCCCTCCACAAGGTCAAGTGGGACCTGGACGGCACGCTGACGTTCCGCCGCTCCTGCGCGCACGGCATCTGCGGCTCGGACGCCATGCGGATCAACGGCAAGAACCGTCTCGCCTGCAAGACCCTGATCAAGGACATCAACCCGGGCAAGCCGATCACGGTCGAGCCCATCAAGGGTCTGACGGTCCTGAAGGACCTGGTCGTCGACATGGACCCGTTCTTCCAGGCGTACCGCGACGTCATGCCGTTCCTGGTGACGACGGGCAACGAGCCGACGCGCGAGCGTCTGCAGTCCGCCGAGGACCGCGAGCGCTTCGACGACACGACGAAGTGCATCCTCTGCGCTGCCTGCACCTCCTCGTGCCCGGTCTTCTGGAACGACGGCCAGTACTTCGGCCCCGCCGCGATCGTGAACGCCCACCGCTTCATCTTCGACTCGCGTGACGAGGCGGGCGAGCAGCGCCTCGAGATCCTGAACGACAAGGACGGCGTGTGGCGCTGCCGCACGACGTTCAACTGCACGGACGCGTGCCCGCGTGGCATCGAGGTCACGAAGGCGATCCAGGAGGTCAAGCGCGCACTGATCACGCGTCGCTTCTGATCCCGCATCGTTTCTGGTCCATCCGGGCCCCGCTCCTTTTCGGGAGCGGGGCCCGGTTGCGTTTGCCTCGGTCGCTCAGGTCACTCAGGCCACTTAGGTCGCGATGGCGAAGGGACCACGGCGGCACCGATGCGGTAGATCACATCCCGCACGGCGTCCTGCCCTTCTTTGTCATCACAAATCCCGCAACTCCTCGCCCGCACAGCCCAATACGCGCTTGGCGCTCCCACCAGCCCTCCGGATACGTTGAGTTCGCATAGGACAACCTCTGCCTCATTCGTGTAGGGCAGTCCTCGCCCAAGTCCCCTGACGGCGCTGCGCCACTGCGACACCCCCCACTCATAAGGAGTCCAGAGTGAACCGCCCCACCCGTCTCGTGACGGCCGCGCTGACCGCTTCCGCAGGCCTGCTGTTGGTCGCGTGTGGTTCGGGAGGAGGTGACGGCGGGGCCTCCGAGAAGATCGAGGGGGCCGACGGCGGCCGGCAGCCCAAGGCGTCGGCGAGCGCACGGCCGGACGGTGCGAAGCGGCCTGAGGTGAAGCTGCCGGGCTCGTTCAAGGCCGACTTCGTGGGGTGGCACAACAGCGACCCGAAGAAGCAGGCGATCCTGGACGACGGCAGGGAGCGCCTGAAGGCGGAGTACGCGGCCGTCATCGACGCCGACCCGCAGGCCGGAGCGGTGAGCTTCTACACGTCGCAGCAGGCGCTGAAGTCCTCCAGGACGTACATCAAGGGCTACGTGGACAACAACCACACGCTGGTCGGCGGCGCGAGGGTGTTCAACCCGCAGGTGAGCCTCTCCGACGCCGGTGGCGTGCTGTTCTATTGCGTGGACGAGAGCAAGGGCTACACGGAGGACCGCGAGACGAAGAAGCGGACGGGCACGCCCGACGACGTGAACCCCGTCCTCCAGTACCGCACCACGCTGAAGAAGACGCCCGAAGGGGTCTGGAGCACCGTTTCCCTGGAGACGGAGCGCGGGGGGTGCGACAAGTGACGGGGGCGCTGAAGCGGTCGCTCCCGCTGCTGGTCACGGCTGGTCTTGCGCTCGGCGCCTGCCCGGCGACGGCGTACGCGTTCGGTGAGGACGCGGACCATCCGCCCGCCGGACGGCCCGGCGGACCGTCCGGCGGACCGTCCGGCGGCGCTTCCGGCAACTCGCTCACGGCCGGCGTCGGCACCAGCGTCACCGTGAAGCAGGTCAGCGGCGGCAAGGGCGGCTCGGCCGACAAGCCCATCGTGGCGGTCGACCCGAACTGGAAGCCGCCGTCCTGCTGGTACGAGCCGGTGGCTTCGCCCGAGGAGCTGAAGGACAGCGTTGAGAAGCTCAAGAAGGGCGGCGACTCCGTCCATGTGACGCCCTCGTTGAGCTGGGGCGAACAGCTCATGGTGGACCACTACGAAAAGGGCAAGGCCCAGTCCGACGGCGCCAAGGGCTACAAGAACTTCAACGTGGGCAAGGACGGCAAGTTCTGGCGCGGGGTCATGAACCCCGACGTCGAGGACACCTTCGAGGCCCGGCAGTGCGAGACGAACCTGTTCTGGCAGGACGCCGCCACGATCCCCGACATCAAGAACGCGCCCACCCCGGAGATCCTGGCCGGTTACGCCTACAACAAGGTCAAGGTCCCCGACACCAAGGTCGAACTGAAGCCCGAGGGCAAGTCGACCGTGAACCTGCCCACGTGGGTGTGGCTGGACAAGGGGAAGTTCGAGCCGGTGAAGGTCCGCGCCGAGCTGCCGGGCACGGGTCTCTGGGCCGAGACCACCGCCAGGCCCGTCAGCCTGCACCTGGACCCCGGCACGTCGGACGCAGAGACCTTCCCCGCCGACGGCGAGTGCCCGGTCGGCGAGGACGGCAGCATCGGCACCCCGTACGCGAAGGGGGCCGCCACGGAGGACCCGCCGTGCGGCATCAGGTACCTGCGGCCCACCAACGGCGAGCCGTTCCGGATGAAGGCCTCGATCACCTGGGAGATCACCTGGGAAGGCACCGACGACGCCGGCGGCGACCTCCCCGACGGCACCTTCGACGGGACGCAGGACGTCGCAGTCCAGGAGGTCCAGTCGATCAACCGCTAGGCCTATGGGTTGGGGTGGGGCCGTGTGGTGGTACCGCCGTACGACCACACGGCCGAAGGATCGCGCGCCCTGTGGGGCGGTTCATGCGCGCCTGCGCCGGTGCGGCGGCCCCCGACCTACCCTGACGGAATGTCAGACAACCAGTCGGTCGGCCTGTCCGCTGACCAGTCCGCAGAGCTTCTCGGCTTCGACAACGTCCTGTTCCCCGTCGGCGACCTGGGCGAGGCCGTCGGCTTCTACGAGCGGGCCGGGTTCCCCGTCGCCTTCCGGCTCGACGAGATCGGTCTCGCCATCCTGAAGGTCGGCAAGGAGACCCCGGGCGTGCTGCTGCGCGTGGAGGACGGCATCGTCCCGCGTACGCCGTCGTGGCCTTCGCCCCGCCTCTGGCTGGAGGTCAAGGATGCCCGCGCGAAGGGCCGGGCGCTGGCGGCCGCAGGGGTCCCCCTGCTCGCCGAGCCGTTCTCCGTGGCCACAGGATGGACCGTGGAGATCGCCGACCCCTGGGGCAACGTCGTCGGATTCGCCGACTACCTGAAGCGACCGGAACTCGCGCGCAGCTTCTGAGGCGGGGCTGGGGGCGGTGCCGAGACTGAGGGGCTATCGCCAGCCCGCCCCACCCTCCGCCTCCGCGACCACCATGATCCGGCGCAGCATGTCGGAGAGCAGCGCCCGCTCCGCCGCCGGGAGCACGCCGAGAAGCCGTTCCTCCTCGCGGCCGAGCACGGCCATCGCGCCCCGCCACGCCGACCTGCCCGCCTCCGTCAGCTCCACGTCGACCCGACGGCGGTCCTTCCTGGACGGCGTACGGCGGATCAGGTCCCGGCGCTCCAGGCCGTCCAGGCGGCCCGTGACGGAGGCCGGTGCCAGGTCCAGGTCCCCGGCGAGCTCGGAGGGGCTCGCCGCGCCGCCCCGGCCCGCCAGCTTGTGCAGGGTGTC
This sequence comes from Streptomyces sp. NPDC039480, assembly GCF_055597165.1. Classification (NCBI taxonomy): domain Bacteria; kingdom Bacillati; phylum Actinomycetota; class Actinomycetes; order Kitasatosporales; family Streptomycetaceae; genus Streptomyces; species Streptomyces sp. NPDC039480. Next base: position 386,174 of record NZ_JBVITX010000002.1, on the reverse strand, counting down.
GAACTCGTGGCGCTCCAGGTCGAAGTCGGCGAGGGACTGCTCGCGGACGCGGCGCAGATGGACCGTGAGCTTGCTCATGCGGGTGACCGCGCCCTCGATGTCCGGGTCGAGGGTGGGCAGGACGGGCAGCCAGCGCTCGACGTGCCCGTCCGTCCAGTCCCGGCCCGGCCGGTCTGCCGACGCATCGCCCCTTACGTCGCCCACCGCGTGGTTCGCCTTCTCGTCCATCATCCCAGGACTGTACTTCGGTTTCAGATATTTCGTTGACGAATAGTTCGGCGCCGAAATACCGTCCTCTCCATGCCGCTGCCACGACCGTCGTCGTACCCCCTGCTGCGCAACCGCCCCTTCCGGCTCCTCCTCCTCGGCCGCACCCTGTCCCTCATCGGCGACGCCGTCATCCCCGCGGCCCTCGCCCTCGCCGTCCTGCGCGCCACCGGATCGAGCTCCGCCCTGGCCGTCGTCCTGGGCTGCGCGATGGGGCCACGGCTGCTCCTGCTGCCGCTCGGCGGAGTCGTCGCGGACCGCTTCAACCCCCGCGCCATCGCCCTCACCACCGACCTGGTGCGCTGCGGCGCCCAGCTCTTCGTGGGAGTCGAACTGCTCGGCGGCGAACCGAGGTTGTGGCACATCGCCGCCGCGGAGGCCGTCGGCGGTGCCGCGTCCGCCTTCGCCATGCCGACGCTGCCGCGACTGATCACCGGCACGGTCACGGCGAAGGACCTGCACGGCGCCAACTCCCTGTTCGGCGTGGTCAGGAGCAGCACCGTGCTGGGCGGCCCCGCGCTCGCCGGACTCCTGATCGCCTACGCCGGCCCCGGCTGGGCCTTCGTCCTCGACGCCGCCTCCTTCGCGGTCAGCGCCTGCCTCCTCTCGGCGCTGCGTCTCCCCCACGCGCCCGCTCCGACTCCCGTGGACCAGCGCCACTCCCTGCGCGAGGACCTCGTCGAGGGCTGGCACGAAGTCCGCAGCCGCGACTGGTACTGGACGAGTCTGGTCGCCCACGCCGCCTGGAACGGCGCCGCCGCCGTGCTCATGACCCTCGGGCCCGCCCTCGCCGTCGAGGAGCTGGGCGGCGAGGGCACGTGGATCTGGATCCTCCAGGCGGGCGCGGTCGGGCTGCTGCTCGGCTCGCTGCTGGCCGGCCGCGCCAAGCCGCGCCGCCCCATCCTGACGGCCAACCTGGGCCTCGCGACGTACGCCCTGCCGCTCGGCCTGCTCGCCGCCGGCGCCCCCGCGCCCGCCATCATCGCCGCCTACTGCCTCGCGCAGGCGGGACTCGGCTTCCTCAGCCCCGTCTGGGAGACCTCGGTGCAGGCGGCGATACCTCCCGCGGTGCTGGCCCGCGTCACCTCGTACGACTGGCTGCTCTCGATGGCCGCGATGCCGCTCGGCTACGTCCTCGCTCCCCTCGCCGCGACCGCCTGGGGCACGGGGACGCCCCTGTGGATCGCGGCTGTCGGCGTCGGCGTGGCGTGCGCGGGGACGGCGGCGGTCCCGGGCGTCCGCCGCTTCACCCTTCCCACCGCTGCCCCCACCCCTCGTACCGCCGAGTCGGACACCGCCTCCACAGACGAGGACGAGGCCGCGAGAGGCGAGGACGACGCGGTCAGAGGCGGGGGCGGCGTCGTCAGAGCTGGCTGAGGATTGTCGGGTCCGTGATCTTGTCGTCTCTGGCCAGCATCATCGCCTTGCTGAGGATGACCGCCAGCGTCCGGTCGCCCTCGAAGGGCAGATATCCGGTGCCGCCCACGGAGGGCCCCGACGCCGACGTCGAGGGAACTATGCAGACGTACTGGTCCGACGGCGTCCGGAGGATGTTTCCCGAGCCCAGGTGGATCTTGTACGTGTGCAACTCGCCCCGCACGTGCAGGAACCGGCCCTCGACCGTGCACCGGTCGCCTATCGCGAGCCGCGGCACCAGGCGGGCGACCAGGTCCCTGCGTGTCTCCGCGCCCGGCCCGAGCTCCCCGAAGCCGTACGCCGTCCAGTACTCGCGGAAGCGTCCCGCGGGGCCGCCGTCCTGCCAGGTGGGGTCGTTGCCCACGCTGGCCACGCCCACGAACAGGTCGACGTCGCGCAGGACTTCGCTCAGGACCAGCTCCGGTATCTCCTCCAGGGGCAGTGGGTCGACCGGTTCCCGGCCGTCGGATAGCCACATGCGGTACTCGCCGCCGCCCGCGTGCGCGGAGTTCTCCGGGGCGTCGATCGGGTAGAAGCGGACCTGGTCGGTGCGGACCCGCAGATAGCTGCCCGCGTCGGTGAGGTCCTCGGTCCAGTTCTCCCCGCCGATGCCCTCGATCCAGTACTCGGCGCGCAGCCCCCACCGCGGCAGCTCGCGCACCGCGGGCGGGTACTCGTCATCCACACACAGGCGCAGCTTGTTCCGCCAGCCCCGCGCCGCGGCGAGGGAGTTGAACTGGTGCTGGCGCAGGATGTGCGCGGCGAAGCGGTTCGAGTACGTCCCCGTGGTGCGCTCGGCGTCGGTGAGGAGGTACACCTCGCGGTGGGCCTGCTTGAACGGCTGGGTGATGCCGTGCCGCTCCAGCCAGTCGCGCCAGGCGACGATCTCTGCGGGCTCATGGCCGACGGGGTGCCAGAGCCCGACCGTCGCGCCGTCCTTCACCGGGTCGTCGGTGAGGGTGCGCAGCTCCCCCTCGGCGTACCCGCAGCCCGTGCCGTCGACGGTCCACAGGAGGCGGCGGGCGAGCGTGCCGACCAAGGGGTGGTCGAGGAAGCGCTCGCGCCACGCGTCGTACGGCCACTCGCGGCGGGCAAGGAACTGCCGGTCGAGCCGCTCCGCCTGCGCCGAAAGCATCTTGTCGATGTCCTTGACGGCGGCCTTCAGCTCCTTGAGGTCGTCCGCGTGGTCACGCTTCACGGCGGCGGGCGGCGCCTTGACCTGCTTGCCCGCGCCGTTGCGCCACTGGAGCGCGGCCTTCGTCCCGGTGACCGTCAACTCGGCCTCGCAGTCGCCGAGCCGGCGCACGGAGTGCCCGACCTCCGTCAGGCCGTACGCCGGGACGGCCAGCTCCTCGACCTCGTCACGGCTCAGCCCGAGCGCCTCGGCACGCGCCTCAAGGCCGGTGTTGATCATCTTGAGTGTGGTCTTGTACGTGACCCGGGAGGCGAGGCGGGACAGTTCGGCGAGGGACGCCTCTCCCTCGGCTCGGGCGAGCGCGACGACGCCGGCGTTGGCGACCTTGGGGTTGCGGGGGCCGAGCCCCTGGATCTTGCGCAGGGACGTCTCGACGAGGGCGCCGAGGGTACGGGCCGACTCCGGGTGGGGCGGGAGCAGCGCGAGGGTCCAGGCGAGGCCGCGGATCGCGTCGGCGTTGAACGGGTCGTACTCGTCGTTCGGCGCGATGCCGTGGCCGTAGGTCAGGAGCGGCTGGGTGCGGGGCGCGCCGACCAGCGCGAGCCATGTCACCAGCGTGTGGCGCACCTTGTCGGGGTCCAAGGGCGCGACCAGGGTGCGGGCCGTCTGCTCCCACTTGGGGGCGGGCTTGGCTGTCTTGGCGGTGAGCGCGTGCCGCACGAGCGCGTGCCAGGCGTCGCCGAGCCCGGCCAGGTCCTCCAGAACCCGGTCGGACCAGGGCTCGCCCGGGTTGAGCAGCGGCTCCGACAGCTCCGCGACCACCCGCTTCAAGCGGGCGTCGCCCTGCCAGTACTGGACGAGGAGGGTGCGCCGCAGGGCCGCGACGGCGAGCGCGGGCGGGGTGCGGCCGGCCGCCGCCTCGGCCTCGACGAGCGCGACGGCCTCACGCGTCGACCGCACGCAGTGCTCCGAGCCGAGCTCCGCGAGGCGCCGCTCCCGCTCCGCCGAGAGCGGATCGCCCGGCAGGTCCTTGCCGATGATCGCGAGCAGCGTGAGGGCGTTGATCCGCGTCGGCGACTCCAGGTGGTACGGATTGCTGAGCTCGATGAGGGAGTCCGCGACCCGGTGGCGCTGGTCCTGGGGCAGCCCCTGGACGACGGCGAGGACCTTCTCGCCGTCGTGGCTCCAGTCGTTGTCGTTGGTGATGGCCGTCTTCAGGAGCTCCTCGGCGAGCCCCCGCATGTCGCCGTCGGCGGCGAACCGCTCCACGTTCCGCACGCGGTCCGGGTAATACCTGGTCATCAGCCACCCGCCAGCGGGACGAGCTTGAGGAAGGTGACCTCCGTGCCGGGTGCCAGGTCGACCTCCGCGTCCAGGTCCTCCACCTGCCGCTCACCGACCAGCACCAGGAAGCCGTTGCGCCCGAACGCCTCGACGGCCTGCCGGAACTGCCGCTCGGGGTCTATGCGGCGCGGGGTGCGCAGCGCGTATCCGTTCAAGGTCTGCTCCGCGTCCGTGGGCCGGACAAGGCCGCGGAAGACACCCGACGTACTCGCGTTGTACTCCGCGACCTCCTGGAACACCCTTCGCCGGAGCACCTCGCGCAGCGCGAGCCGCTCCTCCGCCACATCGAGTCCCCCGCCGGTACGGCGCTCCCCCGCTGTCGTCTCATCGACGAACGTCACCATTCCCATGCCCTCGACAGTAGAGGCCACCACTGACAACGGCCCGCCCGCACCCGAGTTGCCAGGCCCCGCACCGGTGTTGCCAGCCCCGCACCGGCACGCTCAGCCTCGTACCGGCACGCTCAGCCCCGCACCAGCGCCCACACCGTCTTGCCGTACCTGCCGCGCCGCCACACGCCCCACGCCTCCGCGATCGCGTCGAGGAGCCGCATGCCGCGGCCGCTCTCGTCCTCCCAGCCGTCCGCCGTGCGCAGCTCGGGCTCCGACGGGCTCTCGTCGGACACCTCGATGAAGCACGAGCCGTCAGCGAGTACCGTCACCGCCACCTCGAACTCCCGCTCGACCACGAGCCCGTGGAGGATCGCGTTGGTCGCCAGCTCCGACACGAGGAGCACGGTGTCGTCGAGCGCCCCCTGGTCCGCCGTCTGCCCCCAGGCCGCGAGATGGTCACGTACGCGCGTACGAGCGAGCGGCACCGACGCGGGGTGCGGCGGCAGTCTGAAGGCATCACGTCTCAACAAGTCCCCATTCCCCCTCCGACGCCTCAATGCTGCGCAGAGGGGCCGCGCGGTGTCACTGCGGCACCTCTGGGCTCACTCATATCTGGCCAGTTCTGAACCAAATACCCCAGCAAAGAGGCGCGTTGGTGACACCGCGTGCGGCTCAGGCCTGTCTCGACGCCAGTTCCACGACCGTGATGTCCGACGGTGCCCCGACCCGTACGGGCGGCCCCCAGGCGCCCGCGCCACGCGTCACGTAGAGCTGCGTGTCGCCGTACCGCTCCAGGCCCGCGAGCGTCGGATTGGCCAGGTCGGCGACGAGGTTGCCCGGCCACAGCTGGCCGCCGTGGGTATGGCCGGAGAGCTGCAGGTCCACGCCGTGCTCGACGGCATCGTGGATGACGACCGGCTGGTGGGCGAGGAGCACGGAGGCCCGCGAGCGGTCCCGGTCGCCGAGCGCCTTGGCGAAGTCGGGGCCCTTGCCCTCGTCCTCGCCCGCCACGTCGTCGACGCCCGCGAGATCGAAACCGGGGAGTTCGGTACGGGCGTTCCGCAGCGGGCGCAGACCCAGTTCGCGCACGTGGTCGACCCACTGTTCGGCCCCGGAGAAGTACTCGTGGTTGCCCGTGACGAAGTACGCGCCGTGCTTCGCCCGCAGACCGGCGAGCGGCGCGGCGGCGGGGCCCAGGTCCTCGACGCTGCCGTCCACCAGGTCACCGACCACGGCGATCAGATCGGGCTGCGTGGCGTTGACGGTGTCCACCACGCGCTGTGAGAAACCGCGGCCGAGTATCGGCCCGAGGTGGATGTCGCTGACCACGGCGATCCGGAACCCGTGTGCTCCGCGCGGCAGTTTCGCCAGCGGCACGGTGACCCGCTTCACCTTGGGGCCGCGGAGCACGCCGTACGTTCCGTAGCCGACGGTTCCGGCCGCCACGGCCGCGGCGGTACCGCCGACGACACGGGAGACGAAGAGGCGGCGGGAGGGGGCGGGAGCGGCTCGCACGGGCTCGGGCGCAGGTTCCGGCTCGGGCGCGGGCGCGGATTCCGGCTCGGGCGCGGGCGCGGGTTCCGGCTCGGGCGCGGGCGACGCGTCAGGTGTGACATCCGCCGCAACCACAGCCGCGGGTACGGGCACGGGCTCCGGAACGCTCCTGCGTTCCACCCACCGCCGCAGCAAGGGACGTACCAGCTCCCCCACCAGCAGCGCGAGCAGCAGGTAGAGCGAGACGGCCAGCCACATGAACCCGGGCCAGGCGAGCACCCGCTGCAGCAGGAACGGCGCTCCGGAGCGCTCGGCCACGAGCGCGCCGAACATCAGCAGGGGCCCCGCCACGAAGACGACCGTGCCGGCGCGCCGGGCGAGTCCGGGCCCGGCCGTGGTGTCCCGCACCAGACGGCGCCACGCGTACCAGTGGAGGGCGGCGAAGGCCGCGAGGACGGCGAGGCCCACAAGGACCGTGAGGACGACCACGGCTATGACGTTCTACGCAGAGCACGGACTCCACGGAACCCGATGACCCCTACCACCGTCCCCAAGACAAAGGAGACAACGGCAAGCGTCAGGTGCACCCAGAAGTACCCGGTCGGGTTGTCCGCGTCGTCGAAGGCGAGCCCGCTGCCGTCCTTCCACAGGTTCTTGACGAAAGTGATCCAGATGAACCAGCTCCACACCCCGAAGGCGAGCAGGAACCAGGAGACAGGGCGGCTGAGCTTCATGCGTTCAGTATCGCGAGGTCCCCTGCCGCACCGCCGCCGGGGTGGGGACGACGGGACACAGCGCACCTCGGGAGCGACTCGCACAGTCACGCCCTGTACGTTCTCGTCCGTGCCTGCCGTAAAAAAGACCGCCATGTTGGTCGCTTCCGCCGCATTGCTGACCATGTCGACCGCGGCGCCCGCGCTGGCGGACGGGAAGCCGGGAGACGACAAGGACCAGCCGAAGCCGCCCTCCAGGATGTCCACCGTGGGCGGTGCGCAGCTCGGCGAGCCCGGCACCCAGGTGAAGCTCAAGGCGGGCGCCCCGGTGCTGCCCAAGGACCTGACGGGGCGTTCCTGGATCGTCTCGGACGCAGAGTCGGGTGAGGTGCTGGCCTCGCACAACGCGCACTGGCGGCTGCCTCCGGCGAGCACCCTGAAGATGCTGTTCGCGGACACGGTCCTGCCGAAGTTCCCCAAGTCGCAGAAGCACAAGGTCGCGCTCTCCGATCTGGAGGGCGTCGGTGCGGGCAGCAGCATGGTCGGCATCAAGGAGAACGAGACGTACTCCGTCCACGACCTGTGGCTGGGTGTCTTCCTGAAGTCGGGCAACGACGCGGTGCACGTCCTGTCCGCGATGAACGACGGCGTCCCGCAGACCGTCAAGGACATGCAGAAGCACGCCGAGGAGCTGCAGGCCCTCGACACGCACGTGGTCTCTCCGGACGGCTACGACGCCAAGGGGCAGGTCTCCTCGGCGTACGACCTGTCGCTGTTCGCCCGCTCCGGACTGCAGAAGAAGGACTTCCGGGAGTACTGCTCGACGGCCACGGCCCAGTTCCCCGGGGAGACCAAGAAGGTCGAGAAGGGCAAGGACAAGGGCAAGACGAAGCGCGGGTCCTTCGAGATCCAGAACACCAACAAGCTGCTGACCGGCGGCTTCGGAGTGACCCCCTACAAGGGCATCGCGGGCGTCAAGAACGGCTACACGTCGAACGCGGGCAACACCTTCACCGGTGTCGCCGAGCGCGACGGCAAGGTCCTCCTCGTGACCGTCATGAACCCCTCCTCCGGAGAGGCCCACGCGGTCTACAACGAGACGGCGCGGCTCTTCGACTGGGGCTTCAAGGCCGTCGGCAAGGTCGACCCGGTGGGTGAGCTCGTCGCTCCGAAGGGTGCCGCCACGGGTGGCGCCGGCAAGGGCGCCCCGGGCAGCGGCGGCGAGGGTGCCGTCGAGAAGGCGGCGCACTCCTCGGACGGCGGGTCGAGCGGGATGGGCATCGCGCTCGGCATCGCCGGTGGCGTGCTCGCGGTGCTCGCCGCGGGTGCCTTCGTGCTCAGGCGCCGGATGCCGCTGCCGGGCCAGGCGGGCCGACGGTCGCGTCAGGACTGACGGCCCCACCGACTGCCCGGCGCGAGGCACCAGCCCGCGCGCCGGGCCCGCACGGCTCACGCGTTCCAGCGGGCCGTGAGGAGATGTTCCCCGGGCGGCGGGCCCGGCAGCTCGGCGCGGGGTGCGGCGGCGATCCCGCCCAGGGCGATCGCGATGATCCTGCGCCGTGCGGCGCGCGCCTCGGCGGTGAGTTCCTCGTCGCCGAGGTCGTGGATCTGCTCGACCATCGTCGAGCGGCCGAGTTGTTCGATCAGCAGGATGATGTCGGTCGCCGTCACGTCATCACGCAGCCCGCCGCAGCGGTGCGCGCGGTCGACCAGCGCCTCGAAGTCCCGGTCCGCCTGAGCGGTGAGCTCGGCGAGCTCCGGTGGGACAGAGGCCAGTTTCCCCAGCGGCGAGAGCGTCCCCTGCCCGTACTCGACACTCTCCAGGATCAGCCCCGCCAGCCCTTCCCACGGGTCGGGGTGGGCCGCGGCCCGGCGCGCGGCCTCCGACCACTGCTCGTTCGCCAGCACCAACAGCCGCTCGAACAGTGCCTTCTTGCTCGGATACCGCCGGTACAGCGTGCCCGTGCCCACGCCTGCGGCCTCGGCGATGACGTTGACGGACACGTGCGCCCCGTCCCGGGCGATCACGCGCCGCGCCGCCTCCAGAAGTGCCGCGTCATTGCGTGCGACCTCGGCCTGTCGTGCTTGCTGCTGTCTCGAGACACCCATGAGCCCATCCTAGACCTTGCGGAGCAATTTACTCCGCGCTAGATTGACCGCTGTGCGGAGCAAATTGCTCCGCACAATGGTCGACGGGGAGATCCGATGGCTCAGAACAGGACAGCGCTCGGGGACAAGACCGCGTCCCTGGGCAAGACCGTGCCCCTGGGCAAGACCGTGCTCGTGACCGGGGCCACCGGAAACCAGGGCGGTGGCACGGCGAGAGCCCTGCTCGCCGACGGCTGGAGCGTGCGCGCCCTGGTGCGGGACCCCGACTCGGCCCCGGCGCGCGCCCTCGCCCGGCAGGGCGCGGTACTGGTGCGCGGCGACCTCGATGACTCCGATTCGCTCAAGCGGGCGACCGACGGTGTGCACGGAGTGTTCAGCGTGCAGCCGCTCACCGCCGAGGAGACGGCGGCGGCCACCGAGGTCCGGCGCGGCACCGCCCTGGCGGACGCCGCGGCCGCGGCAGGAGTCGCGCACTTCGTCTACAGCTCGGTCGGCGGCGCCGAACGCCGTACCGGAATCGATCACTTCGAGACCAAGGCCCGGATCGAGGCGCACCTCGCGTCCACGTCGCTGCCCACGACGGTCCTGCGGCCGACGTTCTTCATGGACAACCTGCTCGGGTACGCCGATGCCACCGGGGAGCGGGTCATGGAGCTCCCCGTCCTCCCCGGCCGTCCGATGCAGATGATCGCGGCATCCGACATCGGCCGGATCGCCGCGGCCGCCTTCGCCGAGCCGGAGACCTACGTCGGCGCACGGCTGGAGATCGCCGGAGACGCCCTCGGCTTCGAACAGGTCGCCGCTGTCTACCAGCAGGTCACCGGGGTTCCGACGCGCCTTGTGGCGCAGCCGATCGAGGACCGCATGTTCGAGTGGTTCGCCGAGAGCGGCTACCAGGCCGACCTCACGGCCCTGCGCACCCGATTCCCCTGGCTCCAGCGCTTCGACACCTTCCTGCGCGACGCCCTCGCGCCGAGCCGCCCCCGCGCCTGAGAAACCGACCAGCCACCCCACCAACCGACAGGAAGTAATCCGATGAATCCCGTGACTGCCCACACCACCGGAAACGACGACGACGTCAAGGCCATCGAGCAGGTGGTCGCCGCTGTCGAACGAACCCAGCGGGCCAAGGACGCCGAGGGTTTCCTCGCCCTCTTCCACCCCGAGGCGATGTGGACGACCGCCCACGGCAAAGTGCTGATCGGGTTCGACGCCATCGCCGAATTCACGCGGGCCGTGCTGCCGAACGCCGACTGGGACGGCGAAGTCACCTACGAGGTCGTCCACACGCAGTTCCTGCGCCCCGATGTGGCGGCCGTCAAGGTCCGGCAGATCTACCACACCGACCAGGGGAACGACGAAGGCGCTCCCCTGTACGTCATGACCAAGGAGAGCGACGGGAGCTGGCTCCTGCACACCGGCCAGAACACCCCTGTCCTCAACCCTTGAGCGCCGGCACCTCGTCGTCCGCCGTGGGTGCCTCCGTACGGGCCGCCTTCCGAGTCGCCGTCCACGCCGCGCAGAACAGCAGCAGCTTCGCGGTGAAGTTGATCCACAGGAGGAGTGCGACGGGCACTCCGAAGGCGCCGTACATGTTCTTCGCGGCGACGCCCTTCATGTAGCCGCCGAGCAGCAGCTTTAGCAGTTCGAATCCGGCCGCGCCGATCAGCCCCGCGGTGACGAGTTCGCGCCGGTGCGGCTGCACTCCGGGGAGCAGCGTCAGGACGTAGAGCAGCAGCAGGAAGTCCGCGAGGACGGCGATGGCGAACGCGACGACCTGGAGCAGCACGGTGCCCCAGCCCTTCTCGTCGATGCCGACGAGGTCGGCGGCCCAGCCGACGGCGGTCGAGGCGAGCCCGGACGCGGCGAACGACGCGAGCCCCACGCCGCCGAGCCCGATCAGCACCCCGGCGTCCTTCGCCTTGCGCAGGACGGGGTTCTCCTCCTCGTCAGGCAGCTCCCAGACGGCCCGCAGGCACTCCCTGATCGAGCCGACCCAGCCGATGCCGGTGAAGAGCAGCAGGGCGCCCGCGACGAGGCCGACGGTGCCGGCGTTGGTGACGAGGGCGTCCAGGTTCAGCTGGTCGGAGATGCCGGGGACCTGTTCGGAGATCTTGTCTTCCAGCGTGTTCTGCTGCTTCTTCGACAGGGTGGCCGCGGCGATCGCGGCGGCGACGGTGAGCAGCGGGAAGAGCGCCAGGAAGCTGATGAACGTCATGGCGGCGGCGAGGCGCGTCCAGTGCACGTGATCGAGCCGGTCGTACGCCTGCCACGCGTGCGTGCGCATGCCCTTCTCAACGAGGGGCCCGATGCCGGGGAGTTTCTTCAGCCAGTCCATGACGCCTCCGTGCCTGTGGTTCTGCCTGTTGTCCTGCCCGGTGAGCGGAAGACCAACGTCCGAGTACCCCAGAACCGCAGGACAGTGGCGAGTGCCATACCGATTCCGGCACCTGAGACGGTGTCCGCCCGCTGCGAGGTGAGGCCGAGACCGTAGTGGGACACGGCGATGCACAGCAGTTGGACGAGGGCACCCGCGATGTTGACGGCGAAGAACACCACGTACTGGCGCAGCCGCGAGACCTCCGAGGTCCTGCTCCGGTAGGTGCCGAGCGCGTTGCCCGCGTACGCGACCGAGCAGCCCGCCACAAAGGAGAGCGCTTTGGCGGTCAGCGGGTCCAGGCCCACGGGTCCGCGCAGCCAGATGAACAGGCCGAGGTCGGCGGCGTACGCGCAGATCCCGACGGCGGCGAAGCCGAGCAGTTCGGGCCCGAGCGCCTGCAACCGTTCGCGCAGGGAACGCACCCTCGTATGCAGGGAACGCGCCTTCGTGCGTAGGGATTTCAAACTCACCAGTCCGCGACCGCGAGTCCGTACATCGCAATCCACACGAGGCCGATCACGGCGAGCGCCCGGTCCCGCAGGACGACGTCCTCCGGTTCGCCCGCCGTGCCCCGGTCGGCGAAGACGGCGTAGCGCAGGATCGCGAGGATGAAGGCCGCCATGGACAGCTGGCGCCAGGGCAGCAGGCTTCCGTTGGCGGTGCCGCCCTCCTCCATGGCCCACAGGCAGTAGGCGAGAACGGCGACGCCCGCGGCCAGTTGCCAGACGAAGCGCAGGTAGCCGGTGGTGTATTCGGTGAGCAACGCGCGCGTGGCGCCCAGTTTCTCCGAGCTCGCGGACATCTGGACGGCTTCGGAGTAGCGCTTGGCGGAGACCATGAAGAGCGCGCCAAAGCCGGTGGTGATCAGGAACCAGCGCGAGAGCGGGATCTCCAGTGCGAGGCCGCCGATCATGGCGCGCATCAGGAAGCCGGTCGTGACGATCGTGAGGTCGACGACGAGGACGTGCTTGAGGCTGATGCAGTAGGCGAGCTGCATGCCGACGTACGCGGCCAGGAGCGCCGCTGTGAGCGGTGTGCACAGGACGGCGGCCGCCACGGGCGCGAGGACGGCCAGGAGCCCTCCCACGGCGTAGGCGACGGGCACCGGGACCTGCCCGGCGGCGACCGGCCTGCGGCACTTGGTGGGGTGCGCGCGGTCGGCGTCCGCGTCGCGCGCGTCGTTGATCAGGTAGACGGCGGACGCGGCGGCCGTGAACAGCGCGAAGACGATCGCGACTTGGGTGAGGGCGTGCCGCGAGAAGAGTTCGCCGGCGGCCGCGGGGGCCGCGACGACCAGGACGTTCTTCACCCACTGGCGGGGGCGCGCGGTCTTCAGGAGGCCGAGCGGCAGGCTGATGGTGGCCGGGCGCTGGGCCGGGCGGGGCGGCTCCAGGACGGTGGAGATACGTTCAGGCATTGCTGCCCCCGTTCATCCAGGCGGCGCCCACGCGCGCGGTGAGCGCGCCGAGCGCCGCACCGGCGGCCACGTCCGAGGGGTAGTGGACGCCGACGACCATCCGCGAGACGCACATCGCGGCGGCCAGCGGCGGTACGAGATGGGCGCCGACGGGGCGCAGCGCGCCGTACGCGACGGTGGCCGCGGCGGCCGACGTGGCGTGCGAGCTGGGGAAGGAGTGCCGGCCCGCGGTGCGCACGAGGGGCTCGACGCCGTGGTGGCTGCCCGGACGCGGCCGTCGGACGATCCGCTTGACGCCCATGCTGGCCAGATGTGCGGTGGCGGTGAGCGCCGTGCCGCGCAGCCACGCGCCGCGGCGCTCCCGGTCGACGGCGGCGCCCGCGAGGCCGGCCGCGATCCAGAGCGCGCCGTGCTCGCCGGTCCGCGACAGGGCGCGTGCGGCGGCCGCCACATGTGGGTTGGTGCCGCAGTCGCGGAGGGCCGACAGCAACCGGTGGTCCATGTCGTGCATGTCGCCTCTATTTCGAAGACGTTCGAGAGCCGGGCATCTCAACTCTTCTAAACAACATGCTCATAATTACGTCAATGTAGGGTGACACTCCATCAATCACCCATTTCGGTGAGGACCGGGACTGTTGGAGCGAAGCGCGCATACACGGGCGATACGGTCACCTTCATGCCTGCCGACTCGCCCGCCGATTCCCCTGCCCGCGCCTCGGTCCCCGCGGCGCCCGCCGTGTCCGTCTCCGGCTGGGGCCGCACCGCACCGACCACCGCCCGGCTGGTGAGACCCCGCACGCAGGAGGAGGCGGCGGCCGCGGTGCGTGACTGCGGGGAGCGCGGCGGCATCGCCCGCGGCCTGGGCCGTGCCTACGGAGACGCCGCTCAGAACGCGGGCGGCGCCGTCTTCGACATGACGGGCCTCGACCGGGTGCGCGTCATCGACGCCGACGCGGGAACGGTCGTCTGCGACGCGGGCGTTTCGCTGCACCGTCTGATGGAAGTCCTGCTTCCCCTCGGCTGGTTCGTGCCGGTGACCCCGGGGACCCGCTATGTGACGGTGGGCGGGGCGATCGGCGCCGACATCCACGGCAAGAACCACCACGTCTCCGGCTCCTTTTCCCGGCACGTCCTGTCGATGGACCTGCTGACCGCCGACGGCACGGTCCGCACGGTCGAACCGGGCACCGCGCTGTTCGACGCGACGGCCGGCGGCATGGGCCTCACCGGCGTGATCCTCTCGGCGACCGTGCAACTCCTGCCGGTCGAGACGTCCCTGATGTCGGTCGACACGGAACGCGCCACGGACCTCGACGACTTGATGGCCCGCCTCACCGCCACCGACCACCGCTACCGCTACTCGGTCGCCTGGATCGACCTCCTCGCGCGCGGCGCCGCCATGGGCCGCTCGGTCCTGACCCGCGGCGACCACGCCCCCCTGGACGCGCTTCCGGAGCGGGCACGCGCGCGTAGAGCCCCTCTCGCGTTCCGTCCGGGCCGGCTGCCCGCCGCCCCCTCCTTCCTGCCGGAGGGACTGCTCGGCAAGGCCTCTGTGGGGCTCTTCAACGAACTCTGGTACCGCAAGGCGCCCCGCTCCCGCACCGGCGAGCTCCAGAAGATCTCCACCTTCTTCCACCCCCTGGACGGCGTCCCGCACTGGAACCGCGTCTACGGCCGCGGCGGCTTCGTGCAGTACCAATTCGTCGTCGGATACGGCAAGGAGGAGGCCCTGCGCCGCATCGTGCAGCGCATCTCGGAGCGCGGCTGCCCCTCCTTCCTCGCCGTACTGAAGCGCTTCGGAGAGGGCGATCCGGGCTGGCTCTCCTTCCCGATGCCCGGCTGGACCCTCGCCCTGGACATCCCGGCGAACCTCCCCGGACTCGGCGCCTTCCTCGACGAGCTCGACGAGGAGGTGGCCGCCGCCGACGGGCGCATCTACCTCGCCAAGGACTCCCGCCTGCGGCCCGAGATGCTCGCCGCCATGTACCCCCGGCTCGACGACTTCCGCGCCCTGCGGGCCGATCTCGACCCGCGTGGAGTGTTCCGCTCGGACCTCTCCCGCCGCCTCGCCCTCTAGGAGACCGGTACTCATGAAAGACGCCTTCGGCACCCCCCAGTCCCTGCTCATCCTCGGCGGCACCTCCGAGATCGGCCTCGCCACCGCGCGGCGCCTCGTCGCCCGCCGCACCCGCACGGTGTGGCTGGCCGGGCGCCCCTCCCAGGACCTGGAGAAGGCCGCCGCCGGCCTGCGCGACATGGGCGCGGACGTGCGGACCGTCGCCTTCGACGCGCTCGACCCCGAGTCCCACGAAGCGACCCTCGGCAAGATCTTCACCGAGGGCGACATCGACATGGTGCTGCTCGCCTTCGGCATCCTCGGCGACCAGGCACGCGACGAGGACGAGCCCGTCGCGGCGGTACGCGTCGCCCAGACCAACTACACGGGCGCGATCTCCGCGGGACTCGTCTGCGCCCGGTCGCTGCAGGCCCAGGGCCACGGCTCCTTGGTGGTGCTCTCCTCGGTGGCGGGCGAGCGCGCCCGCAGGTCGAACTTCATCTACGGCTCCAGCAAGGCCGGACTCGACGCGTTCGCGCAGGGCCTGGGCGACGCGCTGCACGGCACCGGAGTGCACGTGATGGTCGTCCGCCCCGGCTTCGTCCGCTCGAAGATGACCGCGGGCCTGGAGGAGGCGCCCATGGCGACCACTCCGGAGGCGGTGGCGGAAGCCATCGAGAACGGCCTGCGGCGGCGCTCGGAGACGGTGTGGGTGCCCGGGGCGCTGCGACTGGTCATGTCGGCCCTGCGGCACGTGCCCAGGCCGGTGTTCCGCCGGCTGCCGCTCTAGCGGCCCTTCGGGGGCTCGTAGGTGGCGACGGTGGGCAGGGTCAGCGTTCTGGCGCCTCTCTGCAGCACATAGACCTTGCCCACACCGACGAACTTCCTCGTGCCGGGCACCGGGACGATCGGGTCCAGCCAGAGCTGCTGCTTGGCCTTGGCGGTGACCTCGCCCTTCGCGGGCAGCTTCGGCCAGGACGGCCGGACGCAGCGTCCCTCCGGAGTGCGATAACGGCGTACTCCGGAGAGGAGGCCTCCGTCCTCCCCGTGCGCGACGATGTTCCTGGAGAGGCACGGGTCCTGGTCGGCGGCCTTCTGCCGGTGCCAGCGGGAACCGTCCCAGCGCAGCAGGATGTGCTCGATGGACGGCTCCTTCTCGACCTCTCCGTGGTTGAAGGAGTGCGAGCCGTACGCCCACACCTCGGTCGGAGAGACCACCTCGACGCCGTCGAGTGACGCTCCGGGCTCGGGCGGCACGGGCTCGGAGAAGCGGTACTCGGGCGTCCGCGTGAGCGTCCACGTCCTGCCGTCCCAGTGCATCGCGGCGGGCTGGCTGAGCTCACCGCCGTCACCGCCGACTCCGGAGCCGCTGTCCCGGTGGCCGACCGCCCACAGATCGTCACCCGACGTGCCGTCGAGCGCCGCCGGTTCGGCGGGCAGGGTGTGGGTTTCCCAGCGAGCGCCGTCCCAGTGCAGCAGCCGCTTCCGGCCGCCCACCACCCACACGTCGTCGGGCGCGAACACCTCGATCTCGGAGACGACGCCCTGGAGCGGCGGCCGCGGCACGCGCTGCCATCGGGTGCCGTCCCAGCGCGCCGCGCTCGCCCCACCGCGGGGACCGAAGCCGAACAGCCATACGTTGTCCGGCCCCGACGAGCCGAGCAGCGGGTGGAAGAAGTTCCCTTCGAGCTCCGCGGGCACCTTCTGCCGCTGCCAGCCACTGCCGTCGTGGCGGACCAGGAACTGGCCGTCGGGGTCGTCCATGCTGCCGTCGCGCAGCTCGTACCCGGCCGCCCAGATGTCGTCGGCGGACGACGCGGTGACGGCGGTCAGTTCACCGTCGACCGTCTTGTCGACGTACTCCAGCTTCCAAGCCCCTCCCCCGGCGGCACCGGACGAGGCGCGGCCGGTGGGGGTCGTGCGGGCGGGCCCGGTGCCGTCGCTTCCGCACCCCGCCGCGGCGAGGGCGAGGACGGCCAGGATCGCGGCGGTCTTCCTCACGGCCCTCTCCTAACGCTTCAGGGAGACGACGACGGCCCGGTCCGGGGCGTAGCCGCTCTGCAGGACGTCGACCGTGCCGAAACCCAGTACCTCGTCGGAGCCCGGCACCGTGATGATCCTCTTCAGCCAGAGCTGCTGCTGCGCCTCGGGGCGTACGCCTCCGCCCTCGGGCAGCCTCGACTTTCTGATCTTGGTGCAGGTGCCGTCGGTGGTCAGGTGCCGGTTGCCGTTCATGAAGAAGCCGCGACCGCCGTCCCGGGCCACGGGTTTCCGGTACGCGCACGCTCCGGGGAAGGGCTTCGCGTCCTTCCAGCGGGAGCCGTCCCAGCTCAACTCGACGTTCTCGGACTCCGGATCGCGGACCTCTTCGCCGTCGTACCCCCGGTAGGAGTGCCCTCCGTAGGCGCGTACGTACGTCCTGGCCGCGACGTCGATCCCGGTGAACTCGGCGAACGGCTCGGACGGCACCGGGTCGGGGAAGCGGTACGTCGGCGTCCGGGTGAGCGTCCACTTCTCACCGTCGAAGTGCATCGCGGCGAGCTGTCTGACCTCGCCGCCCGGCCCGCCGACACCGGGCCCTGTCGTACGCGAGCCGACCGCCCACACGTCGTCCCGTGCCGAGCCGGCGAGGGCGGTGACCCTCTCCGCGGGCATCGGCGTCACCGTCCAGCGATCGCCGTCCCAGTGCGTGACCTCGCCGTCGCCCCGGAGCACCCACACGTCATCCGGAGTGATGACCTCGACGTCGGTGAGCGGCCCGGCGGGAGCGTCCTTCGCGGGGCCCCAGCGCGTGCCGTCCCAGAGTGCGTAGCGCGGCTTCCTCGTGTCCGACGCGGTGCCTTCCACGGTGTGCAGCCGGATGCCCGCCGACCCGAGGTACTCCAGCCGGGAGAGGTGGGGGTCGCCGTCGACCGGCATCGGCTCCCGCGTCCACTTCTCGCCGTCGTAGTGCAGCAGGTGGCCCTTCGCGAACCGTCCGTCGGTGTGGGCGCCGTCGCTCCCGAGGGCCCATATGTCGTCCGGAGCCATGGCGGCCCCGTCGATCAGCTCACCGGGTTCGTCGTCGATGCGTTCGTACGTCCAGGAGAGGCCGGCCGCACGGGACGTGGACGGCCGCGTGTCGGCCGCACCGTCGGGCTTCTGTGCCCCACAGCCGGCCGCCACGAAGGCGAGTACGGCGACGGCTCCCGCTGCGTTGCGCATGATCCCCCAGCACAGGTCGGCCGGGGCACCCCGGTCAGCGAGCGGGCAGCGTACCCCGCGCCGACGGGGCCGAGGCCTGAGGGGGCACTACAGGGCCGCCGAAAACGAAGTCGCGCAGCTTGCGCCAGACACCGTCGGAACCCTGCTCGTACAGGGCGAAGCCGGTGCACGGCCACTCGGCCTCATACTCCGAGAGCTCCTCGTACGCGCGGTCCATGGCCTCTTCGGAGATGCCGTGCGCCACCGTGACATGCGGGTGGTACGGGAACTGCAGTTCGCGTGCCATCGGGCCTGACGCGTCCCGGACCCGCTCCTGCAGCCAGGAGCAGGCCGAGGCGCCCGACACCACCTGCACGAACACGACGGGCGACAGCGGGCGGAAGGTGCCCGTCCCCGAAAGGCGCATCGGGAACGGGCGGCCCGCCGCCGCGACCGACAGCAGGTGCGCCTCGACCGCGGGCAGCGCCGACGCGTCCACCTCGGTGGGCGGCAGCAGGGTCACATGGGTGGGGATGCCGTGCGCCGCGGGGTCCCCGAAGCCCGCACGCCGCTCCTGGAGCAGGCTGCCGTGTGGCTCCGGGACCGCGATCGAGACGCCGATCGTTACGGTCCCCACGTCGTACTCCTGTCGTCGTGTCCATGGGCAGGGGACGCCGCCCGGTGGGCAGCGCGGTGCAAACTGTGGTGCTCGGTCGTCCGGTGACTCAGTGCTTGGCGGGCAGGAAGCCCACCTTGTCGTACGCCTGCGCGAGGGTCTCGGCGGCGACGGCTCGAGCCTTCTCCGCGCCCTTGGCCAGGATCGAGTCGAGCGTCTCCGGGTCGTCCAGATACTGCTGGGTGCGGTCCCGGAAGGGGGTCACGAACTCGACCATGACCTCGGCGAGGTCGGTCTTCAGCGCACCGTAGCCCTTGCCGACGTACTTCTGCTCCAGTTCGGCGATACCGGTGCCGGTGAGCGTGGAGTAGATGCTGAGGAGGTTGCTGACGCCGGGCTTCTCCGCCACGTCGTAGCGGATCACCGTGTCGGTGTCGGTGACGGCGCTCTTGACCTTCTTGGCGGTGGCCTTGGGCTCATCCAGGAGGTTGATCAGACCCTTCGGCGTGGACGCCGACTTGCTCATCTTGATCGACGGGTCCTGGAGGTCGTAGATCTTCGCCGTCTCCTTGAGGATGTACGCCGACGGCACGGTGAACGTCTCCCCGAAGCGGCCGTTGAAACGCTCGGCCAGGTCACGGGTTAGCTCGATGTGCTGCCGCTGGTCCTCGCCGACCGGCACTTCGTTGGCCTGGTACAGCAGGATGTCCGCGACCTGCAGGACCGGGTACGTGAAGAGGCCGACGGACGCGCGGTCGGCGCCCTGCTTGGCCGACTTGTCCTTGAACTGCGTCATGCGGGAGGCCTCGCCGAAGCCCGTGAGGCAGTTCATCACCCAGGCGAGCTGGGCGTGCTCGGGGACGTGGCTCTGGACGAAGAGCGTGCAGCGCTCCGGGTCGAGGCCCGCGGCGAGGAGCTGGGCGGCGGCGAGCCGGGTGTTGGCACGCAGCTCGGCGGGGTCCTGCGGGACCGTGATCGCGTGCAGGTCCACCACCATGTAGAAGGCGTCGTGGGACTCCTGCAGCGCCACCCACTGGCGGACCGCGCCGAGGTAATTGCCGAGGTGGAACGAGCCGGCGGTGGGCTGGATTCCGGAGAGCACACGAGGTCGTTCAGAGGCCATGGTGCCCATTCTCTCAGGTGACTCTCATAGCTCGGAAACAGGTGTGTGACGGGTGGGAACCGATCGGCCACGGCCGGTGTATCAAAGGTGTGAGGGCACAGGGGGAGGTCCTGGAGGGGGGCCGCGTCGTCGACGAGCGTGCGGTGATCGCGCGGGTGCGCGCCGGAGAAGCGGAGGCGTACGCGGAATTGGTGCGCGCTTTCACCGGCATCGCGCTCAGGGCGGCCGCGGCACTCGGCGCGGGATCGGACGCGGAAGACGTGGTGCAGCAGGCCTTCTTCAAGGCCTACTGCTCACTCGGACGGTTCAGGGACGGCTCGGCGTTCAAGCCGTGGCTGCTCGCGATCGTCGCCAATGAGACGAGGAACACAGTGCGTTCGGCGGTCCGGCAGCGGTCTGTCGTCGGCCGGGAGGCCGCGCTCGCCGAAGCGGAGCCGTTGATACCGGAATCGGCGGACCCGGCAGTGGCGGCCCTGGAGGACGAGCGAAGGGCGGCGCTGCTCGCCGCCCTCGACCAGCTGGGCGAAGATCACCGCCTGGTCGTCACCTACCGCTATCTGCTGGAGATGGACGAGGCGGAGACGGCCCAGGCCCTCGGCTGGCCGCGGGGCACGGTGAAGTCCCGGCTGAACCGCGCGCTGCGCAAGCTGGGCCGGCTGTTGCCCGCAGAGGGAGGTGAGGGAGGTGAGTGAGCGGCAGCGCGCAGCCGAGGCGGCCGAGGCGGCGCGGCTCCGTGAGGAGCTGCGGGCGCTCGGCCGGTCGATGGATGCGGGCGGCACGGGCGGTGCCGGCGGGGAGTCGATGGCCGAGCGGGTCATCGCGCAGATACTCGCGGAGAGAGCCGGGGTGCCGGTGGCCGAGCCGCCCGGCCCCGCCGAGCGGCTGCGCGGCCTGCGGCGTGGTCTGCGGATGCGGTGGCGGACGGTGACGGCCGCGCTGTGCGGGCTGCTCGCGGTCCTCGTGCTCACGCCTCCGGTGCGGGCGGCGGTCTTCGAATGGTTCGACTTCGGCGGAGTCGAGGTGCGGTACGACCCGTCGGCGACCCCCTCGGCCGGGCCGGGCGTGCCCGGGTGCGGTGAGCCGGTGACGGCGGCGGAGGCGCGGCGCCTGGCCGGGTTCTCGCCCGCGGTGCCGAAGTCGCTCGGCGCGCCGGATGCGGTGTCGGTGACGCGGGAGCCGGGCGCCCGGGTCCTGGTCAGCCTCTGCTGGCGCGCGGCCGGCCGGACGATACGCCTCGATCAGTACGCGGCCCGGCTCGACCCCGGTTTCGCCAAGACGGTGCCGGTGCCGCCCGACTGGGTCGAAATCGGCCGGGAGACGGGGCTCTGGTTCGCCCGGCCGCACCGGCTCACGTTCTGGCTGGTGGAGGGCGACGGCGACCGCTGGCGGCGGTCCGAGCGGACGGCGGGGCCGACGCTGCTGTGGACACGCGGGCAGGAGCTGACGTTGCGGCTTGAAGGGGTGGCGTCGAAGGAGCGGGCCCTGGAGATCGCGGAGTCGATCCCCGAATCGGGAACCTGACCGGCTCGGGCGGTGTACCAGAAGTGAACCGGTGCGGAGGGGCCGCGCCGGCGGGCGGCTGGGGGACGGACATGCGGAAGGCAAGGGGACTGTGCGGGGCGGCGGCCGGGCTGGGCGTCACGGCGGCGCTGATGGTGGTGGGCGCACCCCAGGCGGTGGCGGGCGGGCCGACGAGCGTGCTGCTGGTGTCACCGGAGACCACCGAGAGCGCCTCGCTGTACTACACCGACGGGGAGTACGGCGACCTGGAGACCTGGCTGGAGCCCCCGGCCTCCGGCGGGAAGCCGACCGGGAAGCCGAGCGAGGACCCGCCGGGCCTCGGCGTGGGTGTCCAGAGCCGTCAGATCAATCTCACGTGGATGGTTCATGACGTGACGCCGTGGCGTGTCGACCGGGTCTATGCGCCGCTCTCCGACAAGGGGGGCGACAAGAAGGGCGGTGACAAGAAGGACATGGACGTGTGGGTGCACAGGTCGACGGAGACCGAGTCGCTGACCGGTGACTGGCACCGGGCGAAGGAGCCGGATCGCCTGGTGCCCCTGTTCAAGGAGCTCGGCCTCATGGGCAAGGCGTCCGACCGGGGCGCCTCCGGAATCGCGCCGGGCTCGGAGCCGGTGCCGGAGCCCAGGGCCCCCGAGAAGAGCGGCGGCGTGCAGAAGGCCGCCGCGGGCGGTGGCGGGCCGGGCACGACCGGCTCGGAGTGGTGGTGGGCGATACCGGGCGCCGGGGCCGGTGCGGTCGCCGCGCTGCTGCTCCGGCGCCCGGTGTCCGAGCGCTGGGCGGCAGCGGCGGCATGGCGACGGCGACCGCACGAGCCGGGGCCCCGGCAGGAGCTGCGGGACCTGTGAACCTCTGAGGTGAGGGGGGTGGGGACCCCCTCAGGCGGTGGGCAGGCCCGGTGCCGGGTGGGTGGCCATCAGGTCGGCGACCTCGGACCTGATCTTCGTCAGGGCGTCCTCGTCACCGGTGCGCGCCGCGGCGACACCACGGTCGATCCATTCGGCGACGGCCGTCATGTGCTCGGTGCCGAGTCCGCGGGAGGTGAGGGAGGGGGTGCCGATGCGGATGCCCGACGGGTCGAACGGCTTCCTGGGGTCGTAGGGCACGGTGTTGTGGTTCACGACGATCCCGGCCCGGTCGAGGGCCTTCGCGGCGATCTTGCCCGGGACGTCCTTGGAGGTCAGGTCCATCAGGATCAGGTGGTTGTCCGTGCCGCCGGAGACCAGGTCGAAGCCGCGGGCGAGGAGGGCGTCGGCGAGAGCCTTGGCGTTGTCGACGATCGCGTGGGCGTAGTCGCGGAAGGAGGGTCGGGACGCCTCGTGGAGGGCGACCGCGATGGCCGCGGTGGTCTGGTTGTGCGGGCCGCCCTGCAGACCGGGGAAGACCGCCTTGTCGATGGCCTTGGCGTGCTCCTCGCGGGACATCAGCATCGCGCCGCGCGGGCCGCGCAGGGTCTTGTGGGTGGTCGTGGAGATCACGTCGGCGTGCGGCACCGGCGAGGGATGGGCGCCGCCCGCGATCAGACCGGCGATGTGCGCGATGTCGGCCACCAGGACGGCGCCGGCCTCGCGGGCGATCTCGGCGAAGGCGGCGAAGTCGATGGTGCGAGGGAGGGCAGTGCCACCGCAGAAGATCAGTTTGGGGCGCTCCTTGAGCGCGAGGTCACGGACCTCGTCGAGGTCGACGCGGCCGTTCGTCTCGGGGTCGGTGGTCCGGCGCACGCCGTACTGCACGCCGCGGAACCACTTGCCGGTGGCCGAGACGCCCCAGCCGTGGGTGAGGTGCCCGCCCATCGGCAGGGCCATGCCCATGACGGTGTCGCCGGGTTCGGCGAAGGCGAGGTAGACGGCGAGGTTGGCCGGGGAGCCGGAGTAGGGCTGGACGTTGGCGTGCTCGACGCCGAAGACGGCCTTGGCGCGGGCGATGGCCAGGCGTTCGACGGGGTCGATGTTCTGCTGGCCCTCGTAGTAGCGGCGGCCGGGGTAGCCCTCGCTGTACTTGTTCTGGAGGACGGTGCCGGAGGCTTCGAGGACCGCGGTGGACACGTAGTTCTCGCTGGGGATCAGGCGCAGGGTGTCGGCCTGGAGCTGCTCCTCGGCGCCGATGAGGGCGGCGAGTTCGGGGTCCTCGGCGGCGAGGGCGGGGTGGTGCTGAGCGGGTGAGGAAGGGCGAGAGGAAGAGGCAGGGGATGCAGGGGATGAGGAAGGGGAAGTCATGGCGTCCTCCGGGGCGAGCGGTCAGTGTCCGGTCGTGGTCCCGGGGTGCCCAGGCGGGCGGCACCTCGAAGGTTCTGCCTGGCACGGCTTCATCGGGGTCGGTTCCCCGTGCGCCAGTCACCGTGCTGTCAGGGCCAGCCTAGCGGGCGCGCCGATCCGGCAGGTTTCTTCGTCCGCGATGCGAGCGACGATAGGAATTGGGCGCCACATCCGCCCCACGCCGCAAGACGAACGGAGACCCCGTGTCGAGTACGTCATCTCCCCGCACGTCATCGTCGTCATCGCCCTCATCCGCGTCATCGCCTGCTGCCGCGTCACCGGCCGCGTCATCGGCC
Organism: Streptomyces sp. NPDC039480; assembly: GCF_055597165.1. NCBI lineage: Bacteria > Bacillati > Actinomycetota > Actinomycetes > Kitasatosporales > Streptomycetaceae > Streptomyces > Streptomyces sp. NPDC039480. Next base: position 362,517 of record NZ_JBVITX010000002.1, on the reverse strand, counting down.
GCCGGTTCCGGCACCGGCTCCGGCTCCGGCTCGGCCAGCGAGCGGCTCATCGCCTCGGCCGAGGCGCACAGCGCGCACAACTACCATCCGCTGCCCATCGTGGTCGCCTCCGCCGAGGGCGCGTGGATGACCGATGTCGAGGGGCGCCGCTATCTCGACATGCTCGCCGGGTACTCCGCGCTCAACTTCGGGCACGGCAACCGCCGGCTGATCGACGCCGCGAAGGCACAGCTCGACCGGGTGACGCTGACGTCGCGGGCGTTTCACCACGACCGGTTCGCCGAGTTCTGTACGCGCCTGGCGGAGCTCTGCGGCAAGGAGATGGTGCTGCCCATGAACACGGGCGCGGAGGCCGTGGAGACGGCCGTGAAGACCGCGCGGAAGTGGGGGTACCAGGTCAAGGGCGTGCCGGACGGGCGGGCGAAGATCGTGGTCGCGGCCGGCAACTTCCACGGCAGGACCACCACGGTCATCAGCTTCTCCACGGACGAGGAGGCGCGGGCGGACTTCGGGCCGTACACGCCGGGCTTCGAGATCGTGCCGTACGGCGACCTGGCGGCGCTGCGGGCCGCGGTCACCGACGAGACGGTGGCCGTGCTTATCGAGCCGATCCAGGGCGAGGCCGGGGTGCTCGTGCCGCCGGCCGGATATCTGCCGGGGGTGCGGGAGTTGACCCGGGAGCGCGGGGTCCTCTTCATCGCGGACGAGATCCAGTCGGGGCTCGGCAGGACGGGACGTACGTTCGCGTGCGAGCACGAGGGCGTGGTGCCGGACGTGTATCTGCTGGGCAAGGCGCTCGGGGGCGGCGTGGTGCCGGTGTCGGCCGTGGTGGCGGACGCCGATGTGCTGGGGGTGTTCAAGCCGGGTGAGCACGGTTCGACGTTCGGCGGCAACCCTCTCGCCTGCGCGGTGGGGCTCGAGGTGGTCGACATGCTGTCGACGGGTGAGTACCAGCAGCGCGCCACGGAGCTGGGCGACCATCTGCACGCCGAGCTGGGGCTGCTGACCGGTGCGGGCAAGGTGACGGAGGTGCGGGGCCGCGGTCTGTGGGCGGGTGTCGACATCGCCCCGTCGTACGGCACGGGGCGGGAGATCTCCGAGAAGTTGATGGAGAGGGGGGTGCTGGTCAAGGACACGCACGGGTCGACGATCCGTATCGCTCCCCCGCTGGTGATCAGTAAGGAGGATCTGGACTGGGGGCTGGATCAGTTGCGGGCCGTGCTGAGCTAGCGGCCGGCCGGGGCGGGGTTGCCCGTCCCTGTGCCGGGGCGGGGTTGCGCGCCCCCGCGCCGGGGCGGGGGTTACCCCCACCTGGAGTGGGCGGTTGGCAGGATCGTCGCGGGTGTTCTCATCCGGAAGTGTGGAGTCCGGCGGGGTGCCGCCGGATTCCCGACGCTTCCACAGGAGTTGGCTCGTGCGTGAGCAGACATGGCAGAGGTTCCGTTTTTCCGGTCGGCAGCGGGGCGGTCGGCGTAGAGCCGTGTCGACCGCGACCGCGGTGGCCATCAGCGTGAGTGTGGGCGCCATGACGGTGGGGGCGCTGGCACCGTCTGCGGCGTCCGCGGCACCCGCCACGCCCACGCCCACATCCACATCCACATCCGCGTCCGCGTCCGCATCCGTCGCGTCCAGGGCGGACGCCGTCCAGCGGGGTTTGGAGGCGCTGGTGCGCGACGATGGCATTCCCGGTGCGCTGGCGAGTGTCAAGGGGCGCGACGGACACAGCCGTGCCTACACGGCGGGGGTCGGCGATCTGGCCACCGGGGCGAAGGTGCCGCGGGACGGGCGGGTGCGGGTCGGCAGCAATACCAAGGCGTTCACCGCGGTGGTCGTGCTGCAGCTGGTCGGTGAGGGGAAGGTCCGCCTCGACGACTCGGTCGACACCTATTTGCCGGGTGTCGTGCGCGGGAAGGGGATCGACGGCAACCGGATCACGATCCGCCATCTTCTGCAGCAGACGAGTGGGCTGCCCAATTACACGAAGCACGACCTCCAGCCGCGTTATTACGAGCCTCGTGAACTGCTCGACATCGCGCTTCAGTACGAGGGCGAGTTCGAGCCGGGGAAGGGATGGGCGTACAGCAACACGAACTACGTACTGGCCGGGATGATCGTCGAGCAGGTCACCAAGCGCACTGTGGCGGAGGAGATCGACCGGCGCATCGTCAAGAAGATCGGGTTGCGCCACACCTATTTCCCCGCCCCTCATGACGCGACCATCCGCGGACCCCACCCCAAGGGGTATCTGCAGGAGGGTGAGGGCGCGCCCCTGCGTGACATCACGGAGCTGGATCCGTCCTGGACCTGGGCGGCGGGTCAGATGATCTCCACCAACTCCGACCTCAACCGGTTCTACGGCGAGCTCCTGCGCGGCCGTCTCCTCCACCAGGAGCAGCTCGACCAGATGCGCACCACCGTCCGCGCCGACTACTTCGGCCCTGGCGCCCGCTACGGCCTGGGGCTCGTGAGCAAGCCGCTGTCGTGCGGCGGCGTCTACTGGGGTCACGGCGGCAGCTACCCGGGATACGAGACCCGGGGCGGAGTCACCGACGAGGGCCGCGCCGCGAACGTCGCGGTGACCATGCAGCCGAACGACAAGACGGTCATGACCCGGGTGGACGGTGTCGTCGACAAGGCCCTGTGCCGCTGAACCGCGACACCGGGCTGAGCCCCTCCCCCGCCTTCCCCCCGCCCTTCCCGGCCCTCCCCCGCCCTGGCGTCAGGGGTGGGCTCCCCGGTCGTATGCCGTTTGGAACGCGGTGTCGCCGAGGGCGGTGCGGGTGCGGTGGGTGGCGCGGGTGACGTCCGTGCGTTCTGCCGGAGGCAGGGGTGCTCCCTCCGACTCGCGGATGCGGGCGGCCGTGCCGAGGAGGCCTGCGGCGTGGGTGTGGTCGCCGGCGAGGGAGCGGGCGCCCGCGAGGCCTTCCAGGGCGAGGGCCACCGCGCGCTCGTCGCCCGTCGTGCGGGCCACGGCCAGGCCCTCGCGGTGGAGGGTTTCGGCGCGCTCCGCGTCGCCGCGTTGTTCGGCGACGTAGCCGAGTTGGGCCAGGATCAGGGCCGTGCCGGAGTCGACGCCGAGGCGGCGGTTGAAGTCCAGCCACGGCAGGAGGAGTTTCTCGGCCGTGTCCAGGTCACCGCGGCGGCGGGCGCCGATGGCGAGGCCGGTCTCGGCGAACTGCTGGGCGGGGCGATGTGACTGCTGGGCGGCGAGGCCGGCGGCTCGTTCGTGGAAGGCGGTGGCGGCGGGGTCGTCACCGGTGAGGAGGGCGATGCGGCCGAGGCGGGAGAGGCGGAAGGAGAGATCGGTCCAGAGGTGGAGTTCTTCGGCGCGGCGCATTCCGTCGCGTTGGAGGCGGGCGGCTTCCTCGTAGTCGGCGGCGATCTCGGCGAGGATGCCGAGCTGTTCGGACGACTGCAACTGGCCCCAACCGTCGCCCAGTTCGCGGAACATCTCGGCGCTGCGTGTGGCGTCGCGGCGCAGGGCCGGGAGGTCGCCGCGGTAGAGGGCGCGGGTGGCCCGGGTGGACAGTGTGGCGGCCTCGCCCCAGCGGTCGCCCGCGGCCCGGAACTCCGCGAGGAGCGCGTCGACCCGCGCGGCCTCGCGAGGCGTGTGGTCGAACCCGCACCGCGCGAAGGCGAGCAGCCAGCGGGACCGGGCGTCGGCGGCCGTGGCCGTGGCAGTAGTGGCGGGCGCGGTGGTTTCCGCGCCCTCGGAGGTGTCGTGGTGCGCGGAGGCGGGTTCGCCGGCCAGTAGGGCGAAGGCGGCGTGGGCCGACGCGGCGGCGGTGCGGGCCGAGAGCAGCGGGCCGGCCTCTTCCCGCTGAGGCGGCGCGGGCAGGTTCAGGGCCTGGTCCAGGGAGCGCATGGCTTCGCGGAGGCGGCCTCGGAGGAACCAGTACCAGGTCAGGGCGTTGACCAGGCGCAGGGCTGTCGGGGTGTCGGAGTCCGTGGCGGACCAGTTCAGCGCGGCACGGAGGTTCACCGTCTCGTGGTCGAGCCGGCGCAGCCAGGTCCGCTGGTCGGGGCCGCGCAGGGCTGCGGCGGCGCGTTCGGCGAAGGTGGCGAAGTGGCGGGCGTGACGGCGGCGGACCTCGGCGGTCTCGGCCGCGTCGTCGAGGCGTTCGAGGCCGTACGCGGTGACGGACTCGAGCATGCGGTAGCGCATCTCGGGGGCGTCGGTCGTCATCGGAGCGAGGAGGGAGCGGTCCACGAGACGGGTCACCAGGTCGAGGACGTCGTCCTCTGGTGGAGAGTGCGGTGGGGCCTGCGGGGCGGTGTGCGTCAGTACGGCTTCTGCGTGCGGGAGCGTGAATCCGCCGTCGAACACCGCGAGTTGACGCAGAGCGCGCTGCTCGGGGGTCGTCAGGAGTTCCCAGCTCCAGTCGATCATCGCGCGCAGGGTGCGCTGGCGGGCGGGGGCGTCGCGGCGTACCTGGTTGAGGAGGCGGAAGCGGTCGTGCAGGCGGTCGGCGAGGGCGTGCACGCCGAGGGCTCGTACGCGGGTGGCGGCGAGTTCGACGGCGAGGGGGATGCCGTCGAGGCGGCGGCAGATGAGGGCGACGGACTCACGGTTCGTGTCGTCCAGGGCGAAGCCCGGGGCGGTGGCCGCGGCACGGGCGGCGAAGAGCCGCACCGCGTCCTCCTCGCCGAGCGGACCGATGGCCTCCACGGTTTCGCCGGTGAGGGCGAGAGGTTCCTGGCTGGTGGTGAGGATGTGCAGGTGGGGGGCTTGGCGCAGAAGTTCGGCGGTCAGGTCCGCGACGGGGTCGAGGACGTGTTCGCAGTTGTCGAGGACGAGGAGGAGGCGACGGCCGGCGAGGGCCTGTGCGAGCCGTACGGCTGGGGTCCGGGCGGCCGAGGCCCGGGCGGCCGGGGGGTGTGCGGCCGGTGCGTCGTCGCGGAGGCCCAGGGCGGCCGCGACCGTTGGGACCACCTCGTCCCAGGTGCCGGCGAGTTCGGTCAGCCAGATGCCGTCGGGGAAGGCGTCCGTCAGGCCTGACGCCGACTCCAGGGCCAGCCGCGTCTTTCCTACGCCGCCGGGGCCCGTGAGGGTGACCAGGCGTTCCGTGGCGATCAGGTCGCGTATGCGCGCGATCGCGCCGTCGCGGCCGATGAGGTCCGTGACCTGCGCGGGCAGATTCGTGAGCGGGCGGTTCACAGCCACGTCTGCGCCCGCAGCTGTGCCCGTATCCGGGCCCGCAGCTCTCCCCGCACCTGTGCCCGTATCTGCGCCCACACCTGTGCCCGCAGCTGTGCTCACATCCGGGCTCGTAGCCGCACCCGCGCCTTGTGGTCCCCGCTCCTCCTCCTGTCGCAGCATCGCCTCGTGCAGCTCCGTCAGTTCGGGGCTCGGGTCGATGCCGAGTTCTTCGGCGAGACGAAGCCGGAGGTCCCGGTAGGAGTCCAGGGCCTCGGCCACGCGGCCGGAGCGGTACAGGGCCCTGAGATGGATGGCCCGCAGGCGTTCGCGCAGGGGCTCGCGCGCCACCAAGGGGGCCAGGTCGTCCGCCAGTACGGCGTGCTCGCCGTGCGCGAGGCGCAGCTCGGCCAGCGTCTCCTGCGCGGTCAGGCGCTGCTCCTCCAGGCGTGTGACGGCCGCGCGCGCGAAGTCGGCGTCGCGGAAGTCGGCGTACGCGGGGCCGCGCCACAGCGCCAGCGCGTCGGTCAGAAGCGATGCCTTCGTACGCGTATCAGCTTCCGTCGAGTCGGTCGTGTCCGTCGCGTACGCGCGTGAGGTCAGCGTCTCGAAACGGGTGGCGTCGACGTGCTCGGGCGGTATGCGCAGCGCGTATCCGGCGGGCCCGTGCACGACGAGGCCGCGGCCGCCGGGTTCGGCCGCCTCCAGCGTGCGGCGCAGCTGGGAGACCTTTGTCTGGAGCGAGTTGACCGGCGAGGACGGCGGGCGGTCGCCCCACAGGTCGTCGATCAGCGTGTCCACCGGGACCGGGTGTCCGACCCGCACGAGGAGGGCGGCGAGCAGCGCGCGGACCTTCGGCTCCGGGGCAGGCGCGGCCGCCCCGTCCTGCGTGCGCACGGTCAACGGGCCCAGCACCTCGAATCGCATACGGCCACGTTAATCGCCCCCGGTGACCGCTGAGGAGCCCCAGCGGCGCTGACGGGAGGCCGTGCGTGAACCGTCAGCGTTCCGTGCGCGCCTCCCGGCACGGTAGTCCTCGTGATCGCGGCACCGCAGTCACCGTCACCATCTGAACCCAGGAGTCACCATGACCATCTCCCGCGAAATCCGTCTCGCCGCCCGCCCCATCGGCGAACCCACCGCCGCCGACTTCGAGTTGGCCACCACCGAGGTGCCCGAAAGCCTCGACGCGGGGCAGATCGTCGTCCGCAACACCTGGATGTCGGTCGACCCGTACATGCGGGGCCGCATGGACGACGCACCGTCCTACATCCCGCCGTTCCGACTGGGCGCCCCGCTGGAGGGCTCGGCGATCGGCGAGGTCGTCGCGTCGAACGCCCCCGACGTGCCCGTCGGCGCGACGGTCACGCACTTCCTGGGATGGCGGGAGTACTCCGTGCTCGACGCCGCGGCCGCCACGGTCGTCGACACCACGCTCGCGCCGGCCGCCGCCTACCTCGGCCCGCTCGGCACCACGGGACTCACCGCGTACGCCGCGCTGACCCGCACCGCCCCGGTGCGCGAGGGCGACGTCGTCTTCGTGTCCGCCGCGGCCGGGGCGGTCGGCAGTGTCGCGGGGCAGCTCGCCCGCGAACTCGGCGCCTCCCGGGTGATCGGCTCGGCGGGCGGCCCGGCGAAGACGAAGAAGCTCCTCGACACCTTCGGGTACGACGCCGCCGTCGACTACCGCCTGGGCGGCCTGCCCGAACAGCTCGCCCAGGCCGCGCCCGATGGCGTAGACGTCTACCTCGACTCGGTCGGCGGCGACCATCTGGAGGCCGCGATCGGGGCGATCCGGCCGGGCGGACGCATCGCGCTGGTCGGCGCCATCAGCACGTACAACGCGACCGAGCCCGCACCAGGCCCCAACAACCTCTTCCGCGCCGCCCAGCAGGAGGCGACCCTTCGCGGCATGCTCGTCACCAGCCACCTCGACCTGTTCCCGGAGTGGATCGGCCGGGCGGCTCCGCTGCTCGCCGACGGCAGCCTGCGCACCGAGCAGACCGTCGTCGACGGCATCGAGCGGGCGCCGGAGGCCTTCCTCGGCGTACTGCGCGGGGCGAACACCGGCAAGATGCTGGTCCGGCTGGGTGCGGACTCCTGACCGGCGGCGGCAGCCGGCCGCTCGCTCACAGGATCACGTGCGGGCGGCAGCCGACCACTCGTTCACAGGATCACGTGCGGGAGGAACCTCGCGTACTCGTCCGTGATCAGGCCCGAGGACTCCCTGATGCCGAGCCCCGCCGCCTCGTTCTCCACGACCCACGCGCCGAGCACGACCCGGTTGCCGTCGAAGTCGGGCAGTGGCGCCAACTCCTGGTAGCAACAGCGCTCTTCGCGGAGTACGGGCGCGACGGGCGCGGGGCCCGGTTCGTGCACGGTCACTCCCGCGCCCTCCCGCCCGAGCAGCGGCTTGGCGACGTAACCGCCGGACACGGCCAGTTCGCGCGGGCCGTCCAGATAGGCGGGCAGCAGGTTCGGGTGGCCCGGGTACAGCTCCCACAACACCGCAAGGAGCGCCTTGTTGGAGAGGAGCATCTTCCAGGCAGGCTCGATCCACAGGGTCGAACCCGTGCCGCCGCCGTTGTCGAGGGTCTCCAGGACGTGCGGCGCGAAGCGGTCCGTGGTCAGCCACTCCCACGGGTAGAGCTTGAAGCAGCTGCGCATGAAGCGGAGCTTCTTGTCGACGAAGCGGCGCGAGAGACGGTCCCAGCCGATGTCCTCCATGGCGATGGACTCGGCGGCGAGGCCGGCCTGTTCGGCGGTCTCCCGCAGATACGCGACCGTCATCAGGTCCTCGCCGAGCTCGTCCCCCGCGGAGTGGGCGAAGTACAGCGGGCCGCCGGGCGGGAGGAGCGGGGCCTGCTTCTTCCAGGCGTCGACGAGCCGTTCGTGGAGGGAGTTCCACTGGTCGGCGCCCGGGAAGCGCTCCTCCATCCAGAACCACTGGGGGCTCGCGGCCTCGACCAGGGAGGTGGGGGTGTCGGCGTTGTACTCCAGCATCTTGGCCGGGCCCGTGCCGTCGTAGCGGAGGTCGAACCGGCCGTAGAGGGAGGGCAGTTCGGCGCGGCGGTGCCAGGCCTCGGTGACGGCGGCCGCCACCCGCGGGTCCGTGATGCCGAGGTCGGCGAGCCGGTCGTGCTCGACGATGTGCGCGGCGGCGGCCAGGCACATCGCGTGCAGCTCCTCGACGACCTCCTCCAGGGCCTCGACCTCGGGGAGCGAGAAGACGTAGTACGCGCTCTCGTCCCAGTAGGGGCGCAGGGTGTCGTCGGGGTAGCGCGTCAGGGGGTAGATGAGGCCCTGGTCCTCGACGGTCCGCTGCCAGTCGGGGCGGGGTTCTGTGGTGCGGCGTTCCATGGCGTACGTACCGCTCGCTCAGCCGCCGCTGCTGCCGCTGCCACCGCTGCCGCCGCCCGAGCAGCCGAAGCCGTCCCGGTCGACGGCCTCGCTGCGGCTGAAGGTGCCGTTGTCGGCGTAGCGTCCGTCGACGTCGGCGTCGTAGTACCAGGCGGGGTCGGTGCGGCCCGAAGAATTGCCGGTGCCGGTTCCCGTGCTCGTACCCGTGCCGTAGGAACCCTTGCGGGACTTGCCGGTAGACCCGGAGGAACTAGTCCCTCCCGACTTGCACTTGCTGTCACTGACGACGCGATAGCCGTTGACGAGGTCGTAGCTGTCCCGGTCCACACAGCGGCGGTCCGGGTCGGAGCCGCAGGAGGTGAGAGCCGCGGCGAGGACGCCCATGCCGCCGAGCGCGACCGTGCTCGACCGCAGCCGTCGCGGTTGTTTCTGTGCCATGTGGTGTCGTCCCCCGTAGCCGTGCCGCGTACGAATGGTTCGTACAAGGAGCAGCGTAGGGACGCCCCGGCACCCCGTGCCAACCGGCTCCACCGAATGTCCCTTGGGTCTCCCTTGACTCACCTTCCTCTACAGTCACTTCGTGTCTCTTGGGATGTTTTGCGCACTCGGCTCAGCGGTCTGCTTCGGCACGGCCTCGGTTCTTCAGGCGGCCGCCACTCGCGCCACCGCGCCCGGCACGGGCTCCGGCGTCGACCCGGCGCTGCTGCTGCGCGCCCTGCGCCAGTGGCGCTATGTCGCCGGGCTCGCCTTCGACGGACTCGGCTTCCTGTTGCAGGTCGTGGCGTTGCGCTCGGTCCCCATCTACGCGGTGGGGGCGGCGCTCGCCGCCAGCCTCGCCGTCACGGCGGTGGTCGCGTCCCGGCTGCTGCGGGTGCGGCTCAGCGGCGTCGAATGGGGTGCGGTGGGCGTCGTCTGCGCGGGGCTCGCGCTGCTGGGTCTCGCGTCCGGCGCCGAGGGCGACCGCACCGGCTCGACGGCCCTGCGGTACGTGATGCTCGGCATCGCCGTCACCGTGCTGGTCGTCGGCGCGGTCGCCGGGCGGCTGCCGGGACGGGCGCGGGCGCTGGCGCTCGGTCTGGGCGCGGGGTGCGGTTTCGGGGTGGTGGAGGTGTCCGTACGTCTCGTCGACGACGTGTCGCCCTGGGCGCTCCTGGCCAATCCGGCGACGTACGCCCTGCTGTTGGGCGGCGGCGCCGCCTTCCTGCTGCTCACCTCGGCGCTGCAGCGCGGCTCGGTGACGACGGCCACGGCGGGCATGGTGATCGGCGAGACGATCGGTCCCGCCCTGGTGGGCGTGGTCTGGCTGGGCGACCGTACGCGGGACGGACTGGGCTGGCTTGCGGTCCTGGGCTTCGCGGTGGCGGTCGCGGGGGCGCTGGCCCTCGCCCGGTTCGGCGAGGCCCCCGCGGAGGCCGTGGCGCCGACCAGGACCCCACTCCTCGAAGACCACCACGACTGACCGCACAGGTCACGGGCGGAGCCTCACGGCAGCACCCTGCACAACGCCTCCAGCGCCCCCGCCCACGCGTGCTCCGCCGGCGTCCCGTACCCCACCACCAGCGCGTCCCGCTCCCGTGCCGCCCCTGCCAGGGGGTGGCGGAAGCCGGCCAGGCCGTGGACCGCGAGGCGCTCCCAGTTGGCCGCCTGCACGATGGAGCGTTCGGTGCCCGGCGGGAGTTCGAGCACCGCGTGCAGGCCCGCCGCGATACCCGTGGCGCGGACCTCGGGAGCCCGCGCCGCCAGCGCCGCCACCAGCTGGTCGCGGCGGCGCCGGTACCGCAGCCGGGCGCCGCGCACATGCCGGTCGTACGCCCCCGACGTGATGAACTCCGCGAGCGTCAGCTGGTCCAGGGCGCCGCAGGACGCGCCGGCCGCGTCCTTCTCTCCGAGAACCTCCTCGTACAGCCCTGAAGGCAGCACCATCCAGCCCAGGCGCAGGCCGGGGGCGAGGGACTTGCTTGCCGTGCCGAGGTACACGACACGTTCGGGATCGAGGCCCTGGAGCGCGCCGACGGGCTGGCGGTCGTACCGGAACTCCCCGTCGTAGTCGTCCTCCAGGATCACCCCGCCCGCACGCCGCGCCCAGTCGACGGCCGCCGCCCGCCGGTCGGGGTGCAGCGGCACGCCCATCGGGAACTGGTGCGCGGGGGTGAGCAGCACTGCCTTGGGCGATGCGGGGCCCAACGCCGAGACGTCCGTGCCGAGTTCGTCGAAGGCGAGCGGCTTCGTGCGCAGGCCCGCGCGGTGCAGCAGGTTCCAGTGGATGTCGAGGCCGTACGACTCCACGGTCACCTCGCGCAGCCCGCGCGCCCGCAGCACCCGGCCGAGGACCGCGAGGGCGTGCACGAACCCGGCGGTGACGACGATCCGGTCGGGGTCCGCGTGCACGCCGCGGGCCCGCGCGAGGTAGCCGGCGAGGGCGGTGCGCAGCTCGACGCGGCCGCGCGGGTCCGCGTACCCGAGGGCGTCGTTGGGCGCCGCGGCCAGCGCGCGCCGGGCCGCCTTGAGCCACTCCGCGCGCGGGAAGGACGCGAGGTCCGGCGAGCCCGGGGTGAGGTTGTACGTGGGCGCCCCGCCCGTCCTGCGGGGCGGCGCGGACCGCACCGGCGGCGCGACCACCCGCTCGGCGACGCGCGTGCCCGACCCCTGGCGGGCCGTGAGCCAGCCCTCGGCGACCAGGTCGGCGTACGCGTCGGCCACCGTGTTCCGTGCGATGCCGAGGTCGACGGCGAGCGAGCGGGACGACGGCAGGCGGGTGCCGGGCGCCAGGCGGCCGCCGCGCACGGCCTCCCGCAGCGCGTCCGTGAGGCCCTTGCGGACGCCGTGGCGGGACGCGTCGCCGCCGGTCTCCAGATGGAGGTCGACCCCCAAAGTGGCCCATTTTTCTCCCATGAAAATGGACCATAGCCGTGGGCTACTCCGCCCGTACCGTCGAACCATGACGACAGAAGCCAAGGAATACGTCCACGAGCACACCCCCCGCCTCGCCTGGGCCGAGCACGCCCCCGAGGTCTTCAAGGCCATGATCAAGCTCGACGCGGCCGCCCGTAAGGGCCTCGACCCGGTGATCTTCGAGCTCGTCAAGATCCGTGCCTCGCAGCTCAACCGCTGCGCGCTCTGCCTCGACATGCACACCAAGGACGCCCTCGCGGCGGGCGAGAGCGTCGAGCGGATCGTCCAGCTCAGCGCCTGGGAGGAGTCGCGGCACTTCTACACGGCCAAGGAGGTCGCCGCGATCGAGCTGACCGAGGCCATCACGGTTCTCACCGACGGTTTCGTACCCGACGAGGTGTACGAGAACGCTGCGGCGCACTTCGACGAGGCGGAGCTGACCCAGCTCATCGCCGCGATCACCGTCATCAACGCGTGGAACCGCTTCGGTGTCAGCACGCGCCAGGTGCCGGGCCACTACAAGGCGGCGAACGCCAAGTGAGCCCACGCACCACCCGCCTGGACCCGCAGGTGGCGGGCGCCATGAGCGCGCTGAGCGCCGCCGCCAAGAAGGGGCTCGGCGACCCCGTGCTCGCCGAGCTGGTGATGATGCGGGCCTCACAGATCAACGCCTGCGCCTTCTGCCTCGACATGCACGTGGACGTCGCCCTCGAACACGGCGAGACCCCGAAGCGCATCGCGCTCCTGAACGCCTGGGAGGAGGCGGGCGACCTCTTCAGCGAGCGCGAACGCGCGGCCCTCGCCCTCACCGAGGCCGTCACCGTCCTTACCGAGGGCTTCGTGCCCGACGCGGCGTACGCGAAGGCCACCGAGCACTTCACCGAGGGTGAACTCGCCCACCTCATCGGCGTGATCACCGTCATCAACAGCTGGAACCGGCTCATGGTCAGCCGCCGCATCGCGCCCGGAGGCCCCGCGTGGTGAACCCTGTCGACACACTGCGCGCCCTGCACCACGGCCGGGCACAGGACGACCCGCTGATCCTGCCCGGGCCGTGGGACGCCGCGAGCGCCCGGGTGTTCGAGGAGGCGGGGTACGAGGCGCTCGCCACGCCCAGCGCCGGGATCGCGCTCTCCCTCGGGTACGAGGACGGGCAGGTGTCGCCCCGGGACATGTTCGCGGCGATCACGCGGATCGTGCGGGCCGTCTCCGTGCCCGTGACCGCCGACGTCGAGACCGGCTACGGCCTCGCCCCGAAGGAGCTGGTGGACCGGCTCCTGGAGACGGGGGCCGTCGGCTGCAACCTGGAGGACTCCTTCGGCGGCAAGGGCGTGACGGGCACGCTGCGGGACCCCGCCGAGCAGGCCGCCTTCCTCGCGGAGGTGCGCGAGGCGGCGGGCGACCGGCTCTTCGTCAACGCCCGCGTGGATACGTTCGTACGGGGTGTCGAGGACCCGGCGGCCGCGATCGAGCGGGCCCGCCTGTACGTGGCCGCCGGGGCCGACTGCGTCTATCCGATCCTGGCGCCCGCCGAGGCGATTCCCGCGCTGCGGGCCGGGATCGAGGGGCCGGTCAACGTGCTGGCGATGCCCGACGGGCCCTCCCCGCGGGAGCTCGGCGCGCTGGGCGCCACGCGGGTTACGTTCGGCCCCGGGCTGCTGCACCGGGCCATGTCGGCCCTGCGGGACGTCGCCGCTCAGCTGAGGTAGACCCGGAAGACAGAGGCGGAAATGCCGGGCGCCTCCTCGCGAGGCACCCGGCACCACCCCACGTAAGGGCTACTTCGGCAGCCAGCCCTTCCACTTCGACTCGTTCTTGTCGATCCACGCCTTCGCCGCGTCCTCCGGCGACATCTTCTTGTCGGCGATCATCAGGGAGACCTCGTTCTGGTCCTCCTCCGACCACTTGAAGTTCTTCAGGAACTTCGCGGCGTCCCCGCCGTTCTTCGCGAAGTCCGCGTTGAAGTACTTCTGCAGGGGCGTGTGCGGATAGGCGCACTTGATCTTCGCCGGGTCGGCGTCGCAGCCCTCCTTGTACTCGGGCAGCTTCACCTCCGTCATCGGCACCTTCTCGAACAGCCACTGCGGCTTGTACCAGTAGGTGAGGAACGGCTTCTTCTGCTTGGCGAACTGCTCGATCTGGGTGATCTGCGCCGCCTCGGACCCCGCGAAGACGACCTGGTAGTCCAGGTCCAGGTTCTCCACCAGGGCCTTGTCGTTCGTCACGTACGACGGGGAGCCGTCCATGAGCTGGCCCTTGCTGCCGCTCTCGGACGTGCGGAACTGGTCGGCGTACTTGTTGAGGTTCTTCCAGTCCGTGACGTCCGGGTGCTTCTTCGCGAAGTACGTCGGGACGTACCAGCCGATGTGCCCCGTCACGCCGACGTCGCCGCCGGGGACGATCGTCTTCTTGTCCTTGACGTACCGCTGCTCCTGGTCCGGGTGGCCCCAGTCCTCCATGATCGCGTCGACGCGGCCCTGGCTGAGGGCGTCCCAGGCGGGCACCTCGTCGATCTGGACCTTGTCGACGCGGTAGCCGAGCTCGTTCTTGAGCAGGTACTCGGCGACGGCGACGTCCGCCTGCGCGCCGACCCAGGACTGGACCGAGAGGGTCACCGTCTTGGCGCCTGCGGCGTTCGCGTACGGCGACGCCTGCTTGCTCATGTCGGCGGCGCCGCAGCCGGAGAGCGCGAGGAGCGCACCGGCGGCCGTGACGGCGCTCATGACACGCGTACGAACGCGCATGTCAGGCTCCCTTCTTCGCGCGGCGGGGCCGGCGTTCCGTGGGCTGCGTGACCCGGTCGAGCATCAGGCCGAGGCAGACGATCGCGGCACCGGCCACCAGGCCCGTCGCCAGATCGCCCTGGGCGATGCCGAACACCACGTCGTAGCCGAGCGCGCCACCGCCGACCAGACCGCCGATGACGACGACGGCGAGGACGAGGACGACGCCCTGGTTGAGGGCGAGCATGAGGGCAGGGCGGGCCAACGGCAGCTGGACCTTGCGCAGCTGCTGCCAGCTCGTGGCGCCGAGCGAGCGCGAGGACTCCATCGCGGCGGCGTCGACCTGGCTGATGCCCTGCGTGGTGATGCGGACGACGGCGGGCAGCGCGTAGACGACGGCGGCGGCGACCGCGGGGGCGCGGCCGATGCCGAAGAGGGCGACGACCGGGATGAGGTAGACGAACTGCGGCATCGTCTGGAAGACGTCGAGCACCGGGCGGAGCAGGCGTTCGAACCGCTTGCTGCGGGACGCCGCGATGCCGATCGCGAAGCCGAGCACCAGGGTCACGGCGACACCGGCGAGGACCTGCGCGAGCGTGTCGAGGGACTTGTCCCACACGCCGAGCACGCCGATCGCGGCCATCGCGGCGACGGCGGTGAGCGCCGTCTGCCAGGTGCCGATCAGCCAGGCGAGCGCGGCGACGACGAGCAGCACCGACCACCAGGGCAGGCCCTGGAGGCCGTCCCTGACCGGGTTGAGGATCCAGGTGGTGAAGTGCGAGGCCCAGTCGGCGGTGCCGCCGACGACGGGCACGCCGGTGTAGATGTGGTCGACCATCCACTCCTTGGCGGTGTTGACCGATGGGGCGATGTTGACGACCCAGCCGGTCGGCCAGTCCACGCGGTCCGCGAAGCGGGCGGCGAGCGCGGCGACGACCGTCAGGGCGCCCGCGACGGACCAGCCGCGCCAGCCGCGCAGCGGCGACGTGTCCTCGGTGTGCGCGCCCGTGCGCTCCCCGGCCGCGCCTGTCACGCGGTCGAGGACCACGGCGAGCAGCACGATCGGGATGCCGGCGGCGAGCGCCTGGCCGACGTCGACGGTGGAGAGCGCCTGGTAGACGCGGTCGCCGAGACCGCCCGCGCCGATCACCGAGGCGATGACGGCCATGGAGAGCGCCATCATGATCGTCTGGTTGAGGCCGAGCAGGAGTTCCTTGAGGGCGAGCGGCAGGCGCGCGGAGAACAGGCGCTGCCGGCCGGTCGCGCCGAGCGAGGTCACCGCCTCCATCACGCCGCCGTCGGCGCCGCGCAGGCCGAGCGCGGTGAGCCGGGCCATGGGCGGGGCGGCGTAGACGACGGTCGCGATGATGGCCGCGGGGACGCCCATGCCGAAGACGAGGGCGAACGGCAGCAGGTAGGCGTAGGCGGGCAGCACCTGCATGGTGTCGAGGACCGGCCGCAGGATCCGGAAGATCCGGTCGTTCAGGCCGCCCGCGAGGCCGAGCAGCAGGCCGATGACGACCGAGGCGAGGACCGCCACGATCATCAGGGCGAGGGTCTGCATGGTCGGCACCCACATGCCGAGCAGTCCGCACACGGCGAACGAGGCCGACGCCAGGACGGCGAGCCTGACGCCCGCCACGCGCCAGGCGACGAGCCCGGCGCCGATGGTCACGCCCGCCCAGCCCGCGGCGAGCAGCACGAGGTAGACGCCGCGCACGGAGAGCACGATGGCGTTGGAGACGTGCCCGAGGAAGTAGGTGAACAGCGGATGGCTGTCGCGGTTGTCGATGATCCAGTCGGTCGTCCTGCCGAGCGGCTCGGTCAGGTCGACGGTGAGCGCGTCCGGCCAGGCGCCGGAGGCCCACTTGGCGTTGACGATCGGCACGAGGACGGCCGCGGCGACGGCGAGCAGCAGCAGCTTGGAGACGGCACGGTGGCGCAGGAGCGCGCCGATCCCGGTGTCGCGCACGGGGCCCGAGGCGGTGGCGGTGGCCATCAGGCGATCGCCTCGCCCCGGCCGGGGACAGGGGACGCCGTCGCGGTGCCCGCGACCACGGCGAGCAGCCCGGCGTGGTCCACCACGCCGAGGCAGCGCTTGCCGTCCATCACGCGCACCGGGGAGCCGGTGCGGGCGACGGCCTCGATGGCCTCGGAGACCTTGGCGTCGGGGGCGAGCGCCGCGCCGGCGCTCTCCTCGTCGCCCTCGGCGGGGCGCATGGCGCTGCGCACGCTCATCACGTCGGCGCGCACCACGTCGCGCACGAAGTCGCGCACGTAGTCGTCGGCCGGGGAGCCGACGATCTCCTCGGGCGTGCCGAGCTGCACGACGCGGCCGTCGCGCATCAGGGCGATGCGGTCGCCGAGCTTGAGGGCCTCGCTGAGGTCGTGGGTGATGAAGACCATGGTGCGGCCCTCTTCGCGGTGCAGGCGGACGACTTCTTCCTGCATGTCGCGGCGGATCAGCGGGTCGAGGGCGCTGAACGGCTCGTCGAAGAGGAGGACTTCGGGGTCGACGGCGAGGGCGCGGGCCAGGCCCACACGCTGCTGCTGGCCGCCGGAGAGCTGGCCGGGCTTGCGCTGTTCGAGCCCTTCGAGGCCGACCTTCTTGACGACTTCGAGGGCCTTGGCGCGGCGCTCGGCCTTGCCGACGCCCTGGATCTCCAGGCCGTACGCGACGTTGTCGAGGACCGAGCGGTGCGGCAGGAGACCGAAGTGCTGGAAGACCATGGCGGCACGGTGGCGGCGCAGTTCGCGCAGCCGGGCCTTGTCCATGGCGAGGACGTCCTCGCCGTCGATGGCGAGGGCGCCGGAGGTGGGCTCGATGAGCCGGGTCAGGCAGCGTACGAGGGTGGACTTGCCGGAGCCCGACAGGCCCATGACGACGAAGACCTCGCCCTTGTTGACCTCGAAGGACACATCGCGGACGGCGGCGGTGCAGCCGGTACGGTCCCGCAGTTCGGCGGGGCTGAGGCCGTGCACCTCCTCGTTGCCGGGTATGCGCTCGGCGCCGGGGCCGAAGACCTTCCAGAGGTTCTTGACGGCGAAGACGGGTCCGTCAGCGGCTGTCTCGTCCTGGTCCGCGATCGTCGCGGTGGCCTCGCTCATCGGCCGCCACCACCAAGGATCTCGGCACATTTCTCCCCGACCATGAGTACTCCGATCATCGGGTTCACGGCGGGCATCGTCGGGAAGACGGATGCGTCCGCGATACGGATTCCTGCCAGGCCCCGGATTCTCAGCTCCGGGTCGACCACGGCGAGTTCATCAGTGGAAGCACCCATTCGGCAGGTGCCCGCCGGGTGGTAGACGGTGTGCGCGGCCTTGCGGACGAGTTCGCTGATCTCGGCGTCGTCGGTGACGTCGGGGCCGGGGAACACCTCGCGCTTGAGCCACTTCTTGAACGGCTCGGCCTGCGCGACCTTGCGGGCCAGCTTGATGCCGTCGACGAGCGTCTGCCCGTCGTAGTCGCCCTCGTCCTCGAAGTACTTGAAGTCGAGGGCGGGCTTGACCTCCGGGTCCGCCGACGTCAGGTAGAGACGGCCGCGGGCGCGCGACTTGGGGATGTTCGGGGTCATCGACACACCGTGCTCGGGGCGTTCGTAGCCGAGGCGCTCCGGGTTGTCGGTGAACGGGATCTGGTAGAAGTGGAACATCAGGTCCGGGCCCTTGTGGTCCGGGTCCCGCTTCACGAACAGACCGGCGTCCGAGTCCATCGCGGAGTTGCCGGGGATCGGCCCTTCGGTCTCCCAGACGATGACCGACTCGGGGTGGTCGATGAGGTTCTCGCCGACGCCGGGCAGGTCGTGGACGACCGGGATGCCGAGGGCTTCGAGGTCCTTCTTCGGGCCGATGCCGGAGTGCATGAGCAGCCGCGGCGTGTCGATGGCGCCGGCGCAGACGAGCACCTCGCGGCGGGCGGTGAAGAGCTTCTCCACACCGTCCTTCGTGCGGATGTGGACGCCGCGCGCGGTCTTGCCGGCCAGCTCCAGCTTGGTGGCCCAGGTCTCCAGGAAGAGGTGGAGGTTCGGGCGGTCACCGGCCTCCATGTGGGGGTGGAGGTAGGCGACGGAGGCGGAGGAGCGCTTGTTGTTCTCCGGGTGGTACGAGAGGTCGAAGAAGCCGACGCCCTCATCGAAGGGCTTGTCGTTGAAGCCGACGATCTCCGGGACGCCGAGCGCGGTCTTCGTCGCCTCGACCCAGTCGGTGGCGATCTGGTTCTGGTCCTTCTTGGCGACGCGCACGATGTTGTTGCGCAGCTTGCCGAAGTAGGGGTCCATGGCCTTGGCGTTCCAGCCGGCCGCGCCCGCCTCCTCCCACTCGTCCCAGTCGGACGGCAGCGGCTTGAAGGAGATGAGGGTGTTGTGCGACGAGCAGCCGCCGAGCACCTTGGCGCGGCTGTGCAGGATGTGCGAGTTGCCGCGCGGCTGTTCGGTGGTCGTGTACTCGTAGTCGAGCTCGCCGCCGAGCAGCCCGAGCCACTTGCGCAGCGTGAGGACGTCCTCGCGGTCGATGTCGCTGGGGCCGCCCTCGATGACGGCGACGGTGACGTCCGGGTTCTCGGTGAGGCGGGACGCGATCACCGATCCGGCGGTGCCGCCACCGACGATGACGTAGTCGAACTCGGTCTGGTCAGACATGCGTACGTACTCCTCTTCCTGCGAGGTCGTGCCAAAGTGCTAGCGCGTAATGAGCGGGGGGCGCTTGAACGTGTTGCGCGCGGGGCGGACCTCCCGCCCCGCGCGTACCTCTCCTCTGCCAGGTGTCAGCCGGCGAACCAGCGGACCGGCTGCGGTGCCAGGTTCTGGTAGATGTGCTTGGACTCGCGGTACTCGGCGAGGCCCGCGGGGCCGAGCTCGCGCCCGACGCCGCTCTTGCCGAAGCCGCCCCACTCCGCCTGCGGGAGGTAGGGGTGGAAGTCGTTGATCCAGATGGTGCCGTGGCGCATCCGGCGCGCCATGCGGCTCGCGCGGCCCTGGTCGCTGGTCCACACGGCGCCCGCGAGGCCGTACTCGGTGTCGTTGGCGAGCGCGACGGCCTCGTCCTCGGTGCGGAAGGTCTCGACGGTCAGGACGGGTCCGAAGACCTCTTCCCGTACGACCTTCATCCCGCGGTGGCACTGGTCGAGCACGGTCGGCTCGTAGAAGTACCCGTCGGCGGGCCGGACTTCGCTCGGCTCGGGCCGCTTGCCGCCGGAGCGCAGCACCGCGCCCTCGTCCAGGGCGGAGGCCACGTACATCTCGGTCTTCTCGCGCTGCTGCGCCGAGACGAGCGGTCCGCACTCGACACCGTCCTCGGTGCCGCGGCCGAGCTTGATCTTGCGGGCCCTGCGGGCGAGTTCGGCGACGAAACGTTCCCGCACGGACTCCTCGATGATGAGGCGGCCGCCGGCGGAGCAGACCTGCCCGCTGTGGATGAAGGCGGCGTTCAGCGCCTGGTCGACGGCGGTGTCGAACCCTTCCTCCGTGGCGCAGGCGTCGGCGAAGACGACGTTGGGGTTCTTGCCGCCGAGCTCCAGGGCGACCTTCTTCACGCCGAGCGCGGCTGCCTGGGCGACCTTGGTGCCGGAGACGAGGCCGCCGGTGAAGGAGACCAGGTCGACGTCGGGGTGGTCGGCGAGGCGGGCGCCGACGGTGTGGCCGGGCCCGGTGACGATGTTGGCGACACCTGCGGGCAGTCCGGCCTCGACGAGCAGCTCGATGAGCGCGACCGTCGTCAGCGGGGTGATCTCGCTGGGCTTGATGACGAAGGTGTTGCCGGCGGCGAGGGCGGGCGCGATCTTCCAGCTGGCCTGGAGCAGGGGATAGTTCCAGGGCGTGATCATCGAGCAGACGCCGACGGGCTCGTGCACGACGACGCTGTGGATGTCGTCGGACCCGGCGTCCACGACCCGTCCGGCTCCTTCGCCGATCACCAGGTCGGCGAAGTAACGGAAGGCGTCGGCGACGCAGTCCACGTCGACGCGGCCCTCTTCGAGGGTCTTGCCCGCGTCGCGGCTCTCCAGGAGGCCGATCTCCTCGCGGTCGCGTACGAGGAGATCGGCGACGCGGCGCAGGAGCGCGGCGCGCTCGGCGACCGAGGTGCTCGGCCACGGGCCCTCGTCGAAGGCCTTGCGGGCGGCGGCGATGGCGGCGTCCGCGTCGTCCGCTCCGCCCTCGGCGATCACGGCGAACGGCTTGGCATCCGCCGGGTCGAGGATCTCGCGGGTGGCGCCGGAGGCGGCCGCAAGCCACTCTCCGCCCACATGGATGGTCTGTTGTGCGGACACGTCCCGTTTGCCTTCCGTTCCTGTCATATGCCCCGCCTGTCACTCGCGGCAGCCGGGTGCACCTTCCCTGACCGGAACAATGCATGCGCGTCTCACACGTGCGCTGCGTCACTCGCCGCCGGTGGCGTCGGCGGCGGCCTCCTCGCCGAACTCGTCGTCCGCGGGCTCGTCGTCGGCCGTGAGCCCCACCATCCACAGCGGCATCAGCCAGTGCACGACGAACACGCTGAACAGCACCGGGAAGACCAGCCCCTCGATCTCCACGCCCGCGAGGCCCCCGACCCCCACCACGGCGGTCACGGCCAGCAGCAGCCACAGCATCACGTGGTGCGCGCGGGCCGCGACGCGGTTCTTCTCGGCGCGCTGCCGCTCGTCGAGGGCGCGTGCACGCAGCTGCAGGAGGCCGCGGGTGGCGCCGTTGATGACACCGGTCGCCACGCACCACGGCAGCAGGACCCCGAACATCCCGAACGTCGCCCAGAGCTTGTCGCCGAGCACGGAGTAGAGCCAGCAGGTGATGCCCGCGGCGGTCAGCGCCATGTGCGTGACGACCGCGGCGCGGCGGCGGGCCGCGGTGGCGTAGAGCGGGGCGGCCTCGCGCCGGTTCATGATCGCGTACATCCGCCGGTCGTAACCGGTCAGGGGGCGCTCGTCGGTCCTCATCACTGCTTCCTCCCGTAGACCTCATCCGTGAGCGGGCGAAACGGCTCGAGGGAGAACAGGGCCTCGACCGGCAGCGCGAAGAACTTCGCGATCTTCAGCGCGAGGTCGAGGCTCGGGTTGTACTGCCCGCGCTCGATGTAGCCGATGGTCTGGTAGTGGGCTCCCACTGCCTCGGCCAGGCTCTGACGCGACACCTTCCGCTCGGCGCGCACCATCGCCAACCTGTTGTGCACTTGCTCGCTCATGTATAAGAAGTACTACATTTACGAGTACGACAGCAAGAGCCATGAGGGCCACGAGGACAGGGAGCGGAAGACATGTTCGGCACCAAGCGGGAACTGATGGTGATCGCCCTGCGCGACACGGACGCGGTCGCGGACGAGCTGCGCGAGGCGCTCGCGACGGCCGACGAGAAGGACCGCCCCGGCCTCGAGCGCGCGGCGGCGCTCCTCGCCCGCGCGGCCGCCGTCCCGGACTCCGAGATACGCGGCCGCTGGGCCCTGCGCCGGATCACCGCCGCCGGGCACACGGGCCCCGCCGACTCGGTCCACGCGGTCAAGGCCCTGCGCCAGGCCGAACCGGGCCTGAGCCTGGCGTCGGCGGTCCTGCTGTCCAAGGAGGCGGCGGCACTGCAGGCGGCGGACGCCTCTCACACCTGAGCCGGCGGGCACCCGTCGGCCAATAAGACCGCCCCCCGGCGGCCTTGACGGCTGACGGGGGGCGGTCTTTCAGTCGTGCGCGTACGCGTGGACTCAGCGCACTCAGATGAGGCCGAGACCGCGGACGGCCTCGCGCTCCTCGGTGAGCTCCTGCACGGACGCGTCGATGCGCGCACGCGAGAAGTCGTTGATCTCCAGGCCCTGGACGATCTCGTACTTGCCGTCCTTGGCGGTGACGGGGAAGGAGGAGATGAGGCCCTCCGGCACGCCGTACGAACCGTCGGACGGGATGCCCATGGAGGTCCAGTCACCGGCAGCCGTGCCGTTCACCCACGTGTGGACGTGGTCGATCGCGGCGTTGGCGGCGGAGGCGGCCGACGAGGCGCCACGGGCCTCGATGATCGCGGCACCGCGCTTGGCGACGGTCGGGATGAAGGTGTCGGCGAGCCACTTCTCGTCGTTCACGACCTCGGCGGCGTTCTTGCCGGCGATCTCCGCGTGGAAGATGTCCGGGTACTGGGTGGCCGAGTGGTTGCCCCAGATGGTCAGCCGCTTGATGTCGGCGACGGACGAGCCGGTCTTCTTCGCGAGCTGCGACAGGGCGCGGTTGTGGTCCAGACGGGTCATCGCGGTGAAGCGCTCGGCCGGTACGTCCGGGGCGGCGGCCTGCGCGATGAGCGCGTTGGTGTTGGCCGGGTTGCCGACCACGAGCACCTTGATGTCGTCGGCGGCGTGGTCGTTGATGGCCTTGCCCTGCGGCTTGAAGATGCCGCCGTTGGCCTCGAGGAGGTCACCGCGCTCCATGCCCTTGGTGCGGGGGCGGGCGCCGACGAGCAGCGCGACGTTGGCACCGTCGAAGGCGACGTTCGGGTCGTCGCTGATCTCGATCGAGTTCAGCAGCGGGAAGGCGCAGTCGTCGAGCTCCATGGCGGTGCCCTCGGCGGCCTTCAGCGCCGGCGTGATCTCGAGAAGGCGCAGGTTGACCGGCACGTCCGCGCCGAGCAGGTGGCCCGAGGCGATGCGGAAGAGCAGCGCGTAGCCGATCTGGCCGGCCGCGCCGGTGACGGTGACATTCACGGGAGTGCGGGTCATGGCGATCTCCGTAAGACAGCTGGCGGTGGGGTCCCGTGTCCCTCTACTGGATCCCCTGATTCCTGGATCCCCGCCGACGCCTCTTCGAGTCCTCGATCGCCTCTCGATGATCGATCTCTTGGCATCAAGAGAGATCCGCCGTCAGGCTATCGCGCTCCGCCCGCCCCTCGCGGCCGGGTCGGTGTGGCCCGCCCCACAGCACTCCGCTGGGGGGACGCCCTGTTGCCCGGGGGGGCGGCCGCCACGTGAGGGGGGAGCGTGGCGGCCGCCGTGGGGGTGTGACCACTCCCGTGGGGGTACGGTCCGCCTGCCCTCCGCAACGCATGTCATGCCCCCTCCCACCCGACTTTCTCCCCCGCCTCTCAAATCCCCTTCCGGAGCAGCCATTTGCCGGGCGGGGCAGGCTCCGGGAGTGGCGTAGGGACTAGTCCGTGCAGCCCGTCCGGCCGGAGGTCAGGGTCGCGCACGCCTTCGCCGCCGTCCCCGAGGTGGCCGCCACCATCGGCGTATACGCGTCGAAGTCCTCGTTCACCGTGCTCTTCTGCTTGGCCGAGGCCCCGCCCCCCGATCCCGTGATCGTGAGCTCGTCCCCGGGCGAGGCCTGCGTGATCCGTGCCCACGCGGCCCCGCACGTCTTGCTGTACCGCACCTCGACCAGCGTCGTGCCGATCGTCGCCCGCGACGTCGTCCTCGCCAGCTCGTCGCCGCACCCCATGTTCTCGGGGTCCTTGCCCGCGCAGTCCTTGCCGCTGCACTCCACCCCCGCGGGCAGATCCGTTTCCTTGGCGGACGGCGTCGCGGACGGCTTCGCCTTGTCGTCACCCTTGTCGTCATCGCCGAACCCGGTCATGAAGACCGCGGCGGCTATGACGACGAGGGCGCCCACTACGCCCGCGAGGAACATCGTCAGCTTCCTGCGCCGCCGCTGCCCGTCGGGCGAACCCCCGCCGCCGCTCCCTTCACCGAAGGGGGCCGCGGAACCGAAGACCCCGGGTGCCCCAGGGCCCGCGGGCGGCGGCACCGTGGGCGACACCCCGGCGGGCCCCGCCACCCCCATGACCGGCCCACCTCCCGCTCCGCCCCAACCAGAAGACTTCGCGGGCCCGGCCGATGGAGAGGAAGGCGCGGAGGGAGAGGGGGAAGAGGGCTGCCCCGGCGCGGGCGCGGGCGCGGTCGGGTGCGCCCCTGTCTCGCCCAGCGCGGCCCGCGCCTGCGAGATGCGGATCGCCTGCATCGTCATGTCGTGCCGCATCTCGGACCGGCTCCACGCCCGCTCGGCCAGCTCCCACATGGTGATGAGATGCACGGGCTGCGTCCCCGTGACCTCCGCCAGCGCGACGATCGCCCCCTTGGGCGCGAGGAGCCGCCCGTTCAGATAGCGCTCCCACGACGTCTTGCTGTAGCCGGTCCTGTCGGACACCGCCGCGATGCTCAGCCCGCTGCGGTCGACGAGCCTGCGCAGCTGACCGGCGAACTCCTTGACCTCCGGATCGAGTTCTTCCGGTAGCGCCTTCCAACGAGGCATTACTCCCCCTCATCCCCCCGACGTTCCTGCCCTGCCCCCATACGCCCCTGTCCTGCCCCCACACCGCCCGGTCCCGGACTACCCAGAGGGATGCCCGGAGCCAGGATGTCAGTTCCCGAAGTGGGGGCGGAAGCAGAGAACCGCCCTCGTACAGCAGTCCGAGCCACCCCGAAATCCCCTGATCACCGCGGTCTCCCGGCCCACCCCACCAGCACCGTTGCACACCTCGAACACCGTTGCGGAATGGTCACCTCCGTGCCACAGGGGCCGGTCATCCCTTGTCCAGGCCTGACGGGTCCATGACTCTGGATCACGAGCGGAACGCACCGCTTACATCGGGAGGTTCCAGCAGGAAGCACTAACCCCCGACCGACGGTGCCCGTCCTCCCACGGGGGTGGGGACGGGCACCGTCACCCCAGCGTCTCCGTACGCGCGTCCCGCATCCCGCACAGCCCCGACGCATCTCCCTATACGGAGTCTGCGGTGTCCCCGAAAGGGCGACTTCGGCCATGTCTTGCGGCCCCCGGACCCGAGGACCTCGGCAGAGTCGGTGCGACAACAGCGGCAACAGCGACATTCGCGACAGCGCCGCTCAGCACGATCCCCCGAAGGGACCCGCACATGAAGTACGGCAAGCGGCTCGCCGGCACCGTCGTCACCGCGTCCGCCCTGCTCGGCACGGCCCTGGTCACGACCCCGACGGCGTCAGCCACTCCGTCGTCCCCCACCGCGACCGCCGCCCTCCGCGGCACCGCCCCGGCCTGCGTCAAGCGAGACGTCGTCAAGCACCGCAAGTACGTGAAGGTGACCAACCACTGCGGCCGGGCCATGCATCTGAAGGTCGTCATCGACTGGGGCAACGACTCGCCGTGTCTGACGTACCAGCACAACCAGCAGTGGGAGTGGAACTGGGGCCGCGGCTCCTACGGCAAGGTGGTCACCTGCTGAGCCACCGGACCGGCGGCCCGCCCCCGCTCAGCCCCCGGCCCCCGGCGTGACCAGCCCCGTCTCGTACGCCACCACCACCGCCTGCGCCCTGCTGTCCAGGTCGAGCTTGCTCATCGTGCGGTTGAGGTGGGTCTTGACGGTGGCCTCGCTGATGTAGAGCCGCTCCGCGATGTCCGCGTTGGTCAGGCCACGCGCGATCAGCTTCAGGACCTCGACCTCGCGCAGGGTCAGCGCGTCGAGGTCGGGCGGCCGCCGGCTCTTCGCCCACTCGGGCCCCTCCCCCTCGTGCCCCGCCCCCTGCCGGGCGAACGCCTCGACGAGGCGCCGCGTCACACTGGGCGCGAAGAGCGCGTCACCGCCGCCGACCGCCGCCACCGCGGCGAGCAGCCGCTCGGGCCCCGAGTCCTTGAGCAGGAACCCGGAGGCGCCCGCGCGCAGTGCCCCGTACACGTACTCGTCGAGGTCGAACGTCGTCAGGACCAGGACGCGCGGCGCCGGTTCTGCGGCCTGCTGCAGGATCTTCGTGGTGGCGGTGATGCCGTTCATGCCCGGCATCCGGATGTCCATGAGCACCACGTCGGGTGAGGTCCGCGCGGCGAGCTCCACGGCCTCGTCCCCGTCGCCCGCCTCGCCGACGACCTCGATGCCCGGCGCGGCGCGCAGCAGCCCCACCAACCCCGCGCGGATGAGGAATTGGTCGTCGACGACGAGCACTCTGATGCATGCAGTCATCCGGTCACCCGGTCACCCGGCTCATTCCGTTGCGCCGTCCCCTGCCTCGTCCCCCCGCGCCGCGGCGCGCGCCGAGGTCGGCAGGGTGAGTCGCACGGCGAAACCCCCCTCGCTCAGCGGGCCGATACTGATCGCCCCGCCGTAGAGCTTGGCCCGCTCCCGCATCCCAATCAAGCCGTGCCCGCTGCCCGTCCGTACTCTGTCCTGATTCACCCCCTCCCCCTCGCCCGTCCCGTCATTGACGACCGAGACCTCGATGTGCCGCCGTTCATAGGCGAGTTCGACGGTCACCGCCGCTCCCCGCGCGTGTTTCAGTACGTTGGTGAGCGCCTCCTGCACCACGCGGTACGCGCAGAGCTCCACGCCGGGCGCCACCGGCCGGGGCGTCCCCGTGACGCGCAGCTCGACGGGGGCGCCTCCCGCACGGATCCGTTCGACCATCTCGTCCAGGCGGGCGAGGCCCGGCATGGGCGCGGCGGGGGCGTCGCCCGTCTGCTCGGCGTCCTCGGCCCGCAGCACCCGCAGCATGCGGCGCAGCTCTTCGAGCGCCTCGCCGCTGGTTCCGGAGATGGTGCCGAGCGCGGCGCGCGCGGTGGCGGGGTCGGAGCCGAAGACGAACGTCGCGAGGCCCGCCTGCACGGAGATCACCGACATGTGGTGGGCGACGACGTCGTGCAGCTCGCGGGCGATGCGCCCCCGCTCCTCGGCGACCTCGCGCCGGGCCCGTTCGTCCTGCTCCCGCTTCAACTGCCGCGCCAGCTCCGCCGTACGGCGTGCGACGTACCCGAAGCGCCAGAGGACGAGGGAGAAGCCGACGGCCTGGCCGACGACGGACGGCATCGAGGAGCCCTCGGTGATCGCGCCGGCGTAGATCCAGAGGGTGGCCGTCAGCGCGGTGCAGGCGAGGGAGATGCGCGGCGGGCACAGGGACGCGACCGTGTAGACGGTGAGCATGGGGCCGAAGGTGCCGACCACGGGCCAGTAGCCGGCGGTGACGTAGACGAACCACGCCAGATGGACGACGCACAGGACGGTGAGCGGCGCCCTGCTCCGGGCGGCGACCGGTACGGAGACCAGCGCCACCAGCGCGTATCCCACGGGGTCGAGCGCGGGCCAGCCCTGCTTGACGGACTCCTGCCCGAGCAGCACGGCCACCGTGGTCAGGGCGACCGCGATGAGTGCGTCTACGGCGAGGGGGCGGATCCGCATCGCCGCAGCGTAACGCGCGTATGGGCGCCGGAACGTCAACCAGCGGCGGTACCGCGGAAGTTGCAGGAACCGGCCGTCTACCGCGCCTGGAGCAGGCCGGGTTCAACCCAGGACGTGACGACGCGGCAGGCGCACCGCCCGTAGTTTGTGGAACCAGGGACCGCGGCCGTCGGGGGGATCGCACGGGGGAGGGCGCCCGGTCCACATGGCGGTGGCCCGTCCCCTCGGGGGAGGACGGGCCACCGTCACGCGCAGGGCGCGCCGTACCGCTGGATCGTGTGGTGCAACGTGTCGTCTAGATCGTGTAGTGCAACGTGTCGTCCAGGAACGGGATCTCCAGCCACGGCTGGGGCTGCGCCATCATCGCGAGCAGCACGATGGCGAGGCCCAGGGCCCCGTACGTGACCATGTCGGTGAACCGGGAGCGCACCGCCAGCATGCCCACGTCCGGCAGCGCCCAGCGGAGCACGGCGCCGCCGATGAGGGCGACGCCGACGAGCAGTGTGCCGACGCGGAACACGTCGAGCGCGGTGAGCAGCAGCCCGAGCCCGACCAGGGAGACGACGCTGAGCAGCGGCCACTGCCGGGCCGGTGCGGGTGCGTCACCGGCCGCGGCACGGCCGCCGCCTTCGGGCCGTGCGGTGTCGCGGGTGAACAGCGGGAAGCGGCGCGACACCTTCCGCGGCCGCCCGTCCGGGCCGGGCGCGCTGACCGCGCCCTTGGCTTTGGGGCCCTCCGGAATGCTGTCCTGTTCGGCTTCCGAGCTGCCGGCCTCGCTCATGACCTCGCCTCTTTCCCGATCAGCGCGCTGCGCGTTCCGCGGCCTCGACGACGTTCACCAGGAGCTGGGCGCGGGTCATCGGGCCGACACCGCCCGGGTTGGGGGAGATCCATCCGGCGACCTCGGCGACGCCCGGGTGGACATCGCCGACGATCTTGCCGCTCTCGTCGCGCGAGACGCCGACGTCCAGGACGGCGGCGCCCGGCTTCACGTCCTCGGGCTTGATCAGGTGCGGCACGCCCGCCGCGGCCACGATGATGTCGGCCCGCTTCAGGTGCGCGGCGAGGTCACGGGTGCCGGTGTGGCACTGGGTGACCGTGGCGTTCTCGGACTTGCGGGTGAGCAGGAGCGGCATGGGCCTGCCGATGGTGACGCCGCGGCCGACGACGACGACCTCGGCGCCCTTGATCTCCACGTCGTGCTGCCGGAGCAGTCGGATGATTCCGTACGGGGTGCAGGGCAGCGGCGCCGGCTCGTTCAGGACGAGGCGGCCGAGGTTCATCGGGTGCAGTCCGTCGGCGTCCTTGTCCGGGTCCATGAGCTCGAGGACGCGGTTCTCGTCGATGCCCTTGGGCAGCGGGAGCTGGACGATGTAGCCGGTGCAGGCGGGGTCCTCGTTGAGCTCGCGGACCACTGCCTCGATCTCCTCCTGGGAGGCGGTGGCGGGCAGTTCGCGCTGGATGGAGGCGATGCCGACCTGCGCGCAGTCGCGGTGCTTGCCCGCGACGTACTTCTGGCTGCCGGGGTCGTCGCCGACCAGGACGGTACCGAGTCCGGGCGTGACGCCCTTCTCCTTCAGGGCCGCCACGCGGGCGGTCAGTTCGGACTTGATCGCGGCTGCGGTGGCCTTGCCATCGAGAATCTGGGCGGTCATGGCTCCATCTTCCCGGATGAGGCCCGCCCGGTACCAATCAGGTCGCCCACCGGCGCCTCGCCGCTTCACCCGCTGATCAGCGAGGTTGCACTTGCACAACACCTGGCGTGGCCGACTGGACAGGAAGGCGGCCCATTGAGAACCATGTCCCGGGCCATGCCGCGGGCAGTGTCGGGGGGCAAACCGCTCAGCAGCACCTCTTTCCTCCGCTCGTACCGCGTCGTCCCCGCAGCGAACAACGGAGGAAATCCGCCATGAGTTTCGGCGACCCGAACAACCCCTACGGCCAGCAGCAGCCCCAGGGCCAGCCCGGTGGCTACGGCCAGGCTCCGGGCCAGCCCGGTTACGGCCAGGCGCCGGGCCAGCCGCAGTACGGCTACCCCCAGCAGGCCCCGGGCGGCGTCCCGCAGCAGGGCTACGGCTACCCGCAGCAGCAGCCGGCCTCGCCCTACGGCGCGTACCCGCAGCAGCCCGGCGGTGGCTACGGCTATCAGGGCGGCGGCCCGACGGTCGCGTCCATGGGCCGCCGGTTCGGCGCCCGCGCGATCGACGGTGTCGCCTTCACCCTCATCTACATCGTGCTTCTCGTCGTCGGCGCCGCGGACGCCATCGGCGAGGCGGCGGACTGCGACCCGGGTTCGGCCGCGTACGACAGCTGCATGAACGACGCGAGCACCGACATCATGGGGTCCCTCGGCGCCGTGATCGGCGCCCTCGCGGTCGTCGGCCTGCTCTACGAGTGGCTGATGACGGCCATGGTCGGCGGCACGCTGGGCAAGCTCGCCGTGGGCATCCGCGTCATAGACGCGGAGAGCGGCCAGAAGCCGGGCATCGGCGCGGCCTTCGTCCGCTACATCATTCCGCTGGTGGGCTCGCTGGCCTGCGGCATCGGCTCGCTGCTCGTCTACCTGTCGCCGTTCTGGGACAAGAGCGGTCGTCAGCAGGGCTGGCACGACAAGGCGGCCAAGACGATGGTGATCCAGCGGTCCAACAACTGACGTACGCACGGCAGTTGCCACCACCGGCGAAGGCCGCGCCTCCCTCATACGAGGGGGCGCGGCCTTCGCCGTGTCAGGCTGCCGGTTGGTATCAGTGGAAGAAGTGCCGCGTCCCCGTGAAGTACATCGTGACGCCCGCCTTCTTCGCGGCCTCGACGACCAGCTCGTCGCGGACCGAACCGCCCGGCTGGACCACGGCCTTGACGCCCGCGGCAGTCAGGATCTCCAGGCCGTCGGGGAAGGGGAAGAACGCGTCGGACGCGGCGTACGAACCACGGGCCCGCTCCTCGCCAGCCCGCTCGACCGCGAGCTTCGCGGAGTCGACGCGGTTGACCTGGCCCATGCCGACGCCGACGGAGGCACCGTCCTTGGCGAGCAGGATCGCGTTGGACTTGACCGCGCGGGACGCCTTCCAGGCGAACGCCAGCTCGGCCAGCTCGCCCTCGTTCAGGGCGTCACCCGTGGCGAGCGTCCAGTTGGCGGGGTTGTCGCCGTCGGCCTGGAGCCGGTCGGTGACCTGGAGCAGCGCGCCGCCGTCGATCTGCTTCACCTCGACCGCGTTCGCCGGCGCCCGGTGGGCACGCAGCACGCGGATGTTCTTCTTCTTGGTGAGGACTTCGAGGGCGCCGTCCTCGTACTCGGGCGCGACGATGACCTCGGTGAAGATGTCGGCGACCTGCTCCGCCATCTCCTTGCTCACCGGGCGGTTGACGGCGATGACGCCGCCGAACGCGGAGAGCGGGTCGCAGGCGTGCGCCTTGCGGTGCGCCTCGGCGACGTTCGCGCCGATCGCGATGCCGCACGGGTTGGCGTGCTTGATGATCGCGACGCAGGGCTCGTCGTGGTCGTACGCGGCACGGCGCGCGGCGTCCGTGTCCGTGAAGTTGTTGTACGACATCTCCTTGCCGTGCAGCTGCTCGGCCTCGGCGAGGCCGCCCGTGCCGTCGACGTAGAGCGCGGCGCCCTGGTGCGGGTTCTCGCCGTAACGGAGGACGTTCTTGCGCTCGTACGTGGCGCCGAGGAACCCGGGGTGGCCGGTCTCGTCCGCGGCCGCGTAGTCCGCCGCGAACCAGCTCGCCACCGCCACGTCGTACGCGGCCGTGTGCCGGAACGCCTCTCCCGCGAGCCGCTTGCGCGCGGTCAGGTCGAAGCCGCCCGCCTCGACCGCCGCGAGGACGTCGGCGTACCGCTTCGGGTCGGTGACGACCGCGACGGAGGGGTGGTTCTTGGCAGCGGCACGGACCATCGAGGGGCCGCCGATGTCGATCTGCTCGACGCACTCGTCGGGCGTGGCGCCCGAGGCGACGGTCTCCTTGAAGGGGTACAGGTTCACGACGACGAGCTGGAAGGGCTCCACGCCGAGCTCGGCGAGCTGGTCGCGGTGGTCCGCCAGGCGCAGGTCGGCGAGGATGCCCGCGTGGACCTTCGGGTGCAGGGTCTTGACCCGGCCGTCGAGGCACTCGGGGAAGCCGGTGAGCTCCTCGACCTTGGTGACGGGCACTCCGGCGGCGGCGATCCGCCCGGCCGTCGAGCCGGTGGAGACGAGTTCGACGCCCGCCTCGTGCAGCCCGCGCGCGAGCTCTTCCAGGCCGGTCTTGTCGTAGACGCTGATGAGCGCGCGCTTGACGGGGCGCTGCGTGCCGTCGGTGCCTGTGGCGTTCGCGGTGTTCATAGCTTCGGCGGTCACGGGATAAGAACCTTTCGTCCCTCAATGCGGTAGCCGTGCCGGGCCAGACGCCCCACGACATCGACGAGCAGCGTGCGCTCGACTTCCTTGATGCGCTCGTGCAGAGCGCTCTCGTCGTCCTCGTCCCGGACCTCGACCACGCCCTGGGCGATGATCGGGCCGGTGTCGACGCCGTCGTCGACGAAGTGGACGGTGCAGCCGGTGACCTTCACGCCGTACGCGAGCGCGTCGCGCGCACCGTGGGCCCCCGGAAAACTGGGCAGCAGCGCGGGGTGCGTGTTCACGAACCGCCCGCCGAAGCGGGCGAGGAACGCCTTCCCCACGATCTTCATGAACCCGGCCGAGACCACCAGGTCCGGGCTGTACGCGGCCGTCGCCCCGGCGAGCGCGGCATCCCACTCGTCGCGCGTCGCGTGGTCCTTCACCTTGCAGACAAAGGTCGGGATCCCGGCGCGCTCGGCGCGCTCCAGGCCCGCGATGCCGTCACGGTCGGCGCCGACGGCGACGATCTCGGCGCCGTAGTGCTCGGCCCCCTCGGCGCGGATGGTGTCGATCAGGGCCTGAAGGTTCGTGCCCGACCCGGACACCAGCACGACGAGGCGCTTGGGGCGCGCGACCACAGCGCTCTTGGCCACAGCGGGGCCCTTTCTCGGAGGATGCGTCTTGGAAGGCGCGTCTTTGCGTCTTTGTACGGTCGTACAAAGGCTTCGGGCCCCTCGATACGGGGAACCCTACGAAGCGGCCGACCGCCAGCAACGATACCGGCACCCGGAACCGCCCCTCACGGGACGGGGGCGCGGGCGGGAGGTAGCGTCTGGGGGAAAGGCGCCTCAATACCGACGAATGCCGAGTTGCCGAGCCGTCGTACGACGGTTCCACCACGGCCCTACCAAGGGGAAGACGCACACCTGATGCCGGACCGTAGCCGCCCTTCGTCTCCGCCGCAGGACCCGGAATCCCAGGGACCCGAGTCCCGGGGCCAGGGTGCCCAGGGAACGGGCAAGGACGACGACAACCCCTTCGCGCCGCCGCCGGAGGGGACTCCGGACCGGCCGTGGCAGCCGCGCCGTCCCTCCGGCGACTCCGCGCCGGACCACCAGGACTCGGGCGGGGGGCACGGTTCGCCGTGGGGCAGCCAGTGGAGCGACCGCCAGCCCGGCCGCTCCCAGGGAGGCTTCGGCGAGCGCCCCGGGCAGGGCCACCAGGACCAGCAGAACGGCCCCGGCCGGGAAGGCCCCTCGGGGTCCGGTGGCGGTGGCGGTGGCGGCATGCGCTGGGACCCGACCGACCCGGCCCAGCGCCGCGCGCGGTACGCCCTGCTCTCCGGCATGTGGGGCTTCTTCTTCGCACTGTTCGGCTGGCGGTACGTCGCGTTGCTGCTCGGCGCGCTGGCGGTGATGTGGGCGGTGCAGTCGCTGCGGGCGAAACCGCGGACACCGGACCCGACGGCACCGGCGCCGGCGCCTGCCTCGACAGCCTCACCGGGCACGCCCGCCCCACCTGCGGCGCCCACGGCGGCGTCGACGAGGCCGCAGACGACCGCCGCGATCAGCGGCCTGGTGACGGGCGGACTCGCGCTGGTCATGGTGGCGGCTACGTTCACCGCGCAGCTGGTGTACCGCGACTACTACACGTGCGTGGACGACGCCCTCACCAGCACGTCGAAGCAGTCCTGCGAGGACCTGCTACCGAAGCAGCTGCGCCCGCTTTTGGGCGAGCAGGACGACTAGCTGGGGGCGCTGCGGCGCTTGGGGGGGCTGGGCGCCCGGGTGGCGCCTCGCCTCTTCGGGTCAGGAAGTCTCCGGGGGCCGGCGCCGCTCCCAGAGGCGTTCCCCCTCCTCCTTCAACGCCTGCCAGCGAGCTTCACGGGCGGCGTCGGGGTGCGAGGAGGGGGCCGACGGGAAGGGCTCTTCGTACGGCTCGGGTGGGCGTGCGGGTGAGGACGGGGGTGAGGGTGAGGTCTGCTGTTGTGGTTGCGATTGCAGCGTCCGCGACTCCCACGGCGCCTCCGGCTGCGGCTCCCGCTCGGGGTCCAGCTCTCGCTTGGGCTTCAGCTCTCGCTTGGGCCTGAACCCTCGCTTGGGGCGCAGCTCCCGCTCAGGGTGGGGCTCTGGCTCGGCGTACGGCTCTAGCTCGGTGTACGGCTCTAGCTCGGTGTACGGCTCCCGCTCAGGCTGCGACTCCCGCCCGGGGCGCAGCTCCCGCCCCGACTTCCACTCTCGCTTCGGGCGCAGCTCGCGCTTGGAGGGCAGCTCCCGCTCGGGCACGACCTCCCAGTCGGGATGCGGCTCTAGCTCGGCGTACGGCTCCCGCTCGGACTTCCGCTCCCGCTCGGGGGCCCAGGGCTCCGCCTGGATCCAGGGCTCCGCCGGGATGGCGGGCTCCGGTTGCTTCGGTGGTTCTGAGGGTCTCGGCGGGGCGGGTCGGGCCGACGGTTCCGGTAGGCCCGGCAGCTCCAGCGGGTCCGGCTGGCCCGGCATTTCCTGAGCCGCCGACAGCACCTGGTCCCTCGATGGCGCCTGGAGCCTCGACGACTCCCGCTCCCCGTCGTCCCCCGGCCGTCCCGTCCACGGGAGCCGCAGCGAAGGGAGCGGTGGTCGCTGGAGCCATCGCCGACGGGGCTTTGCGGAGGGGCGTCGCGTAGAGGGGCGCCTCCGGCGCCACGTGCGTAGGGACAACGCCACCGGCACCCCGACCAGCAGCGTCCAGGTGAGCGCCGCCGCCCCCGTCTGCCACCACACCGGACCGAACTCGGCGAGCACCGCCACGCCCATCGGTCCGCCCGCCAGCGCCGCGAGTGCCGCCATCACAGACCCGCACACCACCGCCGCCATCGCGGCACACACGGCCGTCCGCCCCGGTGGCCACGCCTCGTCCCGCTCCCCGAAGGCGGGCGCCGCCGCCTGCACCGTGCACCAGGCGACCGCGCACCCCGCCGCCAGAGGCACCACCGCGGCCGCCCAGGTCAGCGGTGACCCGGGCCCCGTCGACGGCACCGCCGCGAACAGCGGGAAGGGCGGCAGCAGCGGCGCCGCACCCGCGGCGAGGGGGCTCGTGACGGTGCCCCCGCCGAGGGTGAAGCCGGGCCCGAGCCCATAGGCGGCGCCCCACACCGCGGCGTTCGGCACGAGGGCGCACGCCAGCAGCAGCACCGCGAGCCGCCCCGACCACACATCCGTGACCTGCGTGAACGACAGCTGCACCAGCCCGGCGTGCAGCACGAGCGACACCGCGACGAGCAGCGCCCCACCGCCGACGAGCACCAGCGCGCCCGCCACCCCGGCCCGGGCGACGGCCACCGCGCGACGCCGGGCGAGAAAACTCCGTACGAGCGCGGCACGCAGAGCGACACGCACCCCCTCGGGCAGCGCGGCCAGCGGACGGCGCACGACCCCCGGCAGCGGCCCGCACGGCCGGCCCCGAGCCGTCCACACCCCGAGCCCGGCCGCACCCACCGCGAGAACCGGCACGTGCACGACCGCGCTGAGCCAGTCGGGCCGCAGCGCACCGCCCGCCGCGTACAGCGCCGCGGCCCCGCCGACCAGCAGATACCCGGCCACCACCCCGCACCACGCCGTCTGCCCGGCGTGCCCGCGCCCCTCGGGGGACGCCGCGTCGCGCGCCGCCCGGTGCAGCAGCCAGCCGGGCAGGACGACGAGGAGGAGCGGCGTCACACCGATCGGCGCGGGCGCGCCCGAAAGCGTGTCCGCCCTGATCAGTTCTGTGCCGTGCGCCAGCAGCCAGAGCCCCGCCGCGACGTGCAGAGCGCCGTCGGGTCCGCTGTCCGGGTACGGCGAGCTGATCCACAACATGATGACCAGCACGGCGAACGCGCCGAGCCCCAGGCCCGCGGCGACGGCCCCGCCCAGCGCGCAGGTGGCCAGTCCGGGCGAACGATCGCGGGCCCGCCTGCGCGGCGGCTCGGCGGGCGGCGACGAGGCGTGGTGATCGAACGTCTGGGTCACGCGGCCATGCTGCCAACGACACGCGCTTTCTTCCCGTAACAGGCGAATATCGGATGTGTCGCCCAATATACGTTTATGTAATTATTCGTACGGAGGGTCAGCCGCGCCCGGCCGCCCGCCGTACGTCGGCCCACGGTGCGGAGAGTCCGACATGCCCCAGAGCCCTGCCACGCCTCTGCCGTCCCCCAAGGAACGCCGCAGGCTGCGCGAGGCGAAGTCGCTGAGCCAGGCCGACATCGCGGCGAAGATCGGCGTCACCCGCGAAACGATCCGTTCGTGGGAAACCGGCCGCACCGCGCCGCGAGGCCGCAAACGCGAGGCGTACGCGAAGCTCCTGAACGCGGAGACCACCTCGCCGGCCGCCAAACGCGGGCCGAAGTCGCGACCCCCGGCACGGCCCGCCACCCACACCCCGGCGCACGCGCACACCCCTGCGCGCACCCTTGCACCGGCGGCCACCGCCACCCCCCAGCCCCAGCCGCTCCGGGTGGCGACGACCGCCGCGCCCCCGTTCCCCGGCCCGCGGGACCACAGTCCCGCCCAGGCCTTCGACGCCCTCTGCGCCTACTGCGCCCCCAACCTCGTACGCCAGACGTACCTGCTCACCGGGCGGCGCGGCCTCGCACAGGAGTCGGTGGAGCGGGCCTTCCAGCTGGCCTGGCAGCGCTGGCCCGAGGTGGCGGTCGACCGCGACCCGGCGGGGTGGGTGCGCGCGGCGGCGTACGAGTACGCGATGTCCCCCTGGCACCGCTTCCGCCCCGGCCAACGCCACCCGGACGCCCTGCCCGCGTCGGCGGCCGACCGCGCCTTCCTCGACGTACTCCTGAGCCTGCCGCCCGCGCAGCGCCGCACCCTGATGCTCTACGACGGCCTCGGCCTCGACCTGCCGGAGACCGCCGCCGAGACGGAGGCGAGCACACCGGCCACCGCGAAACGCCTGCTGCACGCGCGCGAGACGGTCGCCGAACAGATGCCCGAACTGGCGGACCCCGAAGTGCTGCACCGGCGCCTCATGGAGGTCGCAGGGGCGGAGGCGCTGCGGCTGCCCAAGGCGGAGCGGGTCAGGACCGGCAGCGAGTACCGCGCCCGCTTCTGGACGCGCGCCGCCATCGCGTTCACGGCACTGATCGTCGGCGCGACAGCACTGACCCTGCGGAACGCACCCACCGAGTACGAACCCCCACAGGCCCCCGGCACCGCCATCAACGGCGTACCCCCACGCATGGGCCCGGGCCCCCTCTCGTACGAGGACACCACCCTCCGCGAAAAACTCCGAGCAGAACTAACCACCGGCAACCCCCGCCTAACCCCCCAACTGCCATAGGGGACGGCATTCCAGGGCCACGGGGAACATCCCAGGGGCGCGGGGAACTGCGCAAAAAGCCCGCACCGAGCCGACCTTCCAGGGGCGCGGGGAACTGCGCAACACCCCCCACCGGGCCGCAGCCGCGAAGAAAGAAAAGCGGGCCCGCACCTCAGCGCATGAGGTGCGGGCCCACTTTTAGACACTGCTAAACCGACGGAGTCATCCCGCCAGGATCTCGCGCGCCAGCTTCGCCGTCTCGGTCGGCGTCTTGCCGACCTTCACGCCGGCGGCCTCGAGGGCCTCCTTCTTCGCGGCGGCGGTGCCGGAGGAGCCGGAGACGATGGCGCCCGCGTGGCCCATCGTCTTGCCCTCGGGCGCCGTGAAGCCCGCGACGTAGCCGACGACCGGCTTCGTCACGTTCGCCTTGATGAAGTCCGCCGCGCGCTCCTCCGCGTCGCCGCCGATCTCGCCGATCATGACGATCAGGTCGGTGTCGGGGTCGGCCTCGAACGCCTCGAGGGCGTCGATGTGCGTCGTGCCGATGACCGGGTCGCCACCGATGCCGACGGCCGAGGAGAAGCCGATGTCACGGAGCTCGTACATCATCTGGTACGTCAGCGTGCCGGACTTCGAGACCAGGCCGATGCGGCCCGGCTTCGTGATGTCGCCCGGGATGATGCCGGCGTTCGACTGACCCGGGGTGATGAGACCGGGGCAGTTCGGGCCGATGATGCGGGTCTTGTTGCCCTTCGCCTTCGCGTACGCCCAGAAGGCGGCGGAGTCGTGGACCGCGATGCCCTCGGTGATGACGACGGCGAGGGGGATCTCCGCGTCGATCGCCTCGACGACGGCGGCCTTCGAGAAGGCCGGCGGCACGAAGAGGACGGAGACGTTCGCGCCCGTCTTCTCCATGGCCTCCTTGACGGAGCCGAAGACCGGGACCTCGGTGCCGTCGAAGTCGACGGAGGTGCCGGCCTTGCGCGGGTTCACGCCGCCGACGATGTTCGTGCCGTCACCCAGCATGAGCTTGGTGTGCTTCATGCCCGTGGCACCGGTCATGCCCTGGACGATGACCTTGCTGTCCTTGTTGAGGAAGATAGCCATGGCTGTTCTTTCCCTCGTCCCTTACTTCGCGGCCGCGAGCTCGGCGGCCTTGTCGGCCGCGCCGTCCATGGTGTCCACACGCTGCACCAGCGGGTGGTTGGCGTCGCTCAGGATCTTGCGACCCAGCTCCGCGTTGTTGCCGTCGAGGCGCACGACCAGCGGCTTCTCGACCTTCTCGCCCTTGGAGGCGAGCAGCTCCAGGGCCTGGACGATGCCGTTGGCGACCTCGTCGCACGCGGTGATGCCACCGAAGACGTTGACGAAGACGGACTTGACGTCCGAGTCGCCGAGGATGATCTCCAGGCCGTTCGCCATGACCTCGGCGGAGGCGCCGCCACCGATGTCGAGGAAGTTGGCGGGCTTCACGCCGCCGTGCGCCTCACCGGCGTACGCGACGACGTCGAGGGTGCTCATGACGAGACCCGCGCCGTTGCCGATGATGCCGACCTCGCCGTCGAGCTTGACGTAGTTGAGGCCCTTGGCCTTGGCCGCAGCTTCGAGCGGGTTAGCTGCGTCCTTGTCCTCGAGCGCCTCGTGCTCCGGCTGGCGGAAGTCCGCGTTCTCGTCGAGCGAGACCTTGCCGTCCAGGGCCAGAATGCGGCCGTCCTTGGTCTTCACCAGCGGGTTGACCTCGACGAGGAGCGCGTCCTCGGCGACGAAGGTCTCCCACAGGGTCACCATGGCCTCGGCGACACCCTCGGCCACGTCGGCCGGGAACTTCGCCTGGGCCACGATCTCGCGGGCCTTCTCGATGGTGACGCCGTCGTTGGAGTCGACCGGGACCTTCGCAAGGGCCTCGGGGGTCTTCTCCGCGACCTCCTCGATGTCCATGCCGCCCTGCACCGACGCCATGGCGAGGAAGGTGCGGTTGGTGCGGTCGAGGAGGTACGAGACGTAGTACTCCGCCTCGATCTCCGGGGACAGCTCGGCGATCATCACCTTGTGGACCGTGTGGCCCTTGATGTCCATGCCGAGGATGTCCGTCGCACGAGCGACGGCCTCGTCCGGGTTCGCCGCCAGCTTCACGCCGCCGGCCTTGCCGCGGCCGCCGACCTTCACCTGCGCCTTGACGACCGACTTGCCGCCAAGGCGTTCGGTGGCCTCGCGCGCCGCCTCAGGCGTGTCGATGACTTCACCGGCCAGCACCGGTACACCGTGCTTGGCGAAGAGGTCCCTCGCCTGGTACTCGAACAGGTCCACGCGCGTCCGTCCCTTATCCGTGATCTCGCTGCGATCTGCTGCATTGGTGTCAGCTGTCTGCATGGGCGTGCCGCGGAGGGCAACGTGACTGCGCTGTCACAAGGGAGGCGTAGGACGGAGTCCAGTACGCGGCATGTCCGTCTCGCAGGTTATCGCCGCAGGACGTGGGTCCCTAAATCGCAGATCACATTTGGGCGGTGATGACGGTCACAGATCGCGGCCGCGAAGTGCCGGCGGACGTGCCGACGGGCGGCCCCTGCTGCGCCAGGGGCCGCCCGTTTGCTCCCGTTGCTCCAGCGATCAGCTGGTGTGCAGGTAGCCCGGTGTCACGTCCGCAGCGACGCCCCGGACTCCGGTGACGGCATTGCCCGCGAGGTCCTGGGCGTCAGGGGTGACGGTTCCTGCGAGGTCCCGCGCGAACGGCTGGACCTGCGAGGTGACACCACCCGCGAAGGGCCGCACATCACCCGCCACACCCTGGACCAGGCCGCCCGTGCTGTCGCCGACCCCCTGCACGACGGGCCGCACCTGGTCGGTGACGGTCCGCACGAGCGGCGTGACCGAGCCGACGACACCGTCCGCGAACGGACGCACGTCCTCACCCACGATCGCCCCCGCGAACGGCGGAACCTCACCGACGACCCCACCGGCGAACGGCCGCACATCCCCGACCACACCCTGCGCCAGCTCCGACGCGTCCCCGCCGGCCTGCCCCGCGACCGGCACGACCTCGTCGACAGCGGTGGCGGCAATGGGCGGCAGCACGGCGGCGGCGGTCTCGTCGGCGATGGGGGTGGCGGTGTCCTGGGCGTGGGCGAAGGCGGAGAGGGGGCCGTTGAGGTAGTCGATGTCGTCGGTGGAGTGGGGGACCTGGTCGTGGGCCTGGTCCTGGGCCTGGGCCTGGGCCTGGTCGATGGCGGGGGCTTCGACGGGCTCGGCCTTGTCGGCGGCCTTGTCCTGAACCTTGTCGGCGACGTCCGAGACCTTCGCGACCTCCGAGACCTCCGAGTCCTCCGAGACTTCCGAGACGGCGTCGGACGGCTGGTCCGGCAGCGCGATGGAGTGCTGGGGCAGCTCGTCGGCGCTGGCGACGGCGGAGCCGAGCGCCCAGGCACCCGTGACACCGGCGGCTATGACGATGGAACGGCGGATGTTCTTGTTCATGCTTGCGTCGGATCCTTCGAATTCGAGCTCTGACTCACGAGCTCCGGCTGTGAACCCGGTGCTTCCGGAGATGTCCGGTGACCGGAGGGCAGACCTGTACCGCCCCCGCGCGGCAGGTCGTCGCGGGGAAAGGGCTGCCCTAGCCGGGGAATTCGGGAATGTCCCGCTGTCTGTCACGGGTCGGCGCGGGGTCGGTGAAAACCCCGGGCCCAGCCTGCAGCCGCACCGGCGCGCGGCTGCCGAACGCAGCAGCGTACAGATCCCCGTGGCGCGAGGAACTGCCCTCGCCCACGGTCGCGTTACCGAGATGTCCACCGCTCTGCCCCGGAGCGACGGGCAGCGGCACATGCTTCGTACCGTGCACTTCGTCGCGGCGGTCCGACGCGCTGCCGGAATGCCGGTTCTCGGCGAGGACGGAGGAGTACGAGCCGTCGACGCGAGGCCCCACAGGAGCCAACTCCGCTGCCTCAGAACGACGCCCGGACTCGTCCGACCGACCCGACTCGACCTGCTCGGAAAGCTGCTCCGGAGGCTCAACACGCACGACAGGCCGGACAACGGGACGTACGACAGGACGCACGGCAGGCCGGACGACGGGACGGACAACTGGCCGCACGACATGGCGCACGACAGGCTCCGGAACAGCTCGCGTCACCGCGCGAACGGGTTCCGTCTCCCGCAGCGACCGAACCTGCTCGTCCGGCAGAACCTGCTGAACCTTCCGAACCGGCTGAACCGGCACAAGTCGCTGACCCTGCTGAACCGGCTGAAGCCGCTGCACTGGCTGAACCTGCCCGCCCCGCAACTGCTCGGCGCCGCCGACAGGAAGGCCGTCCGCCGCCTGCGCCCGCTCCCCGAAGAGGAACCCGAGCACGAGCAGCCCACCGAGCAACAGCACCACTTGCAGCCCACGCCGACCGGCCACCGCACGCACGAAGCGCACAGCGGCACCGGACGGAACGTCCGCGGAAACTGCGGAAACCGAGGTCAAGGCGGGAAAGGTCCTCTGAAAGGGTGGGCGAGGCGCGTAGATACTCGCACGGGACGCACGCCGTCGCGCAAGCCCGCTGTCACCGATGCCTGCTCATGTCCCGTTCCCCGCCGCCGCGTCCGGTATGGGAAGAGGGCGCCTTTCGATCGCCGCGGCCATCACCTCCGGGAAGAGGTCCGGCGTGCAGGCGAAGGCCGGCGCACCCAGCGCGGCGAGCGCCGCCGCGTGCTCGCGGTCGTACGCGGGAGCCCCCTCGTCGGAGAGCGCGAGCAACGTCACGAACTGCACCCCGGACGCCTTCATCGCCGCGACCCGCTTCAGCATCTCGTTGCGTATGCCGCCTTCGTAGAGGTCGCTGATGAGAACGACGACCGTGTCGGCGGGCCGGGTGATCTGCGACTGGCAGTACGCGAGCGCCCTGTTGATGTCGGTCCCGCCACCCAGCTGCGTACCGAAGAGGACGTCGACCGGGTCGTCGAGCTGGTCGGTGAGGTCGACGACGTTCGTGTCGAAGACGACGAGCCGGGTGTTCAGCGACCGCATGGACCCGAGCACGGCCCCGAACACCGAGGCGTAGACGACGGACGCGGCCATCGACCCCGACTGGTCGATGCAGAGGATGACCTCCTTCTTCACGGACTGGGACGCCCGCCCGTACCCGATGAGCCGCTCGGGGACGATCGTCCGGTACTGCGGCAGGTAGTTCTTGAGGTTGACCGCGATCGTGCGGTTCCAGTCGATGTCGTGGTGGCGGGGCCGGCTGACGCGGGCGCTGCGGTCGAGGGCTCCGGTGAGCGTGGAGCGGGTCCGCGTGGCGAGCCGCTTCTCCAGGTCTTCGACGACCTTGCGCACGACGGCACGCGCGGTCTCCTTGGTCGTCTCCGGCATGGCCTTGTTGAGGGAGAGCAGAGTGCCGACGAGGTGCACGTCCGCGTCGACGGCCTCCAGCATCTCCGGCTCGAGGAGGAGCGCGGAGAGCCCCAGCCGGTCGATGGCGTCGCGCTGCATGACCTGGACGACGGACGAGGGGAAGTACGTCCGGATGTCCCCGAGCCAGCGCGCCACGGACGGCGCCGACGCCCCGAGCCCCGCCGAACGCTCCCTCCCCCGGCCGTCCTTCTCACCCCCTCCCCCGTACAACGCGGAGAGCGCACCATCCATCGCCGCATCCCGCCCGCCGAGCGCACACCCCGTCCCGTCGGCGCCACCCCCACCCAACACAAGCCGCCACCGCCGCAACCGCTCCTCGTTCCCTTCACTCACCCCGCCACCCCCACACAGTCGTCGCCGCAGTCCCTCGCCGCGCCCCTGTCGACGCCGCCCCACCCCAACACCGGCCACCACCACAGCCGCACCCACTCATCGGCCACCCCACTCACCCCGCCATCCCCACACAGCCGTCACCGTCAACCCCCGCCGCGGCCCCGTCGGCGCTGCCCCCACCCAGCACCAGCCACCACCGCAGCCGCACCCACTCATCGGCCATCCCACTCACCCCGCCACCTCCAAGCAGCCGTTACCGCTGACCTCCACCGCCATCCCGTCGAGGCCTCCCCCACCCAGCACCAGCCGCCACCGGCACAGCCGCCCACCAGCCACCCCACTCACCCCGCCACCCCCACACAGCCGTCACCGTCAACCCCCGCCGCGGCCCCGTCGGCGCTGCCCCCACCCAGCACCAGCCACCACCGCAGCCGCACCCACTCATCGGC
>NZ_JBVITX010000002.1:0-319428 GCF_055597165.1 Streptomyces sp. NPDC039480 | reverse complement strand
ATCCCACTCACCCCGCCACCTCCAAGCAGCCGTTACCGCTGACCTCCACCGCCATCCCGTCGAGGCCTCCCCCACCCAGCACCAGCCGCCACCGGCGCAGCCGCCCACCAGCCACCCCACTCATCCCGCCACCCCCACACAGTCGTTGCCGTTGCCCCCCGCCCCCGCTCCCCCTTCTGCCTCCGTCACCAAGCCCAGCAGCAGCCGCACGATCGGCACCACGGCGTCCGCGCGTGCGGGGTCGACCTCATCGGCGAAGCCGGGGAGGCCTCCCCCTGCCCCGCTCGCGGATCCGCTCCCCACGCGCCCCGCCCCGGCTCCGGCCCCCGCCGGCCCCCGTCTCACCAGCTCGCCCAACGTCCGCCGCAC
The DNA here is from genome assembly GCF_055597165.1 of Streptomyces sp. NPDC039480. Classification (NCBI taxonomy): domain Bacteria; kingdom Bacillati; phylum Actinomycetota; class Actinomycetes; order Kitasatosporales; family Streptomycetaceae; genus Streptomyces; species Streptomyces sp. NPDC039480. The sequence goes on along the minus strand of NZ_JBVITX010000002.1, from coordinate 319,059 downwards.
CCCCGGTTCGTACGCCGAGAAAGTGCGCCGCAGCAACGGCAGTACGTCGGTGAAGGCGCTGTCCGACACCCCGCTCAGCCAGTCGTCGACCAGGCCGAGCAGTCGCTCGTCGTGCACCAGCAGCATCCCGCCGCCGGAACCGCCTCCGACGAACCCCTCGATCCAGGCGGCCCCTTCGGCGGGCGCGCTCCCCCGGGACAGCGCGAGCCCCATGAGCCGAGCGACCTCCTCATCCCCCAACGCCCCCGCGTCCAGCAACAGCCGCACGCTCCGCCCCCGTACAACCCCCGCGACCGTGTCCCGCTGCCCCAGCACCCGAAGCACGGAGTGCCAGCGCTCCCGCACCCCCCGCCCCGCCGCCGCGGGTGCCATGTCCACCGCCCCGGGCGCCGAAGCCCGGGGCGACGGCCCCACAGCCGGGCCCGGGCTGATGTCGCCGAGCAGCCCCACCGCCCCGTGAACGGCGTCCACATGCCCCCGCATCTCCACGGCCGCCTCCGCGTCCAGCCCCGCGCACGCGGGCGGCAACCCCACGAAGATCCGCTCGGCGAGCCCCAGGGCCACCCCGCCGAGAGCCTCCGTGCCGGTCCCCCGGACATCCCCGTACCGAAGGGACCGCACCAGCGCGGGCAACGCCTGCGCGAGGTGCCCGACATCCGCGTCCAGCGCCGCCCGGTCCGCCAGCACCCGCATCACCACGGGCAGGGCGTCCGGCAGCTCGGCCAGCAGACACCGCTCGGCGAGCGCGGTGACCTCGGCGAGTGCCGAGGCGTCGACCGCGTCGGACGAGGCCTTGCCCGAGGCCGCGGCGAGGACCGTGGTCCCCCACACCCCCGCCTCCGCGACCCGCACGGAGAGCTCCGGCTCCCACCGCAGCCGCCAGGTCTCCCGGAACGTCCCCGTGCTCCCCCGGGACACAGCCGGCTCCCCCCAGTGGACGCCGAGCAGCCGCAGCCGGTGCAGCAGTCTGCTGCGCGCGGCGTCCGTCTCCTTGCGGAGGTCGAGCTCCAGCTCCCGCTCCGCCGCCTCCGGCTTGAGCCGCAGCGTGCGCTGCAACCGCGTGAGGTCCCGCTGCAGCGGCACCGCGGGCGCCGACTCGGGCACCTCGCCCAGCACATCGCCCACGACGAGCTTGTCGTGCACGAGCGCGAGCGGCACATCGGAGCCGTCGCACATCACCGCACGCACGGCGTCGGTCGTCTCGGTCAGTCCGGCCAGCGGCCGCCCCCGCATCGCGGCCAGCGTGTCGGCGAGCCGCACCGCCTCGATGACGTGCGCGGACGAGACGAGCATGCCCTCGTCGCGCAACAGCCCCGCGACCTTCGTCATCCACCGCTCGACGGGCCGGTCGGGCGCGCCGAACAGATGCCCGTACCAACCGGGCGAGGTGATCCCCGCGCCGTACCCGCTGGCGCGGGACAGCCTGCGGTGGGTCCACGGCACCCACGTCATCTCGGCCTTCACCTTGGGCAGCCCCTTGAGCAGCGCCCGGTCGGCGGCCACGGTGACCTTCCGCTGCAGCGCGGGGACGTGCCAGGCCCCGCACACCACGGCGACCCGCTCGGGCCCGAACTCCTTCTGCGCGGCGCGGACCTGGAGTCGCATGTACGCCTCGCGCACCAGGTCACGGTCGTGCCCGCCGTCCCCGTAGGCCTCGCGCAGCGCCCCCATCGCGTCGCCCAGCGCCTCGAACGGCGCGAACGCGTCACCGTCCGCCCCCCGGTGCTCGACGACGTCCTCCCACCAGCGCTCAGGGTCGTCGTACCCCGCGGTCTCGGCCAGGACGCCGATGGGATCGATCCGCACGTCCCCCGCGCTCCCGTCCTCCCCACCGCCGCCCTCCTCCCCAAGCGGCACCTCGGCACCACCCCCCTCCTCCCCCAGGGGCGCCTCCTCGACGCCCTCTTCCGCCTCCGTACGCAGAGCGAGTGAGTGAGCCGCGGGCAGATCGATGAAACGCACCGTCGCCCCCCGCCCCAGGGCCCACTTGATGGCAACCCACTCCGGAGAGAACTCGGCGAGCGGCCAGAACGCCGAACGGCCCGGCTGGTCCACGACATGGGCGAGCAGCGCCACCGGCGGCCGCATCCCCTCGTCGGCGGCGAGCCGCACCAGGGCGTCGGCCTCGGGCGGGCCCTCCACGAGCACGGCGTCGGGCCGCCCCGCGTCGAGCGCCGCCCGCACCGCACGCGCGGAGCCCGGCCCGTGGTGCCGCACCCCGAGCAGCAGCGGTTCCAACGCCCTCGTCATGCGCTCACCTCGCGGCACGCGCGGTAGAAGTCCTTCCACCCGTCGCGCTCCCGCACGACCGCCTCCAGGTACTCCTGCCAGATGACACGGTCCGCCGCCGGGTCACGCACGACGGCGCCGAGGATGCCGGCCGCGACATCACCGGGGCGCAGGACGCCGTCCCCGAAGTGAGTGGCCAGCGCGAGCCCGTTGGTGACGACGGAGATCGCCTCGGCCGTGGACAGCGTGCCGCTGGGCGACTTCAGTTTCGTACGCCCGTCGGCCGTCACGCCGTCGCGGAGCTCGCGGAAGACGGTGACGACACGGCGTATCTCGTCGATACCTTCCGGGCCCGTGGGCAGGTCGAGGGAGCGGCCGATCTGGTCGACGCGCCGCGAGACGATGTCGACCTCGGCGTCGGCGCTCTCGGGCAGCGGCAGGACGACGGTGTTGAAGCGGCGGCGCAGGGCGCTCGACAAGTCGTTGACCCCGCGGTCGCGGTCGTTGGCCGTGGCGATGAGGTTGAAGCCGCGCACGGCCTGCTGCTCCTGCCCCAACTCCGGGATGGGCAGCGTCTTTTCCGACAGGATCGTGATCAGCGTGTCCTGCACGTCGGCCGGGATGCGGGTCAGCTCTTCGACGCGTGCCGTCATGCCCTCCGCCATCGCCCGCATGACGGGGCTGGGCACGAGGGCGTCGCGGCTGGGGCCGTGCGCGAGCAGCTGGGCGTAGTTCCAGCCGTACCGGATGGCTTCCTCGGGTGTGCCCGCGGTGCCCTGGACGAGCAGGGTCGAGTCGCCGCTGACGGCCGCCGCGAGGTGCTCGGACACCCATGTCTTGGCGGTGCCGGGGACGCCGAGCAGCAGCAGGGCACGGTCGGTGGCGAGGGTGGTGACGGCGACCTCGACGATGCGTCGCGGCCCGACGTACTTCGGCGTGATCACCGCGCCGTCGGGCAGGGTGCCGCCGAGCAGATAGGTGGCGACGGCCCACGGCGAGAGCTTCCACCGCTGCGGCCTCGGCCGGTCGTCCTGGGCGGCGAGCGCGGCCAGTTCGGCGGCGAAGACGTGCTCGGCGTGCGGCCGCAGGGCGCCCGACGGATTCGCGGTCGCGGACGTCGTCGAGTCGACGGAAACGGTCATGGAGCGATCCCCCTCCAGCTCGTCCGGGCCGCATCTGGCCCGGATATGTCTCCACGGTGCACCACGCCACTGACAATCACCCTCCGCAAGCCGCTGACCTGTACAAACACCCGCAACCGGCCCGATTGTCAGTGGCTGCGCATACCTTCGAGACATGACTCAGCAGGGGGTGCGCTGGACGGCGGATCAGGTGCTGGCACTGGCTCCTGACGCGCCGTCACGCAAGGCGGGAAGCAAACTCGGCGTCGCCGGCCCATGGTCGGAGGCGGGCAGTTCTGGCGAGGGGACGGTGTGGGGGCTGTGCAAGGGCAGTGGCAGCAAGCCGTATCAGACGGTCGTCGACATCGCGGACACAGCGGGCCCGGCGTACAAGTGCAGTTGTCCGAGCCGCAAGTTCCCGTGCAAGCACGCGCTGGGGCTGCTGCTGGTCTGGGCGGGCGCGGACGGCACCGTGCCGGAAGGCGGGGAACCGCCGCTCTGGGCCGAGGAATGGCTCGCGTCACGCCGCAGAAAGGCCGAGGGCAAGCGGAGTCCGGCTGCGGCGCCCGCGGCCGCGGCAGACCCGGAGGCGGCGCGTAGAAGAGCCGAGAAGCGGGCCGAGCGGATCACCGCGGGGGCGTCGGAGCTGGAGCAGCGCCTGTCCGACCTGCTCCGCAGCGGCACCGCCTCGGCCGAGCAGGCGGGGTACGGCGCGTGGGAGGAGACGGCGGCCCGCATGGTCGACGCGCAGGCGCCGGGACTCGCCGCTCGGGTAAGGGAATTGGGTGCGATTCCGTCCTCCGGCCCCGGCTGGCCCGCGCGCCTGTTGGAGGAGTGCGCGCTGCTCCACCTCCTCGACCAGGGCTGGCTCCACCGCGACCGGCTGCCGGCCGATCTTGCGGCCACCGTGCGCTCGCACGTCGGCCTGCCCGCGCACCCGGAGGGCCCACCGTTGCGGGACCACTGGCTGGTCCTCGCCCAGTACGACACGTCGGACAGCAGGCTCACCACACGCCGCATATGGCTGTACGGCACGGAATCCGGCCGCACCGCGCTGCTCCTCTCGTACGGCGCGGCGGGCCGCGCACCCACGCTCGCCCTCCCGGTGGGCCTCGCGCTCGACGCCGAGGTGACCGCCTATCCGGGCGCGTCCCAGCCGCGCGCGGACCTGGGCGAACAGTTCGCGGCGCCGACACCCACCGCACACCGCCCCCCGGGCGTACGGACGGAAGAGGCCACCGCCCGATACGGCGAGGCGCTGCTCGGCGACCCATGGCTGGAGTCCTGGCCCGTCACGCTCGTCGAGGTGATACCGACCCCGCACGAAGACTCCTGGCAACTGACGGACTCCGAGGGCACCACCGCCCTCCCCCTGTCCCCAGCCGCCATATCCAGGCCAGGCCTATGGCGTCTGGTCTCCCTCTCCGGAGGGGCACCGCTGACGGTGTTCGGCGAGTGCGGCCATAAGGGCTTCACCCCGCTCACGGCCTGGCAGAAGGACTCACGGCATCCGGTGTCGCTGTGCTGACAACCGCACGCCAGAGGACAAACACATGCCAGAGGCCAACCACACAGCTGGTGACCAACGCACACCTGGGGACAACCGCACACCAGGAGACACGCATGCCCACTCCACCCCCCGCCCCTGCCTGGGACGACCTGGTCACGGCAGCCTTGCTGGGCACCGACCGCCGCGCGCTGCCGGCCGCCCTCCACGCCCACGGCAAGGAGGCGCCACTCGCCCTCCTGGACGCGGCGGCGGTGCAGACGGTGCGCCGCAGGGCGGGCCTGCGCCCGGCCGCGGCCGCCACGCCACCCGAGCCCGCCGCGGACGACCCCAGGCCACAGGTGCCGCCGGCGGCCGGACGCAGGCTCGCGACGCTGCTCACCGACCAGCCCGGCACCGGCAGCGGCGGCCGCCGCGGCTCCGCACCCGACCTGATGGAGCTCCTGCCCCAGTGGCTGGCCCTGGCCAACGCGCGAGGCTACGGCGCACCACCGGAGCTCCTGCCCGCCCTCCTGAACGCCGCCCGCGGCCGCACGGACCTGCGCCCCCAGGCACTCACCTTCGCGGGCCCCAGAGCGCTCTGGCTGGCCCGCCTGAACCCCGACTGGAAGTTCGCACTCCGCGCCACCCCGGGAGGCGGCGTGGCGCTCCCGTCCACCGGCGACGCAGAGAGAGTCAGGCAGCTCTGGGAGGAGGGCCTCTTCGCCGAGCGCGTGGCGCTCCTCACCGCGCTGCGCGCGGACGACGCCCGCATGGCCCTCGACCTGCTCGCCTCCACCTGGCCGACGGAGCGGGCGGAGGACCGGCTGATGTTCCTCGACTCGCTGCGCACGGGCCTCTCCGCCGCGGACGAACCCTTCCTGGAGCAGGCCCTCACGGACCGCAGCCGGAACGTCCGCGCCACAGCGGCAGAACTGCTGTCCGCGCTCCCCGAATCGGCTCTGGCAGGCCGGATGTCGGCACGTGCCGCCTCCTGCGTGGCCATCGACCACACATCGCACACACCGACCCTCACCGTCGAGGCGCCGCACGAGTGCGACGCGGGCATGGAGCGGGACGGCGTCGTCCCGAAGCCCCCCGCCGGGCGGGGCGAGCGCTCCTGGTGGCTCGGCCAGCTCGTGGAATCGGCCCCGCTCGCCACCTGGCCGCCCCGGCTCGGCAACCGCACCCCCACGGAGATCGTGGCGCTCCCCGTGGCCGACGACTGGCGGGGCGAACTGCACGCCGCGTGGTGCCGCGCGGCCGTACGTCAACGTGACGTCGCCTGGTCCAGAGCGCTCCTGGGCGCCCCCGCCTCACCCGACGCGGCGGGTCCGGGCGCCGTGTCGCTCGCCGAGCGAGCCAAACTGCTCGCCTCCCTGCCGGCCGCTGAGCGCGCGGACTGGGTGGCGGGGTTCATAGCGGCACACGGCCTGTCGGAGGCGTTCCAACTGCTCGGCGTCTGCGCGGTCCCCTGGGCCGGCCCTCTTGGGCGGGCCGTGGTCGACTCCCTGAACATCGCGCGCGACGCGGGCAGTTACCCGTGGAGCTTCAGCGGAGTGATGGGCCTGGCCGAGCGCTGTCTGGACCCGGCCGAGGCGGTCCGCCTGGAAGCGCTCACCGCGCTCCCCGACGAATCGGAGGACGCGTCACCCGGCGCGGGAAGCTACTGGTCGGAAGCGTTCCAGCGCCTGGTCACCACCCTGCGCCTACGCGCGGCGATACGCGACGAACTTCCCCCACCGCCATGACGCCCACCGATACGACACGGACCGCGACGGGCGAGCGAGCGAGCGATGGGGAAGTGCTCAGGCGGCCTGTCGCACGTTCCCCCGAACCCACTCCACGATCGACGTGGTGGTGGCCCCGGGCGTGAAGATCTCCGCGACGCCCTTCTCCTTCAGCGGTTCGATGTCCGCCTCCGGGATGATGCCACCACCAAACACCTTGATGTCCTCCGCGTCCCGTTCCTTCAAGAGCTCCAACACGCGCGCGAACAGCGTGTTGTGCGCTCCGGAGAGGATGGAGAGGCCGATCGCGTCGGCGTCCTCCTGGATCGCGGTGTCCACCACCTGCTCGGGCGTCTGGTGCAGCCCGGTGTAGATGACCTCCATACCGGCGTCACGCAACGCCCGCGCGATCACCTTGGCCCCGCGATCGTGCCCGTCGAGCCCCGGCTTGGCGACCACCACGCGGATCGGCCCGGCTGCCACACCCATCACTGCCTCCATGTACCGATATCCGTACCGACAACAGTCTGTCCCCGGCACAGATACCCCGCACCGCACCGGCCGGGGAAGTGAACGAACGTTATCCCCAGCATCGCGCAAGCGGCAGTTTCGCGGTGGAGAGCGAGGGGGAAATCACACGTGGGACACATTCGCTGCGCGCCCGTCCGCAACCCAGGGGTTCACGCTCCGCATCCGGACCAGGCGCGAGGGGAGCCGCAACGAGACGCCGGTCCACCGCGCCGGCAGCCGCACGGCGTGGTGACACCGCGCATCGGCGATGCAACGGGGGCACGGAGTCACCGCAGCGCGGTGGCCGGGATCGCCATCGCACAGCCGACTCCTCGACCACGACTCCCCCTAGGGCACACGGGGGACAGAGCCTCCCTTCCGTGCGCCAAACGGGAGGTCGACGATGCCGGTCACGAAGGCCCACGCAGGGGCCCGGCCCTTTCGTCCACTCGGTTCGCTGCTGCCGAAGATCCTCGGCCTGACCCCACTCCCGGCGCTCCCATCCCTCCTGCCCCTCCCGTCCCTCGCGTCTCTCCCGTCTCTCCCCGCCCTGCCGTCCCTCCCCGCCCTGCCGGCCAAAGTGGCCGGCCTCTCCGTGGCCCTGCTGAAAGCGACCGCTCTGGAGCTGACGATCCTCGCGGGCCACCTGCTCCTGTACCCCTCGGGCATCGCCCAGGAGCGCAGGTCGGCCCCGATCCAGCCGCCCGCCGGCGCGCCCCGTCTCCCCCCGGACGGCAGGCCTCCAGTCCTGCTCCTGCACGGCTTCATCGACAACCGCTCCGTCTTCGTACTGCTGCGCCGCGCGCTCTCCCAACACGGCCGCCGGGTCGAGACCCTCAACTACTCCCCGTTGACCTGCGACATCCGCGTCGCCGCCGAGCTGCTCGGCCGCCACATCGAAGAGATCTGCGAGCGCACGGGACACGCCCGGGTGGACATCGTCGGGCACAGCCTCGGCGGCCTGATCGCCCGCTACTACGTACAGCGGCTCGACGGTGACGCACGCGTCCGCACGCTGGTCACGCTCGGCACCCCGCACGCCGGCACCCGCGTCGTGCCGCTCGCGGACGCCCACCCGATCGTCCGGCAGATGCGCCCGGGCTCCGAAGTGATCCAGGAACTCAAGGAGCCGGCACCGGACTGCCGCACGCAGTTCGTGAGTTTCTGGAGCGACCTGGACCAGATCATGGACCCGCTGGAGACGGCCTGCGTCGACCACCCCGACCTCCTCGCGCAGAACGTACGCGTGACCGGCATCGGTCATCTCGCGCTGCCCGTGCACCCCGCCGTCGCGAACGGCATACGCCAGGCACTCGACCTGGCGAATCCGGGAGCCGACGCCAAGAGCGCGCCGAGCGGACTGACGGTCGCCTGACCGGGGCGCACCTCATCCGTCACTTTCCACTCCCACGCCCCCATTCACCTCCGCGTCTATCGAACGGACCTCGAACGCAGAGCCAAGGCTGTGCCCACAGTCCCCCGAAAGGCGGCCGAATGCCCGTTTCCTGAAACCGTGAAACCTGCCGAAGATTGTCGCGCCCGTATACCGCCGGGTACAGTCGCCGCACTGCTCTGCCCCTGCTGCCGAGGCGAAAGAGAAGTTGGTGAACGACCGTCACCCGTCGGGGAGCTCGACTCCCCCGTCCTCGGCACCCGGCGCCGACCAACCGCACTACCCGACGTACGACCAACAGAGCGCCCAGCACGGCGGCTACGGCTACGACAGCTACTCCACCGGCACCTTCGCCACCACCGGTTTCGACACCGGAAGCTTCGAGACCGGAAGCTTCGACACCGGTACTTTCGCCACCGACCCGCTCTTCGGTGACATGCCCGGCACCGGGCACGACACGGGCCAGTGGGAGACCACCACGGCCACCACGGCCCCGCCCCAGCGGACGACGCTCGCCGAGGACCCGTACGCCGCGCAGTACTACGCCGAGACGTACGACACCGGCAGCTACGACACCGCGTCCATGTGGTCGACCGGTGGCTACCAGCAGCTCGCCGACATCCCCGCGCAGCCGGGCCCCGACTCCACGGGCCAGTGGGACACCGCCGCCTGGGATCAGACGCCCCAGACCGGCGAGTGGGACACGCAGACCTTCGACACGAGCGCGTACGACCCGCACGACGCGGCCCCGCCGCACGAGGCGGAGCAGCCCGACCTCGACCAGTACGCGCTCGACGCGGACGCCGACGCCGCGTACGGGACCACGGATACCGAACCGGCCGCCGCGGACTCCCGGAGCGCCGCACCCCGCTCTTCCCGCGCCTCCCGCGGAAAGAGCGGCGGTGCCGACGGCGGCCGCTCCAGGACCCGCCGCCGTAGCCCCGCCAAGCGCTCCGCCCTGTTCACCGTCGCGGTGCCCTCGGCCTGCGTGATGGGCGTCGCCGGTGTGGCCGCCGCCTCCGTGGGCAGCTTCGGCGGGGACGACGAGAAGAAGGAAACGGCGGCATCGGCTCCGGACGCCACGTCCGTGCAGCCCTCTGCCGCCAACAACAAGCTGGACACCCAGCTGGCGAACCTCTCCGCCGACGCTGGCGACTTCGCGGACCGCGCGAGCCGCACACAGGAACGCATCGACCTCAAGGCGGAGAAGGTGGCCGCCCAGAAGAAGGCGGCAGCCGAGGCGGCGCGCAAGGAGCGGCTGCGCCCCAAGTTCGCTCTGCCGGTGAAGCAGCACGGCCTGAGCGCCTACTACGGCCAGGCGGGCGTCAACTGGATGTCCGCGCACTCCGGCATCGACTTCCCGGTGTCGTACGGCTCGGAAGTCTTCGCCGCGACCGACGGCACCGTGTCGACGAAGTGGAACAGCGCCTACGGCAACATGGCGATCGTCACCGCCAAGGACGGCACGGAGACGTGGTACTGCCACCTCTCCACGCACAAGATCTCCAGCGGTCCAGTGAAGGCGGGCGAACCCATCGCCTTCTCCGGGAACTCCGGCAACTCCACAGGACCGCACCTCCACTTCGAGGTGCGGCCCGGCGGCGGCTCGGCGATCGACCCGCTGCCGTGGCTGCGCAGCCACGGCCTCGACCCGACGTAACCCCCTGGGGTCACTCTCCGACCGCCACCCCAGACGTCAGAGCTTCTCCACCGGCGCGTACCTCAGCAGCAGACGCTTCGGCTTGGGCTCTCCGAAGTCCACCGTCGCCTCGGCGTTCGCACCCGTCCCCTTCACCCCGACCACGGTCCCGAGGCCGAACTGGTCGTGCGTGACCCGGTCGCCGACGGCGAGCGACACCACCGGCTTCTCCGACGCGCGGCGCGTGGCGAAGCCCTGCGCCCCGCCGGAACGCGAGCGCGAGGAGGACAGCGTCGAGGCGATTCCCGCGACGGGCCCGGACGACGCGGGCGCGCCCATCGAGCCGGTCCGCTTCCAGTCCAGGTGCGTGTCCGGGATCTCCTCGAGGAAACGCGACGGCGGGTTGTACGACGGCTGGCCCCAGGCGCTGCGCATCGAGGACCGCGTCAGATAGAGCCGTTCACGCGCGCGTGTGATGCCGACGTACGCGAGGCGGCGCTCCTCCTCCAGCTCCTTGACCTGCCCGAGGGCGCGCATGTGCGGGAAGACGCCGTCCTCCATGCCGGTCAGGAACACCACGGGGAATTCGAGGCCCTTGGCGGTGTGCAGGGTCATGAGCGTGATGACTCCGGAGCCGTCGTCCTCCTCGTCGGGGATCTGGTCGGAGTCGGCGACCAGGGCGACGCGCTCCAGGAAGTCGGAGAGCGTGCCGGCCGGGGCGGCCCCCTCCTCGCCCTCGGCGGCAGCTGCGCTGTTGTCCTGCTCGAACTCCAGCGCGACGGCGGCGAGCTCCTGGAGGTTCTCGATGCGCGTCTCGTCCTGCGGGTCGGTCGAGGCCTGCAACTCGGCGAGGTACCCGGTCCGTTCGAGCACGGCTTCCAGGACGACGGCCGGACCCGCGCCGGACTCGACGATGGTCCGCAGCTCCTCCATGAGCGTGTTGAAACGCTTGACGGCGTTGGTGGAGCGGGCCGCCATTCCGTACGCCTCGTCGACGCGGCGCAGGGCCTGCGGGAAGGAGATCTTCTCTCGCTGCGAGAGCGCGTCGATCATGGCTTCGGCGCGGTCGCCGATGCCCCTCTTCGGCACGTTCAGGATGCGGCGCAGCGGGACCGCGTCCTCGGGGTTGGCGAGAACACGCAGGTAGGCCAGCACATCGCGGACCTCCTTGCGCTCGTAGAAGCGGACGCCGCCGACGACCTTGTAGGGCAGGCCGACGCGGATGAAGATCTCTTCGAAGACACGGGACTGGGCGTTCGTCCGGTAGAAGATCGCGACGTCGCCGGCCTTGGCCTCGCCCGCGTCGGTGAGGCGGTCGATCTCGTCGGCGACGAACTGGGCCTCGTCGTGCTCGGTGTCGGCGACGTATCCGGTGATGCGGGCGCCCGCGCCCTGGTTGGTCCAGAGGTTCTTGGGGCGGCGGCTCTCGTTCCGCTCGATGACCGCGTTCGCCGCGGTGAGGATCGTCTGTGTGGAGCGGTAGTTCTGCTCCAGGAGGATCGTCGTCGCGTCGGTGTAGTCCTCCTCGAACTGGAGGATGTTGCGGATGGTGGCGCCGCGGAAGGCGTAGATCGACTGGTCCGCGTCACCCACGACGCACAGCTCGGCCGGGTCGTCCTCGTCGCCTCCGGAGGGGCCGACGAGCTCGCGCACCAAGGCGTACTGGGCGTGGTTGGTGTCCTGGTACTCGTCGACCATGACGTGCCGGAAGCGGCGCCTGTAGTGCTCGGCGACGTCCGGGAAGGCGCGCAGCAGGTGGACCGTCGTCATGATCAGGTCGTCGAAGTCCAGCGCGTTCGCCTCGCGGAGGCGGGACTGGTACATCGCGTAGGCCTGGGCGAGGGTCTTCTCGAAGCCGTCGGCGGCCTGCCCGGCGAAGTCCTCCTCGTCGATCAGCTCGTTCTTCAGGTTCGAGATCTTGGCGCTGAAGGACTTCGGCGGGAACTTCTTCGGGTCGAGGTCCAGGTCGCGGCAGACCAGGGCCATGAGGCGCTTGGAGTCCGCGGCGTCGTAGATCGAGAAGGAGGAGGTGAAGCCCAGTTTCTTGTACTCGCGGCGCAGGATGCGGACGCAGGCGCTGTGGAAGGTGGAGACCCACATCGCGTTCGCCCGGGGGCCGACGAGCTGCTCGACGCGCTCCTTCATCTCGCCCGCGGCCTTGTTCGTGAAGGTGATCGCGAGGATCTGGCCCGGGTGCACGCCGCGCTCGGCGAGGAGGTACGCGATGCGGTGGGTCAGCACCCGGGTCTTGCCGGAGCCGGCGCCGGCCACGATGAGCAGCGGGGAGCCGGCGTGCACGACGGCCGCGCGCTGGTTCTCGTTCAGCCCGTCGAGGAGGGACGCCGGGTCGATGACCGGGCGCGGGGCACCGTCGCGGTAGTGCGACTCGCGGGTCATGGGCGCGTCGAACTTCCCGTCGAACAAGTCGTCCGGAATGGGCTCCGGAGCGCTGTCCTCGGGCGGCGGCGGGGGCGCTTCGTCCGCGGCCCGGGAGGGCTGCAGGTCCGCCAGGAAGCTGTCATCAAAGAGGCTGCTCATCGCCTCCCGAGTCTAGGCGGCCCCACTGACAACCCGCTGCGGGTTCCGGACACACCCCGGACTTCCCACTCCGCGCTCACGGACGATCACGATCCGCTACGTCTCTCCGTGTCTCCATCGTGTCCGCGTCAAGGGTCTCGTAAAGTCACGAAAATGTATCGGGCATATCGAACATCAACCTTCACAGGAGCCACACGGGTTGGCTAGCGTGCCCGGCGGGCCACTCGCCCTCCCACCGGCGAACCCCGCCGGGAACGGGTGGCCTCCGCCGAGTCCGACACGTTCGGAGCCGGGGACCCACCAGAACCTTGGGGTGAATCGGTCCCGTACGAAGTACGGGACTGTAGGGCAGCCTTCCGAACCACCCGCCCGAACCCGACAGCTAACCCGGTAGGCGGTCTACGGAAGGAGTCGCCTCCCTTGGCGTCGCACCGCAAGCCGCGGACCCGTACAGCCGGCATACGCACGGCCCCCGCCGTCGGCATCACGACGGCAGCCCTCACCTCCGTCGCCCTCCTGGCACAGAGCGCGCAGGCGGCGCCCTCCGCGCCGACGAAGCCCAGCCTCGAAGAGGTCCAGAAGAAGGTCGACGAGCTCTACCGGCAGGCCGGCGTGGCCACCCAGAAGTACAACTCGGCCAAGGAGCGCACCGACAAGCAGCGCAAGAAGGTCGACCGTCTGCTCGACGACGTGGCCACACGCACGGACGAGCTGAACGACGCGCGCGAGGAGCTCGGCTCGTTCGCCGCCGCCCAGTACCGCACCGGCGCCGTCTCCGAGACGGCCACGATGATGCTCGCCGACGATCCGCAGGGCTACTTCGACCAGAACCACCTGGCGGACCGGCTCACCACGCGCCAGAAGAAGGCGGTCGACGACTACCAGGCGCAGCAGGCGTCGGCGACCAAGCAGCGCACGAAGGCCGCGAAGAGCCTCGAGACGCTGAGCGACTCGCGGGACGACCTGAGGACGAGCAAGCGGACCGTCCAGAAGAAGCTGGGTGACGCGCGTGAGCTCCTCTCGAAGCTGACCGCCGAGGAGAAGGCGCGGCTCGCGGAGATCGAGCGGAAGAAGAAGCAGGAGGCCAAACGCAAGGCCGAGAGGCTGGCCCGTGAGCAGGCCGCGGAGGCGGAGCGGGAGCGGAAGGCCGAGGAGGCGGCGCAGCGGGAGAAGGAGCGCGAGGCCGGCCAGGGTTCCGGTTCCGGCTCCGGATCTGGCTCCGGATCTGGCTCCGACACGGGATCAGGCTCGGGCTCGGGCTCCGGTTCAGGCTCCGGTTCGGGCTCGGGAAGCACCGACGGCAGCTACGCCACCAAGGCCGCGAAGGTCATCGATTTCGCGGAGGCCCAGATCGGCAAGCCGTACGTCTGGGGCGCCACCGGCCCCGACTCCTACGACTGCTCCGGACTCACGCAGGACGCGTGGAAGGCCGCGGGGATCTCCCTGCCGCGCACCACGTGGGACCAGGTGAAGGTCGGCACGACCGTGAAGACCGCCGACGCCAAGCCGGGTGACCTGGTGTTCTTCTACGACGACATCAGTCACGTGGGGATCTACATCGGCAACGGCAAGATGATCCACGCCCCGAAGCCGGGCGCGAACGTCCGCGTCGAGTCGATCTACTACATGCCGATCCACAGCGTGGTCCGCCCCGCCTGAGAACGAACCCCCTCCCAGGGCCCGAGACACCCTCTACGCGCGCGTGGCCCGCATCCTCCCCGGATGCGGGCCACGCGGGCTCACGGGCGCTTGACTCGGCTCATCCACCACGGCGCATCCGGCGGCGCGAACGGATCTTTCACGGTTCGCCTCAGGAACTGCTCGTCGAGCGGCTCAATGAGCGCCCGCAGGTCTCGAGCGGCTCTCGAAGAAAGGGCATGGAGGAGCGTTTCCAGGACGTCCCGGCACCGCTCGGGACCGATGTCCTCGCCTGTTTCGTAGTGGTAGCAGTTGTCGTACTGCGTCGCCCTCGTGTACATCACGCCACGTCCAGGGCGTCGACAGATTTTCTGCCACTGCCCCAGAGCTTCGTGGGTGGCGCCAATCCATAAGCGCCGCCGCTCGATGCGAGCGATCTCCGCCAGTACACGGGACGACAAGCCGGGCACCGTGGCTCTTCGTTCCCATTGCCGTAAGGGTCGTGGCAGGTCACGACGGACCTGCGAAGGGCGCCTACGAGGCATGGGCCTTTCGTGTGTTGACCATGGCGACCATCATGCCCGCCCTCACGACACCCGTCATCCCTCCGCGGCAGTGGCCTGTTCGCATAGAACTCAGGTCCACAGCACCGCGATGAAGATGTTCGCCGTGGTCAGCAGGCCGACCGCACCGAACATGCCCTTGTCGACCTTTTCCTCGTCCCGCTTCACATAGACCAGCGCGAGGATCACGATCAGCAGGGCCAGCTTGATGCCGATCTTGACGTTGTTGACCGTGTTGTCGTCCGCCTGGTTGAGGCCCACCAGAACCACACCGGTGACGAGCATGATCAACGCGCCGTGCAGCATGCCGGGGCTGAAGCGCGCGGTGCCCTGGCCCATCTGCTTCATCTGGGTCAGGAAGCCGCCCAGGAGCGAGGCGATTCCGATGATGTGCAGGCCGACGAAGAGATGGATGAGTAGGTCCATGGGGCCGGAGCCTAGCCGGGCCTCAGGCCGGGTGCGGCAGGCGCCCCCGTAGCACGACACTCCGGCCGGGCAAGCCGGAAACGGGCCATCGGTCGCGGCCGCGCGCCAAGCCGCCGTCGTCCCGTGAGCGGCACGGTCGTTGTCGGTCACTGTGCGCCCACTTCCGCCAGTTGCGCACAATCCCTCACCAACCCGTGACAGCCAGGTTTAGCGTCCTCCACCAGGTGACCGGCTCCCCAACCGCCGTCCGACCCGGGACGGCCGTCGGTCGCCACCGCCGAGAAACCCGGCGGCGGCCCGTCCCCCCTGTGCGGGCCGCCGCCGGACACGTAAGGAGCCCCACTTCGTGGCAGCGCACCGCAAGCCCAGACAGCGCTCGCTCAGCGGCAGCACGGCCCGCACCGCCGCAACCCTCGCCCTCGCCGGAGCCGCGTCGGTGACCGCCTTGGACGGCACGGGACACGCGGACCCCCGGCTCAGCCCCGCCGAGGTGAAGTCCAGGGTCGACGCGCTCTACCGCGAGGCGGAGACAGCCACCGAGAAGTACAACGGCGCGAAGGAGAAGGCCGAGAAGGCCGAAAAATCGCTCCGCGAACTGCGCGACACTGCGGCCCGCAAGACGGAGAAGCTCAACACCGCCCGCAACAGCCTCGGTTCATACGCCGCCGCGCAGTACCGCGCAGGCGGCATCGACCCCTCCGTGCAGCTCGCGCTCTCCTCCGACCCCGAACAGTTCCTGGACCGCGCGGCACGCGCCGACCGGGCCGGCAGCCGCCAGGCCCTCGCCGTCCGCGATGTGCGGAAGCAGGTCCGGGAGATGGACCGGCTGCGCGGCGCGGCCGACGAACGGCTGACCGCCCTCCGCGCACGCCAGGCGGAGCTGGACAAGCACAAGAAGACGATCACCAGGAAGCTCGGCGAGGCGAAACGGCTGCTGTCCCGGCTCACCGCCGAGCAGCGCGCGGAACTCACCGGCCGCGAAGCAGACGACCGCGCCTCCCGCGCGGACACCCGTGCCGCGTCCCCGGTCGCCGCCAAGGCCCCCAACGCCCGCGCCGCGTCCGCCGTCTCCTACGCGTACAAGGCCATCGGCAGCCCCTACGTCTGGGGCGCCACCGGCCCGAACGCGTTCGACTGCTCGGGGCTCACCCAGGCCGCCTACCGCTCGGCGGGCGTCGCACTGCCCCGCACCACCTACGCCCAGATCGCCTCGGGCGAGCGCGTCTCCCGCTCCGAGCTGCGCCCCGGCGACCTGGTGTTCTTCTACTCCGGCATCAGCCACGTCGGCCTCTACGTCGGCAACGGCCAGATGATCCACGCCCCGAACCCGAGCGCCCCGGTGCGGCTCGCACCCATCGACCAGATGCCGTTCGCGGGAGCCACGCGCGTGGCCTGAGCCGACTCCCCCGTCCGTCGTCCGGTCAGACCAGCCGTCGCGCCGTCGCCCATCGCGTCAGCTCATGGCGGTTGGAGAGCTGCAGCTTCCTCAGGACGGCCGACACGTGCGACTCGACCGTCTTCACGGAGATGTAGAGCTGCTTGGCGATCTCCTTGTACGCATAACCACGCGCGATGAGCCGCAGGACCTCCCGCTCGCGCTGCGTGAGGCGGTCCAGGTCCTCGTCGATCGGCGGCGCGTCCGTCGATGCGAAGGCGTCCAGGACGAACCCGGCGAGGCGCGGCGAGAACACCGCGTCCCCGTCCTGCACACGGAAGATGGAGTCCACCAGGTCGGTGCCGGTGATGGTCTTGGTGACATAGCCGCGGGCTCCGCCCCGGATGACGCCGATGACGTCCTCGGCGGCGTCGGAGACCGACAGCGCGAGGAAGCGCACCGGGCTCTCCGCGTCGGCCATCAACGGCGAGCAGCGGCGCAGGACTTCCACGCCACCGCCGCCCGGCAGGTGCACGTCCAGGAGGACGACCTCCGGCCGGGTGGCCGTGATGACCGTGACCGCCTGGTCGACGTCGGCGGCCTCGCCGACGACCTCGACGCCGGTGATGTCGGTCCGGCCGATCTCCGCCTGCACTCCGGTACGGAACATCCGGTGGTCGTCGACCAGGACGACTCGCACGCGACGCCCGCCCGCACCGCCGCCCTCGTCCGTCCCGGTCGGCTCCATGGGCTCGCTCGCCCCGGTCGCGTCGCTCATGTCGTCGCCGTCCTCTCCATCTCCAGCTCGACTTCCGTGCCGCCGCCGGGCACCGCGCGCAGCCGCGCCGTGCCGCCGTTGCGCTGCATGCGGCCGATGATCGATTCTCGTACGCCCATGCGGTCGTCCGGCACGGAATCCAGATCGAAGCCGGGACCGCGGTCCCGGACGGACACGAACACCGTCTCCTCCTCGACTTCGGCGAACACCTGCACCGCGCCGCCCTCGCCACCGTACTTGGCGGCGTTGACCATCGCTTCCCTCGCGGCCTGCATCTGTGCGGTCAGCGGCTCGTCGAGCGGGCAGTCGCCGACCACGACGACCTCGATGGGCACGCCGTGCTTGTCCTCGACCTCGGCGGCGCTGCGGCGGACCGCCTCGGCGAGGGTGTCGGGCTCCTCGTCCTCGTCCTTGCCGCTGCCCTCGGGGTTGTAGAGCCAGGCCCGCAGGTCCCGCTCCTGGGCACGGGCGAGGCGGCGGACCTCGCCGGCGCTCTCCGCGTTGCGCTGGATCAGGGTGAGGGTGTGCAGCACGGAGTCGTGGACATGGGCGGCGACCTCGGCTCTCTCCTGGGCGCGGATGCGCATCAGCCGCTCCTCGGAGAGGTCCTGCATCATGCGGACGAGATAGGGGCCGGCGAGCAGCGCGATGCCGACGAGGACGGCGAGCGAGGCCTGCAGCACGGCGCCGAGGTGCGCGGCGGAGCCCTGCAGCACGAAGATGCCGGAGACGCCGGCGCCGACCAGGAACACTCCGGCCGCCGACCGGGCGATGGTGAGGGTGCGCCTGCGACGGCCGACGGCCATCCAGCGCGCCCGGCGGGCGTTGTCGGCCTGCCGCCAGACGAGGGCGACACCGGCGGCGACGAGCAGGGTCGGGACGACATAGGCCTTGGTCGAGCCGTCCAGGTCCACATTGCCGACGAAGACCATGGCGACGACGACCATCGCGAGGAGCGCGACGAGCTGCCCCTTGTCGGGCTTGCGGGCCACGAGTCTTCGGCGGCCGTCCGGCGCGGTCTCGGCAGTGAAGGCCGCGGGCGGCCGCTCGGAGTCGACGCCGCCCACACCGAGCGGGACGAAGAACCAGAACGCCGCATAGAGCAGCGCGCCGAGGCCATCCGCGGTGAACAGGCCGACGAAGACCAGCCGGACCCAGATCACGGGCAGCCCGAGGTGCCCGGCCAGGCCGCGCGCGACGCCGCCGAGCCAACGACCGTCGCCGCTGCGATACAGCTTGCGCAGCGGTCGGACGTCCTCGATGGGCGGGGCAGCGGCTTCCGGCATGTCATCGATCCTCACACGCGGGCTCGGGTACGAGCATCAGGGTCGACCCCCGAGACTTCCCTGATCTCGGCCCCTGCCCCGGCCCTGTCAGGGGTGCGACCCGAGGCGTCTCAGGGGCGATATCAGGGTTCGGCCAGGGTCGTCCCGACTGCCGCGGCGGGCCTGCGGCAGTCACCATGGACGCATGAGCGATCAGCAGCCCGCCGAGACGGAGACCGAGGCCGCCATCCGCGATGCCCTGCGCACCGCGCCCGGCGAGCCGGGCGGTCCCGCGGGCGGACACGCGCCGGGCGGTTCCACGCCGGGCCTGCCCGCGGAGGAGCGGAAGTTCCGCCGCGACCGCCGGCAGAAGAAGCTCGGCGGCGTGTGCGCCGGGCTCGGCCGGCACTGCGACATGGATCCGGTGATCTTCCGCATCGGCCTCGCCGTCCTCGCCATAACCAGCGGCCTGGGCCTGGTCTTCTACGGCTTCGCCTGGCTCTTCGTGCCGTACGAGGACGAGGAGGAGAACGAGGCGCGCAGGCTCCTCTCCGGCCGGGTCGACGGCCAGGCGCTGACCGCGGTGCTCTTCGCCCTGGTCGGCTGCGGCGTCTTCCTCACTCTGTTGAACAACGGCGGGGCGCTCACCTTCGCCGCCGTCCTGGCCCTGCTCCTCGCGGGCGCGGGGTACTGGTCGCAGCAGCGCGACACCCTCGACACCGACCAGGTGGCGGCGCAGGCCGCGGCGGACGCCCCGCCCGAGGCGAAGGCGCCACCCGTCGCCGGAGGCCCTTCATGGTGGCGCGACCCAATAGTCAAGGACGGTACGCACGACGGGATCTCGGGGTACTTCTGGGGCCCGGAAGGCCTCGACATCGGCTATCAGCCGACGGGCCATCGCGGTGTGCCCCGCAAGGAGACGGCTCCGGTCGACCCGGTGCCGCAGCCCAGTGGGCCGCGCTGGATTGGCGGCTCGGTGTTCCTGTTCGCCCTGCTCGCGGGCGGCCTCGGCACCGGCCTGACCTGGGAGGAGCAACCGCTCGGCACGACGTTGCAGACCGGTCTCGCGTGCGCGCTGGCGGTGTTCGGCCTCGGTATCGCGGTGAGCGCCTTCCTCGGGCGCACCGGCGCGGGATCGATCGTGCTGGCGGTGCTCACCGCCGGTCTCCTCGCCGCCTCGGCGGCCCTGCCGAAGAACATCACGACGCACTACACCCGCACGGACTGGATACCCACGGCCGTGGCGGACGTCCGGCCGCAGTACGAGGTGGGGCTCGGCAGGGGCACGCTCGATCTGAGCAAGGTCGAGGTCGGCAAGGGGAAGACGCTCGAGACCGGCGCAGAGGTCGGCGCGGGTGACCTCCGGGTGATCGTGCCGAAGGACGTCACCGTGCGGCTGGACGCGGAGGTGGGCGTCGGCGACATCGTGTTGCCGGACGACAAGGGCAAGGACCTGGACATCGCTCCGGGCCGGGAGAAGAAGGTGACGCTGGAGCCGCCCGCGGGCAGCAAGGACGGCGGCACGATAGATCTGCGCCTCGAAGTCGGCGTCGGACAAGCGAAGGTGACCCGTGCTACGACATGAGTTCCACCCCGGAAAGCTGGTGGCAGGCCTGTTCCTGCTGTTGGTCGCCGTCGTGTACGCGGGCGACGCGGGCGGTGTCTGGGACGCGCCCTGGTTCGTGGCGCTGCCGCTCGTGATGGCCGGCCTGTTCCTCGCGGGCGTGACGGCGGCGATCCACGGGATACGTCCGAGGAGAGCGGCCCGCCCGGCCGGCCGCTCCCAGGGCGCCAAGGACCAGCGGCAGGACTAGGGCCCGGGGGCGCCCCTGCGGCGGGCGGCGCGCAGGGCGTCGATGGAGAAGACCGCGGCTCCGGCGAGCACCAGCGGCAGCCACGCCATCAGATACGCCAGGTCGTTGCCGTAGTAGTAGGGCGTCTCGTGCCAGCTGACGGTCAGCCAGAGGCTGAGCGAGATGAGCGCTCCGCCGAGCGCCGCGACCCGGGCGAACAGGCCGATGAGTGTGCCGATGCCGACGGCCAGTTCACCCAGGGCGATGGCGTAGCCGAAGCCGACGGGGCTCTTGAGGGACAGGTCGACGAGCGGGGGGATCGCGGAGATGTCCCGGACGCCCTCCATCTGGGCGCCGATCGAGCCTGCGCCGCTCGCCTGCATGAAGGCGCTGTCGGTGAGCTTGTCCAGGCCGGCGTAGATGAAGGTGACGCCCAGGAAGATCCGTAGGGGGAGCAGGGCGTAGCGGGTGGCGGAGTCCCGCCAGTCGTCACGCCTGACGTGGTGGGTGTGGCTGTCCGTACGCATGCCGTGCGCCATGGCACTCCGCCGCCTCTCGGGTGGTCCCGTCTTCCGACGATACGTACGAAGAGGCGCCGCTGCTCACCCATGTGCAGCGGATTCCACGACACAGGTCCGGGTGATCCGGAGAGGGGGGAGGCAGCGATGGTTCAGTCTGTGACGTCGATCGTGACGCGGTTCGTCTCGACGCCCGCGGCCGTGACGACCTGGACGTCGACGCGGCCGGGTTCGACGTCGACGGGGACGGGCACGGTGAGCGTCGCGTCGGTCGGGTTGGTGAAGCCTCCCGGCACGGGCACGAGCGGCACGTGGACGTGCACGGCGCCGATGCGGACGACCGTGCGGGCGAGCCTGTCCGCGTCACCGGCGCCGGGCGGGACGAAGCCGGCGCCGCGGATCTCGATGTCGTCGCCCGTGCGGATGGGTGCGTCGAGGTCACCGGCCTCGCGGGCGCGGACGACGGAGAGGATCACGGGACGGCCGCCTTCGGAGTACTTCCCCGCCAGGTATGTCGCGGCCGACACCAGCACGAGCAGGGCGAGACCCCACGGCAGATCGGGCAGCTGCTCGGGCCGCCGCGCGAGGCGTACGGCGGCGAAGGCCACGGCGACGGCGTTGACCAGGACGTACTGCGCGTCGCTGAAGCTGCCGCGGCCCTCGTCGTCGGTGAGCGGGTCGGCGGCCCGCGGCCGGTCCGCGCGCACCTTCTGCAGGCGCTGGCCGAGCACGCGCAGGCCGACGACCCTGCGTACCAGGACGGCGACGGCGCACACCACGGCGAGGACGGTGACCGTACCGGCGGCGCGGGCCAGTTCGAGACCGGCGATCAGGTCGTCGCGCTGCCGGTGGTCCGAGGCAGCGGCCAGTTCGCCCGCGAGGACGAGCACGGCGAAGACGACGAGGAGCACCCAGGCGGCGGCCACGGCACGCGAGGTGGAGAGCCGGTTGTCCTCGCCGATCACCGGCGCGAGGATCCCGCCGCGCGCCCGGTGGGTGTACGCCGCGCCGGTCAGCAGCCCGCCCACGACGAGGGCCGCGAGGAGCCCGGCCGTCCGCGCGTCCGACCAGCCGGCGCCGATCGCGGTGAGCGCCTGGACGAGGAGCAGCACACCGAAGGAGACCCAGACGACGCCGAGCGTGCGCGTCCAGAGCCGTCGCAGCCAGGCCTCGCCCTCGGCCCTGCCGCGCTCGGCGACGGTGTGCGCGGACTGCGTCAGCTCGTCCGACACCCACTGCCGTGAGGCGCTCGCCGAGTGGGCGACGGCCGCCGGCAGCCCCTGCCCGGAGGCGAGTTCGTCCCGCTTGGTGAGGAACGCGGCCACGGCTCTTCGGTGCCCCTCGCGCGCCCCGTGCGGGCAGCCGCCGCATGTGCAGCCACCCCCGTGCGCGCCCTGCCCCGCCTCCTGCACTGCCACCGCGTACGCCGCCTTCCCCACCCTCGAAGCCCCTGGGGGCCCATGCGAACTTCCTTACAGAGCAAGCGAATTGTGCCGCACCGAGAGGCGAACGTACTGCCGGGGTCAGGTCAGCGGGGGTGAATGGCCCGGCCCGGGGTTGACGGCCGGGTCAGGCCAGCAGGTCCGGTTCGCTGCGGCTGATGTCCTGCCACAGGGACTGGTAGTTGATCCACGCGACCAGATCGCTGCCGAGCTGTTCGCGGGTCTGCACCGCCTGCTTGTGGCCGATCAGCACCGGTCGGCCTGCGGCCCGTGCGCTCAGCTGGACCTGGCAGGAGCGTTCCATGGAGATGAACCACCAGGCGGCGGCATCGACGGAGTCCCCGACGGTGAGCAGGCCGTGGTTGCGCAGGATGACCGCCTTGTGTTCGCCGAGCGCGGCCGCGATCCTGCGGCCCTCGTCGGCGTCGACGACGACTCCGGTGTAGCCGTCGTACAGCGCGTGGGTCTCGTAGAAGGCGCAGGCCTCCTGGGTGATCGGGTCCAGGAGCTCGCCGAGTGTGGAGAGCGCGCGGCCGTGCAGCGAGTGGCAGTGGGCGACGGCGACCACGTCGGGCCGCGCCAGGTGGGCCTGGGCGTGGACGGTGAAGGCGGCCTGGTTGACGTGGTGGCGGCCCTCGACCACCTGCCCCTCGGCGTTGACGAGGACGAGGTCGCCGACGGTGATGTGCTTGAAGGGCATGCCAAAGGGGTTCACCCAGAAGCAGTCGGTGTGTTCCGGGTCGCGCGCGGTGATGTGGCCGGAGACCCCGTCCTCGTACCCGAACCGTCCGAAGATCCGCAGCGCGCCGGCGAGCCTCTCCTTGCGGTGCCGGCGTTCGTCCGTCACGGAGTCGTGGACGGGCGGCATCGCGAACTGCAACCGTTCGACGGGTATCGGTGTGGGCGCCTGCATGTGTCCTCCATCCCTGGCTGTACGGGGCGGAAGTTACCGGCGGGAAGCCCAGGAGGACAGAGGCGCGGCGTGATCAACGATGCGCGAAAAGACGACAGGAGGTGTCTGGTATCGGTGCCAGGCTGTGCGCATGCCATTCACTGGGGAAGTCAACTGGGAAGCCTTCGCCGCGGCAGAACCGGACCTGGCCGCGACCGTCGAGAAGCGCTTCGGCGCGTTCACCCACCACATCCTCGCGACGCTCCGCAAGGACGGGTCGCCGCGCACCACCGGGCTGGAAGTCCGTTTCCTGAACGGGGAGTTGTGGCTCGGCATGATGCCGAACTCCGTCAAGGCGCTCGACCTGCGCCGCGACCCGCGCTTCGCGCTGCAGGCCAACCCGGGGCCGGGCACGGAGATGGCGGGCGGCGACGTCCGTATCGCGGGGCGGGCGGTGGAGGTGCGGGATCCGGCGACCGTCGCGCGGTACACGGAAACGGTGAATCCGCCGGACCCGGATGCCTTCCACCTCTTCCGGACGGAGCTGACGGAGGTCGTGCGGACCTATATCGAGGACGGGAGGTACCTGGCGGTGCAGCTGTGGAAGCCGGGCGCCGGGGTGCGCACCACGCGCCGGACGTGAGAACGCCGGTGCCGCCCCTCCGTGGTGTGGACGGAAGGGCGGCACCGGCGCTCAGCAAGGCCTGGGAAGGTCGACCGCGGGGGTCACTCCCACTCGATGGTCCCCGGCGGCTTCGACGTGACGTCGAGGACGACGCGGTTCACGTCGGCGACCTCGTTCGTGATGCGGGTCGAGATCTTCGCGAGGACGTCGTACGGCATGCGGGTCCAGTCGGCCGTCATGGCGTCCTCGGAGGAGACGGGGCGCAGGACGATCGGGTGACCGTAGGTGCGGCCGTCGCCCTGGACGCCGACGCTGCGGACGTCCGCGAGCAGCACGACGGGGCACTGCCAGATCTCCCGGTCGAGGCCGGCCGCCGTCAGCTCCTCGCGGGCGATGGCGTCGGCCTCGCGGAGCAGGTCGAGGCGGTCCTTGGTGACCTCGCCGACGATGCGGATGCCCAGGCCGGGGCCGGGGAAGGGCTGGCGCTGGACGATCTCGTCCGGCAGGCCGAGCTCGGCGCCGACCATCCGGACCTCGTCCTTGAACAGCTTGCGCAGCGGCTCGATGAGCTGGAACTCGAGGTCCTCGGGGAGCCCGCCCACGTTGTGGTGGGACTTGATGTTCGCGGTGCCGCTGCCGCCACCGGACTCGACCACGTCGGGGTAGAGGGTGCCCTGGACCAGGAACTCCACGGGCTGGTCACCGGGGGCCTCGGCGACGATCTCCGCCTGGGCCTGCTCGAAGACGCGGATGAACTCGCGCCCGATGATCTTCCGCTTCTCCTCGGGGTCGCTGACCCCGGCGAGGGCGTTCAGGAACCGCTCCTGGGCGTCGACGACCTTCAGCTTGACGCCGGTCGCGGCGACGAAGTCCTTCTCGACCTGCTCGGTCTCGTCCTTGCGCATCAGGCCGTGGTCGACGTACACGCAGGTCAGCTGCGAGCCGATGGCCTTCTGCACGAGAGCCGCGGCGACCGCGGAGTCGACGCCGCCGGAGAGGCCGCAGATCGCGCGCTTGGTGCCGACCTGCTCGCGGATCGCGGCGACCTGCTCGTCGATGACGTTGCCGGTCGTCCAGTTCGGCTTGAGGCCGGCGCCGCGGTAGAGGAAGTGCTCGAGGACCTGCTGGCCGTGGGTGGAGTGCATCACCTCGGGGTGGTACTGCACGCCGTACAGCTTCTTCTCGTCGTCCTCGAAGGCGGCGACCGGCACGACGTCCGTGGACGCGGTGACCGTGAAGCCCTCGGGCGCGGCGCTGCACGCGTCGCCGTGCGACATCCAGACGGACTGCTCGGTCGGGGTGCCCTCGAAGAGGGTGGAGCCGGCCTTGGAGACGGCCAGGGGCGTGCGGCCGTACTCACGGGCGCCCGTGTTGTCCACCGTGCCGCCGAGGGTGGTGGCCATCAGCTGGAAGCCGTAGCACATGCCGAAGACGGGGACGCCGGCCTCGAAGAGCTGGCGGTCGACGGACGGCGCGTTCTCCGCGTACACCGACGAAGGGCCGCCGGACAGGATTATGGCGGCGGGCTTCTTGGCGAGCATCTCGGAGACGGGCATCGTGCTCGGCACGATCTCGCTGTAGACGCGGGCCTCACGGACGCGACGGGCGATGAGCTGGGCGTACTGCGCTCCGAAGTCGACGACCAGAACGGTGTCGGGAGCGGCGGCAGCGGGGGACGCTGATGGCACGGCGGCGGCCTTCCGGCGTTGAGCTTGAGCGGTGCGTGAGCAGAGGCTCGTGCGTGAGCAGGGGGTCTGTGTTTGTCAATTCTAACGGGCCCGGCGCGACACCTTCGTCGTATCCGACGGGGCCCGCGCCCGAGGCATCGGGACGGCGAGGCGGCGGGGCGCCAGGGCATCGGGGCCGGTTGGGACGGGTGTCTCAGTATCCGAGCCGTGCCCGGGTTCCGATTGACCCGGCGGGCGGGCGTGGGGGCATACTGGGCCCGTGACCAAGCACCTCAGCTTCCTCTTTACCTATGGCAACCGGCCTGCCGGCTGCCATGGTCGAGCTGCTTGATCCACTGACAAGCGACTTACCGGGCGCCCCGGGCCGACAAGGCCCGGGGCGCTCTGTCGTTCGCGGGTCCTGCCGCTCCGGGGCACCTCACCCCTTCCGACAAGGAGCCCCAGATGACCGCCACCACCGCTTCCACCGCTGCCGCCGCCGACAAGACCGGCGCCCGCACCCCCGAGGCCGTCGGCGTGATCGAGAACGCCCGGGAGCGGATCGACGCGCTCGACGACCGGATCATCGGCCTCGTACAGGAACGTATGGCCGTCTCGGCCGTCATCCAGGAAGCACGCATCACCTCCGGCGGCCGCCGGGTGAACCTCTCCCGCGAGATGGAGATCCTCGGCCACTACAGGGACGCGCTCGGCAAGCCGGGCACGGCGCTCGCGATGACGCTCCTCGAGCTGTGCCGGGGCCGCGTCTGACCCGCGCAGCCGGCCCCGTGCACGGCCCCGCGCACGACCCCGCGCACGAGTTCGGGTCCGTTCTCACCCGTACGGCGCGTGACCGGTTCCGGGCGGGCTTCGTTGGTCCCGGTGTCCGTGTCAGCCAGGTGCGGGCCCGTAAGAACCACGCGTGGCTCCGCTGGAGCGATGAGGCGTGAGGATTGCGTCCTCGCGCCGTGGGACCTCACTCCAGTGATGTGACCGGACGGCAGGGGACAGCAGCCCGGTCACCCAAGAGAACGGTCGGTTCCGGGGACGCCCGGAGCCGGCCGGCCTCCGTCCCGAACACCGTCCCCCGACGCCGTCCCAGCGCCCTCCCAGGATCCCCGGCCCTTTCCTATAGAAGTGGGTCGAAACGGTTGCGCAGCCAACAGCACATCCAGCACGATGCGTAGAAGGGCGGAGCGCAAGCCCCCCGTCCACAGCTTCATTGCCAATGGTCGATACCACGTGCGCGCCCCTTGTGCGCCGGGGCGGCCACCGGCACCACGACCAAGCGGCGCACTCCCCCCGGCGCCGCTCCGAGGCCCCGACGCAGCCCTGACGTCGGTGCCGACGGCCAAGGGCCCCGCGGTTCCGTCCCGCGGGGCCCTTCGCTCCGTCCTCTGCTCGATCCACTCGATCTACTCGACCTACTCGATCTACTTGCTCGTCTTCTCCAACTTGTTCACCTGTGCCTCGACGATCTCCGCCGGCACGCCGAACTTCTTCGGCTTGAGCAGGTTGATCGAGTAGAAGGCCGCGACCGTCGATCCGCTGCGGACGACGGTGAAGCTCATCGGCGTCTTCTGACCCTCGATGTCGCCCACGACCTTGTACGAGACGGCCTCGTCACCCACCTTCGGGGCGGTCAGGGCCGCGACGTCGCGGTACTCGGAGCCCGCGTGCTCGTACGAGGTGCACTTCTTCGTGGCGGTCCGCAGGCCGGCCATGACCTTCTCGGCGTCGTCCTGTCCGTGTGCGAGCAGCGCGAACGAGATGACGGTGGCATCCATCTCGTTCGTGCTGGTCACGTTCCGACCGATGCGGGCTTCCGCCGCCGGCCGGCTGGCGAACATGAACATGTCGGCGAACGGCTGGCAAGCGGCCGGGTCCGCGGGCACGGTCTGCGAGGGCATGTCCGCCGCGGACATCTTCTCGACCTTGTAGCCCTTGAGGTCACCCTTGACGAGTGCCGCCTTGTCCAGGTCGGCGGTGGTCAGCACGGTCGACTTCTTCGCGGCCGGCTTCACCGCGGCAGGCTTCTCCGACGACTTCTTGCCGTCGTCGCCGCCGTTGCCGTTGCCGCCGTTGTCGCTGCCACAGGCTGCGGTCAGGCCCAGCGCGACCGTGACGGACGCGGCCATGACGGCCCGAGACACAGATGACTTCACGTTTGCGTTTCCTGCCTTCAGTTTCACGGCGCGGGCGACGGCCCGCGCCGAGGCGACATGAAAGCGGTAAACGCACGCCTGTCACCAGCGTTTTCCGTAACGATCGGAAACCGCCGGAAAGGTTGTACGCGGTGGATGTGAGTTAGGTCAGGGCTGGTCAGAGCTTGCCGAGCTGCGCCTCGACGATCGCGGGGGCCACCTTCGGGTCCTCGTCCGCCGTGGGAGCCCCGACGCCCTCCATGCCGTCCTTCGCGCCGTCCTTGTCCCTCTGGACGCTCTCGGGGTCGTACAGGTTCACCGCGTCGAAGATCGCGAGCGTCGAGCCGCTGCGTGCGACGGTGATGCCGTCCCGCACCATGAACTCGCCCGTGCGATGAGCAATTTTGTACGAAACGACCTCATCGCCACCCCCCTCCGGGGCCGGCAGCGCCTTGACGCCGAGGTAGCGCTGATCGCCGATGCGGAAGGCGGAGCACTTCTTGGACTTCGACGCCGTGCGCAGGTCCGCTATCGCTCGCTTGGCATCGGCCTCGGTGGAGGAGACCAGTTCGACGCGCGTCATCGTGGAGTCCGCGTCGTCGGTCGGGGTCAGGTCCCGGTCGACGTAGGCCTTCACCTTCACCGAGCCAGCGAAAACGGACCCAGAGCCGGAGCCGGAACCAGAACCGGAGCCGGAACCAAGGCCTGAACCGAGCATCACAGCCAGCGGGGCGCACTCCGCGGGCAACGGCTTCCCGGCGGCGGGCCCCGTGGCCTCCTCGGACTTCTTGGGCGTCTCGACCTTGTAGCCCTTGACGTCCCCCGCGGTGAGGGCCGCCTTCTCCAGCACGGCGCCCGCACTGGCACGCGGCTTCGCCGGCTTCTTGGCGTCATCCTCACCGCTGCCGCTGCACGCGGCGCTCGCTCCGAGGGCCGCCACGACCGAGACGGTCACCACGACACGCGACACAGCTGACTTCACGTTCTGTTTCCCCCGAAGGCTTTCCTGCTTGGTGCTGCCTGCTTAGTTACTGCTGGCTCGTTACTGCTTGCACTTCTACGACGGGGGAAGATCCATTCTGGTTCCGTGGTTCCGTGGTTCCGCGCGCCGCCGTCACCAGCCCCAGAGCCAGAAGCGGAACGGGCTGAGCAGGACGATCGCGAGGGCCATGCCGCCGATGACGATCACCACGCTCCACACCCTGCGGCCGCGCTCGGACCGTCGGCTGCGCCGCGGACCCGTCGGCGCCGCCCGCCACTCGTCCGGCCGCCACCGCTCGTCCGCGGCCTCACGCTTCGCGCGCCTGCGACGGAACCGCCCCGCCTCCTCGACCCGCCGGCGCGCGGCCTCCTCGTCGAGGCGCCGCAGCCTTTCGGCCACCATGCGGGCCCGTGCGGACGGCTCCTTCGGCGCGGAGGAGCGGATGTCCCGCTCGCTGTCGTTCTCGAATCTCTCCCACACCTCGTCGGGTATGGCCACGCTGTCCCCTCCCCTTGCTGCCGTTGCCCCCTCGGCACCCATACGCCCCTGGAGCGGGGGCAGTTCTACGGCACCCCTTCACGACAGCACAAGCGCTGTGATCCACCCCACATAAGAATCCCGTCAGTTCGAGGACAACCATTCACAGGGATCGCAGGTCATGCATCCAGTAACAACGGCCACACCTGCGTCCCCACCTCGGACGCCTCCACCTCCGTGCTGCCCCACCAGGCAGCGCGCCGGACTTCCTGAGGTCTTCATGAAGCTTCGTCGTGCCATGGCTGCCGCGGCCGCTACGGCTGCCCTGGCCCCGCTCGCGCTGCTCTCGGCCCCGGCCTCCTTCGCGACCGAAGAGGGTGGCTCCGCGACTTCGGCCACGACGCCCTCCGGGACGCCCACGCCGTCCGGGACGCCCACCGCCACTCCGCCCGCGACGGATGAGGACAAGGACACGGACGAGCCGGAGGGCAAGCCGTCCACGCCGCCCGCGAAGCCCGGGAAGACCGCCCAGCCCGCGAAGTCCCCGAAGCCCTCGAAGAGTCACGACGTCCTCGACGACATCAAGGACGCGGACCTCGACGACGAGGAGCTGGAGGACGGGGACGCGGAGGAGCCGGTCGACTGCCCGGTCGACGAGAACGGCGTGGACCTCGACTCCGAGCTGGAGGTCGACCTCGTCGGCCTGCCCAAGAAGATCGTCAAGGGCACCGGCTGGCACCGGTTCGAGCTGTCCCTCGCCAACGCCGGCGACGAGGAGCTCGGCGAGGTCAAGTGGATCGCGGCCGTCAACGACTTCTCGTACGGCAAGGACGACGAGGACCGGCTGGGCAGCCACGCCGACCTGCAGTACTTCAACGACAAGACCGGTGACTGGAAGACGATCGACGGCGATGTGAACGGCGGCCTCGCCTTCGACGTCACCGACCTCGGCCCCGACGAGCAGGTCGACATCAAGCTGCGGGTCGACATCGACTCCAAGGCCCCGTCCGGTGACGGCTACGCGTTCGGCCTCGGCGGGTACCTCGACATCGAGGAGAACTGCACGCACAACTCGGACGCGTACCAGCCGCTGACGATCGTCAAGGCGGACAGCACCGACGAGACGCCCGGCAAGGCCACCCACATCCCGAGCAAGCCGACGCCGACGCCGAGCTCCGAGAAGTCGCCGCAGGGCGCCGCCAAGGATCTCCCGGCCGCCGACACCACCGGTGACACGGGCAGCCTCGCCGAGACCGGCTCCAGCTCGATGCTGCCGACCGTCGCCCTCGTGGGCGGGATCGCCGTCGTCGCCGGCGCGGGCGCGGTGTTCGCCGTGCGTCGCCGCAAGGCCGACACCGCCGCGTAACGCGGCACCTGATCACGCGGAAGGACCTGCGCTCGGAGGGGGGCGCAGGTCCTTACGTGTATCCGTGGCCCGGTGCCGCTCAGTCCTCGGACTTGGGCGGCACCGTCGGCACGCCGAGGAACGGCAGCTTCAGCGCGCCGAAGGCGTCCGCCGGGACCGCCGGGGTCTTCGGTTCGACGGCCGCGAGCCGCACATACCGCTCGCCCTGCGCCGGACGCGGGTCCTCGCCGCCCTTGTTGGGCCAGAACGACATCGCGCGCTCGGCCTGCGCGGTGATCGTCAGGGACGGGTTGACCCCCAGGTTCGCGGAGACCGCGGCGCCGTCGACGACCGAGATGCCGGGGTGTCCGTAGAGCCGGTGGTAGGGGTCTATGACACCCGTCTCCGGCGAGATCCCGATCGGGCAGCCGCCGAGGAAGTGCGCGGTCAGCGGGGTGCCCATGAGCTCGCCTATGTTGGAGCCCGCGAAGCCGTTGATCTCCTTGGAGAGGATCGTCGCCGCCCGGGTGGCCTCGGGTATCTGGTCGGGGTTGGGCGCGCCGTGGCCCTGGCGGGCGGTGAGCAGCCCCTTCCCGATGCCCTTCTCCTTGCGGTACGTGGTCAGGGAGTTGTCGAGCGACTGCATGACCAGGCCGATGATGGTCCGCTCCGACCAGCGGCGGTTGGAGAGGGAGCGGACCAGGAGCGCGGGGTGGCGGGCGACGTTGCCGAGCCAGCCCGCGACGCGTGCCTTGCCGCCCTTGACGCTGTACGGGACCTGGAGCACCGTCAGGCTGCCCATGGCGTTGGACTTCTTGCCGTAGCGGACGGGCTCGATGTGGGTGTTGGCGTTCGGGTGGATCGACGAGGTGATCGCGACGCCCTTGGTGAAGTCGACCTTCTCGGCGCCGTGGCGCTTGCGGTAGCGGCGGTCGGTGGTCTGGGCGCCGACCAGCGCTTCGGAGTTGGTGCGGGTGAGCGTGCCGAGGCGCTTCGACATGTGCGGCAGCAGGCCGGTGTCCTTCATGCGGTGCAGGAGCGTCTGCGTTCCGTACGTACCGGCGGCGACGACCACCTTGCGCGCCCGGAACGTACGGCCCCGGCCCTTGCGCTTGTCGTCGGTGGGCAGGGTGGCGACGGCGAAGCCGCCCTGCGAGTCCTCGGTGACGGCGACGACCGACGTCATCGGGTGGATGACCGCGCCGGCCTTCTCCGCGAGGTAGAGGTAGTTCTCGTTGAGGGTGTTCTTCGCGCCGCGCCGGCAGCCCGTCATGCACTCGCCGCACTCGGTGCAGGCCCTGCGGGAGGGGCCCGCGCCGCCGAAGTACGGGTCGGGAACTTCTGTGCCGGGGCGGGTCGTTGAACGACCGTCCGCGTCCTTCTCGTCGCCGAAGAAGACGCCGACGGGTGCCATGTGGAAGCTGTCGCCGACCCCCATCTCCTCGGCGGCGGCCTTCAGATGGACGTCCGAGGGCGTCGTCGTCGGGTTGAGCCGGACCCCGAGCATGCGCTTGGCCTGCTCGTAGTAGGGGCGCAGCTCGTCCTGCCAGTCCGTGATGTCCTTCCACTGCGCGTCCTTGAAGAACGGCTCGGGCGGTACGTAGAGGGTGTTGGCGTAGTTCAGCGAGCCGCCGCCGACTCCGGCGCCCGCGAGGACCATCACGTTGCCGAGCAGGTGGATGCGCTGGATGCCGAAGAGGCCGAGCGCCGGGGCCCACAGGTAGTTCTTCAGGTCCCAGGAGTTCTTGGGCAGCGTCGCGCGCGTGAAGCGGCGGCCCGCCTCCAGTACGCCGACGCAGTAACCTTTCTCCGTCAGCCGCAGCGCGGAGACCGCGCCGCCGAAACCGCTGCCCACGACGACTACGTCGTAGTCGTACGCGTCGTCGTCGCCCACCTGGATCTGGGCAGAGCTCTCCTGTGACATCGACTCTCCTCGTCAAATTGCCCGCGGGCCGTCTGTGGTTGCTCGCGCAGTTCCCCGCGCCCCTGACGGGGCGCTGCTAACGCAGTCGGAACGCCTTCATGACCTTGAGGCTCGTGGTCATGAACGCCGCGTACTTCTCGTCGTCAAGGCCGAACGACGGAGCGAGCGGCATGATCCGCTGGGTGGCGACGGTCTGCGCCTCGGTGTACTTGAGGATGCCCTCGGACCCGTGCCTGCGGCCGAGGCCGGAGTCCTTCATGCCGCCCATCGGGGACTGCACGCTGCCGTAGGCGGGCGCGTAGCCCTCGTTGACGTTGACCGTGCCGGTGCGCAGGCGGGTGGCGAGCTTGCGGCCGCGGGCGCCGTCCTTCGTCCAGACCGAGGAGTTCAGGCCGTACGGCGTGGCGTTGGCGAGCTCGACCGCTTCGTTCTCGTCCGTGAAGCGGTAGATGGAGACGACCGGGCCGAAGGTCTCCTCGGTGC
Organism: Streptomyces sp. NPDC039480; assembly: GCF_055597165.1. Classification (NCBI taxonomy): domain Bacteria; kingdom Bacillati; phylum Actinomycetota; class Actinomycetes; order Kitasatosporales; family Streptomycetaceae; genus Streptomyces; species Streptomyces sp. NPDC039480. The sequence continues at coordinate 286,076 of NZ_JBVITX010000002.1, read as the reverse complement.
AGACCGCCATCGGGGCCTCGACGCCGTCCAGGATCGTCGGCTCGAAGAAGTAGGGGCCGATGTCCGGGCGCGCGACGCCGCCCGCGACGAGCGTGGCGCCCTTGGCGACGGCCTCCTCGACATGCCGCGTCACGGTCTCCAGCTGCCGCTCGCCGACGAGCGAGCCCATGTCGGCCCCGTACGCGAGGGACTTGCCGAGCCGCATCGCCCTCGTACGCTCCGCGAAGCGCGCCACGAACTCGTCCGCGATCGACTCGTGGACGTACAGCCGCTCGATGGAGATGCACAGCTGGCCCGCGGAGGAGAAGCAGGCGCGCACCGCGCCCGACGCCGCCTTGTCGATGTCGGCGTCGTGCAGCACCAGCATGGCGTTCTTGCCGCCGAGTTCGAGCGAGACGCCGACCAGGCGCGCGGCGGCGCCCTGCGCGACCTCGCGTCCGGTGCGGGTGGAGCCGGTGAAGGAGACGTAGTCGGCGTGCTTGACGACCTCGGGGCCGACGACGGGGCCCTCGCCGAGGACGACCTGGAAGACCTCCGACGGCAGACCCGCCTCGATGATGAGGTCGCGGGCCCACAGGGCGGTCAGGCAGGTCTCCGTGTCGGGCTTCATCACGAGGGCGTTGCCCGCGACGAGGGCGGGCAGCGCGTCGCCGATGGAGAGCTCGAACGGGTAGTTCCAGGGGGCGATCTGGCCGACGACGCCGCGGGGCTGGCGGTTCTCGGTGACCTTGGTGAGGGTCGGGACGACGCCGGTGTGCCGCTTGGGGCTCAGATACGAGGGGGCCTTGCGGCCGTAGTGCCGGGCGGCGACCGCGACGGCCTGGATCTCCTCGTGCGCGTGCAGCCGGGACTTGCCGGTCTCCAGCTGGATCAGGTCCAGGACCTCGGCCTGGCGCTGGAGCACCAGGTCGTGGAAGCGCAGCAGGACGGCGGCGCGCTGCTTCACGGGGGTCCTGGCCCAGGCGATCTGGGCGGTGCGGGCCCGCTCGAAGGCGGTGGCCACGTCCGCGGGGGTGGACTCGGGCAGGTCGGCCAGCTTCTCGCCGGTGAGCGGCGTGTGGTTGGCCGTACGCCCCGAACCGATGACGTCACGGGTGAGCTGGGCGATCAGCTCGGGCGTGACCACGTCGGCGGCGGTGCGCGCGCCTGCGGGGGCCGGGGCGGTCGGGTTCGTGCCGAGGGGCGCTGCGATGGCCTGCGAGTCCGTCATGCTCGTGAGAGTAGGCGCACGTCAGGCTTTTGGGTACCCATCGGTAATGGGCTTCACGGCTCACTCACACCGCGCCAGTGATTGCTGGCGACAAAGCCGCTGATCAGGGCGTTGTCGCCAGCAGGACGAGCCGCGAGCAGTTTTCAGAGCTTGTCGAGCGCCAGCTCCGCGATGGCGGTCTCGGCGACCTCGCGGCCGCGGGCGGTGAAGTCGCCCTTGCCGGGATAGTCGATCCACAGCCGGTACATGTCACCGGACTTGGTCCGGTAGTAGAGGATCTTCGCCTCGTGCGGCAGCTCGGTCTGCGAGTCGGTGTACGTCACCGTGTTCTCGGCGGCGCTCTGATCCTGGTACTTCGTCTCCTTGGTCCTGGCGACGGGCGCGGGGTCGCCGGACATGTGGCTGAACGTGGTCTCGCCGCTCTCCTCGAACTTCTCCGCGTCGGCGTACGCCTGGGCCGCCGCGGTCCCCGCGACCTCCAGCGAGGTGTCCTTCTTCTCCGCGAGGTCGAGCGTGATGAAGACGGCGCCGCTGGGATCGGTGTACCTGACCCAGGACTTGTCCGTGTCGGTGGCCTGCGGCTTGCTCTCCACGTACCCCTCGGGGGTGGAGACCGTGGCGGCGACCGCCTTCGCCTCGTGCTTCTTCCACTCTTCGGCGTCCGAGCCGCCGAAGGGGTTCACCGCCACCAGGACCCCGGCGGCCACGGCCGCGACGACGACACCCGCGACGACCGCCAGGGCCTTGCGGCTCAGGAAGATGCCCTTGCCCCGCTGTCCGGCGTCGCCGCCCGCGACCGTGACGACCTGGGTCGGCGCGGGCCGCGGAGGCCTGGCCGCCTCTTCCAGGAGGGCGCGGACCTGCGCGGCGTTCGGGCGCTGGGCCGGGTCCTTGACCAGCAGCCGGTTGATCGCCTCGGCGAGCGGTCCGGAGGCGGAGGCGGGCGCGGCGGGGGTCGCGTTCAGGACGGACTGGAGCGTCGCGGGCGTGTTGTTGCGGCGGAAGGGCGAGACGCCCTCGGTCGCGGCGTACAGGACGACGCCCAGCGACCAGAGGTCGGACGCCGGCCCCGGCCGCTGGCCCAACACCCGCTCGGGCGCGATGAATTCGGGCGAGCCGACGAACCCGCCGGTGTCCGTCAGATTCGTCTCGCCCTCGATCTGGGCGATGCCGAAGTCGGTGAGGACGACGCGGTCGTGGCGGCCGAGCATGACGTTGTCCGGCTTCACGTCGCGGTGCAGGATGCCCGCCTGGTGCGCGGCGTCCAGCGCGTTCAGTACGTCGAGGCCGACGCGCACGGCATCGCGGGCGCCGAGCGTGCCCTCCTGGAGCGCGGCGCCCAGGGAACGGCCCTGGACGAGCTCCATCACGATCCACGGCTGGCCGTCCTCGACCGCCACGTCGTGGACGTTGACCACGGCCGGGTGGTCGAGGCGGGCCGCGGCGCGCGCCTCGCGGCGCATCCGCTCGAAGGCGTTGGCGCGTTCGCGCTCCGGCAGGTGGTCGGGGAGGCGCGGCTCCTTGACCGCGACCTCGCGGTCCACCGTCTCGTCCTTGGCTCGCCACACCGTGCCCATGCCGCCGTGGCCGAGCTTGGCGAGCAGCCGGTAGCGGTTCGCGATCAACCGGCCCGCGCCCGGCTCTGGCTGGGAGGGCTGGTGGGGCGCGGCCTGGGTGGGCACGACTTGGGGGGCGGGCTGGGCGTACGGATTGTTGGGGTGGGGGCCACCGTGTTGGCTGGATCGTTCCGGTATTGCCGGTGCTCCCGGTACGCCGGCTGCGCCCGGTGCTCCCGGTTTTCCCGGTCGCTGTGGTGGCTGCAGGCCGAAGCTGGTGGGTTCGTACGGCCCGTAAGAGGCTCCCCCGTCGTTACTCATGCCCACATCACTACCTTGCCGAGCCCCCACGTTTCCAGCCAGGCCCCCCATTGTGACCGGGGTGATGCACGCCGGGGGCGTCACCGGCGTACGCGAAGACGCGAACCGCACCTCACCGGCGTACGAACGTGTCCACCGCCGCGTCGAAGTACCGCCGCGCCTGCCCCGCGTCCGCGGCCGGTGCCGAGACCCACACGTCGAACGTCCGGCCGCCCTCCTCCCAGCACAGGTCGAGCGTGCGCCGGCCGCCCTTCTCCTCGCTGTAGCCGTCCCAGGTGAACTCCCACAGGGCGGCGGGCCTGCCGTTGCGCGTGGTCTCCGTGATCCTGCTGTCGCGGTAACCGGGGTTGGTGCGCGGTCCCTGGGCGTCGGCGCGGCGCTGTGCGGCGAGCGGGCCGCCGGGCTCGGAGGCCGCCTCCTTGATGCCGATGCGGTAGGTGCCGTCGGGCGACACGTAGAAGACACGGGGGCCGTCCGCCTGGCGACGGAAGCGTTCGGGCACGGCGAGTGCGAAGCCCCTGGGGTCCTTCGCGATGCGGTAGCCCTGGGGGGCTTCGGGCGACGACGGCCTCGGCGTGCGCGTCGTCACCGTGACCGTGGGCGTCGGCGAGGCAGGCGTCGCGGAGGACGAGGGGGTGGCCGGTGTGTCACCGCCGTCGTCGCCCCTGCCCAGCAGCAGAGCGGCGGAGACCCCCGCGCCCGTGAGGGCGGCCACCAGCGCGGCGGCGACCATGAACGCCCGGCCGTGCTTCTCCGGTTTCACGAGCCCCGCGGCGGCCTGGCTCGCGAGCAGCTCGCGCTCGGCCGGTGTCTGCTCGCCACGGCCCGGCCACCCCGGCCGTCCCGTTCGCCCCGGCCGCCCCGATCCCGGCGGGACCCCCGGCAGGCCCGACCGCCTCGAAAACCCCGGCAGGCCCGGCAGCCCCGGCCGCCCCGAAAGACCCGCCCGCCCCGCACGTCCCGGCAGCCCCGGCAGCCCGGATCCGGGTCTCTCCCGCACCACCGCCGGCATCCGCCCCGTCTCGACGTACGCCTTCAGCAGCCCCTCCACCTCCGCCGCGTCCAGCCGCCGGTCCGGATCGCGGTCCAGAAGGCCGAGCACCACGGGCAGCAGCGGCGCGGCGGCCACGGGCGGGCGGAAGTCGTCGTACACGACCGCGTGCAGCACCCCGCCGATGGAGTCGCGACGGAACGGCGACTCGCCGGTCAGCGCGGTGACCAGCAGCGCGCCCAGCGACCACAGGTCGGACTCGGGCCCCGTCCGCTCCCCCGCCATCCGCTCCGGCGCGGTGTATTCGGGCGACCCCACGAACGACCCGACCTCCGTGAGCGTCGTCGCCCCGGTCAGCTGCGCGATCCCGAAGTCGGTGAGCACGACACGGCCGGTCGCCCGCTCCAGGAGTACGTTGGCGGGCTTGAGGTCACGGTGCAGGATGCCCGCCTCGTGGGCGGTGCGCAGCGCTCCGACCAGGTCGATGCCCATGCGGGCGACGGCGTCCGCGTCCAGCGGCCCGCCCCGCGCGATCCGCCCGGCCAGCGAGCCGCCCTCGACCAACTCCATGACTATGTACGGCTGCTCGTCCTGCACGACGACGTCATGGACGACGATGACGTGCGGGTGCCGCAGCTGCGCCACCGCCCGCGCCTCGCGCAGGGTCCGCTCGCGCTGCTGCTCCGCCTCGGCGTCGGAGAGCGTCTCGTCGCGCGCCAGTTCCTTCACGGCGACCTGGCGTCCCAGGAGCAGATCGGTGGCACGCCACACGACCCCCATGCCGCCCCGGCCGAGCCGCGCCTCGAGGCGGTAACGACCCGCGATCACACGGGCGTCGCCCTCACCGGCGCCGCCGCCACCGACGCCGCCGACGCCGCCCCCACCGGCACCTGTCCCACCGGCGTGGTCTCCCAGGCTCCCCATGCGGCCATCATGCCCCACACGTGTGCGAACGGAATGGCGCGCAGCGAGCGCGGGGCCGGTTCCGGCCGCCCACGCGGGTCGCCACAGCGTCACCAGAGGTGAGCGGGGGCGCTCAGCGCTCCCGCCACCCCCGGAGCATCGCGTCGAACTGCTCCCGCGTGGTGTCCCAGCCCGCTGCCGGGGCGGACATGTACAGCACGTACTCGACGCCGTCACGGCTGAGATACGTCTGCGAGATGGCCCGGCGCGGCCCCTTGGTCGTGTCGTTCGCACCCGCCTTCCAGCTGAACTCCCAGAGGGAGCCCGACTGATCCCGAAACGTGTTCGAGTTCAGTTCCAGCCGCCGGTACTGGGGAAGTTTCACCCGCAGGTTCTTCTCCAACGACAACTGGTGCGCGTACGAGCTCTCGTACTGCGGGTTCTTCTCGACGGCGATGCGCAGGAACCGGCGGCCGCCGTCGGGTGTGTAGTCGACCTGGTTGCCGTTCACCTCGCGCTTCCACTTCTTGGGCAGCATGAGGCTGAAGCCCTCGGGATCGTTCACCCGCCGCCAGTCCTCGGGGATGCCGCCCACCGCCGTCCCCCGCTCGCCGTTCGACTGCTCCTGCGCACCGCCCGCGAAGCGCACGTACCCCAGGACGCCACCGCCGCCGAGCAGCGCGGCCACCACGACGAGGGCGACGATCCCGGGCCAGCGACGGCGCTCACGCGAGGGCCGGGGCTGGGGCTGCCCCTGCCCGCCGACGACGGTGAGCACGTCGTGGCCGGTGGGGGTGGCGGGGGTCTGTGGGGACGGGGGCTGGGGCGGGGTCCCGTACGCGTACGTCGAGCGGGTGCCGCCCCGCGCGTCCGTGGGCGCGACCACGTGTGTGTCCGTGTGCCCGCCGGTGGCCGGGTGCGTCTGCGTCGGCACGTAGGCCTGCGCGTGGTGCGGACGGCGTCCCTCCGCGGCCTCCGCCAGCATCTGTTCGGCCTCTTCGGCGGAGGGCCGGGTCTCCGGGTCCTTGCGCAGCAGCGCGCTGATGACGGGTGCGAGGACTCCCGCGTGCCGGGGCGCCGCGGGCTCCTCCGTGACCACGGCCTGCATGGTGCCGAGCGGTGACGTGCGCCGGAAGGGCGAGAAGCCCTCGACGGCCGTGTACAGCGTGGCACCGAGCGCCCACAGGTCGGAGGCGGGGCCTGGGTTGCCGCCGCTGACACGCTCGGGCGCCAAGTAGTCGACCGATCCGACCACTTCCCCGGTGCGCGTGATCGTGGAGTCGCCCTCGATCGCGGCGATCCCGAAGTCGGTGAGCAGGATGCGCCGGTCGTCGGAGAGGAGGACGTTGCCGGGTTTGACGTCGCGGTGCAGGACGCCGGCGGCGTGCGCGGCGCGCAGGGCCTTCAGGGTCCACAGGCCGATGCGGGCCGCCTCGACGGGCTCGACCCGCTCGTCGTCCTTGACTGCGTCCGCCAGCGAACGCCCCTCGACCAGCTCCATCACGATCCAGGGCCGGTCGTCGTACTGCAGGACGTCGTGCACGGTGACCACGGCGGGGTGGTTGATGCGGGCGGCGGCCCGCGCCTCCGTCTGCGTCCGCGCGAAGAGGACGGCGCGGTCGGCCTCCTGCACGAACTGCGCGGCCGTCAGCTCCTTGACGGCGACGGCACGGTGCAGCACCTCGTCCTGTGCGCGCCACACCCGTCCCATGCCACCGCGGCCGATGGTCTCAGTGAGTCGGTAGCGGCCCGCGAGGAGCAGGCCCTGCATCTGGTTCACGTTCCCCCGCAATGGTCTTGACAGGGCCAGGTTATGGAGCGGGAAGCACACAGGGAACCACAGGGGCCCTTAGGAGACCGCACTGTGACGCATGCCGTGCATGTCCAGAGTGCCGGAATCGGCTCAGCCGGTGACCCGATACGTGGCCGAAGCCTGCTCGTACAACCGCGTGACCTCGTCCCGCTCGGCCTCCGGCCCGCGCACCTGCACCACGTGGTACTTCCCGCCGACGATCATCGCGAGATTCCGTACGAAGACCTCGCGTCCCGAGGCGTCCTGCCAGGTGAACTGCCCCTCCGCCATGGCCCGTCCGCCGACGTCGATACGGCGCATGCCGCTGGAGGTCGCCCAGGACGAGTCACGGAAGGGCTGCAGCTCGCGCTCGTCCTCACGCTGGTACTTCATGGGGTCGCTGCCATAGCTGTCCGTGGTGTCGCGCCCGGGCACGACCAGCAGCTCGAAACCGGCGTGCGTGTAACGGACCTGGCCCCGGCCGTTCTTGGGCTGCCGGTCCCAGCCGCCGGCGACGGCGACGTGGAAGCCCTCGGGGTCCTTGCGGAGGGTGAATCCCTGCGCGAGATCGGGGTTGGTGGTCTGCGGCTCCTGCGAACCGGGATTCTTGCCGGACTTGTCTGTGTCTTCTTCTTTCTCTTTGTCTTCTTTCTCTTTGTCCTTGCCGTCGGTGGGTGTGCCGGGGGCCTCTGGGGCCGAGCTGACCTCGCCCGCCGTCCCCGCGCGGTCGCCCGACGCCCCGTCATCGGCTTTGGGCATGAACACCATGGCGTACGCGACGGCCGCGGCGAGCCCGACCAGAATGGCGATCAGCAGCAGCCGCCCGAGCGAACGGGGCCTGGCCGGGCCACGGCTCTGCGGCACGCGGGCCGGCCCCTTGCCGCGCTTGTGCCGCCCGTGGCCCTGCCCCTGCCCGTTCCCCGCGGCGGCAGCAGCGGCCGCGGCGCCGCGCCGCTTGCGGACGACCTCGCCACGGCGGCGTACGACAGGCAGTCTGCCCGCGTCGTACGGCGGCACCGGCACGACGTGCGCCCCGGCCTCCGGCTCGGGCGCCGACCGCACCAGCGAGCGCAGCCAGCCGCTCAGCTCCTCGAAGTCGAGTCGCTCGGTCGGGTCCTGACGCAGCAGCGACTCGACCACGGGCCGCAGCGGGCCGCACTCCTCGGCGAAGGCGGGCGGCTCGGCGCAGACCAGCTGGACGAGTTCGGCCGGGCTGTCCTCCGGGTACGGCGCGTGTCCCTGCACGGCGCGGAAGAGCAGCGCCCCCAGGGCCCACAGGTCGGTGGAGGGGCCGATCGGCGCGGCGAGCCGCCAGTTCTCGTGCACGGGACCGGCCTGCTCGGGCGCCCACCGCTCGGTGACGGCCCCGACCACCACCATGCGGGCGTGCCGGGCGCGCTCGGCGGCCAGGGCGGTGGAGGGGCCGCGCGAGGGGGCACCCTCGGCGGCACCGTCGTCCCATCCCCCGCGCCCGCCCCCACGGACCTGCTCGTGCGTGTCCCCGGGGCCCTGCTCGTACGGGTTCCCGGGGCCCTGCACGTACGGGTCCCCGGGACCCTGCTCGTACGGGTTCCCGGGGCCCTGCTCGTACGTGTTCCCGCGGCCCTTCTCGTACGTGTCCCGCTGCGGGCTCCCGCCCTCGTCCGTCGTGTTCCGCGCCGCCGGGATTCCGTTCCGCGGCACGGCGCCGTGCCAGGGCGGCTGCCTGCCCGCCACGCCGTACGGGTCCGGTATCTGCCCGGTCGGGCCGGCCCCAAGGTCGGCGGCGGCGTCCTCTTCGGTCGTACGCGCCGCGGCCCTCGCTCCCGCGCGGTACGCCGCGACCGCACCCGTGCGCCCGGTGCGCGCGCCGCTCGCGGCGGACTCCGGCGCGGGGGCGAGCTGCGCGTCCCCGGTCTCGTGCACCCCCTCAGCGGGGGCGCTCCCGTGTCCGGCCACATTGCCGACCGACCCCGCCGAGCCGGCCGCCTCCCCCGCCTCCACCGGCCGGGGGTCGTACCCGCAGAGCGCCTCCTCGGCCGCCCCGGCCGCCAGGCCCGTCAGCATCACGCGGCCGTCGTCGCAGATCAGCACGGTCCGCGCGGTGATGTTCCGGTGCACCCAGCCGTGCCCGTGCAGGACACGCAGCGCCGCGAGGACGTCCGCCGCGACCTCGGCGGCGCGGTACGGACTCAGGGGCCGGTCCGCGAGGAGCGCCGCCAGCGGCCTCGCCGCCACCAACTCGCTGACTATCCACAGCGAGCCGCCCTCCGCGAACACGTCGAAGACCTGGTCGAGCCGTGGATGGTCCGGTATCTGCGCGGCGGTCTGCGCCGCCTCGATGGCGCGCCGCACCGCGGGCTCCGCGGGCCTGCGCGTCGTCCGTGCCGCGGCCCGCCGCACACCGGCACCGCCGACCGGGCCGCCCCCCGCCCGCGGCACGAAGCCGTCGGGCAGGTCGGGCTCCTCGTCGAGCATCTCCGCGTCGACGATCTCGGGCAGCGGCACCTGCCTGACGAGCACTTCCTGCCCGCTGTACGTGTCGAAGGCGCGCGACTCGGCGAGTTCGTACTCGTCGGAAGGCGGCAGCGGCAGGCGGTAGCGGTCGGCGAGCACCCGACCCGCGTAGTCGTCCACGATGCCTTCCCCGTCCGCCCGGTGGTCAAATCCGTTCGTCTTGCGGCCCGTTGCGGCTGTGTACGGTCCGCAAGCACTCACGATACGTGCCGTGGGCGGACCGCAATGAGGGGATACGAGATCTCAGCTCAGGACTTCGGCTCGAACGTCCTTGTGAACGTCCGCCACGCGGTCCGCCGCTCGTCGCCGCCCCATTCGTCGGCCTTGGCGGTGTACATGATTCCGTAGCCGAGGCCGCTGTTGACGACGAAGCCGCGGTCGATGGACCGGTACTTGGTCCCGCCGTCCACGTAGGTGAATTCCCAGTCGGCGGTGTTCCAGCCGCGGAAGCCGACCTTCTCTATCCGGATCCGGTCGTACTGCGGCCGGACCATGAACTTCTCCTGGTTCGTCCAGTCCCTGACCGGGTTGTCCTTGGGTGCGGTGGTCCAGCCGACCAGCAGCTTCTGGCCGTTGGGCCCGCCGAACCGCGCGCCCGCCCGGCTCGTGGACTGGTACTTCCACCCCTTGGGGAGTCCGATCTTGAAGCCCTGGGCGTGCTTGTACGTCGACTCGGCGCCGTCCGCCGGCTTCTTGCCGTCGTCGTCGCCCTTGCTCGGGTCGGTGCCCTTGCCCTCGTCCGGGTCGGGGCTCTCTTCCTTGTCCTGGCCGTCGCCGGCCCCGGAGCCCTTGTCCGTTTCCTTGCCGGTGTCCTTGCCCGCGTCCTTGTCGGCATCGCCCTGGCCGTCGCCACCGGCGCTCGCGCCGCTGGACGCGGCCTTGTCGCCGCCCTTGCTGTCCTTGCCGGAGTCGCCCTCTCCCCCGCCGGACAGGGCGAAGGCGAGCACCGTACCGAGCACGGCGAGCAGGGCCACCACGGACACGATCACCAGCGTCCGGCGCGGCACCACATCGGTGAGCGACGCCTTGGGCGGCACCCGCGGCGGCACGCTCCGGCCGTTGGCAGGCGAACCGGCGGAGGCGGGCGCCGAGTAGGACGTGGCCGCCCCGGTGCCGCGCTCGGTGGCGCCCGGAGCGGTCGCGGCCGTCGTGGACGTCTTCCGCACCGACTGAAGGGCGCCCTTGAGCCGGTCGGCGACCTCCTCGGCCTTGCGCGCGGCTGTCCCCGTGGAACCACCGGCCCCGGCGGCCCCGGCACTCCCGGCAGCAGCGGGCGATCCGGCAGCGCCACCCGAAACACCGGCCGCGCCGACAGCACCGGCACCCGCGGCACCGGCGGCAGCCGCGGAACCCTTCGTGCTCCTCGCGGACTTCGTGAGCCGCGTGGACCTCGGCGTCTTAGGTGTCTTCGGCGCCCTCGGCGGCTCGTTCGGCGGCACGGGCGGCAGCGGCACCACCTTGGTCGCCTCCACCGGCTCCGGCACGGCCTTGGCCGCCGGCGCGTGGATGACGTCCATGAGGAGCGCCCGCGCGCCCGCGTCGTCGAGCCGCTGCTCCGGGTCCTTGGCGAGCAGGCCGTAAATGACCTTCTCCAACGGGCCCGCGTTCACCGGCTGTTCGACGTCCTCCGTCATCACCGCGGTGAGGGTCGCGATGGCCGACCCCTTGTCGTACGGGGGCACGCCCTCCACGGCCGCGTACAACAGGCCGCCCAGCGACCACAGGTCGGCCGCAGGACCCGGCTTGTGCCCGCGGGCGCGCTCCGGGGAGATGTAGGACGGAGCGCCGACGAGCATGCCGGTGGACGTGATCGACGGGTCGCCCTCGACCTGCGCGATGCCGAAGTCCGTCAGCACGACGCGCCCGTCCTCGGCGATCAGCACGTTCGACGGCTTCACGTCGCGGTGCAGGATGCCCTCGCGGTGCGCGGAGCGCAGCACGTCGAGGACGGCGAGGCCGACCTCGGCCGCCCGCCGCGGCGTGAGCGTGCCGTCCTCGCGGATCGCCTCCGCGAGCGACTTGCCCTCGACCAGTTCCATCACGATCCACGGCCGGTCGTCCTCGTCGACCACGTCGTAGACGGTCACGGCGCTGGTGTTGCGGATCCGCGCGATCGCCTTCGCCTCACGCAACGTACGCGTGATGAGCCGTCGCTTCTCCTCCTCGTCGATGCTGGAGGGGAAACGCAACTCCTTCACCGCGACCGTACGACCAAGGGTCTCGTCCTTGGCGCGCCAGACGGTGCCCATGCCGCCGCGGCCGAGCACCTCTCCCAGCCGGTACCGGCCGGCGAGGAGACGTTGGCTCTTGTCCCGACGGGCGTCACCCGTCTGCTCCGCGTCCGACATGCGTCCCCTCTGCTGCTACCGCTGCTACCCGAGCAACCCGCCCTGACAGAGCCTTCATTGTCCCTTACTCGGGGACCGGCCGGCGCCCAGGGTCCGACGACCCTTGTCCCGCCCCTCGTCCCGTCCCTCATGAGGGACAGCGCGCGAGGAGGTGTCGGCATGCCAACACAGCGTTGAATACCGGCCACACTCTTCCGCCACTGGCCATCCGAGGCAAGCCCCGGCTGTCCCGGTCACCCCGGGCGCACGCACCCTACGCCACCGGACCCCCGGGCGTGCACGGCGACGGTCGTCCTTCAACTCGCCATAAAACAGCTGGAAGTACCCACCTGGGAGAGAAGCAACCGCCGCCAGCCTCCAGCCCCTAGGAGAGCGGCACGATGTCCGGTGCCCCGAGCCGCGCCGCGTCCGCCGTCAGGTCGTCGGGCTGCCGCTGCGACTCACGCTCGGCCTCCACCCGCTTCTCGTAGTGCTGCACTTCCCGCTCGATCTGGTCCTTGTCCCAGCCGAGGACGGGGGCCATCAGCTCGGCGCACTCCCTGGCGCTGCGCGTGCCGCGGTCGAACGTCTCGATCGAGATGCGCGTCCGCCGCGTCAGGACGTCGTCGAGGTGGCGCGCGCCTTCGTGGGATGCGGCGTAGACCACCTCGGCGCGCAGGTAGTCGTCGGCGCCCGGCAGCGGTTTGCCCAGGTCCGGGTCCTTGGTGATGAGTTCGAGGACTTCCTCGGCCATCGAGCCGTACCGGTTCAACAGGTGCTCCACGCGCACCACATGAAGACCCGTCTGCGCGGCGATCCTCGCGCGAGCGTTCCACAGCGCCTTGTACCCCTCGGCGCCGACGAGGGGGATGTCCTCCGTGACGCAGTCGGCGACCCGCTGGTCGAGGCCGTGCACCGCCTCGTCGACGGCATCCTTGGCCATCACGCGGTACGTCGTGTACTTGCCGCCCGCGACGACCACCAGGCCCGGTGCCGGATGCGCGACCGTGTGCTCGCGGGACAGCTTGCTCGTGGCGTCCGACTCGCCGGCAAGCAGCGGGCGGAGCCCGGCGTACACCCCCTGGACGTCGTCCCGGGAGAGCGGCACGGCGAGCACCGAGTTCACATGCTCCAGGAGATAGTCGATGTCGGCGCTGGAGGCGGCCGGGTGTGCCTTGTCCAGGTCCCAGTCCGTGTCGGTCGTCCCGACGATCCAGTGCCGCCCCCACGGGATGACGAAGAGGACGCTCTTCTCGGTGCGCAGGATCAGCCCGGTCGAGGCGTTGATCCGGTCCTTGGGCACGACCAGGTGGATGCCCTTGGACGCCCTGACGTGGAACTGGCCGCGCTCGCCCACCATGGCCTGGGTGTCGTCCGTCCACACACCGGTCGCGTTGACGATCTGCTTGGCGCGGATCTCGTACTCCCCGCCGCCCTCGACGTCCTGCACGCGGGCGCCGACGACGCGCTCGCCCTCGCGCAGGAAGCCGGTGACCTTCGCGCGGTTGGCGACCTTCGCGCCGTACGCCGAAGCGGTGCGGACCAAGGTGGCCACGTAACGCGCGTCGTCCATCTGGGCGTCGTAGTACTGCATCGCGCCGACCAGCGCGTCCTTCTTCAGGCAGGGGGCGACGCGCAGGGCGTGGCGGCGCGTCAGGTGGCGGTGCATGGGGAGGCCGCGGCCGTGTCCGCGGGACATGGACATGGCGTCGTAGAGCGCGACGCCCGATCCGGCGTACACCCTCTCCCAGCCCTTGTGCTGCAAGGGGTAGAGGAACGGCACGGGCTTCACGAGGTGGGGGGCGAGGCGCTCCAGGAGCAGGCCGCGCTCCTTCAGGGCCTCGCGCACCAGCGCGAAGTCGAGCATCTCCAGATAGCGGAGCCCGCCGTGGATCAGCTTGCTCGACCGGCTCGACGTGCCGGAGGCCCAGTCCCGCGCCTCGACGAGGCCGGTGGACAGGCCGCGGGTCACCGCGTCGAGTGCCGTCCCCGCGCCGACCACGCCCGCGCCGACGACCAGGATGTCCAGCTCCCGTTCGGCCATTCCCGCAAGTGACTCGGCACGCTGCGCCGGCCCGAGTGTCGCTGTCCTCACCGCTGCCTCCCGTTGAGATCGGGTGTGGTCGGACTCACATCATGCCCAGATTTCTCCGTCGCCCGCTGAACACGAACCCAGCCTGTGGACAACACTCCGGAGCTCCACGCGGTGCAATACCGCAAATCGGTCATATTTACTCCTAGTCTGACATTGCGCTGCTCCGCTTTGTCCACAGGGCTTGCGCACTCGTCCCGGTCCGGCTATTGGGAGGACGGCCCACCGCCATGCCCGCAGATCTCGCTGTCATCGGCCTCGGCCACCTCGGCCTGCCCCTCGCCCAGGCCGCCGTTTCCGGCGGCATCGCCACCATCGGCTACGACCCGGTCCGCGCCGCCGACCTGGCCGGCGGCCGGCTGCCCTGCGACGGCGCCGAAGGCACCCTCACCGCCGCCGACGTCCGCCGGATGCTCTCGGGGGGCTTCCGGCCGACCGTCAACCCGGCCGAGCTCGGCCGGGTCCGCACCGCCGTCATCTGCGCGCCCACCCCACCGGCCGCGGACCGCTCACTGGACCTTGGCCAGGTGGCAGAGGCGGCCAGGGCGCTGGCCGCGCGCCTGCGGCCGCACACCACCGTGATCCTCGAATCCCCCGCCTACCCGGGGACCACCGAGGAATTCCTCCGCCCGATCCTCGAGTCGGGTTCCGGCCTGCGGGCGGGCCGCGACTTCCACCTCGCGTACTCCCCCGGCCGTCTCGACCCCGGCAACCGCACGCACGGCTACGCGGGCACCCCCAAGGTCATCGGCGGCCTCACCCCGGCCTGCACCGAATCGGCCGCCGCCTTCTACGGCCGGCTCACCGACAAGGTCGTCCGCGCCCGGGGCCCCCGCGAGGCGGAGACCGTCCACCTCCTGGAGACCAACTACCGGCACGTGAACATGGCCCTGGTCAACGAGATGGCGGTCCTCTGCCACGACCTCGGCATCGACCTGTGGGACGTCATCCGCTGCGCCGAGACCAAGCCCTTCGGCTTCCAGGCCTTCCGCCCCGGGCCCGGCGTCGGCGGCCACGGCGTCCCCCTGGACATCCCGAACCCCTCCCGCGGCGTCCGCCCCCTGCGCATGGTCGAGCTGGCCCAGCAGGTCAACGACCGCATGCCGCAGTACGTCATCCAGCGCTCGGCGACCCTGCTCAACGAACACGGCAAGTCGGCCCGCGGCGCCCGCGTCCTGCTCCTCGGCGTCACCTACAAGCCCGACCTCGCCGACCAGCAGGGCGCGCCCGCGCAGGAGGTGGCGACCCGCCTCATGGAGCTCGGCGCGGCGGTCAGCTACCACGACCCCTACGTGCCCAGCTGGAGCGTGCTCGGCCGCCCCGTCCCGCGCGCGGACTCCCTCTACGAAGCGGCCGCCGACGCCGACCTCACGATCCTGCTCCAGCACCACCGCACGTACGACCTGCAAGGTCTCGCGGTGAAGGCCCAGCTGCTCCTGGACACCAGGGGCGCCACTCCGGCGGGCGCCGCCCACCGGCTGTGACGACGAAAAGGGCCCCGGTACGAAGTACCGGGGCCCTTCCGAGAACGATCCGTCAGCGCTTGTGCTGCGAGTCCGCGACCGTCACCTCGACGCGCTGGAACTCCTTGAGCTCGCTGTAGCCCGTGGTCGCCATGGCGCGGCGCAGCGCTCCGAAGAAGTTCATCGAGCCGTCCGGGATGTGCGACGGTCCTGTGAGGATCTCCTCGGTGGTGCCGACCGTGCCCAGGTCGACCTTCTTGCCGCGCGGCACGTCCTCGTGGACGGCCTCCATGCCCCAGTGGTGGCCCTTGCCGGGCGCGTCCGTGGCGCGGGCCAGCGGGGAGCCCACCATCACGGAGTCGGCGCCGCACGCGATGGCCTTGGGCAGGTCGCCGGACCAGCCCACGCCGCCGTCGGCGATGACGTGCACGTACCGGCCGCCGGACTCGTCCATGTAGTCACGGCGGGCCGCGGCGACGTCCGCCACTGCGGTGGCCATCGGGACCTGGATGCCAAGGACGTTGCGCGTGGTGTGCGCGGCGCCGCCGCCGAAGCCGACCAGGACGCCCGCGGCGCCGGTGCGCATCAGGTGCAGGGCCGCGGTGTAGGTGGCGCAGCCGCCGACGATGACCGGGACGTCCAGCTCGTAGATGAACTGCTTCAGGTTCAGCGGCTCGGCGGCGCCGGAGACGTGCTCGGCGGAGACGGTGGTGCCGCGGATCACGAAGATGTCGACGCCGGCGTCCACGACGGCCTTGGAGAACTCGGCGGTGCGCTGCGGCGAGAGCGCGGCGGCGGTGACGACGCCCGCGTCGCGCACCTCCTTGATGCGCTGTCCGATCAGGTCGGCCTTGATCGGGGCCGCGTAGATCTCCTGGAGGCGGCGGGTCGCGGTCTCCGAGTCCAGCTCGGCGATCTCGTCGAGCAGCGGCTGCGGGTCCTCGTACCGCGTCCAGAGGCCTTCGAGGTTCAGGACGCCGAGGCCGCCCAGCTCACCGATGCGGATGGCGGTCTGCGGGGAGACCACCGAGTCCATGGGAGCGGCCAGGAAGGGCAGCTCGAAGCGGTAGGCGTCGATCTGCCACGCGATCGAGACCTCCTTCGGGTCGCGGGTGCGCCGGCTCGGTACGACGGCGATGTCGTCGAAGGCGTACGCGCGGCGGCCGCGCTTGCCGCGCCCGATCTCGATCTCAGTCACGTTGTGGGGCCTTTCCCTCTTGGTCTGCCTGTCCAGTATCCCCGACGCACACGGAAGGGGCGGTCCCGGTTGACCCGGGACCGCCCCTCACACGTGGGTGTGGAGCCGGCAGGCTACTTCGTACGGCTGTAGTTCGGCGCCTCGACCGTCATCTGGATGTCGTGCGGGTGGCTCTCCTTGAGGCCCGCGGACGTGATGCGGACGAAGCGGCCGTTGGCCTGCAGGTCGGGGACGGTGCGTCCGCCGACGTAGAACATCGACTGGCGCAGTCCGCCGACCAGCTGGTGGACAACGGCCGAGAGCGGGCCGCGGTAGGGGACCTGGCCCTCGATGCCCTCGGGCACCAGCTTCTCGTCGGAGGCGACGCCCTCCTGGAAGTACCGGTCCTTGGAGAAGGACTTGCGCTCGCCGCGGGTCTGCATCGCGCCCAGCGAGCCCATGCCGCGGTACGACTTGAACTGCTTGCCGTTGATGAACATCAGCTCACCCGGGGACTCCTCGCAGCCGGCGAGGAGCGAGCCCAGCATGACCGTGTCCGCGCCGGCGACGAGCGCCTTGGCGATGTCTCCGGAGTACTGCAGGCCGCCGTCGCCGATGACCGGGACACCGGCCTCCTTGGCGGCGAGCGACGCTTCGTAGATAGCCGTTACCTGCGGTACGCCGATACCGGCGACGACGCGCGTGGTGCAGATGGAGCCGGGGCCGACGCCGACCTTGATGCCGTCGACACCGGCGTCGATGAGCGCCTTGGCGCCGTCGCGGGTGGCGATGTTGCCGCCGATGACGTCCACGCGCGGGGCGTCCGACTTGATCTTGGCGACCATGTCGCCGACCAGCCGGGAGTGGCCGTGCGCGGTGTCGACGACGATGAAGTCGACGCCCGCGGCGACCAGGGCCTGGGCGCGCTCGAAGGCGTCGCCCGCGACACCGACGGCGGCGCCGACCAGCAGGCGGCCCTCGCCGTCCTTGGCGGCGTTCGGGTACTTCTCGGCCTTCACGAAGTCCTTGACCGTGATGAGGCCCTTGAGGATGCCCGCGTCGTCGACCAGCGGCAGCTTCTCGATCTTGTGGCGGCGCAGCAGCTCCATGGCGTCCACGCCGGAGATGCCGACCTTGCCGGTGACCAGCGGCATCGGCGTCATGACCTCGCGCACCTGGCGGCTGCGGTCGTTCTCGAAGGCCATGTCACGGTTGGTGACGATGCCGAGCAGCTTGCCGGCCGCGTCGGTGACCGGGACGCCGCTGATGCGGAACTTCGCGCAGATCGCGTCGGCCTCGCCGAGCGTCGCGTCCGGGTGCACCGTGATCGGGTCGGTGACCATGCCGGACTCGGAGCGCTTCACCAGGTCGACCTGGTTGGCCTGGTCGGCGATGGAGAGGTTGCGGTGCAGGACACCGACGCCGCCCTGGCGCGCCATGGCGATCGCCATGCGGGACTCGGTGACCTTGTCCATCGCCGCGGAGAGCAGCGGGACGTTCACCCTGACGTTCTTGGAGACGAGCGAGGAAGTGTCGATCTGGTCGGGCGCCATGTCCGACGCGCCCGGCAGCAGCAGCACGTCGTCGTAGGTCAGCCCGAGTGTCGCGAATTTCTCGGGCACCCCAGTCGAAGAACCGCCGTTTGCAGTCATGACACCTTCCCCAAATGGCCTTGATCGGTGCGGATGTCCATGCTAACGGGCTTCGAGGGTGTCTCATTCCACGATCAAGATCATCGCGGTTCTTTGTACGTTCGTACGGCGTCGCTCAGGCCTCGGCCGAGCGGTGTCCTCACTGCTCGGCGAGCGCCCGCAGACGGCTCAGCGCCCGGTGCTGCGCGACCCGCACCGCCCCCGGGGACATGCCCAGCATCTGTCCGGTCTCCTCGGCCGTGAGGCCGACGGCGATCCGCAGGAGCAGCAGCTCGCGCTGGTTGTCCGGAAGGTTGGCGAGGAGCTTCTTGGCCCACTCCGCGTCACTGCTGAGCAGCGCGCGCTCCTCCGGGCCGAGCGAGTCGTCGGGCCGCTCCGGCATCTCGTCGGAGGGCACCGCGGTGGATCCGGGGTGCCGCATCGCCGCGCGCTGAAGGTCGGCGACCTTGTGCGCCGCGATCGCGAAGACGAAGGCTTCGAAGGGGCGGCCCGTGTCCTTGTAGCGCGGCAGGGCGAGGAGGACGGCGACACAGACTTCCTGCGCCAGGTCCTCCACGAAGTGCCGAGCATCACCCGGAAGTCGGGACAGACGGGTGCGGCAGTAGCGCAGCGCGAGCGGGTGCACGTGTGCCAGCAGGTCGTGCGTGGCCTGCTCGTCGCCCTCCACAGCGCGAAGAACGAGGGCACCGATCACCGACGTCTTGTCATCGCGCATCGGTCCATGGTGCCTTGACGGCGACTGATCCGCGGCACCGCGTCCGTAGTTGTGCACTGAAGCGTTATGAGCAGGTGCGCCGGAACTCATCTCCTGCGCCCTCCCCTCCCGCTCGATCGACTCGTCCCCGAGGAACTCCACACCTCAAGGATGCGGCATCGGCGGCGAAACAAGCAGCCACGGGCGTCGGCCGCCCCGCCCACCGGGTGGCGGACGGGGATCGCCGTGCCCCCGTGGCGGTGCACTCAGCGGACCAGACCCCAGCGGAATCCGAGCGCCACGGCGTGTGCCCGGTCCGAGGCGCCGAGCTTCTTGAAGAGGCGCCTGGCGTGCGTCTTCACCGTGTCCTCGGAGAGGAAGAGCTCACGGCCGATCTCCGCGTTCGACCGGCCGTGGCTCATGCCTTCGAGGACCTGGATCTCGCGCGCGGTGAGGGTGGGCGCGGCGCCCATCTCGGCCGAACGCAGTCTGCGCGGGGCGAGCCGCCACGTCGGGTCGGCGAGCGCCTGGGTGACGGTCGCCCGCAGCTCGGCGCGCGAGGCGTCCTTGTGCAGATAGCCGCGGGCACCCGCGGCGACCGCGAGCGCGACCCCGTCCAGGTCCTCGGCGACGGTGAGCATGATGATGCGCGCACCGGGGTCGGCGGACAGCAGCCGCCGGACGGTCTCCACACCCCCGAGACCGGGCATGCGTACGTCCATCAGAATCAGGTCCGAGCGGTCGGCGCCCCAGCGGCGGAGGACTTCCTCGCCGTTGGCCGCAGTCGTCACACGCTCTACGCCGGGCACGGTCGCGACCGCGCGGCGGAGCGCCTCTCGGGCAAGCGGGGAGTCGTCGCAGACGAGGACCGATGTCATGACTGTCCTCCGCGGCTCTCACAGCTGCTGCGCGTCACCTTGAGCCTCCAGGCTGGTACTTATTCGTCACCTGTGCGGTTGACGCTCTCGGACACCTGCCCGAGCGCTTGTTTCTTCAACCGCCTCCGCACTCTCAACGACGGTCACCCGAAAGAGTTACGGGGCGGTCAGCCACCTTCGGCACTCTACGTGAGGGTGCGGACACAGCGGAGAGCGCGCGGGACACCCTCAACCTTTCATCACAACCTATGCCCCATTTAGCGCCTTTTCTTCCCTTTTCCTGGTGTCTATGGCTAGATTCGCAATGAGTCATATTTTCATCTCCTTAGACAGTAGATGTACGGTCATCGGCACCGTATCCGCGTCAGAACGGCACCAAGGGGACCAGCAATGGCAGATTTCTCCCGCCTTCCCGGACCGAACGCAGATCTCTGGGACTGGCAGCTCCTCGCGGCCTGCCGTGGGGTCGACAGCTCGCTCTTCTTCCACCCGGAGGGCGAGCGGGGAGCGGCGCGCAGCGCACGCGAGAACTCGGCCAAGGAGGTCTGCATGCGGTGCCCGGTGCGGGCGGAGTGCGCCGCGCACGCGCTCGCGGTGCGCGAGCCCTACGGCGTATGGGGCGGGCTGACCGAGGACGAGCGCGAAGAGCTCATGGGGCGGGCCCGCAACAGACTCGTCACGGCGGCCGCCTCGTCGAGCGGCGCCGTGTCACACAGCTCCGTGTCACACGGCTCCGTGTCACACAGTTCCGTGTCGCACGGCTGAAGGAACGTTTCTTCTCGGGGTGCCCCCGCAGGGGTGCCGATCAGCGGGCCGCGGCCCGCGCGAGGTGGTCCAGCGTGGCGGCGACGGCAGGCACCTGTGCCAGATCCGGCAGGGTGAGCGCGACGATCTCCCGCTGCACGGCAGGCTCCACCGTCACGGTGCGGGCGCCCTTGGGGCGCACCGACTCGATCGCGAGCTCGGGCAGCACCGCCACTCCCAGACCGGCCCCGACCAGGCCGATCACGGCCGGATAGTCGTCGGTCGCGAAATCGATCCGGGGCACGAAGCCCGCGCTCTCGCAGACCTCCACCAGTTGCCTGCGGCAGCGGGGGCAGCCCGCGATCCACGACTCGTCCGCGAACTCCCCGATGGTGACCGATTCCGCGTCGGCGAGCCGGTGCCCCTCCGGCACGAGGCCGACGAGCCGGTCCGCGAGCAGCGGCCGCACGACGAGGTCGCCCCACTCCTCCGCCGCCGTCGCCCCTTCGTACCGGAACGCCAGCGCGACGTCGCAGTCGCCCTCGCGCAGCATCTCCACGGAGCGCGGCGGCTCGGCCTCGACGAGCGACACGCGCGTGCCGGGATGTGCGGCACGCAAGGCCGCGAGGGCGCAGGGGACGAGGGTCGAGCTGCCGCTGGGGAAGGAGACGAGCCGGACCCGGCCCGCGCGCAGGCCCGCGATCGCGGCGACCTCCTCCTCCGCGGCGGTGAGCCCGGCGAGGATGCCCGCCGCGTGCCGGACGAGTGCCTCGCCCGCCTGCGTCAGGCGCATCTCACGGCCCGTGCGGATCAGCAGCGGCGTGCCGGCCGAGGATTCGAGCGCCTTCATCTGCTGGCTGACGGCGGGCTGGGTGCAGCCGAGCTCACGGGCCGCGGCCGAGAAGGAGCCGGTGGCGGCCACGGCGCGCAGAACACGGAGATGACGGGCCTCGATCATGGTTCGATCATAAGCGACGCTTGGACATGTCGCGAAATAGTACGTCGCGCCTTTGAGGGCGTCTCCCTTAGCCTGCCTGCCATGGAGCTTCTTTCTGTAAACGTGGGCCGCCGCAAGCCGTCCGAGTACACCGCCGCGCCCTCCGGTCTCACCGGGATCGACAAGCGTCCGGTTCCCGGACCCGTGCGGGTGGCCGCGCCGGGCGCGAAGGGGGTCGGCGGGAGCGGCGTCGACGGTGACGAGATCTCCGACCTGCGGCACCACGGAGGCAACGACCAGGCGGTGTACGCCTACGCGCGCGAGGACCTCGACACCTGGGAGGAGACGCTCGGGCGGGCCCTGCCCAACGGCTCCTTCGGCGAGAACCTCACGACGTCCGGGGTCGACGTGAACGGCGCGAAGATCGGCGAGCGCTGGCGGATAGGCGCCGATCTGGTGCTCGAGGTGACGAGCGGCCGCATTCCCTGCCGTACGTTCCAGGGCCACCTCGGCGAGAAGGGGTGGATCAAGCGGTTCACCGATGGGGGCGCCCCCGGCGCGTATCTGCGGGTGATCGAACCGGGTGAGATCCGGGCCGGGGACCGCATCGAGATCCTGCACCGGCCGGCGCACGAGGTCACCGTCGGCCTGCAGTACCGGGCCGTCACGACGGAGAAGGCGCTGCTGCCGCAGCTGCTCGCGGCGGGCGACGCGCTGCACCCCGGGACGGCCCAGCGGGCCCGCAAGTACATGGCGCAGCACGGGGTCACGCGATCTCACTAGCCTTGGTCCATGACTACGGCTCTGATTACGGGATCTACCGCCGGCATCGGCGCCGCCTTCGCGCGGCGTCTCGCGGGTGACGGGCACAACCTCGTGCTGGTGGCTCGCGACACCAAGCGGCTGCGCGAACAGGCGACCGAGCTGCACGACCGGCACGGCATCGAGGCGGAGGTGCTCACCGCCGACCTCGCGACGGACGCGGGCATCGAGGCGGTCGAGCAGCGGCTGTCGAACCGGAGGGACCCGGTCGACCTGCTGATCAACAACGCGGGGTTCGGCAACAAGGGGCGGTATCTGGAAGTCTCGATGGCCGACGAGCTGACCATGCTCAAGGTGCACTGCGAGGCGGTGCTGCGGCTGACGTCGGCCGCGACCGCCTCGATGCGGGACCGCGGCCGGGGCGGGGTCGTGAACGTCGCGTCGGTGGCGGCGTTCGTGCCGCGCGGGACGTACGGCGCGTCGAAGGCGTGGGTCGTGCAGTTCACGCAGGGCGCGGCGAAGGACCTGGCCGGGTCCGGGGTGCGGCTGATGGCGCTCTGCCCCGGCTTCGTCCGCACGGAGTTCCACCAGCGGGCCGGGATGGGCACGTCCAACATCCCCAACTGGATGTGGCTCGACGCGGACAAGCTGGTCGCGGCGGCGCTGGCCGACCTTGCCCGGGGCAAGACACTCTCCATCCCGGACCCGCGGTACAAGGCGCTGATGGGGGTGGTGAAGGTGACGCCACGGAATCTGCTCGGGGGCGTCACGTCCCGAACGGGCCGCAAGTACGGCCCGCAGTAGCGTCCCGGGGGCGCCCCGTTAGGGGCGCGGGGAACTGCGCGGCCGGCCACGAACAACCCGCACCCGGCGCGCAAAGCGCAACCGGGCAGAAGCGAAGCCGGAAGGGGCTGAGGCCCGGCTCCCGTATAGGGGAGCCGGGCCTCAGTCACCGTTCAAGCGAGCGCAGCGGTCAGTGGGAGTGACCGTGACCGTGGCTGTGACCGGCGTCGGCCTCTTCCTCGGCCGGCTTCTCGACGACCAGGGTCTCGGTCGTGAGGAGCAGCGAAGCGATCGACGCGGCGTTCTCCAGGGCGGAGCGGGTGACCTTGACCGGGTCGATGACGCCGGCCTTGACCAGGTCGCCGTACTCACCGGTCGCGGCGTTGAAGCCGAAGCCCTTCTCGAGCTCGGCGACCTTCGAGGTGATGACGTAGCCCTCGAGGCCGGCGTTCTCGGCGATCCAGCGCAGCGGCTCGACGGCGGCGCGGCGGACGACGGCGACACCGGTGGCCTCGTCGCCCTCCTTGCCGAGGTTGCCCTCGAGGACCTTGACGGCGTGCACCAGAGCGGAGCCACCACCGGAGACGATGCCCTCCTCGACCGCGGCGCGGGTCGCGGAGATGGCGTCCTCCAGACGGTGCTTCTTCTCCTTCAGCTCCACCTCGGTGGCGGCGCCGACCTTGATGACGCACACGCCGCCGGCCAGCTTCGCGAGGCGCTCCTGGAGCTTCTCGCGGTCCCAGTCGGAGTCCGTGGCCTCGATCTCGGCCTTGATCTGGGCGACGCGGGCGTCGGCGTCGGCCTTGTTGCCGCCGCCGTCGACGATCGTCGTGTCGTCCTTGGTGATGGTGACGCGGCGGGCGGTGCCGAGCACGTCCAGGCCGACCTGGTCGAGCTTGAGGCCGACCTCCTCGGCGATGACGGTGGCACCGGTGAGGGTGGCCATGTCGCCGAGCATCGCCTTGCGGCGGTCGCCGAAGCCGGGGGCCTTCACCGCGACGGCGTTGAAGGTGCCGCGGATCTTGTTCACGACCAGGGTCGACAGGGCCTCGCCCTCGACGTCCTCGGCGATGATCAGGAGCGGCTTCGAGGAGTTGGCCTGGATGACCTTCTCGAGCAGCGGCAGGAGGTCCTGGATCGACGAGATCTTGCCCTGGTGGATCAGGATGTACGGGTCGTCGAGGACGGCCTCCATACGCTCCTGGTCGGACACCATGTACGGCGACAGGTAGCCCTTGTCGAAGGCCATGCCCTCGGTGAAGTCGAGCTCCAGGCCGAAGGTGTTGGATTCCTCGACGGTGATGACACCGTCCTTGCCGACCTTGTCCATCGCCTCGGCGATGAGCTCGCCGACCTGCGGGTCCTGGGCCGACAGACCGGCGACGGCCGCGATGTCGGCCTTGTCGTCGATCGGGCGGGCGGTGGCGAGGAGCTCCTCGGAGACGGCCGCGACGGCGGCGTCGATGCCCTTCTTCAGGGCGGCCGGGGAGGCGCCGGCGGCGACGTTGCGCAGGCCTTCCTTGACCAGGGCCTGGGCGAGCACGGTGGCGGTGGTGGTGCCGTCACCCGCGATGTCGTTGGTCTTGGTCGCCACCTCCTTCACCAGCTGGGCGCCGAGGTTCTCGTACGGGTCGTCGACCTCTACCTCGCGGGCGATGGTGACGCCGTCGTTGGTGATGGTCGGGGCGCCGAACTTCTTGTCGATGACGACGTTGCGGCCGCGGGGGCCGATCGTCACCTTGACCGTGTCGGCAAGCTTGTTGACGCCGCGCTCAAGGGCGCGACGGGCGTCCTCGTCGAACTTCAGGATCTTCGCCATGGGAGCGATTCAGCCCTCTCGAAAACTCGGTTGTAACGAACTACGCCCCTCGCCGCCCGGCAACTAGCGGGGTGACCAGGGGCGCAGCTCGGAAAGCAAATCTGCTGGGTGAATTACTTCTCGACGATCGCGAGCACGTCGCGGGCCGAGAGGACGAGGTACTCGTCGCCGTTGTACTTCACCTCGGTGCCGCCGTACTTGCTGTACAGCACGACATCGCCGACCTTCACGTCGAGCGGCAGGCGCTCGCCGTTCTCGAAGCGGCCCGGGCCCACGGCGAGGACAGCACCCTCCTGGGGCTTCTCCTTCGCGGTGTCCGGAATGACCAGGCCGGAGGCCGTGGTCTGCTCGGCGTCGAGCGGCTGGACCACAATGCGGTCCTCAAGCGGCTTGATGGCAACCTTGGAGCTGGCGGTCGTCACGATCCGGTCTCCCCCTTCGGAGATCTCACGGGGTTAAGAGTCTGAGGTGTGGCGACCAGGTGGATCCGTCGTCGCGGGTGCCGGACCTGCCCGTCGCTGTTGGCACTCTCCAGTGGGGAGTGCCAGAAGCGAGACTAGGACGCGGGTTAGCACTCGGTCAAGCGGAGTGCCAATCGGCTGCGCGCCGGGCGTCAGCGGAGTGGGGTGTGAGGCACCCCTTCGGGGCAACGGGTCGCGGTTGTCTGGGGTTCCCTGTCGGCGACAGGTGGGCGCCTCGGTTCCTCGTGCTCGGCACAGCGGATGGGGCGCGGCTCACCCGTGGCTGTGGGCTTGCGCGAAGGGAGCTTCTCCGCTGCCTTTCTGCCCAGGCGCTCGATCGGGTCCACCGAGTCCGCGCAGCCTGTGAGGAGTGCGGGCGCGAGTGTTCCGTACAGGAGGGCCGCGGCGAGGATGCGGCGGCGCGCTCGCGCCCGCGGGGTCACAGGTAGTCCTCCAGCCTCGCCACCGCGTACCCCCTGGCGGTGACCGTCTTCATGACGCGGCGGACCATGTCGGGCATGGTGCCCTTCCAGTCCTCACGCCCCCGGAAGTGCGTGAGGATGATGTCGCCGGGGTGCAGGTCCTTGTCCCACTCGCGCCACTCCATGCGGTCGGCGAAGGCCTCCGAAGCCCAGAGGGGCACCGCCTTGATCCCGCAGGCCTTGGCGGCGCGCAGGGTGTCCTCGTTGTAGTTGCCGTACGGCGGGCGGAAGAGCTCGGGGCGTTTGCCGTAGCGCTTCTGGATGACGTCCTGCATGCCGCAGATCTCGCGGCGCTGCCCCTCGTACGAAAGTCCGGGCATGTAGCGGTGGTTGAGGGTGTGGTTGTTCAGGACGACACCGCGGGACTGCATCTTCTTGAAGTAGGCGTAGTCCTCCTTGACGAGGTAGTCGCTGAGGAACGCGGTGTACGGGATGCGCAGGTCGCTCATCATCCTCAGCAGCGCGGGGTCCTTCTCGGCGCCGTCGTCGATGGTCAGGAAGACGACCTTCTTCTTGGTGGGGATGGTCGTGAAGACCGGCGGCAGGCCCTTCTGCTCCGTGACCTCGAAGCCCTTGCGGGTGGTGAGCCGCGGCTTGGTCCTGGGCGGCGCGGGTGCCGCCAGCGGGGTCCTGGCCAGGCCCCAGCGCTTGGCCGCCGCGGCCCGTGCCACCTGGACCGCGGCGAGTTTCCTGGCGTAGGAGTCGAGGGCGCGGGCGGGTGGGGCGTTGAGCGGCTGCTGGCCGTGGGCCGGTGTCGCGCCGTCGGATCCGTCTCCGGAGACGCAGCCCGATGCGATCGCCGCGACGGACAGGGCGGCCACCAGGACACGCACCTGATTCTTCCGTCTTCTGGCGGATTCTTCCTTTTGTCGTACTAGTTGCATGGCGCCGGATCCTCGCAGCTCAAGGCCGTAGCGAGGGCCCGACACCGCCACCGGCCGCGCACCATCCACCGACTGGCCCACAATGGGGCAGGTGAACGACCCGAACACGCCGAGCGGCCACGAGACCGACCTCGGCGACCCCCTCGCCGCCTTCGCCGCCCTGCGCACCGACGAGGGCCTGGCCCTGCTCGACGAGGTGCGGGACGTCGAGCCCGCGCAGGAGCTCGCCGCCGCCACCCGGCTGCGCCGCACGCACCCGGCGCTCCTGGTCTCCGCCGCCATCGCGCAGGCACGGCTGCGCCGCCGGGCCGAAGCGAAGTTCGGCGCCGAGGACGCGGCCCGGATGTTCTTCACGCCGAACGGCGTCGAGCAGTCCACGCGCGCCTCCGTCGCCGCCCACCGCGCCACGAGCTTCCGGGACCTGGGCGTCCGTTCACTGGCCGACCTCTGCTGCGGCATCGGCGGCGACGCCATCGCTCTCGCGCGGGCCGGGATCTCCGTGCTCGCCGTCGACCGCGACCCCCTGACCTGCGCCGCGGCCCGCGCCAACGCCGAGGTCCTCGGTCTCGCCGACCTCATCGAGGTCCGGGAGGCGGATGTCACCGAGGTGGACACCTCCGCGTACGACGCCGTCTTCGTCGACCCGGCACGGCGGGGCGGGCGCGGCCGGATCTTCGACCCCGAGGCCTACTCCCCGCCCCTGTCCTGGGCGATCGGCGCCGCGCTCAAGGCCCCGCTCGCCGCGCTGAAGATCGCGCCCGGCATCCCGCACGAGGCGATCCCCGCCGAGGCCGGCGCCGAGTGGATCTCGGACGGCGGCGACGTGAAGGAGGCCGTGCTGTGGTTCGGCACGGACACCCCCGCCTCGCACCGCGCGACGCTCCTGCCAGGCGACGCCTCCCTGTGGACCACGCTCGCCGCGATGCTGCCGGACCCCGAGGTGCGTCCGGTCGGGCGTTACCTGTACGAGCCCGACGGCGCCGTCATCCGCGCCCACCTGGTCGCCGAGGTCGCCGCGCGGGTCGAGGGCGGGCTCATCGACGAGACCATTGCGTACGTCACTTCCGACGCCCGGCACGACACCCCGTACGCCACCGCGTACGAGATCACCGACCAGCTGCCCTTCAACGTGAAGAAGCTGAAGGCGCTGCTGCGGGAGCGCGGGGTCGGCATCCTCACCGTCAAGAAGCGCGGTTCCGCCGTCGAGCCGGAGGAGCTGCGGCGCAAGGTGAAGCCGCAGGGGAAGAACGCGGCGACCGTCTTCCTGACCCGCGTCGCGGGCGCCCCGACCATGCTGATCGGCCACCCGGTGGCCCGGTGACCCGGTGACCTGAGGGCCGTGGCGTCCTAACAGCCGGCCGCCCGTTCCAGCAGCAGCTCCCGCTCCCGCATGTTGCGGGCCAGCGACGCCGCGCGCTCGAACTCCGCGCGGGCCTCCGCCCGCCGGCCGAGCCGTGCCAGGAGGTCACCGCGCACGCTGGGCAGCAAGTGGTAGTCGCGCAGCGCGGACTCGGCGGCGAGCGCGTCGACCAGGACGAGGCCGGCCTCCGTGCCCTGGGCCATCGCGACCGCGACCGCCCGGTTCAGCTCGACCACCGGGGACGGGGCGCGGGCGGCGAGCAGGCCGTAGAGGACGGCGATCTGCTGCCAGTCGGTGTCCTCGTACGTGTGTGCGTGCGCGTGGCAGGCGGCGATCGCGGCCTGGAGGGCGTACGGGCCGAGGCCCCCGGCGGGCGATGCGGCCATGCTCTGCGCCCGCGCGAGCGCGGCGAAACCGCGCCGGACGAGGAGCTGGTTCCAGCGGGTGCGGTTCTGGTCCTTGAGCAGCACGGGCTCGCCCGACGGGCCCGTGCGCGCCGCCGTGCGCGAGGCCTGGAGCTCCAACAGTGCGGCCAAGCCGTGCACTTCGGACTCCTCGGGCATCAGGGCGGCGAGCACCCGGGCGAGACGCAGCGCGTCCTCGCACAGGGCGGGGCGCAGCAGGTTGTCCCCCGCCGTGGCGGCGTACCCCTCGTTGAAGATCAGGTAGATGACTTCGAGGACCGAGCCGAGGCGGGCTTCGCGGTCCGGGCCGTAGGGGACCTCGAAGTCGATGCCGCCGGCGGCGAGGGCGCGCTTGGCGCGGACGATCCGCTGCGCGACGGTCGACTCGGAGGCGAGGACGGCGCGGGCGATCTCCCCGGTGGTCAGGCCGCCGAGGAGGCGCAGCGTGAGCGCCACGCGGGACTCGGCGGAGAGCACCGGGTGGCAGGCCGTGAAGATGAGGCGCAGCAGGTCGTCGTCGATGGCGTCGGGGTCGGCGGTCTCGTCGACGTGGGGCGCCGTGGTCTCCAGGTCGCGGCCGACCTCCGCGAGCTTCTGGGCGTAGCGCTCACGGCGGCGCACCAAGTCGATGGCGCGGTGCCGGGCGGTGGCCATGAGCCAGGCGCCCGGGTTGTCGGGGACACCCTCCCCGGGCCACCGTTCGAGGGCCGCCACCAGGGCGTCCTGCGCCAGCTCCTCGGCGATGCCGACGTCCCGTACGATCCGCGTGACGCCGGCGATGATGCGCGGCGACTCCATGCGGAAGACGGTCTCGACGACCTGGCGGGGCTGCTCCGGCGGATGGCTCACGGCCATCCATCAGAGCATCCCCGCACGGGACCCGCAAAGGCGCGCGCCGGTCTTCGGCGGCTCTCGGAGCCTGTGGCTCTCAGCCCTCGATCTCCCGGACCTCCGCGGTGATCGTCCAGTGGTCGTCGTGGGTCTTGAGGAACCGTGTGGTCCACTCGACCGCCTCGGCCATGTCCTTGGCCTGGTAGATCAAGTAACCGCCGATGACCTCCTTGGTCTCGGTGAAGGGGCCGTCGGTGGTGGACAGTTCACCCTTGTCCCACGTCACGCGGGTGCCTTCGGAGGTCGGCTTCAGGCCCGCGGTGTCGAGCATCACCCCGGCCTTGGTGATCTCTTCGAGCAGTGCGCCCATGCGCTCCTGCAGCTCGGGGCTCGGGCCGCCCTCGGGGACGTTGTTCTCGTCGATGCGGATCAGCATCAGGTAGCGCGGCATGGTGGTCTCCCATCGGGTGGCGGCGGGGCTTCTCCTCGCCTCTCACCCTTGCGACGAACGGGAGACGCCCGTTTCGACATCGTCGCCGAGATTTTTCGAAGTTTCTTCGTGTGTGTCTGCGCCGGAGGGGGTTTCCGCAGGTCGCAGCGGTGCCGGGGTGGGTGTACGGCGTCCGTGGAGCACCGCCGTCGCGAGGGCGGCCGCCACGAGGAGGGCCGCCGACACGGCGAAGGCGGCCGCGTACCCGTCGGCGAGCGCGCCCGGGTCCCGCTCCGGGCCCGTGGTGTGCGCGGCGACCGTGACGAGGACCGCGAGGCCCAGCGAGCCGCCGAGCTGGCGCGAGCTGTTGAGCAGGCCGGCGGCCATGCCGGTCTCCGCGGGGTCGACGCCGCTGGTCGCCGCTGTGCCCAGCGGCACGAAGCACATGCCGATGCCGACGCTCGCGACGAGTGAGGGGCCGAGGACGGAGCTCAGGAACGTGCTGCCCGCCTCGACCGTCAGTGCGAACCAGCCGGATCCGGCGGCTCCGAGCAGCCCGCCCGTCACGAGCAGCGCCCGCTCGCCGAGACGCCCCACGGTCCTGGTCGCGACCGTCGACCCGGCCACTACGCCCGCGCAGAACGGCAGGAACGCGGCGCCGGCCGCCGTCGGCCCGTACCCCATCACCTGCTGGAGGTGGAGCGAGGTGAAGTAGAAGGCGGCGAACTGCCCGGAGGACATCAGCAGTGCGAAGACGTTCGCGGAGAGCACGGGGCGGTGTGCCGGGCCGAGCAGGCCGAGCCGCAGCAGGGGCTCCCGCTTGCGGGCCTCGACGGCGACGAAGGCCCCGAGCAGCGCGGCCGCCGTGCCGAGGGTGCCCAGCGTGACGCCTGAGCCCCACGCATACGTGTCCGTGCGCACGAGGCCGAGTACGAGCACCGTCATGCCCGCCGTGACGAGCAGGGCGCCCGTGACGTCGAGGCGGGGCGCGGGCCCGGTGCGGCGGTCGGCGGGTACGCCGTGGCGGGCGGCGAGGAGCGCGGCGAGCACGACGGGGACATTGACGAGCATCACGGAACGCCAGCCGACCCAATCCGTGAGCACACCCCCCGCCATGATCCCGACCGCGCCGCCGAGCGCGCCGGAGACGCCCCAGAGACCGAGCGCCCGGGACCGCACGGGCCCCGCCGCGTAGTTGACGGTGATCAGGGCGAGGGCGACGGGAGCGAGTGCCGCCGCGCCCGCGCCCTGGACCGCCCGCGCGGCGATGAGCTGCCCCGGCGCGAGGGCGAGCCCGCCCGCGAGGCTCGCCGCACCGAAGAGCGCGAAGCCCCAGAGAAGGGTCCGCCGCCGCCCGACCAGATCGGCGAGGCGCCCCCCGAGCATGAGCAGACCGCCGAAGGCGAGCGCATAGGCATTGACGACCCAGAGCAGCGAGTCCGGGGCGAAGCCGAGGTCGTCGCCCATATCGGGCAGAGCGATGTTGACGACAGACATGTCGAGGGAGACGAGGAACTGCACGGCAAGCAACACCGGCAGCAGCCAACGCCCTTGCGAAGCATTCGAGTTCACCTTGGTCACCATGCCAACGGACATTACTATACGCGTATAGAAACTCCGCAAGCCCTGCGCGGGCAGGAGGCCCGCCAGGCACGACAATGGGCGAGTGGCAACAGAGAGAAACCTGGACGGGACAGCGGGAGAGACGGGCGGGGGGCCGGTTGGCGAGACGGGCGACGCCCCCGGCGCCGGCCTGGGCGGCCGACGGAGAAGCGGGCCCAGCGGCGGGCCGGGCGGCCAACTGGGGGGCGAGCGGGACGGCCAGCCGGGAGGCGGGCTCAGCGGCACGCCGAGGGGTGAGAGGGGCGGCGGGACGGGAGGCGCGCCCAGCAGCGAGACGACCGGCCGACCGGGAGGCGCGCCCAGCAGCGTGCCGAGCGGCGAGACGGCCGGCGGACCCAGCGGCATGACGGCCGATGGGCCCAGCAGCAAGACGGGCAGCGAGGCAGTCGGGCCGAGCGGCGGGCCGGTCGGCGGGCCCAGCAGCGAGACGACCGGCCGACCGGGAGGCGCGCCCAGCAGCGGGCCGAGCGGCGAGACGGCCGGCGAACCCAGCGGCAAGACGACCGACGGGCCCAGCAGCAAGACGGGCAGCGAGGCAGTCGGGCCGAGCGGCGGGCCCAGCGACGAACCGAGCAGTGGGCCCAGCGGCGAGGCACGCGGCGAACCGAGCAGCAGGCCGGTCGGCGGACCCAACAGCAAGCCGGCCGGCCGGCCGGGCGGCACGCCCAGCGGTACGCCGAGGGGCGGCGAGGCAGTAGTCGGCGGGCCCAACGGCGAGACGGCCAGCCCGTCCGGCGACGAACCGAGCAGCGGATCGGGCAGCCAACCGAGCGGCAAGGGAGTCAGCGGGCCCAGCGGCAAGAGGGGCGGCGAGACGGCCGACGAACCGAGCAGCCAGACAGCCAGCGAGGCAATCGGCGAACCGAGCAGCGGGCCGGGCAGCGAGCCCGGCAGCGGGGTAGTCGGCGGAGCCAGCGGCGAGACGAGCAGCGGACCCAGCGACGAACCGAGCAGCAGGCCAGTCGGCGGGCCAAGCGGCAGGCTGGTCGGCAGGCCCAGCGGCGAGACGGCCGGCAAGGCAGGCCGCAGGCCGAGCGGCCGGGCAGGCGGCAGGCCCAGCGGCGAGGCAGACGGCCAGCCGGGAGGCGCGCCCAGCGGTGCGACGGGCGACGCAGCCAGCGGCGAGGCGAGCGGTGCAGCCGGTGACGAGGGAGGCGCGCCCAGCAGCGAGGCGGGCGGCTCAGGCGGCCGCGAGGGAGGCGGTGCGGCCGATGGTGCGCCCAGTGGTGGGGGGAAGAAGCGGCGGGTGGGGCGGCCTCGGCGGATTGGGGTGGAGACTGTCGTCGAGGCCGCTCGGCGGATTCTGGCCGCGGAGGGCGTCGCCGCCCTGAGCATGCGTCGGGTCGCCAAGGAGGTCGGGACGACTCCGATGGCGCTCTACCACCATGTGCGCGACAAGGACGAGCTCCTGATGCTCACGCTCTCCGGGACGGCCGCCGCGCTCCCCCGCCCCGACCTGCCCACCGACCCGCGCGCCCGCCTCCTCGCCGTCTCCCTCCACATGCACGGCACGCTGGCGCAGATGCCCTGGGTGGTGGAGGTGCTGAGTCTCGGGGACCTCACCGACAAGGGTGCTCTCTGGATGGTCGAGGAGATCGTCGGCGCGGGCATCGACTGCGGGCTCACCCCGGAGGATGCCGTCCGGGCGTACCGGACCATCTGGCACTGCGTCTACGGAGACCTCGTGTTCCGCCACGCGATGGCACGCCGCGCCGAGGACCCGGGCCGCAAGCGCCACTTCCCCGACATGCTCACGGACGTGGACCCCACCGAGCTCCCCCACCTCGCGGCACTCGCCGATCGCTGGCCCGAGCTGACCGAGGACTACGACGTGGCACAGCAACTGGACGCGGTGATCGACGGGTTGCTGGGCCGAGCGAAACGCCCCGGGTGACCGGAAAGGGTGTGCGACGCTCCCCCGCATGCCCTTCGACCACAACGACCACTACCACCGGCTGCTCCTGAGGAACCTGAGGAATCTACAGAGCTTGGGGGGTCTGTCGCCGGGAAGCCGTACCGCCCTCGACATCGGCTGCGGCACCGGCCGCTTCGCCCGCCGTCTCGCGGCCCACGGCTACGCGGTCGACGCGCTCGACCCCTCGGCGGAGGTCATCGCCGCAGCCGAAATGCTCGGCGGCGGCCCCCGCTTCCGGCAGGCGGACGTGACCGAGGAGGCGCTGCCCGAAGGCCACTACGACGCCATCACCTGCCTGGCGAGCCTGCACCACATGCCGTTCGCCACGGTCACGCGCCTGCGCGACGCCCTCGCCCCGGGCGGCACCCTGCTCGTCCTCGGCTGCTACGCCGGGACGACCTGGTGGGACCTCGCCGCGTCCCCCGCCAACGCGGTGGCCCGGGCGACGGTGTACGCGGCGGAGCGGCTGCGCGGCACGTACGAGCCGCCGCTCAAGGCCCCCGTACGGCAGCCCGACATGCGGCTTTCCGAGATCCGCGCCGAAGCCGCCCGCCTCCTGCCCGGCAGCAGCGTGCGCCAACTGCTCTTCTGGCGCTACCTGCTGACGTACCGAAAGCCGATGCACCGAAAGCCGATGCGCCGGAAGCCGATGCACCGAAAGCCCGTCGAGGAGGCCTAGCCCTCCTCCTCGACCGACTCGAAGCGCCACCGGTGCACCGCCCGCGTCACCAGGTCCTCGCCGGGCTCTGGCAGTTCGGGCAGTTCGGTGTCGAGCGTCGCGTCCCACCAGGTGATGACGAGCACCCGGTCCTGCGGCGCCCGGAACGTCTCGCGGCGGAGCGGGGTGCCGGCGAGCTCCTGGGCCCTCGCCCACGCGAGCAGTTCCGCTCCCCGCCCCTCGACAGCCCGGGCCTCCCACATCAGGGCGACGCTCACGAGTACAGGTTCTCCTTGCTGACCTCGTGCACGTGGTCGTGCGTATGCGTGTGGCCCGGCACGTGCGGCTCGGTCACCGGGAGCGACGAGTCCGCCGAGAGGTCCCAGGACGAGGCCGCCCGGTTGCGGGCCACCATCTCGGCGCCGAGGGCCGCGACCATCGCGCCGTTGTCCGTGCACAGCTTCGGGCGCGGCACGCGCAGCCGGATGCCGGCCTTCTCGCACCGCTCCTGCGCCAGCGCCCGCAGCCGCGAGTTGGCGGCCACGCCACCGCCGATCATGAGGTGGTCGACACCTTCGTCCTTGCAGGCCCGAACAGCCTTACGAGTCAGCACGTCGACGACGGCCTCCTGGAAGGACGCCGACACGTCCCGCACCGGCACCTCCTCGCCCGCGGCCCGCTTCGCCTCGATCCAGCGGGCGACGGACGTCTTCAGACCGGAGAAGGAGAAGTCGTAGGCCGGGTCGCGCGGGCCGGTCAGACCGCGCGGGAAGGCGATCGCCGCCGGGTCGCCCTCGCGGGCGTAGCGGTCGATGACGGGGCCGCCGGGGAAGCCGAGGTTCAGCACCCGCGCGATCTTGTCGAAGGCCTCGCCCGCCGCGTCGTCGATGGTCGAGCCGAGCGGCCGCACGTCCGAGGTGATGTCGGTGGACAGCAGCAGCGACGAGTGGCCGCCGGACACCAGGAGCGCCATCGTCGGCTCGGGCAGCGGCCCGTGCTCCAGCTGGTCCACACAGATGTGCGAGGCCAGGTGGTTGACGCCGTAGAGCGGCTTGCCGAGGGCGTACGCGTACGCCTTGGCGGCGGAGACGCCGACGAGCAGCGCGCCCGCGAGGCCGGGGCCCGCGGTCACCGCGATGCCGTCGAGGTCCTTCGCGCTCACGCCCGCTTCCTTCAGCGCGCGTTCGATGGTGGGCACCATCGCTTCGAGGTGGGCGCGGGAGGCCACTTCGGGCACGACGCCGCCGAAGCGCGCGTGCTCGTCGACGCTGGAGGCGACGGCGTCCGCGAGCAGCGTGGTGCCGCGGACGATGCCGACGCCGGTCTCGTCGCAGGAGGTCTCGATGCCGAGGACGAGGGGTTCGTCGCGCGAGTCAGCCATGAATCTCGGTTCCTTGTACGCCTGATACGGGGGTGGAGGGATCGGTGCGGCGCATGACCAGGGCGTCCACGTTGCCGGGCTGGTAGTAGCCGCGCCGGAAGCCGATGGGCTCGAAGCCGAAGCGCTCGTACAGCTTCTGCGCCCGGGTGTTGTCGACCCGCACTTCCAGCATCACTTCGGAGCACTCGAAGGCGGTCGCGGCCTGGAGCAGGTCGGTGAGGAGCCGGGCGCCGAGCCCGGTGCCCCAGTGGTCGCGGGCGACGGCGATGGTCTGGACGTCGGCGAGGTCTCCCGACGCGGCGAGCCCCGCGTAACCGACGAGGCGGTCGCCGTCCATGGCGACCACGTAGCGGCGGGTGGCGAGGGGTCCGCGCGCGTGGGCGAGCTCGGACCAGAACATCCCGCGCGACCAGGCGTCGTCCGGGAAGAGCTCCTTCTCCAGGACGAACACCGCGTCGATGTCCCACCAGCGCATCTCACGCAGCGCGGCGGACTCGGTCACCTGCGTCGCCGGGGTCACTTGGGGGTGACCACCTTGTAGTTCTTGGGCACCTGCGCGTCGGGCCTGCGCAGGTACAGCGGCCGCGGCTCCAGGAGCTCCTCGCCCGCGGCCAGCTTCTCGGCGGCCAGCGACGCGAGGGCACCCGCCGACACGTGCTCGGGGGCGCGCGCGTCGGGGAACGTGTCGGGGTAGAGGAGCGCGCCCGCGCCGACGGCGGGCAGGCCCTCGACCTCGGCGGCGATGTCGGCGGGCCGGTCGACGGCGGCGTCACTCGCACGAGTGCGTACGTCGTCGTAGCGGGCCCAGTAGACCTCCTTGCGCCGGGCGTCGGTGGCCACCACGAAGGGGCCGCTTTCGATCCCGGAGGCGTACGCGAGGCCGTCCAGCGTGCACACGCCGTGCACGGGGACGCCGAGCGCGAGGCCGAACGTGTCGGCGGTCATCAGGCCGACGCGGAGGCCGGTGTAGGGGCCGGGGCCGACACCGACGACGATGCCGGTCACGGCGTCGAGGCCGAGGCCTGCGTCGGCGAGCACGCGGTCGACGGCCGGAAGGAGCAGTTCTCCATGGCGCCGGGCGTCGACCTGGCTCGACTCCGCGATGACGGAGGAGCCGTCGTGGAGGGCGACGGTGACGGCGGGCGTTGCGGTATCCAGAGCGAGCAAGAGCACGCGAACAGCCTACGGCTCCGACGCCCGGCGCACGGCCGACCCGGGATGCGGGGCGCCTGCTGCTACCGTCACTCCGTAGCCGTACGCAGTACGAAGAGGTGGGTGGCGCAAGGTGTCAAGGAGCAGCTCGGGATTCGTGGCCGGGCTCACCGCCGCTGCGCTCGCCGCGGTCGGCTTCCTCGCCTACCAGGCCTCGGCCAACGCCCCCGACAGCATGGGCAAGCCCGACGCGTCCCCCTCGGCCTCGGCCTCCCGCTCCCCCAAGGACAAGAAGAACCCCGCGGTGCTGCCCGCGCAGTCCGGCACCGGCGAGCGGGTCGTGTACTCCCTGGAGGACGACCGGGTCTGGCTCGTCGAGGCGTCCGGCAAGGTGAAGCTCACCTTCGAGGTGACCCCGGGCACGGTCGACCCGGCCCCGGGCACGTACGCCGTCACCTCCCGCACCGGTCGTGTCACCGGTACGGACGGCGTGCCGATCGAGCACGTCGTGATCTTCACGAGCAGCCAGGGCGTCGCGGTCGGCTTCAGCGCGGCCGTCGACGGCTCGACGCCGAAGCCGGACCCGTCGAAGAAGACGGGCGGCATCCGCGAGTCGCGTGCCCACGGCAACGCGATGTGGGAGTTCGCGCTGCGCGAGAAGAAGGTCGTCGTCGTTCCCTGATCAGCCGCTGACGGTGATCGGCGGGGCTCGCGATCAGTGAGCCGGACGCCGCCGTTCCGCGCGGACGCCCCCGACCGGTTCCGGGTCGCGCGGAGGCGTGGAGACGGCGCTCGCGGCGGCGCACGACGCGAGCAGGTCGCTCATCGAGGGATTCGACAGGTGCGAGGGGTGCACGCCGGCCGCTGGTCCCGGCAGCCTGGTCCCGCGCGGCTGAGCGTGTGCGTCATGTTCTGAAGCCGACATGGATGCCTCCTGGGGGCTCCGGGGCAGACGAAGTTAGGTAGACCTAACTAGCTCCGGTATCCATGTGACCACGCCCGACGCACGCAGCGCAACATTTTGCCGACGTCTTGTCGGAACGTTCGGTCGAACGTACGAGAAAGCCCCGGGCGACAGGCCCGGGGCTGAGGGGTTCAGTGGGGGTCAGGCGCCCAGGGACGCCAGGTCCGCGTCCGCCCACCGCCCGCCGAGTCCGGTGAGCGTCACCTCGCGCCCGTCGTCCGTCGTGTCGCCCACCGCACGGTCGATCACGACGTGCAGCCGGTCCTCCGACAGCTCCTCCACCTTGCCGTCGCCCCACTCCACGACGATCACCGATTCGGGCAGGGAGACGTCGAGGTCCAGGTCCTCCATCTCGTCGAGCCCGCCGCCCAGGCGGTACGCGTCGACGTGCACCAGCGCGGGACCCTCGCCGAGCGGCGGGTGCACGCGGGCGATGACGAAGGTCGGGGAGGTGACGGCGCCGCGCACGCCGAGGCCCTCACCGAGGCCGCGGGTCAGCGTGGTCTTGCCGGCGCCGAGCTCGCCGGTGAGCATGACGAGGTCGCCGGGGCGCAGGAGTTTGGCCAGGCGGCGACCCAACTCGCCCATCTGTTCGGGGGAGTTGACGGAGATCTTGAGAGTGGCGGCGGGGGCCTGGTGGTGCGGTGCTTCCATACCGCCCACGGTAGCGGCTGGAACCCATCCCGCTCAGCCGCCGTCGGCACCGGGACCGCCCCTCCTCCGCGCTCAGCCGCCGTCCGCCGGGCCCGCCCCCGGAACCGGCCGCGCGCTCAGCCCCCGTCGGCCAGGCCCGCCTCCGGAACCGCCCCCGCCCGCACCAGCAGATCCGCGAGGCGGTCCATGACCACCTCCGGGTGCTCCAGCATGACCAGGTGCCCGGCGTCCGGGACGAGGACCAGCTCGGCGTCCGGCAGCCGCTGCGCGATCGCCTCGCTGTGCTCGCTCGGCGTGACCAGGTCCTTGTCCCCGGCGAGCACGAGCACCGGCAGCTCGGCGAAGTGCTTGAGCGCCTCCGCCTTGTCGTGCTCGGCGAACGCCGGATAGAACTCCGCGACCACGTCGATCGGCGTCGACTCGATCATCCGCTCGGCGAACCGCGCGATGGCCGGGTCCACGTCCCTGCGCGAGAACGAATAGCGCTTGATGACCCCCGCGAACAGATCCGCGGTGGCCCGCCGCCCCCGCTCCACGA
This sequence comes from Streptomyces sp. NPDC039480, assembly GCF_055597165.1. Taxonomy (NCBI): domain Bacteria; kingdom Bacillati; phylum Actinomycetota; class Actinomycetes; order Kitasatosporales; family Streptomycetaceae; genus Streptomyces; species Streptomyces sp. NPDC039480. The sequence goes on along the minus strand of NZ_JBVITX010000002.1, from coordinate 247,742 downwards.
GCTCGGCCTGCGACCCCATCGCCCGCAGCAGTCCGGGCAGCACCCGCCGCACCGCGTTCATCCCGGCCACCGGTAGCCCGAAGTTCACCTGACCGAGCTGCCCCGACGACGTACCGACCAGGGCGACACCCACCACGCGCTCGCGGATCAGCTCCGGGAACTGGTCGGCGAACGCCATGGTCGTCATGCCGCCCATGGAGTGCCCGACGAGGACGAGCGGCCCCTCGGGCGCCGCCGCGTCGATGACGGCCTTCAGGTCGCGGCCGAGCTGGTCGATGGAGACCGGCACGCCGTGCTCGAGCTGGTCGACGCCGCGCCCCGACCTGGCGTGGCTGCGCTGGTCCCAGTAGACGGCGCGGACGACGCCGCGCAGGGCGGCCCGCTGGAAGTGCCAGGAGTCCTGGTTCAGGCAGTAGCCGTGGCTGAAGACGACGGTGACGGGCGCGGGCGCCCGGCGGCCGAAGAGCCTGCGCCGCCGCGGGTCCTCGCCGCCGTCGTCCTCGACCTCCTCGACCTCGTACGAAAGCTCCGTGCCGTCGTCCGCGTACGCCGTGCCGGGCATGCCGCGCAGCGAGCCGTACGGCCCCGCAGCGTCGAGCGCGAGGCGTGCCTTCTTGCGCATGCCGCGGCCCACGGTCAGGCGCTCTATGGCCACACCGGCCGCCGCGCCCGCGGCGATCACGCCTATCGCGGCGCCCGCCACCCCGGCCCGGCGCCAGTTCCCGGCCGCGGCGGCGACCTCCGTCACCGCTTCCGCCGCGGCCGCCCCCGTGCTGCTCTCGCTCACGTGCCGCTCCTCGTTCAGTTCCCGGTGTCGTCAGGCCGCTCGTTCAGGAGGACGCGCGGGACGCGCGATCCGATGCGGGTGACGATCTCGTACGCGATGGTGCCGGCGGCCTGCGCCCAGTCCTCGGCGGTCGGCTCGCCCCGGTCGCCGGGCCCGAACAGCACCGCCTCCGCGCCCACTTCGGGCTCGTCCCCGCCGAGGTCCACCACGAACTGGTCCATCGCGATCCGGCCCGCGGCCGTCCGCAGCTTCCCGCCGACGAGCACCGGGCCCGTGCCGGAGGCGTGCCGCGGGATTCCGTCGCCGTAACCCGCGGGGACGAGGCCGAGGGTCGTCTCGCCGGGGGTGACGTAGTGATGGCCGTAGCTCACGCCGTGGCCGGCCGGGGCGTGCTTCACATGGGCGAGCGAGGCGGAGAGCGTCATGACGGGCCGCAGCCCGAAGTCCTCGGGGGTGCCGACCTCGGGGCTCGGCGAGATGCCGTACATCGCGATGCCGGGCCGGACGAGATCGAAGTGCGTCTCCGGAAGCGTCAGCGTCCCCGGCGAGTTGGCGATGTGCCGCACCTCGGGCCGTATTCCCATCTCCTCGGCCTGCGCCACCATCTCGCGGAAGACCGTGAGCTGGCCGGCGATCGACGGGTGCCCCGGCTCGTCGGCGCACGCGAAGTGCGACCAGAGGCCGGTGACCCGGACCAGCCCCTCGGCCTCGGCGCGCAGGGCCTGCTCGACGAGCTCGGGCCAGTCGGCCGGCATGCAGCCGTTCCGCCCGAGGCCCGTGTCGGCCTTCAGCTGGATACGGGCGGTCCGCCCCGCCGCACGGGCGGCGGCCGTCACCTCGTCCAGCGCCCACAGGGCGCTCACCGACATGTCCAGGTCGGCCTCGACGCCCTCGTGCCACGGGCCGCCCGGCGTCCACAGCCAGCACATGATCCGCCCCGGCAGGCCCGCGGCACGCAGCGCGAGGGCCTCCTCGGGCGTCGCGGTGCCGATCCAGGTGGCGCCCGCCTGGCGGGCTGCCTTGGCGCAGGGCACCATTCCGTGGCCGTACGCGTCGGCCTTCACCACGGCCATGAACGCGGCGCCCGGCGCGTGGGCGCGCAGCGCGCGCACGTTGGCGCGGAGGGCGGCGAGGTCGATCTCGGCGCGGACGCGGAAAGGGGCTGTCTCGTTCATCGCGGACAAGTGTCTCAGAGCCCGCCGACAGCCCCCGCTGCCACCGGTTGGGAACGCCTCGCACCAGCAGGCCCGCCCCACCCTGGAGCGGCGCGGCTACGCCCTCCTGACCTCCCGCCACACGGCGGGGACCGCCTCGGCCACGTCCTGCGCCGACACCGGAGCGCCGTCCGCCGCGTGCCGCCCGGCGAGGCCGTGCAGATACGCGCCGACGGACCCCGCGTCCCGCGCGTCGAGCCCCGCCGCCAGCAGGGACCCGGCGAGCCCGGACAGCACATCGCCGCTGCCCGCGGTGGCGAGCCAGGCCGTCCCGGTCGGATTGACCCGCACGGCCCCTGTCGCCGAGGCGACCAAGGTCGTGGACCCCTTCAACAGCACCGTCGCCCCGTACCGCCGCGCCAGCTCCCGTACGGCGGAGAGCCGCCCCGCCTCGACCTCCTCGCGGGCGACACCGAGCAGGGCGGCGGCCTCCCCCGCGTGCGGCGTGAGCAGCGTGGGAGCAGCGCGCTCCCGCACCTCCCGCTCCCCGGCGAGCCGCAGCCCGTCGGCGTCGATCAGCACCGGCACGTCGGCGGCCAGGACCTCCCCCAGCCGCTCCCCGTCGTCCCCGAGCCCGGGCCCCACGACCCACGCCTGCACGCGCCCGGCCTTCGACGGCGGCCCGGTGGACACCAGGGTCTCGGGGAACCGCGCGATGACGGCGTCGGCCGCCGGCCCCACGTACCGCACGGCACCCGCGCCCCCGCGCAACGCCCCCGCCACGGCGAGCACCGCGGCCCCCGGATACCGGGCGGACCCGGCGACGATCCCCACCACACCCCGCCGGTACTTGTCGCTCTCCCCGCCGGGCACGGGCAGCAGCCGGGCGACATCCGCGAACTGGAGAGCCTCCAACTCCGCCTCGTCCACGCCCAGTCCGAGCCCGATGTCCACGAGCCGCACGGCACCGGCGTACTCCCGTCCGGGATCGACCAGCAGCCCCGGCTTGTACGCCCCGAAGGTCACCGTCACATCGGCCCGCACCGCATCCCCGCGCACCTCGCCGGTATCGGCGTCCACCCCGCTGGGCACATCGACGGCGACGACCAGCGCGTCCCCGGCGGCCGCGACGAGCGCCGCGGCACGCTCCCGCAGCCCGCCCCGCCCGCCGATCCCCACGATCCCGTCGACCACGAGCCGCGCCCCGCGCACCAGCCCCTCGGCCCGCGGGTCGTCCGCCCCCACCGCCGAGCCACCGGCCCCGCGCAGAGCGGCGAGCCCACCGGCATGGGCCCGCTCCGGAGCGAGCAGCACGGCACTGACCCCGGCTCCCCGCCGCGCCAGCCTGGCCCCGGCGTACAGGGCGTCGCCGCCGTTGTCCCCGCTGCCCACCAGCAGCGTGACTCTCGTCCCGTACACCTTGCCGAGCAGCTGCGCGCACTCGGCGGCGAGCCCCGCCGCCGCACGCTGCATCAGTACACCTTCGGGCCCCCGCGCCATGACCACGCGCTCGCCCGCCCGGACCCTCTCCACGCCATACGCAGTACGCATCCCCCCAGTCTCCCCCGCGCGGAGCCTTTGGGGCCTGTCCTAGCCCTCCGCCACCACCACCGCGGAGGCGACCCCCGCGTCATGGCTGAGCGACACGTGCCACGACCGGACCCCCAGCGCGGAAGCCCGCTCGGCCACCGTCCCGCGCACCCGCACCCGCGGCTGTCCGCTCTCCTCCACATACACCTCGGCGTCCGTCCACCGGAGCCCGGCCGGCGCCCCCAGCGCCTTCGCCAGCGCCTCCTTCGCCGCGAACCGCGCCGCCAGCGAAGCGATCCCCCGCCGCTCGCCGCCCGGCAGCAGCAACTCGCTCTCCACGAACAGCCGATCGGCCATCCCGGGCGTCCGCTCCAGCGCCGCCCCGAACCGCTCGATCTCCGCCACGTCAATGCCAACCCCGATAATCACCGGCTCAGCCTGACACAGCTCCCCGGCCCCCCGGCGCGGCCCGGGTGACGTACCCCACCCCCCACCCACCACCCCATCCCGTTCAACCAGCCGTAACAATGGACCGTGATCTCTTCGGTCTCTGTGCCCCCGACGGCACCGCGGAGCGCCCACCGGCACAGGCCGGAGGCGACTCCCTACCTCGACCTCACCCGCACCGAGTGGAGCGCGCTTCGCGAGAAGACGCCCCTCCCCCTCACCGCGGAGGAGCTGGAACGGCTCCGCGGCCTCGGCGACGTCATCGACCTGGACGAGGTCCGTGACATCTACCTCCCGCTCTCCCGCCTCCTGAACCTCTACGTGGGCGCGACGGACGGCCTGCGCGGCGCCCTCAACACGTTCCTGGGCGAGAAGGGGTCCCAGTCCGGCACCCCCTTCGTCATAGGAGTCGCCGGTTCCGTCGCGGTCGGCAAGTCCACCGTCGCCCGCCTCCTCCAGGCCCTGCTCTCCCGCTGGCCGGAGCACCCCCGCGTGGAGCGGGTCACGACGGACGGCTTCCTGCTGCCCACCAAGGAGCTGGAGGCCCGCGGCCTGATGTCCCGCAAGGGCTTCCCGGAGTCGTACGACCGGCGCGCCCTCACCCGTTTCGTCGCGGACATCAAGGCCGGCAAGGACGAGGTGACGGCCCCCGTCTACTCGCACCTGATCTACGACATCGTGCCGGACCGGCGCCTCACGGTCCGCCGCCCGGACATCCTCATCGTCGAGGGCCTGAACGTGCTTCAGCCCGCGCTTCCCGGCAAGGACGGCCGCACCCGCGTGGGCCTCGCGGACTACTTCGACTTCAGCGTGTACGTCGACGCCCGCGCCGACGACATCGAGCGCTGGTACCTGAACCGCTTCAAGAAGCTGCGCCAGACGGCGTTCCAGGACCCGTCCTCGTACTTCCGCAAGTACACCCAGGTGTCGGAGGAGGAGGCCCTCGAGTACGCCCGCACGACCTGGCGCACGATCAACAAGCTCAACCTCGTCGAGAACGTGGCACCGACCCGCAGCCGCGCCACGCTCGTCGTCCGCAAGGGCCCGGACCACAAGGTCCAGCGCCTGAGCCTGCGCAAGCTCTGAGAAGCCCCGCTAACCTGCGCACATGCTGCACCTGCGCCTGATCACACCCCCGGACAGAACCGACGACGTGGTCCACCTGATCGAGCGAACGGTCGGCACCACCCACCTCGCGGTACTCACGGGCGCCGCCCGCAACCCGGCGGGCGACGTCGTCATGTGCGACGTGGCCCGTGAGGCGGGCGACGAGCTGATCGGCGGTCTGCGCGCGCTCGGCATCGACGAGTCGGGGTCGATCGCCGTGGAGAACATCGACCTGTCGCTCTCGCGGCGCGCGGACAGGGCGGAGGACGACGCGCCGGGCGAGGCGGCCGACGCGGTCCTCTGGGAGCAGCTGGCCGACGCGACCCACGAGGAGTCGACACTCTCGGCCACGTACGTCACGTTCATCACGCTCGCCACGATGATCGCGGCCTGCGGCGTGGTCCTCGACAACGCGATCCTGATCGTGGGCGCGATGGCGGTGGGCCCGGAGTTCGGCCCGCTGGCCGGGGTCTGCACGGCCGTCGCCCAGCGCACGCCCCGTCTCGCCCTGCGCTCCCTGGTCGCCCTGCTCGTGGGCTTCGCGGCGGCGATGGTGGTGACGGTGGGGTTCAGCTACTTCATGGACGCGATGGACCTGTTCACGCACGACGCGCTGGAGTCGGAGCGCCCGAACACGAACTTCATCTACCGCCCCGACTGGTTCTCGTTCGTGGTCGCGGTGCTCGCGGGCGCGGCGGGCATGCTCTCGCTCACCTCGGCGAAGTCGGGCGCCCTGGTCGGCGTGGCGATCTCCGTCACGACGGTCCCCGCGGCGGCGAACGCGGCGGTCGCCTTCAGCTACGCCGAGTACAAGCAGGCGTGGGGCTCCACCGAGCAGCTTCTCCTGAACCTGCTCGGCATCGTCCTCGCCGGCACGCTCACGCTGCTGATCCAGAAATCCCTCTGGGCCGTACAGCGCGAGCGCACCGCGAAGTCACCGCAGGCCTAGCCGAGCGCCGACTTCACCACGTCGGCGAGCCGTCCCGCGACGGACCGGGCCTGCTCGATGTCGGCGGCCTCCACCATGACCCGCACCAGCGGCTCGGTGCCGGAGGGGCGCAGCAGCACCCGTCCCGTGGAGCCCAGCTCGCGCTCGGCCTCGGTGACGGCGGTGGAGAGCTCCGCGGAGGTCTTCACGCGCGACTTGTCGACGTCCGGCACATTGATCAGGACCTGCGGGAGCCGCTCCATGACGCTCGCCAGGTCCGCGAGGGACCGGCCCGTCTCGGCGACCCGGGCCGCGAGCAGCAGCCCGGTCAGCGTGCCGTCGCCGGTGGTGGCGTGGTCCAGGACGATGACGTGTCCCGACTGCTCGCCGCCGAGGGCGAAGCCGTGCTCCTTCATCGCCTCCAGGACATACCGGTCGCCGACGGCGGTCTGCACCAGGGAGAGCCCCTGGCCCTCCATGGCGAGCTTGAAGCCGAGGTTGGACATGACCGTGGCGACAACGGTGTCGTGACGCAGCGTGCCGTGCTCCCGCATGGCGAGGGCCAGCACGGCGAGGATCTGGTCGCCGTCGACCTCGGCACCCGTGTGGTCCACGGCGAGGCAGCGGTCGGCGTCCCCGTCGTGCGCGACGCCGAAGTCGGCCTTGTGCTCGACGACGGCGGCCTTGAGCAGGTCGAGGTGGGTGGATCCGCACCCGTCGTTGATGTTCAGGCCGTCGGGCTGGGCGCCGATCGTGATGACCTCGGCACCGGCGCGGGCGAAGGCCTCGGGCGAGACGCGGGCGGCGGCGCCGTGCGCCTCGTCGAGGACGATCTTCAGTCCGTCGAGGCGGTTGGGGAGGACGCCGATGAGGTGGGCGACGTACTGGTCGAGTCCCTGGTCGTACGCCTTGACGCGGCCGACGGCGGCGCCGGTGGGCCGCTGCCGGGGGGCGCCGGTGCGGCTCACGAACTGCTGGTCGTACTCGGCCTCGATGCGGTCCTCCAGCTCGTCGGCGAGCTTGTGGCCGCCGCGGGCGAAGAACTTGATGCCGTTGTCGGGCATGGCGTTGTGGCTGGCGGAGAGCATCACGCCGAGGTCGGCGCCCAGCGCACCGGTGAGATGCGCCACCGCGGGGGTGGGCAGCACACCGACGCGCAGGACGTCCACACCCGCGCTCGCGAGGCCCGCGACCACGGCGGCCTCCAGGAACTCCCCGGACGCGCGCGGGTCACGCCCGACCACCGCCACCGGGCGATGGCCTTCAAAGGTGCCCGCCTCGGCCAGTACGTGCGCCGCCGCCACGGAGAGTCCGAGCGCGAGCTCGGCCGTCAGATCCGCGTTGGCGACACCGCGCACGCCGTCCGTGCCGAAGAGTCGTCCCACTGCTGTCCTCCGAACGTTCCAGAAAAACGAATTGCCTCAGGGGTTCCTGAATAGACGAACGCCCCGGCAGCACGGTGAGTGCCGCCGGGGCGAACGAGAAGTACGAGCAGGCAGCGATTAGCGCTTGCTGTACTGCGGAGCCTTGCGGGCCTTCTTGAGACCGGCCTTCTTGCGCTCGACCGCACGGTCGTCACGCTTCAGGTAACCGGCCTTCTTGAGGGCGCCGCGGTTGTTCTCGACGTCGGCCTCGTTCAGCGCACGGGCGACACCGAGACGGAGCGCACCGGCCTGACCGGAGACGCCGCCACCCGAGATGCGGGCGATGACGTCGTAGCGGCCGTCGAGCTCGAGCACCTTGAAGGGCTCGTTGACTTCCTGCTGGTGGACCTTGTTCGGGAAGTAGTCCTCGAGCGTGCGCCCGTTGACCTTCCACTTGCCGGTGCCCGGGACGATCCGGACGCGGGCGATGGCGTTCTTGCGACGGCCCAGGCCGGCGGCCGGCTGGGGGTCGCCGAAGCGCGCGGCGTTCGACTCCGAGGTGTACTCGCCCTCGACGGGCGCCTCGGACTCGGTGGTGTACTGCTCTACGTCGACACCCTCGGTCTCTTCGACCGGCTGCTCAACGGTGGTCTCGGCCACGATTCTCCTCAGATTTCTTTACGTCTTAGGGGGTGGCCGGAACTACTGCGCGACCTGGGTGATCTCGAACGGGACCGGCTGCTGAGCGCCGTGCGGGTGCTGGTCGCCCGCGTAGACCTTCAGCTTCGAGAGCATCTGACGGCCCAGGGTGTTCTTGGGGAGCATGCCCTTGACGGCCTTCTCGACAGCCTTCTCGGGGCTCTTCTCGAGGAGCTCGTCGTAACGGACGGAACGCAGACCACCCGGGTAACCGGAGTGGCGGTACGCCATCTTCTGGGTCTTCTTGTTGCCGGAGAGGTGCACCTTCTCCGCGTTGATGATGATGACGAAGTCACCGGTGTCAACGTGGGGGGCGTAGATCGGCTTGTGCTTGCCACGCAGGAGGGTGGCAGCGGTGGTCGCCAGACGACCGAGGACGATGTCCCGGGCGTCGATGACGTGCCACTGGCGGGTCACATCGCCGGGCTTGGGGCTGTACGTACGCACTTAGTAGCCTTCGCTTCTTCAGTGGATGGGGTCCAGACACACGGCACCCAGGAAGCGATCATGCAGCTGGGGCTCACAATGCCGGGGACGCTGCCCGTATGCGAGCCACTGGTAACTGCTCCAGGGAACCTACGTAAGGGCCCTTTCGCGTGAGATCGAGGACACCAATACGTATCAATCCCCGAGAGTACCCGCGCCGCCCCGTACCGGTCAAAACGCGGCTCTGAAGACCGGCACCGGCGACTCACACACCACGGACAGGTCTGCACTCATCAGGGTAACGGCCCGCCCGCCCCACCCCGCACCGACCGCACAGCGCCCCCGCCGTACACGCCCATGCCCCCGCCACACACGCCCACCCGACCGAGCCCGCGAGCAGGCACAGCGTCACCGCGTCCTTGAAGGCCCGCCGCGTCCCCGGTTCGAGCCACGGCCACGCGAAGCCCGGCACCTGCGGCACCAGCGCCACCCAGAACCACGGGCTCCGCGCCGCCGCCCCCGGCGTCAGCACCCCCGCGAGCAGCAGCGGAACCACGACGAGGAGGTAGTGGTCGTACGACGGACGGGAGACGAGAAAGGCCGAGAGCATCAGCATCACGGCGCATTCCACCGCCCTCGCCGGCCCCTCGTCCCCCCGTCGCCACCGCCGCCAGGCACACCACACCCCGGCCGTCGCCGCACACACGGCCAGCAGCGTGGCGCCCGACTGCGGCACCCCGACCCGCGCGAGCACCGCGGACGGCGACGCCTCATAGAGACGTACGAAGGTGTCCTCTCCCCGCAGCAGGAAGGGCAGCGTCCGCGTGAAGAACCCGGCGGGGTCCGGCATGACGAGCGCGGCGGCCGCCGACACCAGGGCGGGCACGCCCACCGCGACCCCCAGCGCCCGCCACCGGCGTGCCAGGACGAAGAGCAGCACGACGGGCGCGAGCAGCGGCTTCACGGCGACGGCGGCGCCCACGACGAGCCCGGCCGCGACCCACCGGCCGCGGCACACGAGCAGCAGGGCGAGCGGCAGCGCGGCGACGGAGCCCACCGTCCAGTTGCCGAGCTGGACGAGGTGCCCGAAGGGCGCGAAGCCGAGCGCGAGCCCGAGCAGGCCGTACGCCGCGAACCGGCTGCGCCACGGCACCCCGTGCACGCGCAGGGCGCACGCCCACCCGACGACGAGCCCGGCGGTCACCCCCGCGGGCACCAGGAACCGCACGACGTCCACGGGCAGCAGCGCCTGCGGCACCGCCGCGAGCACGGCACCCGGGAGATAGAGGAAGTGCGGGTCGGCGTAGGGCGACCGGCCGTCCAGCCACGCCTCGGCGGCCCGCACCACGATGTCGTTGTCCATGCCGCCGTCCGGCACCCGCAGCCCCACCCGGACCACCGCGGCGACGAGCACCACCCCGAGCACCCACCGGACGTGCCACTCGGCCGGCCGCAACAACCACCCACTAACCGCCGTTTTGCCCGTGTTCATACGCCTCAGGCTAGGGCTCGGAGCCCACGCAACCCCCGCTCAACATCCCTGAAAGCACGTCTAAGATGCGCCCCATGAGCTTTGGGCAAGGGGGACCTCAGTGGGGTCCGGGCGGAACGGGCGGACCCGGTGGCGGACCCGCGCCCGACTGGGCGGCGCTCGCCGAGGCCGCCGAGGCGCGCACCCGCCGCCGGAAGTGGCTGATGATCGGCGGCGGCGCGCTCGCCACGGTCGGCATCGCGGCCGCCGTGGCCATCACGGTCGTCTCCGCGAACAGCGACGAACCCTCCGCGTCGAACAAACCCGCGAGCGAACTGCCGACGGCCGCGGACATCCCCGGCGCGAGCACCGACTCAGGCCCGACCTTCGACGCGACCACCCCGCCGCCCCCGCCGGACCCCAAGGACTTCATCTCCAGCGCCAGGAAGGACAAGGCGCCCCTCACTCCCGAGGGCCTCTTCCCCGGCAAGTCCCTGCGGGCGGGCGAGCGCGTCTACAAGAAGGGCCCGACCAGCTCCACCACCAACTGCGCGTCCGTCACCCAGCCCGCCCTCGGCTCCGTCCTCACCAAGCACGACTGCACGCGCCTGATCCGCGCCAGCTACCTGAGGAACGGCATCGCGGTCACGGTCGGCGTCGCCGTCTTCGACACCGCAGCCGACGCCAAGAAGGTCAAGGACCAGGTGAAGAGCGGCCTCGTCGACTCCCTGTCCGGCAAGGGCGTGCCCGGCTTCTGCCGCACGGGCGTGTGCCGCGGCACCTACAACGCCTACGGCCGCTACGCCTACTTCACCACCACGGGCTACACCAGCGGCAAGAACGTGACGACGTCGGACCGCAAGGCCTACGCCGTCGGCGACGACCTGGCCCGCTTCGCCTTCCACCGCATCAACCAGCGGGGCGAGGCCCAGGCGTCGGCCGCGGCCAACGCCCCGCAGTAGCGCCCGGCCCGGGGCTCAGCAGCAGCCGGCCCCGGGCAGCGTCCGCTTGTTGCGCGCTTCCTTGTTGCGCGCGGCGAGCAGCTCGTCCGCGGGATAGCCGACCTCTTCGAGCGTGAGCCCGTGCGGCCGCACGACGTGCACGGCGGAGTCCCGCACACCCGCCGCGAGCACCTTCCCCGGCCACTCCACGGGCCGGTGCCCGTCCCCCACGAACAGCATCGCGCCGACGAGCGAGCGCACCATGTTGTGGCAGAACGCGTCGGCCCGCACGGTCGCTTCGAGGACCCCGTCGGGCCGCCGCTCCCACCGCAGCTCCTGCAGTGTGCGAATGGTCGTGGCACCCTCACGCCGCTTGCAGTAGGCGGCGAAGTCGTGCTCGCCGATGAGCCGCTCGGCGGCGGCGTTCATGGCGTCGAGGTCCAACTCCCAGTCGTGCCACAGCACATGGCCACGCAGCAGCGGGTCGACACCGCCGGGGTGGTCGGTGACGCGGTAGGCGTAGCGCCGCCACACCGCGGAGAACCGCGCGTTGAACCCGGCGGGCGCCTCGGCGACCTTCCACACCCGCACGTCGTGCGGCAGCCGCCCGGCGAGCCGCCGCAGCAGCTTGTCGCGGTGCTCGTCCCACACGGCCTCGGGCAGGTCCACGTGCGCCACCTGGCCCCGCGCGTGCACCCCGCTGTCGGTCCGGCCCGCGACCGTCAGCTCGTACGTCTCCTGGGACCGCGTCACGGTCCGCAGCGCGGCCTCGATCTCCCCCTGGACGGTCCGCTGCCCCTGGCGCTGCTTGGCCCAGCCGGAGAAGTCCTTCCCGTCGTACGAAAGGTCGAGACGCACCCGTACGAACCCGGGCTCCACTTCATCACTCACACCAACAATCCTCTCAGCACCAGCTCAGCACCAGGTACACGCGAAAGCGGGCCCGCCCCGAAGGGCGGACCCGCTCACAGCAAGGCAGAGCCTCAGGCGTCCTTCGACTCCTCGGCGGCCTCGTCACCCTTGGTCGTGTCGACCTTGGGCTCCGAAACCTCGGCGTCCTTGGCGGCGCGCTTGGTCGCGGCCTCGGCCTCACCGGTGGCCTCCTGGGCCACGGTCAGGGCCTCCACCAGCTCGATGATCGCCATGGGCGCGTTGTCGCCACGACGGTTACCGATCTTGGTGATACGGGTGTAGCCACCCGGGCGGTTCTCGTAGCGCGGGCCGATCTCCGTGAAGAGCGTGTGCACGATGCTCTTGTCGGTGATGACGGACAGCACCTGGCGGCGGTTGTGAAGGTCACCCTTCTTCGCCTTGGTGACCAGACGCTCCGCGTACGGACGCAGACGACGGGCCTTGGCCTCGGTCGTCGTGATCCGGCCGTGCTCGAAGAGCTGCTTGGCGAGGTTCGCCAGCAGAAGCTTCTCGTGCGCGGCGCTGCCGCCCAGACGGGCACCCTTGGTGGGCTTCGGCATGGTGTTTCTCCTTCATCGCTGCACCGGCCGTATCAGGTACCGGTGTCAGTGCCCGGGGGGCGGCTGCCCCGCGGGAAGTTTTCTCTAGTACTGCTCGGTCTCGACGAAGCCGGCATCGGCGTCGTCGTCGGCGCCAAAGGCGTCGGCCGCAGCGGTCGGGTCGAAGCCGGGAGGCGAGTCCTTCAGCGCGAGACCCATACCGTTGAGCTTCATCTTGACCTCGTCGATCGACTTCGCACCGAAGTTGCGAATGTCGAGCAGGTCCGCCTCGGAGCGGGCCACGAGCTCGCCCACCGAGTGGATGCCCTCGCGCTTGAGGCAGTTGTACGACCGAACGGTGAGCTCCAGCTCCTCGATCGGCAGCGCCAGGTCGGCGGCCAGGGCGGCGTCCGTCGGCGACGGGCCCATGTCGATGCCCTCGGCGTCGATGTTGAGCTCGCGGGCCAGACCGAACAGCTCGACCAGGGTCTTACCGGCCGACGCCATGGCGTCGCGCGGACGCATGGCCTGCTTGGTCTCGACGTCGACGATCAGCTTGTCGAAGTCGGTGCGCTGCTCGACACGCGTGGCCTCGACCTTGTACGTGACCTTCAGAACCGGCGAGTAGATCGAGTCGACCGGGATACGACCGATCTCCTGGCCGACCTGCTTGTTCTGGACGGCGGAGACGTAGCCGCGACCGCGCTCGACGGTCAGCTCCATCTCCAGCTTGCCCTTGCCGTTGAGCGTGGCGAGGACGAGGTCGGGGTTGTGCACCTCGACACCGGCCGGGGGCGCGATGTCGGCGGCGGTGACCAGACCGGGACCCTGCTTGCGCAGGTACATCACGACAGGCTCATCGTGCTCGGACGACACGACGAGCTGCTTGATGTTGAGGATGAGGTCGGTGACGTCTTCCTTGACACCCGGCACGGTGGTGAACTCGTGCAGGACACCGTCGATACGGATCGACGTGACCGCCGCACCCGGGATCGAGGAGAGAAGGGTCCGGCGGAGCGAGTTGCCGAGGGTGTAGCCGAAGCCCGGCTCCAGCGGCTCGATGACGAACCGCGAGCGGAACTCGTCGACGACCTCTTCGGTCAGCGACGGGCGCTGTGCAATAAGCATGAAGGAATCCTTCAGTCAGGGGCACCCACTATTTGATGCCCTGAAATCACTACAAGGGTACGGGCGGCACGCCTCCGAAGAGCCGTACCGCCCGAACTCTCAGATCAAGCAGCCTGCGTCAGACGCGGCGGCGCTTGGGCGGACGGCAGCCGTTGTGCGGCGTGGGCGTCACGTCCTGGATCGAGCCGACCTCGAGGCCGGTCGCCTGGAGCGAACGGATGGCGGTCTCACGACCGGAACCCGGGCCCTTGACGAACACGTCGACCTTGCGCATGCCGTGCTCCTGCGCGCGACGGGCAGCCGACTCGGCGGCCATCTGCGCGGCGAACGGCGTGGACTTGCGCGAGCCCTTGAAACCGACGTGGCCGGCGGAGGCCCACGAGATCACATTGCCGGTCGGGTCCGTGATGGACACGATCGTGTTGTTGAACGTGCTCTTGATGTGAGCGTGCCCGTGGGCGACGTTCTTCTTTTCCTTGCGGCGCACCTTCTTGGCAGCGCCCTGACGACCCTTGGGGGGCATCTATAACTCCTACGGGAGGTGGTCGGTCCTGCAGCGTCAGCTGTCGATAGACCGCTGAGCGAGGACTACTTCTTGCCCGGCTTCTTCTTACCGGCGATGGCGCGACGCGGGCCCTTGCGGGTGCGGGCGTTCGTGCTGGTGCGCTGACCGCGGACGGGCAGGCCACGACGGTGGCGCAGACCCTGGTAGCAGCCGATCTCGACCTTGCGACGGATGTCGGCCTGGATCTCGCGACGCAGGTCACCCTCGGTCTTGATGTTCGCGTCCACGTACTCGCGGATCTTGACGAGGTCTTCCTCGGTCAGGTCGCGAACGCGGGTGTTGCGGTCCACCTCGGTGGCGTCCAGCGTCTGCTGGGCCAGCGTGCGGCCGATGCCGAACACGTAGGTGAGGGCGACCTCGATGCGCTTTTCGCGCGGGAGGTCAACGCCTTCAACGCGTGCCATTCATGGCTCCTGTTGATTCTTCGGAGGTCTTCAGCAGAACCACTCCCAGCGGCCGTATGAGGTACCTACTGGGTCCCCGGCCTCCGACCGAGGGTGTCGCCCTCCATTACCTGAATGGAACTGAAGAGGGACGGGTCCTGCGTATCTACTTACTTGCGTCGCGCGAAAATCTGCGAACTGCAGTCGTGCGTCAGCCCTGGCGCTGCTTGTGGCGCGGGTTGTCGCAGATGATCATGACCCGGCCGTGACGGCGGATCACCCTGCACTTGTCGCAGATCTTCTTGACGCTCGGCTTGACCTTCATTGGGTGAGGTTCTCCGGGTCAGTGCCACCACCCCGCGCGAGCGGGATGCGGGCAAGATCTACTTGTACCGGTAGACGATCCGGCCACGCGTCAGGTCGTACGGAGACAGCTCCACCACGACCCGGTCGTCAGGGAGGATGCGGATGTAGTGCATACGCATCTTGCCGCTGATGTGTGCCAGGACCTGGTGGCCGTTCTGGAGCTCCACCTTGAACATGGCGTTCGGAAGAGACTCGACGACAGTGCCTTCGATCTCGATGGCACCTTGCTTCTTGGCCACGCTTCGCCCTTCGAATCGACTACCTTGATCGACTTCATGCTCCGTATGCAGACACACGGATGCACGAGAGCCGACGCGTCAGTCTACGTCAGTGCACTCGGAAAGACGAATCGAGAAAGTCTGCCCCATGCCGTAGATCCTTAAGCAACCGGCTCGCCCACCGGCGCCGCATGCCGCACCGCACTGCCGTGGGCACACGCGCCCAATGCCGCACTGCTGTGGGCACGCGTTCCGCGGGGCGGCACGGGTGGGCACAGCCCACGGCGCCGCCCCGCGAGAACCACGGCTCTCGCCCCGGCGCAGCCGGACCTCAGCCCAGCGGATCCGGGGCCGGAGTCACCCCGTACGCCGCGAGGCGCTCGCGGCCGCAGTCCGGGGCCGTCAGGACGAGGGGGCCCTCCTCCGTGAGGGCGATGGAGTGCTCCCAGTGCGAGGACCACGTGCCGTCCGTCGTGATGACGGTCCAGTCGTCCTCCAGGACCTCCGTGCGCGGAGTGCCCAGCGACACCATGGGCTCGATGGCCAGGCAGAAGCCGGGCACCAGCTTGGGGCCCTTGCCGCGGCGGCGCTCGACGTAGTTCAGGAGGTGGGGGTCCATGTGCATCTCGGTGCCGATGCCGTGCCCGCCGTAGTCCTCGACGATCCCGTACTTCCCGCCGCCCGGCTTCGGCTGCCGGCGGATGTACGTCTCGATGGCACGCGAGATGTCGACGAGCCGGTTGCCCTGCTTCATGGCCGCGATACCGGCCCACATCGACTCCTCGGTCACCCGGGAGAGCTCGACCAGCTCCGGAGCGTGACCGGTACCCACGAACGCGGTGTAGGCCGCGTCACCGTGCCAGCCGTCGACGATCGCGCCGGCGTCGATGGAGATGATGTCGCCGTCCTTGAGGACGGTCTTGTCGTCCGGGATGCCGTGCACGACGACCTCGTTGACCGAGGTGCAGATCGTCGCGGGGAAGCCGCCGTACCCCAGGAAGTTGGACTTCGCGCCGTGCTCGGCGATCACCTTGCGCGCGACGTCGTCGAGATCCTTCGTGGTGGCGCCGGGCACCGCGGCCTCACGGGTCGCGGCGTGAATCGCGGCGACGACAAGGCCCGCCTCACGCATCTTCGCGATCTGCTCGGGGGTCTTGATCTGCACCATGGGGCTTCCGCTCTCCGTCATCCGTCCGACAACCGGCTACGTACGAACCGTCTACGTACACAACAGTACGGCCGCGGTCCCCCGAAGGGCACCGCGGCCGAAACAGCGTACTGGTTACTACTGGCTACTTGTCGCCCTTGAGCGCATCCATCGCGCGCGTGGTGACCTCGTCCACCTTGCCGAGCGCGGAGATCGTCACGACCAGACCCTGGGTCCGGTAGTAGTCGATGATCGGCTCGGTCTGCGTGTGGTAGACCTCGAGGCGCTTGCGGACGGTGTCCTCGCTGTCGTCCTCGCGCTGGTACAGCTCGCCGCCGCAGACGTCACAGACGCCCTCCTGCTTCGGCTTGCTGTACGTCACGTGGAAGACGTGGCTGGAGTCCTTGCGGCAGATGCGCCGACCGGCGATCCGCTTGACGACCTCGTCCTCCGGGACCTCCAGGTCCAGGACGGCGTCGAGCTTCACGTCATCGGCCTTGAGCGCCACGTCCAGCGCCTCCGCCTGCGACACGTTGCGCGGGAACCCGTCGAGCAGGAAGCCGTTCTCGGCGTCCGGCTGCGCCATCCGGTCCTTCGCCATGCCGATGGTCACCTCGTCGGGCACGAGGTTCCCGGCGTCCATGTACGCCTTCGCCTGCTTGCCCAGCTCCGTGCCCTGGCTGATGTTGGCGCGGAAGAGGTCGCCCGTGGAGATGTGCGGGATCGACAGGTTCTTGGCGAGGAACGCGGCCTGCGTTCCCTTGCCCGCACCGGGCGGCCCGACGAGGACGATACGCATCAGCGGAGGAACCCTTCGTAATTGCGCTGCTGGAGCTGGCTCTCGATCTGCTTCACGGTTTCCAGACCCACACCCACGATGATGAGGATGCTCGTCCCGCCGAACGGGAAGTTCTGGTTTGCCCCGAAGCCCACCAACGCCATCGTCGGCACAAGAGCGATCAGACCCAGATACAGCGAACCCGGCCAGGTGATCCGGTTGAGTACGTAGCTCAGATACTCAGCGGTCGGACGGCCAGCCCGGATGCCCGGGATGAAGCCACCATACTTCTTCATGTTGTCGGCGACTTCCTCGGGGTTGAAGGAGATCGCGACGTAGAAGAAGGCGAAGAAGACGATCAGGATGAAGTACGTGGCGATGTAAATCGGATGGTCACCCTTGGTCAGGTTCGCCTCGATCCACGTCTTCCATCCCGAAGTGCCGCCCGCGAACTGGGCGACCAGCGCCGGAATGTAGAGCAGTGACGAGGCGAAGATCACAGGGATGATGCCCGCCTGGTTGACCTTCAGCGGGATGTACGTCGACGTCCCCCCGTAGGACCGGCGGCCGATCATGCGCTTCGCGTACTGGACCGGGATGCGCCGCTGCGCCTGCTCGACGAAGACCACCAGGCCGACCATGACGAGACCGACCGCGATGACCGTGCCGAACTCGATCCAGCCGTCGGCCAGGTCGCCCTGCTCCTTGATGGCCCACAGGGCGGCCGGGAAGGTCGCGGCGATCGAGATGAACATCAGGATCGACATGCCGTTGCCGATGCCGCGGTCGGTGATGAGCTCACCGAGCCACATCACACAGGCCGTACC
Organism: Streptomyces sp. NPDC039480; assembly: GCF_055597165.1. Taxonomy (NCBI): domain Bacteria; kingdom Bacillati; phylum Actinomycetota; class Actinomycetes; order Kitasatosporales; family Streptomycetaceae; genus Streptomyces; species Streptomyces sp. NPDC039480. The sequence goes on along the minus strand of NZ_JBVITX010000002.1, from coordinate 230,025 downwards.
GGCGGTCATCGTGATGACCATGGTGATCGTGACGAAGATCGACTGGTCGGGAACGATCTCACTGGCGACGGGGCAGCCCTGGAAAAGGGTGCCGGTGCGGGCGGTGGCCACCAGGCCGGTGCCCTGAAGAATCGCGAGCGCGATGGTCAGATAGCGCGTGTACTGCGTGATCTTCGCTGTGCCGGCCTGGCCCTCCTTCTTGAGGGCCTCGAGTCGCGGGATCACCACGGTCAACAGCTGCAGAATGATGCTCGCCGTGATGTACGGCATGATGCCGAGCGCGAAGATCGTGATCTGCAGCAGCGCGCCACCGCTGAACATGTTGACGAGACCGAACAGGCCCTGGTTCGCATTGGCGTTGTCAATGCAGGCCTGGACGTTCTTGTAGTCGACACCGGGGATCGGCACATGCGTACCCACCCGGTAGATCACGATGATGCCGAGCGTGAAGAGCAGCTTCTTGCGCAGGTCGGGCGTCTTGAACGCCCGGGCGAACGCGGTGAGCACGGTGCCTCCTGCGACCCCCGCGCGCGTGCGCCAGAGGTGATGGTCTGAGGATCGACGAATACATATCAGTCAAGAAAACCGTGCGGGCAGACCGCACGGAGCTTAGACAGTGCACGCCACCTTACCGGCGACCGTGCCCCCCTTGGAACGACCAACCGGGGATGCCCCTTTTGTGGGGCATCCCCGGCTGGGAATCGCTCATGTCATCGACACGTCCGAATGAATCAGACGAGCTCGGTGACGGTACCGCCCGCGGCGGTGATCTTCTCCTTGGCGGAGCCGGAGACGGCGTCGACCGTCACCTGCAGCGCCACGGTGAGCTCACCCTGGCCGAGCACCTTGACGAGGCTGTTCTTGCGAACGGCACCCTTGGCGACGAGACCCTCGACGGTGACCTCGCCACCCTCCGGGTACAGCGCGCTCAGCTTGTCGAGGTTCACGACCTGGAACTCGGTCTTGAACGGGTTCTTGAAGCCCTTGAGCTTCGGGAGACGCATGTGGAGGGGCATCTGGCCACCCTCGAAGCGCTCCGGAACCTGGTAACGGGCCTTGGTGCCCTTGGTACCACGACCAGCGGTCTTACCCTTGGACGCCTCACCACGACCCACACGGGTCTTGGCGGTCTTGGCGCCCGGGGCGGGCCGGAGGTTGTGGACCTTCAGCGGGTTCTGCTCCGCCATGTCAGTCGACCTCCTCAACCGTCACGAGGTGGCGGACGGTGTGCACCATTCCGCGGAACTCGGGGCGGTCCTCCTTGACGACCTGCGTGTTGATGCCCTTGAGACCAAGGGAACGCAGGGTGTCGCGGTGGTTCTGCTTGCTGCCGATGTACGACTTCGTCTGCGTGATCTTGAGCTGTGCCATTACGCACCCGCTCCCGCACGCGCACGAAGCAGAGCCGCGGGGGCGACGTCCTCGAGGGGCAGACCACGGCGAGCCGCGATCTCCTCGGGACGCTGCAGGCCCTTGAGGGCCGCCACGGTCGCGTGCACGATGTTGATCGCGTTGTCGGAGCCCAGGGACTTCGACAGGATGTCGTGAACGCCGGCGCACTCGAGCACCGCACGCACCGGGCCACCGGCGATAACACCGGTACCGGGGGAAGCAGGCTTCAGCAGGACGACGCCCGCGGCCTTCTCGCCCTGGATGGGGTGCGGGATGGTGCCCTGGATACGGGGGACCTTGAAGAAGTGCTTCTTGGCCTCCTCAACACCCTTGGCGATGGCGGCCGGCACCTCCTTGGCCTTGCCGTAACCGACACCCACGGTGCCGTCACCGTCGCCCACTACGACGAGCGCAGTGAAGCTGAAGCGACGACCACCCTTGACAACCTTGGCGACGCGGTTGATCGCGACAACGCGCTCAACGTACGCGGTCTTCTCGGCGGCGGCGTTGCCACCGTCGCGACCCTTCCGGTCCCGCCGCTCGCCGCCACCGGCACCGCCACCGCGGCGCTGGGGTCCAGCCATTGGAATTACCTCTCTCTGTTTCCGCTAGCTACGGAACCGACTCAGAACTTGAGTCCGGCTTCGCGGGCGGCGTCCGCCAGGGCGGCGATGCGCCCGGCGTACTGGTTACCACCACGGTCGAACACGACAGTCTCGACACCGGCGGCCTTGGCGCGCTCGGCGACCAGGGCGCCGACCGACTTGGCCTGCGCGGACTTGTCGCCCTCGGCGCCGCGGATCGTGGTGTCCAGGGTCGAGGCCGACGCAAGGGTGTGACCCTTGATGTCGTCGATGACCTGGGCCACGATGTGGCGGTTGGAGCGCGTCACGACCAGGCGCGGACGCTCAGCCGTACCCGAGATGTGCTTACGGATGCGGATGTGACGACGCTTGATGGCAGCACGCTTGTAAGCGTCGCCCTTAGCAATCTTGACACCGTATGCCATGGCTTACTTACCCGCCTTTCCGACCTTGCGGCGGATGACTTCGCCTTCGTACTTGACGCCCTTGGCCTTGTACGGGTCGGGCTTGCGCAGCTTGCGGATGTTGGCCGCAACCTCGCCGACCTTCTGCTTGTCGATGCCCTCGACCGAGAACTTGGTCGCCGATTCGACCTTGAAGGAGATGCCCTCGGGCGCCTCGATCAGGATCGGGTGGCTGTAGCCGAGCGAGAACTCCAGGTTGGAGCCCTTCGCCAGGACGCGGTAACCGACACCGCTGATTTCGAGCTTCTTCACGTAACCCTGGGTCACGCCGGTGATCATGTTCGCCACCAGCGTGCGGGACAGGCCGTGGAGGGCCTTGTTCTGACGCTCGTCGTTCGGGCGGGTGACGTTCAGAACGCCGTCCTCACCCTTAGCGATCTCGATCGGCGCGACGATGGTGTGGCTCAGGGTGCCCTTGGGACCCTTGACCGCGACCGTCTGGCCGTCGATGGTGACGTCCACGCCGGCGGGAACCGTGATGGGGAGCTTGCCAATACGCGACATTAGCTATTCCTCCGTTCCCGACTACCAGACGTAGGCGAGGACTTCCCCACCTACGCCCTTCTTGCCTGCCTGCTGGCCGGTCAGGAGACCGTGCGACGTGGAGATGATCGCCACGCCGAGGCCGCCGAGGACCTTCGGCAGGTTGGTGGACTTCGCGTAAACCCGGAGACCGGGCTTGGAGATCCGCTTGATGCCCGCGATGGAGCGCTCACGGTTCGGGCCGAACTTCAGCTCGAGAACGAGGTTCTTGCCAACCTCGGCGTCCTCGACCTTCCAGCCCGTGATGAAGCCCTCCTGCTGGAGGATCTCCGCGATGTGAGACTTGATCTTGCTGTGCGGCATCGCCACGGTGTCGTGGTACGCCGAGTTCGCGTTACGCAGACGAGTCAGCATGTCCGCGATCGGATCAGTCATGGTCATGAATTGGCCTTCGGCCTCTCTCGCCGGGGTTTCCTATCTGCGCCATCCCTCTCCCCACTCAGAGGCAGGACGGGTGCGGCGCGGGGACCTACGGCGTAGTAAGTCGGTCAGGGCGGCAGACGCCCAACCCTCCTAGCCTAAGCCATCTGGAGGAGGGCGGCTGCCAGCCCTTTACTTACCGAGAGATCCAGGAGTCCCAAAAACCTTCGAAAAGGTGGGGACTACCAGGAGCTCTTGGTCACGCCCGGGAGCTCGCCACGGTGAGCCATCTCACGAAGGCACACGCGGCAGAGGCCGAACTTGCGGTAGACGGAGTGCGGGCGGCCGCAGCGCTGGCAGCGGGTGTACGCACGCACACCGAACTTGGGCTTACGAGCAGCCTTGGCAATCAGAGCCTTCTTCGCCATCTCGCTTACGCCTCCTTGAACGGGAAGCCGAGGTGACGAAGGAGCGCACGGCCCTCAGCGTCGTTGGTCGCCGTGGTGACCACGGTGATGTCCATACCCCGGACGCGGTCGATCTTGTCCTGGTCGATCTCGTGGAACATGACCTGCTCCGTGAGACCGAAGGTGTAGTTGCCACGGCCGTCGAACTGCTTGGGGGACAGACCACGGAAGTCGCGGATGCGCGGCAGCGCGAGCGACAGGGTGCGGTCCAGGAACTCCCACATGCGGTCGCCACGGAGCGTGACGTGGCAGCCGATCGGCTGGCCCTCGCGCAGCTTGAACTGCGCGATGGACTTCCGGGCCTTCGTCACGGCCGGCTTCTGGCCGGTGATCGTGGTGAGGTCGCGGATGGCGCCGTCGATCAGCTTCGAGTCACGGGCGGCGTCGCCGACACCCATGTTGACCACGATCTTGACCAGGCCGGGGATCTGCATGACGTTCTCGTACGAGAACTCCTCACGCAGCTTGTCCTTGATCTCGTCGCGGTACTTCGTCTTGAGACGCGGAGTGGTGGTGGTCGTCATCAGATGTCCTCACCCGTCCGCTTGGCAACGCGGATCTTGTTGCCCTCGTCGTCGAAGCGGTAACCGACGCGCGTGACGACCTTGTTGCCGTCCTTCTCCACGACCAGCTGGACGTTGGAGACGTGGACGGGGGCCTCGGTGGTCACGATGCCGCCGGCCTGCGAGCCGCTGGCGGTCGGGCCGGCCTTCGTGTGCTTCTTGACCCGGTTGACACCCTCGACCAGGACACGCTCGTCGCGCGGGTAAGCGGCAATGACCTTGCCCTGCTTGCCCTTGTCCTTACCGGTGATGACCTGAACCAGGTCGCCCTTCTTGATCTTCATGCTTACAGCACCTCCGGCGCGAGCGAGATGATCTTCATGAACTTCTTCTCGCGCAGCTCACGGCCCACCGGGCCGAAGATACGGGTGCCGCGAGGGTCGCCGTCGTTCTTCAGAATGACGGCGGCGTTCTCGTCGAAGCGGATGTACGAGCCGTCCGGACGGCGGCGCTCCTTGACGGTGCGAACGATGACCGCCTTGACGACGTCACCCTTCTTCACGTTGCCACCGGGGATCGCGTCCTTGACGGTGGCGACGATGACGTCACCGATGCCCGCGTAGCGGCGACCCGAGCCACCGAGAACACGGATGGTGAGAATTTCCTTCGCACCCGTGTTGTCGGCGACGCGCAGTCGCGACTCCTGCTGGATCACGTCTATCTCCTGTTTGTCTGCCGGTTCCCCCGGGGCAGTTCGGTGAACTGCCCCGGGAGCCTGGCGGAACGAACTCCGAGGGGGGTGCCCCTCAGAGGGATTACTTGGCCTTCTCGAGGATCTCGACGATGCGCCAGCGCTTGGTGGCGGACAGCGGACGCGTCTCCATCAGGAGGACGCGGTCGCCGACGCCGGCAGCGTTCTGCTCGTCGTGCGCCTTGAGCTTGTTGGTACGGCGGATGACCTTGCCGTACAGCGCGTGCTTGACGCGGTCCTCGACGGCGACGACGACGGTCTTGTCCATCTTGTCGCTGACGACAAGGCCCTCACGGGTCTTGCGGAAGCCGCGCGCGGCCTTCGTCTCTTCAGTCACGTTGCTCTCGCTCATCAGGCGCTCTCCACCGTCTCGATGCCCAGCTCGCGCTCACGCATCAGGGTGTAGATCCGCGCGATGTCCTTACGGACGGCCTTGAGCCGACCGTGGTTCTCGAGCTGGCCCGTCGCCGCCTGGAAGCGGAGGTTGAACAGCTCTTCCTTGGCCTCGCGAAGCTTGTTGACAAGCTCCTCGTTGCCCAGCTCGCGCAGCTCGGACGCCTTGGTACCGGCCGACATCACGACTCACCTGCCTCGCGCCGGACGATGCGGCACTTCATCGGAAGCTTGTGAGCAGCGCGGGTGAGCGCCTCACGAGCAATCTTCTCGTTCGGGTACGACAGCTCGAACATGACGCGTCCGGGCTTGACGTTGGCGACCCACCACTCCGGCGAACCCTTACCGGAACCCATGCGGGTCTCGGCAGGCTTCTTGGTGAGGGGGCGGTCCGGGTAGATGTTGATCCAGACCTTGCCGCCACGCTTGATGTGACGCGTCATCGCGATACGAGCTGCCTCGATCTGACGGTTCGTCACGTACGCCGGGGTCAGCGCCTGGATGCCGTACTCGCCGAACGCAACCTGCGTGCCACCCTTGGACATACCGCTGCGCTTCGGGTGGTGCTGCTTGCGGTGCTTGACCCTACGGGGGATCAGCATTTCGGTCAGGCCTCCGTTCCGGTGCTCTCAGCAGCCGGAGCAGCGGCGGGCGCCTCGGCCTTGGGGGCCTCGGCGGCCGGAGCCGACTGCTGCGGCTTGCGGCCGCGACCGCCACGCTCGCCACCGCGGCCACCACGGGCCGGGCGGTCGTTGCCACCACGGGCCGGGCGGTTGCCGGCGCGGGCAGCGGCGTTCTCGGCGCGGACCTCGGCGATGTTCTTGACGTCGCCCTTGTAGATCCAGACCTTCACGCCGATACGGCCGAAGGTCGTCTTGGCCTCGAAGAAGCCGTAGTCGACGTTGGCGCGGAGCGTGTGCAGGGGCACGCGGCCCTCGCGGTAGAACTCCGAGCGCGACATCTCGGCGCCGCCGAGACGGCCACCACACTGGATCTTGATGCCCTTGGCGCCCGCCTTCATCGCCGACTGCATGCTCTTACGCATGGCGCGACGGAAGGAGACGCGGGAGGACAGCTGCTCCGCCACGGCCTGGGCCACGAGCTGAGCGTCGACCTCGGGGTTCTTGACCTCGAGGATGTTCAGCTGGACCTGCTTGCCCGTGAGCTTCTCGAGGTCACCGCGGATGCGGTCGGCCTCGGCGCCACGGCGGCCGATGACGATGCCGGGACGAGCGGTGTGGATGTCCACACGCACGCGGTCACGGGTGCGCTCGATCTCAACCTTCGAGATGCCGGCGCGCTCCATGCCGGACGTCATCATCCGACGGATGGCGACGTCTTCCTTGACGTAGTCCTTGTACAGCTTGTCGGCGTACCAACGCGACTTGAAGTCGGTCGTGACACCGAGCCGGAACCCGTGCGGGTTTACCTTCTGGCCCATTACCGGGTTCCTTCCTTGCTGCTGACGACCACGGTGATGTGGCTGGTCCGCTTACGGATCCGGTAGGCACGGCCCTGAGCACGCGGACGGAACCGCTTCAGGGTCGGGCCCTCATCCACGTACGCCTCGCTGATGACCAGCGAAGAGGCGTCGGTGTGGTCGTAGTTGTGCGCGGCGTTGGCAATGGCGCTGTCCAGCACCTTGCCGACCGGCACGCTCGCGGCCTGCGGGGCGAAACGCAGGACCGCCTGAGCCTCCGTGGCATCCATGCCACGGATGAGGTCCACCACGCGGCGGGCCTTCATGGGCGTGACGCGGATGTACCGCGCCTGGGCCCTGGCTTCCATGGTTGTCCCTTCGGTGTTAGTCATAGTCGTTCCACCCCGCGTTAGCGGCGCTTCGACTTCCGGTCGTCCTTGACGTGGCCGCGGAAGGTGCGAGTCGGCGAGAACTCGCCGAGCTTGTGGCCGACCATCGACTCGGTGACGAACACCGGGATGTGGGTCTTGCCGTTGTGCACCGCGATCGTGTGACCCAGCATGCTGGGAATGATCATCGAGCGACGGGACCAGGTCTTGATGACGTTCTTGGTGCCGGCTTCGTTCTGGACGTCCACCTTCTTTACGAGGTGGTCGTCGACGAAGGGCCCCTTCTTGAGACTGCGCGGCATCTAAACCCGCTCCTAGCGCTTCTTGTTCGACTTGCGGCGACGGACGATGTACTTGTTGCTCGCCTTGTTGCGATCACGAGTACGACCCTCCTTCTTGCCCCACGGCGAGACCGGGTGACGACCACCGGAGGTCTTGCCTTCACCACCACCGTGCGGGTGGTCGACCGGGTTCATCACGACACCACGCACGGTCGGGCGGACGCCCTTCCAGCGCATGCGGCCGGCCTTGCCCCAGTTGATGTTCGACTGCTCGGCGTTGCCGACCTCGCCAATGGTGGCGCGGCAGCGGACGTCGACCAGACGGATCTCACCGGACGGCATGCGAAGGTGCGCCATGGCGCCTTCCTTCGCGAGCAGCTGCACGGAGGCACCCGCGGAGCGGGCGAACTTCGCGCCGCCGCCGGGCCGCAGCTCGATGGCGTGGATGGTCGTACCGACCGGGATGTTGCGCAGCGCCATGTTGTTGCCGGGCTTGATGTCGGCGCCGGCGCCACTCTCGATCCGGTCACCCTGCTGCGTGCCGCGCGGGGCGAGGATGTAGCGCTTCTCGCCGTCCGCGTAGTGCAGCAGCGCGATGCGCGCGGTGCGGTTGGGGTCGTACTCGATGTGCGCGACCTTGGCCGGCACGCCGTCCTTGTCGTGGCGACGGAAGTCGATCACGCGGTAGGCGCGCTTGTGGCCACCACCCTGGTGGCGAACGGTCACACGACCGGAATTGTTACGGCCGCCCTTGCTGTGCAGCGGGCGAACCAGCGACTTCTCCGGCGTGGACCGCGTTACCTCGACGAAGTCGGCTACGGAGGAGCCACGGCGGCCCGGCGTAGTCGGCTTGTACTTGCGGATTCCCATTTCTCAGTCCTCGTCCGATATTCGGACCAGGGCGCTCCGTTAGGAGGCCTGGCCGAAGATGTCGATACGGTCGCCCTCAGCAAGGGTCACGATGGCGCGCTTGGTGTCGGCACGCTTGCCGAAACCGGTGCGCGTACGCTTCCGCTTGCCCTGACGGTTGATCGTGTTGACGCCGGTGACCTTGACCGAGAAGACCGCCTCGACGGCCTGCTTGATCTGGGTCTTGTTGGCGCCCGGAGCCACGATGAACGTGTACTTGCCCTCGTCGAGCAGCGCGTACGACTTCTCGGAGACGACCGGCTTGACGAGGACGTCGCGCGGGTCCGAGAAGGACTTGCTCAGCGGGGTGGGCTCAACGGCGATCTTGCCCTCGGTCGCGATGCGCTTCGCCTTGGCGACGCGCGCGGCCTTGGCGGCCTTCGCAGCCTTGGACGCGATGCTCTGGTGACGGATGGCCATCAGGCTTCGCTCCCTTCGGTGTCGGTGGCCTTCGGGCCGGACACGAAGGACTCGAACGCGGCCTTGGTGAAGACCACGTCGTCCGAGACGAGCACGTCGTACGTGTTCAGCTGGCCCGGCTCCAGGATGTGGACCTGGGGCAGGTTGCGGGCGGAGAGCAGCGACAGCTCGTCCGAGCGCTCGATGACCAGGAGCACGTTCTTGCGCTCGCTGACCTTGCCGAGCAGGCTCTTCGCGGCCTTCGTCGAGATCTCGCCCTCGACCACGCCGGAGACGACGTGGATGCGGGAGTTGCGCGCCCGGTCGGTGAGGGCGTGACGCAGGGCGGCAGCCTTCATCTTCTTGGGGGTGCGCTGGGAGTAGTCACGCGGCACGGGGCCGTGGACGACGCCACCGCCGGCGAACTGCGGCGCACGGGTCGAACCCTGGCGCGCGCGGCCGGTGCCCTTCTGGCGGTAAGGCTTCTTGCCACCACCACGGACTTCACCGCGGGTCTTGGTCTTGTGCGTGCCCTGACGGGCCGCGGCCAGCTGCGCGACGACGACCTGGTGGATCAGCGGGATGCTGATCTTCTCGACGTCGAAGATCTCCGCGGGGAGCTCGACCGTCCCGGTCTTGTCGCCTGCCGGCGAAAGGATGTCAATGGTGCTCATGGGTTACCTCAGGCCCCCTTGGCCGCGGTACGGACCAGGACGAGGCCGCCGTTCGGACCGGGGACCGCGCCCTTGATGAGCAGCAGACCCTTCTCCGCGTCAACGGCGTGGACGGTCAGGTTCTGGGTGGTGACCCGCTCGTTGCCCATGCGACCCGCCATGCGCATGCCCTTGAAGACACGGCCGGGGGTGGCACAGCCACCGATGGAACCGGGCTTGCGGTGCACGCGGTGGGCACCGTGGGAGGCCTTGCCGCCGTGGAAGTTGTGACGCTTCATCACACCGGCGAAGCCCTTGCCCTTGCTCTTGCCGGTGACGTCGACCTTGATACCGGCCTCGAACGTCTCGGCAGTCAGCTCCTGGCCGAGGGTGTACTCGCTGGCACCAGCGGTACGGATCTCGACGAGGTGGCGACGGGGGGTCACGTCGGCCTTGGCGAAGTGGCCCTTGAGGGGCTTGTTCACCTTGCGCGGGTCGATCTCGCCGAAGGCGATCTGGACCGACTCGTAGCCGTCGCTGTCATTCGTACGGACCTGGGTAACGACGCAGGGCCCGGCCTTGACCACGGTCACCGGGACGACACGGTTGTTCTCGTCCCAGACCTGGGTCATGCCGAGCTTCTCGCCCAGGATGCCCTTGATCTGCTTGGTCATCTTCTTCGCGCCCTTCAGAGCTTGATCTCGATGTCAACGCCGGCCGGAAGGTCCAGGCGCATCAGCGAGTCAACGGTCTTGGGGGTCGGGTCGAGGATGTCGATCAGGCGCTTGTGCGTGCGCATCTCGAAGTGCTCGCGAGAGTCCTTGTACTTGTGCGGCGACTTGATGACGCAGTACACGTTCTTCTCAGTGGGCAGCGGCACCGGGCCCGCGACCGACGCACCAGTGCGAGTCACCGTCTCGACGATCTTCTTCGCCGAGGAGTCGATGACCTCGTGGTCGTAGGCCTTGAGCCGGATGCGGATCTTCTGTCCCGCCATGGCTACTTAGTAGTCCTTTGTCTCGAACGCTCTGGCTCCCGATAGGCCCTTTTTTCTACTTCCTCCGACCCACGCGGTCGGGCGTGTCGCAGTCCCGCTCACACAGTTCTCCCGAAGGAGAATCCCTGCTAGGGGCTGCGGCCCTGATGACCGCGGGTCCGGGGGAAGAAACCCACCGGGCGCCTGGCTGAACCACCGCGCTGCACTTCCCGAAAGATTCCCGTACGTCCGCCCCAGCGCTGCCTGCGGGCCTTTACGGGCCCTGCGACAGATAAGGCGACGAGTACTGTGGGACTCGCTTCCGGTCCTCCCGGCGGGAGGCGCGCAGCATCGGCACTCAACCGAGCAACCATGACAGTCTGCCATACGGGGCACGTCTGGTGCCAATCGAGCCGAAGAGCGTACCCCTTGAGTGACGCAGATCAAACCCGGGACGCGCCGCCACAGCACGCGTCACGCGCACAGAAGGGCCCGTACGACCGAAGTCGTACGGGCCCTTCCGCTACTGCGAGGTACTGCTGTGCGCTCAGTTCAGAGCGACCGGGCGACCCCGATCAACGCGCAAGCGGGAAGCTTACTTGTTGATCTTGGTGACCTGGCCGGCGCCGACGGTCCGGCCACCCTCACGGATGGCGAACTTCAGGCCCTCTTCCATGGCGACGGGCTGGATGAGCTCCACGGACATCTCCGTGTTGTCACCCGGCATGACCATCTCGGTGCCCTCGGGGAGGGTCACGACGCCGGTCACGTCCGTCGTACGGAAGTAGAACTGCGGGCGGTAGTTGTTGAAGAACGGGGTGTGACGGCCACCCTCGTCCTTCGACAGGATGTAGGCCTGGGCCTCGAACTCGGTGTGCGGCGTGACCGAACCGGGCTTGATGATGACCTGGCCGCGCTCGACGTCCTCGCGCTTGATGCCACGGAGGAGCAGACCGACGTTCTCACCGGCCTGGCCCTCGTCGAGCAGCTTGCGGAACATCTCGATGCCGGTGACCGTGGTGGTGGTCTTCTCGGTCTTGATGCCGATGATGTCGACGGTCTCGTTGACCTTGAGGACACCACGCTCGATGCGGCCGGTGACGACGGTGCCACGACCGGTGATCGTGAAGACGTCCTCGATCGGCATCAGGAACGGCTTGTCGACGTCGCGCTCGGGCTCCGGGATGGACTCGTCCACGGCCTTCATGAGCTCGAGGACGGTGTTGCCCCACTCCTTGTCGCCCTCGAGGGCCTTCAGAGCGGACACCTTGACGACCGGCAGGTCGTCGCCCGGGAACTCGTACTCGGAGAGGAGCTCACGGACCTCGAGCTCGACGAGCTCCAGGATCTCCTCGTCGTCCACCATGTCGGCCTTGTTCAGGGCGACAACGATGTACGGAACGCCGACCTGGCGGGCCAGGAGCACGTGCTCCTTGGTCTGCGGCATCGGGCCGTCGGTGGCGGCGACCACGAGGATGGCGCCGTCCATCTGCGCGGCACCCGTGATCATGTTCTTGATGTAGTCCGCGTGACCGGGGCAGTCGACGTGGGCGTAGTGACGCGCCTCGGTCTGGTACTCGACGTGCGCGATCGAGATCGTGATACCGCGCTGGCGCTCCTCGGGAGCCTTGTCGATCTGGTCGAAGGCCGAGGCCTCGTTCAGGTCGGGGTACGCGTCGTGCAGCACCTTGGTAATGGCGGCCGTGAGGGTCGTCTTACCGTGGTCAATGTGACCGATGGTGCCGATGTTGACGTGCGGCTTAGTCCGCTCGAACTTCGCCTTCGCCACTGGGTCCTCCTGGGAGTGGTTCTGTACGCCTTGCTTCATCGGCGCCAGGTGATCTTTGCTGGGAAGCCAGCCGCCGGGGTTCTCGCCCTGCTGGGGTCGAACCCCGGCGGATGGTGTCAAGCCTAAAGCGTTAACTCGGGTGAGTTACTCGCCCTTGGCCTTCGCGATGATCTCCTCGGCGACGTTCCGCGGAACCTCGGCGTAGGAGTCGAACTGCATTGAGTAGCTTGCGCGACCCGACGTCTTGCTGCGGAGGTCTCCGACGTAGCCGAACATCTCCGAGAGGGGCACGAGGCCCTTCACGACGCGAGCGCCGCTGCGCTCCTCCATGGCCTGGATCTGGCCACGGCGGGAGTTGATGTCACCGATGACATCGCCCATGTAGTCCTCGGGCGTGGTGACCTCGACGGCCATCATCGGCTCGAGCAGCACGGGGCTGGCCTTGCGCGCGGCCTCCTTGAAGGCCTGCGAACCGGCGATCTTGAAGGCGAGCTCGGAGGAGTCGACCTCGTGGTAGGCGCCGTCGATGAGCGTGACGCGAACGCCCGTCATCTCGTAGCCCGCCAGGATGCCGAACTGCATGGCCTCCTGAGCACCCGCGTCCACCGAAGGGATGTACTCCTTGGGGATGCGGCCACCCGTGACCTTGTTCACGAACTCGTACGACGCGTCGCCGCCCTCGATGGGCTCGATCGCGATCTGCACCTTCGCGAACTGACCGGTACCACCGGTCTGCTTCTTGTGGGTGAAGTCGACGCGCTCGACGGCCTTGCGGATCGTCTCGCGGTACGCCACCTGCGGCTTGCCGACGTTCGCCTCGACGCGGAATTCGCGCTTCATGCGGTCGACGAGCACCTCGAGGTGAAGCTCGCCCATACCACCGATGATGGTCTGGCCGGTCTCCTCGTCCGAGTGAACGCGGAAGGAGGGGTCCTCCTCCGAGAGACGCTGGATGGCGACACCCAGCTTCTCCTGGTCACCCTTGGACTTCGGCTCGATGGCGACCTCGATGACCGGCGCCGGGAAGTCCATGGACTCCAGGATCACCGGCTGCTTGTCGTCGGAGAGCGTCTCACCCGTGGTGGTCTGCTTCAGGCCCATCACGGCGACGATGTCGCCGGCGCCCACCGAGTCGATCTCCTCACGCTTGTTCGCGTGCATGCGGTAGATCTTGCCGATGCGCTCCTTCTTGCCCTTGACGGAGTTCAGCACCGCGGTGCCGGAGTCCAGGCGACCGGAGTAGATCCGGACGAAGGTGAGCTTGCCGAGGTGCGGGTCGCTCGCGATCTTGAACGCGAGGGCCGACAGCGGCTCGTCGTCGGACGGCTTGCGCTTGACGACCTGCTCCGGGTCCTTGACGTCGTGGCCCTCGATGGCCTCGACGTCCAGGGGGGAGGGCAGGTAGCGCACGACCGCGTCGAGCAGGGGCTGGACGCCCTTGTTCTTGAACGCGGTACCGCAGAAGACGGGGGTGACGGTGGTGTCGCCGCCCTTGCCGGAGGCGATGGTGATGCGACGGATCGCCGCGTACAGCTGGTCCACCGAGGGCTCCTGGCCCTCGAGGTACAGCTCCATCATCTCTTCGTCGTTCTCCGCGACGGCCTCGAGGAGCTTGCCGCGGTACTCCTCGGCAGCCTCGGTGTGCGTGTCGGGGATGTCGACGATGTCGTAGGCCTCGCCCATCTTGGTCTCGGCGGACCAGACGAAGGCCTTCATGGTGACGAGGTCGACGACGCCCTTGAAGTCAGCCTCTGCGCCGATGGGCAGCTGCATGACCAGCGGGGTCGCACCGAGGCGGTCGACGATCATGTCGACGCAGCGGTGGAACTCGGCACCCGTGCGGTCGAGCTTGTTGACGAAGCAGATACGCGGGACGCCGTAGCGGTCCGCCTGACGCCACACGGTCTCGGACTGGGGCTCAACGCCGGCGACACCGTCGAACACCGTCACGGCACCGTCGAGCACGCGGAGCGAACGCTCCACCTCGACGGTGAAGTCGACGTGGCCCGGGGTGTCGATGATGTTGATGGTGTGATCGACGTCGTTCAGCGGCCAGTGACAGGTGGTGGCAGCAGAGGTGATCGTGATGCCACGCTCCTGCTCCTGCTCCATCCAGTCCATCGTCGCGGCGCCGTCGTGGACCTCACCGATCTTGTACGAGACACCGGTGTAGAACAGGATCCGCTCGGTGGTCGTCGTCTTGCCCGCGTCGATGTGGGCCATGATGCCGATGTTGCGCACCTTGGCCAGGTCAAGTGAAGTGGTAGCCATGTCGGCTCAGTCTTCTCTCGGTCTCGATGTGGGTAGCGACTACCAGCGGTAGTGCGCGAAGGCCTTGTTGGACTCGGCCATCTTGTGGGTGTCCTCGCGCTTCTTCACAGCGGCACCGAGGCCGTTGGAGGCGTCGAGGAGCTCGTTGAGCAGACGCTCGGTCATGGTCTTCTCGCGACGGGCGCGGGAGTAACCGACCAGCCAGCGCAGGGCGAGCGTGTTCGCACGGCCCGGCTTGACCTCGATCGGGACCTGGTAGGTCGCGCCACCGACACGGCGGGACTTGACCTCGAGGGTCGGCTTGATGTTCTCGAGCGCGCGCTTCAGCGTGATGACCGGGTCGTTGCCGGTCTTCTCGCGCAGGCCCTCCATGGCGCCGTACACGATGCGCTCGGCGGTGGAGCGCTTGCCGTTCAGCAGCACCTTGTTGATGAGGGAGGTCACCAGAGGAGAACCGTAGACCGGGTCGATGATGACCGGGCGCTTCGGGGCGGGGCCCTTACGAGGCATTCTTACTTCTCCTTCTTGGCGCCGTAGCGGCTGCGGGCCTGCTTGCGGTTCTTGACACCCTGGGTGTCGAGGGAACCGCGGATGATCTTGTAACGAACACCAGGCAGGTCCTTCACACGGCCACCACGCACGAGCACGATGGAGTGCTCCTGCAGGTTGTGTCCCTCACCCGGAATGTAGGCCGTAACCTCGATCCCGGAGGTCAGACGCACACGCGCGACCTTACGGAGGGCCGAGTTCGGCTTCTTCGGGGTGGTCGTGAACACACGCGTGCAGACGCCACGGCGCTGGGGCGAACCCTCGAGTGCGGGCGTCTTGTTCTTCTCGACCTTGTCCTGCCGGCCCTTACGGACCAGCTGCTGGATCGTAGGCACTACTTCTCCGGTTTCTGTGTGCCGAATAGTAAAGCTAACCCGGAACATCGCCGACCCACGCGGTCGGGTGTGTCGAATCCTGCAGACTCCCGCCGCAAGGCGGAAAGGGGCGCAGATCACGGTGGCCTTGTTGACGGACTCGCGATGCGGTTGAAGACACGCGCACGAGCCCAGGCACACCCCAGGCACAAGGTCTGAGCGTACCTACCTCATCGAGTCTGGTCAAAACAAATGCGATGGGGGGCGACACGCCGGACATCTGGATGAATCAGGAGCACCGCAGAAAGTCCTTGATCAATTGCGCGTCCGCCTGATCCTTGGGCCGGATCGAGCGCTCTTTCCACAGAAGGATCTGGGGCAGGGGGCAGAAGGGAATGCCGGACACCCACTCGGCGCCCTCGATCAACACATCCGGCTCCGGCGTACCCGGCAGCCACCGGTCGAAGACCTCGATGTCACCCCCGAAGAGCAGCACCATACGACCGTGCCAGGACGGCGCCGGGACCGGATCGGCCAACGCCTCGGCGGTCTTCCAGGCGGCCCCGCGAGCGACGATGTCCAGGTCACCGATCCGGTCACGGATGCCGTGCGCCAGCAGGGGCCCGCTCCCCGCCACCACGTAATCGGTGGCCGGCAGATGCAGGGGCAGCAGCTTCACGACCAAGGGGTGCCTTCGCAGCTCCAAGGCGGCGCCTCCTAGAGGATGGGCAGCCCGACCGCTGTGCGAGCGGCCATGCTCATCACCAGCGAGGCGATGACACTGGCCAGCGTACCGATGAGGAAGTACTCGGACGCGTGCTTGCCGTGTTCGCTCGTCGGCACCCGGGCCAGCGATTTGGCGGCGAGCACCAGCGCCGCCGCCTCCGGCTGGCCCGCGGCGAGGAACGCGAAGAGCAAACCCCGCTCCAGTAGGCCGATCGTCCGCCCCGCACTCATGAACTCGACCGCGGCCCGTCGCTCCGGGCTGTCCGGCAGAGCCAGAATCTCCCGGCGTACGGGGCCGGTCGCGGTCTTGGCGAGAGCCCCACCCCCGAACACGGAGATGAGCACCGCCGAAAGGAACACCGCCACCTCGTCGCTCAGCAACAGCTGCCGCCCGAGCGGTACCACCGTGGAGCCGGCGGACCATGCGGCGAGGACGACGGCGCCCAGAAGGGCCACGGCGCTCACCCAGCGGTTGCGAGCCACTCGCCCCACCATCAGGGGCAGCGTGACCGAGACGCCGGGCTCCGGCATGCCCGCGGGGTGCTTCCACAGGACGAAGCCCGGGGACAGCAGGGCAGCCACACAGAGCACGATCCAGGGCTTGCCCTCATCGCCGTACGGGGCGACCGCGTAAGCCCCGTAAACGGCAGTGAAGGCAACCATCCGCCAGGGGCGCGGACCGTGCCACGCCAGGCCCAGCGGGACCAGGACCGCGGCCGCCAGACCGAACGCGAGCCGGGCCGTCTCCACTCCCCCGCCCCTCCAACTCCCTTACGTTCCAAGGCACTTCGACCCTTGGCCACCCGCATCCTAGACGGCGGCCGACAACGCCGAAGGGCGGCCACCCCAAAAGGTGACCGCCCTTCAACAGACCTGGGTCCTACTGGTTGTACGGCCCGTAGTCGTAGTCCTCCAGCGGCACAGCCTGGCCCGAACCCGTCCCGAAGGGCGAGTAGTCGATGTCGTCGTAGCCGACGGCCGAGTACATCGCGGCCTTGGCCTCCTCGGTCGGCTCGACCCGGATGTTGCGGTAGCGGGAAAGACCCGTACCGGCCGGGATGAGCTTACCGATGATGACGTTCTCCTTGAGGCCGATGAGGCTGTCGGACTTGGCGTTGATCGCCGCGTCCGTCAGAACTCGGGTCGTCTCCTGGAAGGAGGCGGCCGACAGCCAGGATTCCGTCGCCAGCGAGGCCTTGGTGATACCCATCAGCTGCGGACGGCCGGAGGCCGGGTGGCCACCCTCCGTCACGACCCGACGGTTCTCGGTCTCGAACTTCGAGCGCTCGACGAGCTCGCCCGGCAGCAGCTCCGCGTCGCCGGACTCGATGATCGTCACGCGGCGCAGCATCTGCCGGATGATGATCTCGATGTGCTTGTCGTGGATCGACACGCCCTGGCTGTTGTAGACCTTCTGGACTTCGCCGACCAGGTGGACCTGGACCGCGCGCTGACCGAGGATCCGCAGCACGTCGTGCGGGTTGGTGGCACCGAAGGTGAGCTTCTGGCCCACCTCGACGTGGTCACCCTCACGCACGAGGACCTTGGCGCGCTTCGAGATCGGGAAGGGAGTCTCGTCGCTGCCGTCGTCCGGCGTGACGACGATCTTCTTGGTCTTCTCGGTCTCCTCGATGCGGACACGGCCCGCGGCCTCGGAGATCGGGGCGACACCCTTCGGCGTACGAGCCTCGAAGAGCTCGACGACACGGGGCAGACCCTGGGTGATGTCGTCACCGGCCACACCACCGGTGTGGAAGGTACGCATGGTGAGCTGCGTACCCGGCTCACCGATGGACTGGGCGGCGATGATGCCGACCGCCTCACCGATGTCGACCAGCTTGCCGGTGGCGAGCGAACGGCCGTAGCAGAAGGCACAGGTGCCGACCGCGGACTCACAGGTCAGGACCGAGCGGGTCTTGACCTCCTCGACGCCGTTGGCGACCAGGGCGTCGATGAGGACGTCACCGAGGTCGACGTTGGCCGGCGCGATGACCTTGCCGTCGATGACGACGTCCTCGGCCAGCATGCGGGCGTACACCGAGGTCTCGACGTTCTCCGTCTTGCGGAGGACACCGTCCTCGCCCTTGACCGCGATCTTCAGCTTCAGACCGCGCTCGGTGCCACAGTCCTCCTCGCGAATGATGACGTCCTGGGAGACGTCGACCAGACGACGGGTGAGGTAACCGGAGTCGGCGGTACGGAGAGCCGTGTCCGCCAGACCCTTACGGGCACCGTGAGTCGAGATGAAGTACTCGAGGACGGAGAGGCCCTCACGGAACGAGGCCTTGATCGGACGCGGGATGGTCTCGTTCTTCGCGTTCGACACCAGACCACGCATACCGGCGATCTGCCGCATCTGCATCATGTTTCCTCGGGCACCCGAGTCAACCATCATGAAGATGGGGTTGGTCTTGGGGAAGTTCGCGTTCATCGCCTCGGCAACCTCGTTGGTCGCCTTGGTCCAGATCGCGATGAGCTCCTGCGTGCGCTCGTCCTTGGTGATCAGACCGCGCTCGTACTGCTTCTGGACCTTCTCGTCCTGCTCCTCGTAGCCCTTGACGATGGCCTTCTTGGCCTCGGGCACGACGACGTCGGAGATGGCCACGGTGACACCGGAACGGGTCGCCCAGTAGAAGCCCGCCGCCTTCAGGTTGTCGAGCGTCGCCGCCACGATGACCTTGGGGTAGCGCTCGGCGAGGTCGTTGACGATCTCGGAGAGCTGCTTCTTGCCGACGGAGTAGTCGACGAAGGGGTAGTCCTCGGGCAGCAGCTCGTTGAAGAGCGCGCGGCCCAGGGTCGTACGCAGCCGGAAGCTGTCGCCCTGCTGGTACGCCCGCTCGCCCTCGAAGTCGTCGCCCTCGGCGCTGACCGGCGGGGTCCAGCCGCGCGGCGGGATGGTGCCCACCGGGAAGCGGATGTCGACCTTCGCCTGCAGCGAGAGCTCACGCGCGTCGAACGCCATGATCGCCTCGGCCGTGGAGCCGAAGGACCGGCCCTCGCCGATGACCTTGCGCTCTTCCTCGTCCGTGGTGAGGAAGAAGAGACCGAGCACCATGTCCTGGGTCGGCATGGTGACGGGACGACCGTCGGCCGGCTTCAGGATGTTGTTCGAGGACAGCATCAGGATGCGGGCCTCGGCCTGCGCCTCCGCGGAGAGCGGCAGGTGGACGGCCATCTGGTCACCGTCGAAGTCCGCGTTGAACGCGGTGCAGACGAGCGGGTGGATCTGGATGGCCTTGCCCTCGACCAGCTGCGGCTCGAAGGCCTGGATGCCGAGGCGGTGCAGCGTGGGCGCACGGTTCAGCAGAACCGGGTGCTCGGCGATGACCTCTTCGAGGACGTCGTACACGACCGTGCGGCCGCGCTCGACCATCCGCTTGGCGCTCTTGATGTTCTGCGCGTGGTTCAGGTCGACCAGGCGCTTCATCACGAACGGCTTGAAGAGCTCCAGCGCCATGGCCTTCGGCAGACCACACTGGTGCAGCTTCAGCTGCGGACCGACGACGATCACGGAACGCGCGGAGTAGTCCACACGCTTACCGAGCAGGTTCTGACGGAAACGACCCTGCTTACCCTTCAGCATGTCGCTGAGGGACTTCAGCGGACGGTTGCCTGGGCCCGTCACCGGGCGACCACGACGGCCGTTGTCGAAGAGGGCGTCGACCGCCTCCTGGAGCATGCGCTTCTCGTTGTTCACGATGATCTCGGGCGCACCGAGGTCGAGAAGGCGCTTCAGGCGGTTGTTGCGGTTGATCACGCGGCGGTACAGGTCGTTCAGGTCGGAGGTCGCGAAGCGGCCACCGTCCAGCTGCACCATCGGACGCAGGTCCGGCGGGATGACCGGCACGCAGTCCAGCACCATGCCCTTGGGGCTGTTGCTGGTCTGCAGGAACGCGGAGACGACCTTGAGGCGCTTGAGCGCACGGGTCTTCTTCTGGCCCTTGCCGGTACGGATGATCTCGCGGAGGCGCTCGGCCTCCTCGTCGAGGTCGAAGGACTCCAGGCGCTTCTGCAGGGCAGCGGCACCCATGGAGCCGTCGAAGTACGTGCCGAAGCGGTCACGCAGCTCGCGGTAGAGCAGCTCGTCGCCCTCGAGGTCCTGGACCTTGAGGTTCTTGAAGCGGTTCCACACCTCATCGAGACGGTCGATCTCGCGCTGGGCGCGGTCGCGCAGCTGCTTCATCTCACGCTCGGCACCCTCGCGCACCTTGCGGCGCACGTCGGCCTTGGCACCCTCGGCCTCGAGCTCGGCCAGGTCGGTCTCGAGCTTCTTGGCGCGGGCCTCCAGGTCGGAGTCGCGACGGTTCTCGATCTGCTGACGCTCTACGGAGACGTGCGCCTCCAGGGACGGCAGGTCGCGGGTACGACGCTCCTCGTCCACGAACGTGATCATGTACGCCGCGAAGTAGATGACCTTCTCGAGGTCCTTCGGGGCGAGGTCGAGGAGGTAACCCAGGCGCGACGGGACGCCCTTGAAGTACCAGATGTGCGTGACGGGCGCGGCCAGCTCAATGTGGCCCATCCGCTCACGGCGCACCTTGGCGCGAGTGACCTCGACGCCGCAGCGCTCGCAGATGATGCCCTTGAAGCGGACACGCTTGTACTTACCGCAGTAGCACTCCCAGTCCCGGGTCGGACCGAAGATCTTCTCGCAGAAGAGTCCGTCCTTCTCGGGCTTGAGGGTGCGGTAGTTGATGGTCTCCGGCTTCTTGACCTCGCCGTGGGACCACTGTCGGATGTCGTCCGCGGTGGCAAGGCCGATCCGCAGCTCGTCGAAGAAGTTGACGTCGAGCACTTTGTCGTCAATCCCTCTTTCGGGGTCGAGTCTCAATCATGGTCTGTACGGGTCCGGGGCAGGGCCGGGGCCTCACGAGGAGGCCCCGGCCAGACCCGTCAGACCTCTTCGACGCTGCTCGGCTCGCGCCGGGACAGGTCGATGCCGAGCTCCTCCGCCGCGCGGAAGACGTCCTCGTCGGTGTCGCGCATCTCGATGGACATGCCGTCCGAGGACAGCACCTCCACGTTGAGGCAGAGCGACTGCATTTCCTTGATGAGCACCTTGAAGGACTCGGGAATGCCGGGCTCGGGGATGTTCTCGCCCTTGACGATGGCCTCGTAGACCTTCACGCGGCCGGTCACGTCGTCGGACTTGATCGTCAGCAGCTCCTGGAGGGCGTACGCGGCGCCGTATGCCTCCAGCGCCCACACCTCCATCTCACCGAAGCGCTGGCCACCGAACTGAGCCTTACCACCCAGCGGCTGCTGGGTGATCATCGAGTACGGGCCGGTCGAACGCGCGTGCAGCTTGTCGTCGACCAGGTGGTGCAGCTTGAGGATGTACATGTACCCGACCGAGATCGGGTCCGGGAACGGCTCACCGGAGCGGCCGTCGAACAGCTGCGCCTTGCCGGACGGGAGCACCATGCGCTCGCCGTCGCGGTTCGGGATCGTGTGCTGGAGCAGACCGGCGAGCTCGTCCTCACGCGCACCGTCGAAGACGGGGGTGGCGACGTTCGTACCGGGCTCGACCTGGTCGGCGCCGATGGCCTGCAGGCGCTGCGCCCACTCGTCCGCGAGACCGGAGACGTCCCAGCCGCGGCTGGCGAGCCAGCCGAGGTGGATCTCCAGGACCTGTCCCGGGTTCATTCGGGACGGCACACCCAGCGGGTTCAGGATGATGTCGACCGGAGTTCCGTCCTCGAGGAACGGCATGTCCTCGATCGGAAGGATCTTCGAGATGACACCCTTGTTGCCGTGGCGGCCGGCGAGCTTGTCACCGTCCGTGATCTTGCGCTTCTGCGCCACGTAGACACGAACCAGCTGGTTCACGCCCGGCGGCAGCTCGTCGCCCTCTTCACGGTCGAAGACGCGGACGCCGATGACCTTGCCGATCTCACCGTGCGGCACCTTCAGCGAGGTGTCGCGCACCTCGCGCGCCTTCTCACCGAAGATCGCGCGGAGCAGGCGCTCCTCGGGCGTCAGCTCGGTCTCACCCTTGGGCGTGACCTTGCCGACGAGGATGTCACCGGCGACGACCTCGGCACCGATACGGATGATGCCGCGCTCGTCGAGGTCGGCGAGGACCTCCTCGGAGACGTTCGGGATGTCCCGGGTGATCTCCTCCGGGCCGAGCTTGGTGTCACGGGCGTCGACCTCGTGCTCCTCGATGTGGATCGAGGAGAGGACGTCGTCCTGCACGAGGCGCTGCGACAGGATGATCGCGTCCTCGTAGTTGTGACCCTCCCAGGGCATGAACGCCACGAGCAGGTTCTTGCCGAGGGCCATCTCGCCCTCTTCGGTCGCGGGACCGTCGGCCAGGACCTGGCCCTCGATCACGCGGGCGCCCTCGTCGACGACAACCTTCTGGTTGACGGAGGTGCCCTGGTTCGACCGGGAGAACTTGGCGATGCGGTACGTGGTGTACGTGCCGTCGTCGTTGGTGACGGTGACGTAGTCCGCGGAGACCTCCTGGACCACACCCGCCTTCTCGGCCTTGATCACGTCACCGGCGTCGACCGCGCAGCGGTACTCCATGCCGGTGCCGACGAGGGGAGCCTCGGCGGTGATCAGCGGCACGGCCTGACGCATCATGTTCGCGCCCATGAGGGCACGGTTGGCGTCGTCGTGCTCGAGGAACGGGATCATGGCGGTCGCGACCGACACCATCTGGCGCGGCGAGACGTCCATGTAGTCGACGTCCGTGCCGGGCACGTAGTCGATCTCTCCGCCACGGCGGCGGATCAGGACGCGGGCCTCGGCGAAGTGGAGGTCGTCCGTCAGCGGCGCGTTGGCCTGCGCGATGACGAAGCGGTCCTCCTCGTCGGCCGTCAGGTAGTCGACGTCGTCGGTGACCTGGCCCTCGACGACCTTGCGGTACGGCGTCTCGACGAAGCCGAACGCGTTGACGCGGCCGTACGAGGCGAGCGAACCGATCAGACCGATGTTCGGGCCTTCGGGCGTCTCAATGGGGCACATGCGGCCGTAGTGAGACGGGTGCACGTCACGGACCTCGAAGCCGGCCCGCTCACGGGAGAGACCACCCGGGCCAAGCGCCGACAGACGGCGCTTGTGGGTGAGACCCGACAGCGGGTTGTTCTGGTCCATGAACTGCGACAGCTGCGAGGTGCCGAAGAATTCCTTGATCGACGCCACGACCGGGCGAATGTTGATCAGGGTCTGCGGCGTGATCGCCTCGACGTCCTGGGTCGTCATGCGCTCGCGGACGACGCGCTCCATACGAGCCAGACCCGTGCGGACCTGGTTCTGGATGAGCTCGCCGACGTTGCGCAGACGACGGTTGCCGAAGTGGTCGATGTCGTCGGTCTCGACGACGATCGACGTACCGCTGTCGCCAACGGTCTCGGTCTCACCGGCGTGCAGCTTCACCAGGTACTTGATCGAGGCGATGATGTCCTCGACCGTGAGGATGCCCGCGTCGAGCGGAGCGTCCGCACCCAGCTTCTTGTTGACCTTGTAGCGGCCGACCTTCGCGAGGTCGTAGCGCTTGGGGTTGAAGTAGAGGTTCTCAAGCAGCGTCTGAGCGGCCTCACGGGTCGGCGGCTCGCCCGGACGGAGCTTGCGGTAGATGTCGAGCAGCGCGTCGTCCTGGCCCTGGGTGTGGTCCTTCTCCAGGGTGGCGCGCATGGACTCGTACTCGCCGAACTCCTCGAGGATCTGCTCGGTCGTCCAACCGAGAGCCTTGAGCAGAACGGTGACCGACTGCTTGCGCTTGCGGTCGATGCGCACACCGACCATGTCGCGCTTGTCGATTTCCATCTCCAGCCAGGCACCCCGGGACGGGATGATCTTGGCGGAGAAGATGTCCTTGTCGGACGTCTTGTCGATCGAGGAATCGAAGTAGACACCCGGCGAACGGACCAGCTGCGACACGACGACACGCTCGGTGCCGTTGATGACGAAGGTGCCCTTGTTGGTCATGAGCGGGAAGTCGCCCATGAAGACCGTCTGGGACTTGATCTCGCCGGTCTCGTTGTTGGTGAACTCGGCGGTGACGAAGAGCGGGGCGGCGAACGTGAAGTCGCGCTCCTTGCACTCGTCGATCGAGTTCTTGGGGGGCTCGAAGCGGTGGTCGCGGAACGTCAGGGACATCGACCCGGAGAAGTCCTCGATCGGGGAGATCTCCTCGAAGATCTCCTCCAGACCGGACTTGGTGGGGACGTCCTGTCCGCTTTCCAGAGCCGCCTCGACACGAGCCTTCCACGCGTCATTGCCGAGCAGCCAGTCAAAGCTCTCGGTCTGCAGCGCAAGAAGGTTCGGAACCTCGAGGGGCTCCTTGATCTTTGCAAAGGAGATGCGCAGCGGGGCGGTGCTGGCGCCGTTGTTCGTATTCGCGGTCGAGGCAGTGCGCGAGGCGGCCAAGAGGGGGTCCTTCCGAGGGCTCGGACTCACTACGCGCGTACCGGTCCCAGGCTGGACACGGAGACAGACCCTCCTGATCTGGCTGTTTGGCCAGGTCAGGGAAGATTCGGTCCACAGTGCTCAAGCATGGGCATGCCCCTGGTGACGGGCAGGAGGCAGCTAACAGGCAGCGCAAAGGGTCAGTGTAGCCAGTTGGCCCACTGATGTCCAGTGCGGGTTCTGGGAGACCCTCGTTGTTCTCAACCCCTGCTGCAAGCCACGCCCTCGATGCACATCGATACTGCCCTCTTTGCCGCCGATCCATGCCTCGGATCCGGATCGTTGTGACGACGCGTCCTGAGAATTGCGCGCTGCGTGCGGTTCGTCAAGGCCCCCCTGCCCAGACGTCGCCCTGGGACACTCACCGTC
This sequence comes from Streptomyces sp. NPDC039480, assembly GCF_055597165.1. Lineage (NCBI taxonomy): Bacteria > Bacillati > Actinomycetota > Actinomycetes > Kitasatosporales > Streptomycetaceae > Streptomyces > Streptomyces sp. NPDC039480. The sequence goes on along the minus strand of NZ_JBVITX010000002.1, from coordinate 205,105 downwards.
ACGGGCTGTCCCGAGGCACAACGAAGATCACCATACTCGCCGGGACCGACATCGCAAGGCGCCCTCACGCGCGTGCCCGGGAACGCCGAAAGGCGACCACCCACATGGGTGATCGCCTTAGGCGTCCCGCGCGTTACAGCGTTTCCGCCGTACGTGCGGTGAAGAGAGTCAGACGACTCGTGAGGTCACTTGACCTCGACGGAGGCGCCGGCGCCCTTGAGGGCCTCGGCGGCCTTCTCAGCGGCGTCCTTGGCGACCTTCTCGAGGACCGGCTTCGGGGTGCCGTCGACGAGGTCCTTGGCCTCCTTGAGACCCAGCGAGGTCAGCTCACGCACGACCTTGATGACCTGGATCTTCTTCTCGCCGGCGCCGGTGAGGATGACGTCGAACTCGTCCTGCTCGGCCTCGGCCTCGGCCGGGGCGGCAGCGGCGCCACCAGCGGCAACGGCGACCGGGGCGGCGGCGGTGACGTCGAACTTCTCCTCGAAGGCCTTCACGAACTCGGAGAGCTCGATGAGGGTCATCTCTTCGAACTGCGCGAGCAGGTCGTCCTGGGACAGCTTCGCCATGATGGCGTCCTTCCACTAATTCGGCTGGTGCCGGGTGTACATGGAGGCGGGCGTACGTTGGGCCCGCTGTGACCGTCGCCTCAGGCGGCGGTCAATGTGCGAGCCGAATTACTCGGCACCGCCCTGCTCGGCCTGCTTGGCACGAAGCGCCTCCGCGGTGCGGACGAACTTCGAGGGAAGCGCCTGGAAGAGCGCGGCAGCCTGGGACTGCTTGCCCTTCATGGCGCCCGCCAGCTTGGCGAGCAGAACCTCGCGGGACTCGAGGTCCGCGAGCTTCTTGAACTCATCGGCGGACAGCGCCTTGCCATCAAGGACACCGCCCTTGATGACGAGGTTCGGGTTGTCCTTGGCGAAGTCACGAAGACCCTTCGCCGACTCCACCGGGTCACCGGTGACGAAGGCAACCGCCGTCGGACCCGTGAACAGGTCGTCGAGCGTGTTGATCCCGGCCTCGTTGGCCGCAATCTTGGTCAGCGTGTTCTTCACCACGGCGTACTCGGAGTTTTCACCGAGGGAACGGCGCAGCTGCTTGAGCTGGGCCACGGTGAGACCCCGGTACTCGGTCAGCACGGCGGCGTTCGAGCTGCGGAACTTGTCCGTGAGCTCGGCTACCGCGGCAGCCTTGTCGGGCGTCGGCATAGAGCGTCGGCCTCCTTCCGGGTGATGAGGACCGCTCAGAAGGGGCCGACAAAACGAAACGCCCCGGCGCAGGCGCACGGGGCGTGAGCTCAACCGAATCGCATGCGATTCAGGAGCACATCCACGGTCACCTGCGCGGGTCGTCCGCCGTTTCAGCGGATCCTTCGGCCGCCGCCCCCTCTTGCGAGAGAACGGCAACGACCAGCGGTCTTTGGCTTCTGGGGAAGACTACGCGAACGGGTCCGCGTCAGGCAAATCCGGCGGTAACCGTCAGCCCTCGAGGCCCTTCATCTCCTTGGAGAGGTCCATGACCTGCGCCTTCGGCGGGGCCTCGACGCTCACCGGCTTGTTGTAGTCGAGGAAGGTGATGGTCATGTCGAGGCGGCCCTTGTCGCCCTTGCCACGGGCGCGGAACTGCTTGGTGTGGTCCTCGCCGTCGACCCACATGTCCATCGTGAGCTTCTCGACGCCCATGTCCTCGTACTGCTTGATGCTCTTCTCGCGGCGCTTCTTGGTGGCCGCGTCCTCGTCCTCGATGAGCTTGCGCATCTGGTCGAGGGTGACCGTGCCCGTGTAGCGGGTGGTCTCGACGCCGCCGACGGACTCGCTGCCGACCTTCTTCAGGTCCTTCGAGCCGGTCAGGAGCGTGGACTGGTCGGCCGGGTTGTTGTCGGCCTGGGCCGAGGCCGAGGTGGCGGCGGACTTGCCGCCCGCCTTCTCCATGGCCTTGGCGTCGAACTTGATCCAGCTCTTGCCGTCCATCTCCTTGGCGGCCGCCTTGCCGCCGCCGAGGTAGATCCCGCCGTCGACGTAGCGCAGCTCCATCTTGTCCGGGCCCTGGTCGGGCGCGGACATCTTCATCTGCATGGCGAGCGGCTTGGTGCTCATCGCCGCGTCGGCCTGGACGCGCCCGTCACCCGGGACGGTGCCCTTCATCCGGAACGTGAACGAGGTGAGGTCCTCGGTCTTGTCCGCGGCCTTCTTCACGGCCGCCGCGGGCGCCATGTCCTCCCCCGCCTTGTCGGACTTCTCCGACCCGCAGCTGACCGCGCCGCCGGCGAGCAGCAAGGCCGCCAGCGCGGTGCTCGCGGTTCTCTTGCTGCCCATACGTACGGAAATGCTCATGACCCCACCCCTAGGAACACATGATCGACTTATTTGCTGATTGCAGAGAGTACCCGAGGGCGGGGGGCCGAGCTCACGGGTTATGCCGTGGGCTGCCTGTTCAGGAGGTCCTTGAAGCTCATGGTGTCCGAGGCCGGGGGCTTCTCGACGGAGAGCGGGGTGCCGTAGTCGCTGTAGTAGGCCGTCTGCTCGAAGGGGCCGTTCTTCGTGTCGGCCTTCTCGATCTTCTTGACCAGCAGGTCGTCCTCGTTGACCCAGATGTCGATGGTCTCCGTGCTGATGCCGGCCTGCTCGAACTGCTTCTCCAGCTCGGACAGCTGGTTCTTGTCCAGGTCCGCGCTCTTGGCGGTGAAGTCGGCGATGTCGACCTTGCCGGAGTAGTGGGTCGTCTGCGTCCCGCGGACCTTCTCCTCGCCGACGCGCTTCACGTCTCCGGAGGCGAGCAGCATCTTCACCGACTGGTTCGGCGTGCTGTTCTGCATCTGGTCCTGGAAGGCCTGGCCGGCGGCGCCGCTCATCTCGGCGAGCGCGTCGTAGTCGTACTCGAGCCAGTGCTTGCCTCCGCCCGCCTGGGCCGCGAACTTGTCGCCCATGTTCGCGTAGAAGCCGTTCTTCAAGTAGCGGTAGTCGAGCTTCGTCTGGCCCAGCTGCCGCATCTGCTGGGCCTGCGTGCCGCCCGTGAAGGTCACCGTGACATTGCCGGTGATCCCGTCGGACCAGCCCATGACGCCCTTCATGTCCATGGACGTGAGCGTGCCCATGGTGGTCGAGCCGTCGATCCGGGCGGTGTCCGCCTTGTCGGTCGACTTCTCGACCGTGCGCAGGGCGGCTATCGGGCTGAGGTTGATGCCGCCCTTGTCCTTGGCGCCGCCGTCGGCCTTGTCCGAGGAATCCCCGGAGCCGCAGGCCGAGAGGCCGGTCAGCGCGGCGACGACCGCGATCGAGAGACCCGTACGACGCATGATCGTGCTGTTCATGTTGTCCCACCCCTTGGCGTTCATGGTGTCTGCACGCTAACGCAGGCCTCTGACAGACGTATCCGAAAGGCCCGTACACAAACAGGACGGGCCCCGCACCTCGAAAGGTTGCGGGGCCCGTCCACAGAACGCGTACGCGACGCGGCTGCCGTCAGTTTCAGACGGCGGCCGGGTCCTCCTCGGTGAGGAGGTTGCGGGTGCGGTTCGAGTCGAGCGGAATGCCGGGGCCCATCGTGGTGGTGATGGCGGCCTTCTTGATGTAGCGACCCTTGGCGGCCGACGGCTTCAGACGGAGGATCTCCTCCAGGGCCGCGGCGTAGTTCTCCACCAGCTTGGTGTCGTCGAAGGACACCTTGCCGATGATGAAGTGCAGGTTCGAGTGCTTGTCGACGCGGAACTCGATCTTGCCGCCCTTGATGTCGTTGACAGCCTTCACGACATCGGGGGTCACGGTGCCGGTCTTCGGGTTCGGCATCAGACCACGCGGACCGAGCACGCGGCCGAGGCGGCCGACCTTACCCATGAGGTCCGGGGTGGCGACGACGGCGTCGAAGTCCAGGCGGCCCTTCGCGACCTCGTCGATGAGCTCGTCGGAGCCGACGATGTCGGCGCCAGCGGCTTCCGCGGCCGCAGCACGGTCACCGGTCGCGAAGACCAGGACCCGGGCGGTCTTGCCGGTGCCGTGCGGGAGGTTCACGGTGCCACGGACCATCTGGTCGGCCTTGCGCGGGTCGACGCCCAGACGCATGGCGACCTCGACGGTGCCGTCGAACTTGGTCGCGGAGGTCTCCTTGGCGAGACGGACGGCCTCGAGCGGGGCGTACAGCTTCTCCCGGTCGATCTTGGCGTCCGCAGCGCGGAGAGTCTTGCTGCGCTTCACTTCTGCTCCTGGTGTGTTCAGGTATGGAGTCGTGGTGCGGGCCAGCGCTTGGCCCTACCACTGGAGAAAGGTCAGACGGGGGGAGGAGTCTCAGCCCTCGACCGTGATGCCCATGGAACGGGCGGTGCCGGCGATGATCTTCGACGCGGCGTCCAGGTCGTTGGCGTTGAGGTCTTCCATCTTGGTCTGCGCGATCTCACGGATCTGCGCCTCGGTGACCTTGGCGACCTTGGTCTTGTGGGGCTCGCCGGAGCCCTTCTCGACACCAGCGGCCTTGAGGATCATCTTGGCGGCCGGCGGCGTCTTGGTGATGAAGGTGAAGGAACGGTCTTCGTAGACCGTGATCTCCACCGGGATCACCCAGCCACGCTGCGACTCGGTCGCGGCGTTGTAGGCCTTGCAGAACTCCATGATGTTGACGCCGTGCTGGCCCAGCGCGGGGCCGACCGGCGGGGCCGGGTTGGCGGCACCAGCCTGGATCTGGAGCTTGATAAGCCCCGTGACCTTCTTCTTCTTGGGAGGCATAGCTCTCTCCGGGTCCTAGTGAGAGTTTTCAGCCGACCACCCGGTCATCCGGATGGAGGCATACCGCACAACGATAACGGGTATAGTCGCGCGGCTAAAAACCGAGCAGGTCAGACCGGCTTTGGCAGCCCGTCTGACCTGGTCGGAGGTGTGTGTTCCAGAGGAAGCTCAGGAAGCCGCGAGGGCCGCCTGGTTAGTTCTTCTGGATCTGGTCGAAGCTGAGCTCGACCGGGGTCTCGCGGCCGAAGATCTCGACGAGGCCCTTGACCTTCTTCGAGTCGGCGTTGATCTCGTTGATCGTCGCCTGCAGCGTCGCGAACGGGCCGTCGGTGACGGTGACCGAGTCGCCCACCTCGAAGTCCAGGACCTGGACCTCGACCTTGCGGGCGGGAGCCGGCTTGCCCTCGGCCTCGGCGGCCTCGCGGGCGGCCTTCTCCTCGGCCTCCGGGGCGAGCATCTTGACGATCTCGTCCAGGGTCAGCGGGTACGGGTCGTAGGCGTTGCCCACGAAGCCGGTGACACCGGGGGTGTTGCGGACGACGCCCCACGACTCGTTCGTCAGGTCCATGCGCACCAGCACGTAGCCGGGGAGCTTGTTCTGGCGGATCGTCTTGCGCTCGCCGTTCTTGATCTGGGCGACCTCTTCCTGCGGCACCTCGGCCTGGAAGATGAAGTCCTCGACGTTGAGCGAGACGGCGCGCTGCTCGAGATTGGTCTTCACGCGGTTCTCGTAACCGGCGTAGGTGTGGATGACGTACCACTCGCCGGGGAGGGTGCGGAGCTCCTCGCGGAGGGCCACGATCGGGTCGACCGGCTCGGCCTCCTCCTCGGGCTCGTCGGCGGCGAGCTCCTCGTCGGCGGGCTCTTCGTCGGCGACCTCGGCGACGGCGGCCTCGTCCTCGTCGGACTCGGCTACGGCCTCGGCGTCGCCCTCCAGGTGGATGGCGGCCTCTTCGGCGGGCTCGCCCGCGGCGGCGTCGGCAGCGTCGGCCTGGTCCGGGTCCTCGGCGTCCGCCGCCTCGACGATGTCGAGCTGGTCCTCCACGGACTCCGCGTTCTCTCCGCGAGGCTCAACGGCATCGTTCAGGTTCGGGTCAGACACGGTGGCTGCTTCTTCCTGGATACAGAGGGGTGGAACGCGCGAAATGGGCGCCACGAACAGCGCCCTTCGCTTTCGGCTCAGCCGAAGATGTACTTGACAGCGTGGCTGAAGCCATAGTCAATCACGGTCACAAGGCCGATCATGATGACGACGAAGACAATCACCACTGTGGTGTAGGTCGTGAGCTGGCTGCGAGTCGGCCAGACGACCTTGCGGAGCTCCGCGACGATCTGGCGGTAGAAGAGCGCGAGACGGCCGAAGGGGCCCTTCTTGCCGCGCTTACCGCCCTTGCGGGACTTCTTGGACTCCGGCGCCTCGTCCTGGGCATCAGGCATGTCGATGGAGCCCACGGCGTCCGTCACTCGTCCTCACCTGATTCCGGGTCGTGGCCGTGCCGCGCCCGGTTGAGCCGCACGGCGGTGCAATGCAGTACGTACATGCGCACACATCCTGGCGAAGGAGTGTGTAGCAGGGCCGGAGGGACTTGAACCCCCAACCGCTGGTTTTGGAGACCAGTGCTCTACCAATTGAGCTACGACCCTTTGATTTCCCCAACCTACCGCATCCGCCCAAGTGCACGGAGTGCGTCGGGAGACGGCGGCCGGTGAGGGCCAACGAGCAGTGAGTGTACGTGCTCAGCGGCGCCCCGTCGAACAGAAAGGGTTCCGATGCTCTTGGAAACCCGCGCACCGGGCCCGTTCGGGGTCTGGAACGATGGGGTGATGAGCGCTGCAACTTCTCCGACCGAGCGCCGGGTGTCCGCGCGCATCGGCGCGATCTCCGAGTCCGCGACCCTCGCAGTCGACGCCAAGGCCAAGGCCCTCAAGGCCGCGGGCCGTCCGGTGATCGGCTTCGGTGCCGGCGAGCCCGACTTCCCGACGCCGGACTACATCGTCGAAGCGGCCGTCGAGGCCTGCAAGAACCCGAAGTTCCACCGCTACACGCCGGCCGGGGGCCTCCCCGAGCTCAAGGCGGCGATCGCCACGAAGACCCTGCGCGATTCGGGGTACGAGGTCGACGCGTCCCAGATCCTGGTGACCAACGGCGGCAAGCAGGCCATCTACGAGGCGTTCGCCGCGATCCTCGACCCGGGCGACGAGGTCATCGTGCCCGCGCCCTACTGGACGACGTATCCGGAGTCGATCCGTCTCGCCGGCGGTGTGCCGGTCCCGGTCGTCGCCGACGAGACCACCGGTTACCGCGTCTCCGTGGAGCAGCTGGAGGCCGCGCGCACGGAGCGCACGAAGGTCGTCCTCTTCGTGTCGCCGTCGAACCCGACGGGTGCCGTCTACAGCGAGGCCGACGCCGAGGCGATCGGCCGCTGGGCCGTCGAGCACGGCCTGTGGGTCATGACCGACGAGATCTACGAACACCTCGTCTACGGAGACGCGAAGTTCACCTCGCTCCCCGCGATCCTCCCCGAGCTGCGCGACAAGTGCATCGTGGTCAACGGCGTCGCCAAGACGTACGCGATGACCGGCTGGCGGGTGGGCTGGATCATCGGCCCGAAGGACGTCGTGAAGGCCGCGACGAACCTCCAGTCGCACGCCACGTCCAACGTCTCCAATGTCGCGCAGGCCGCCGCCCTCGCGGCCGTCTCCGGTGACCTGGTCGCCGTCGAGAAGATGCGGGAGGCCTTCGACCGGCGCCGCAGGACCATCGTCCGGATGCTCAACGACATCCAGGGCGTCGTCTGCCCCGAGCCCGAGGGTGCCTTCTACGCGTATCCCTCGGTGAAGGGCCTCATCGGCAAGGAGATCCGCGGCAAGCGCCCGCAGGACTCCGTGGAGCTGGCCGCGCTCATCCTGGAGGAGGCCGAGGTCGCGGTCGTTCCTGGCGAGGCTTTCGGGACGCCGGGTTACCTCCGCCTTTCGTACGCGCTCGGCGACGAGGACCTCGTCGAGGGTGTCTCGCGGATCCAGAAGCTGCTCGCCGAGGCCCGCGACTGACGTCTCGCTGACATCTCGGTGCGTTTTCGCGCTCCACGCGCGCGTGCGGGCCGTCTCCCCTCTTCGGGGAGGCGGCCCGTTTCTTCGTTCGGGGAGACCACGAAGGTGGAAAGCGGCTACCGGCACGCCGGCTGCGTACGGCAAGATCCTCCAATGGAGCGCGTACGAGACGTAAGAGAGCTGCCCAAGGCCCATCTGCACCTGCACTTCACCGGGTCGATGCGGCCCGCCACCCTGCTGGAGCTCGCCGACAAGTACGGCGTGCGGCTCCCGGAGGCGCTGACCGGCGCCGAGCCGCCGAAGCTGCGCGCCACGGACGAGCGGGGCTGGTTCCGCTTCCAGCGGCTCTACGACGCCGCGCGCTCCTGTCTGCGTGAGCCGGAGGACATCCGGCGCCTGGTGCGCGAGGCCGCGGAGGAGGATCTGCGGGACGGGTCGGGGTGGCTGGAGATCCAGGTCGACCCGACGTCGTACGCGCCGCGCCTCGGCGGTCTGATCCCGGCCCTGGAAATCATCCTGGACGCCGTCGACAGCGCCTCTCGGGAGACCGGCCTCGGCATGCGCGTCCTGGTCGCCGCGAACCGCATGAAGCACCCGCTGGACGCCCGCACGCTGGCGCGGCTGGCGGTGCGGTACGCGGACCGGGGCATCGTCGGCTTCGGGCTCTCCAACGACGAGCGGCGCGGCATGGCGCGGGACTTCGACAGGGCCTTCGCGATCGCGCGGGACGGCGGTCTCCTGGCGGCGCCGCACGGCGGTGAGCTGACGGGGCCCGCGTCGGTGCGGGACTGTCTGGACGACCTGGACGCGACGCGGATCGGGCACGGGGTGCGGGCCGCCGAGGACCCGCGGCTCCTGAAGCGGCTCGCGGACCGCGGAGTGACATGCGAGGTGTGCCCGGCGTCCAACGTGGCCCTGGGCGTCTACGAGAAGCCGGACGACATTCCGCTGCGCACGCTGTTCGAGGCCGGGGTGCCGATAGCGCTCGGCGCCGACGACCCGCTGCTCTTCGGGTCGCGGCTGGCCGCGCAGTACGAGATCGCGCGGCGGTACCACGCGTTCACCGACGCCGAACTGGCCGAGCTGGCACGGCAGTCGGTCCGCGGTTCGGCCGCGCCCGCCGACGTGCGGGACAAGCTGCTGGCCGGGATCGACGACTGGCTGACCGCTCCTACAGGCTGACGCCCACCGTCACCGGTTCGTTGACCAGCGTGACCCCGAAGGCCGCGTGCACCCCGGCAACGACCTCGCGGGCCAGTGCGAGGAGGTCCTCGGTGGTCGCGCCGCCGCGGTTGGTGAGCGCGAGGGTGTGCTTGGTGGAGATCCGGGCGCGGCCCTCTCCGTAGCCCTTGGTGAAGCCCGCCTTGTCGATGAGCCAGGCGGCGGAGGTCTTCACGCGGCCGTCGCCCGTCGGGAAGGCGGGCGGCGTGACGTCCGGGCCGAGGCGGTCCTCCACGCGCGCGTGGAAGGCGGCGAACTCCTCCTCGGTGAGGATCGGGTTGGTGAAGAAGGACCCGGCCGACCAGCTGTCGTGGTCCCCGGGGTCGAGCACCATGCCCTTGCCCGCGCGGAGCTTCAGGACGGTCTCCCTGGCCACCGCGGCCGGGACCCGGTCGCCCGCCTCGACACCGAGGGTGCGCGCCGTCTCCGGGTACTTGATGGGGGCGCTCATCCCCTGTGCGTCCTCGAGCTCGAAGCGGACCCGCAGCACCACGAACCGGTCGGGATCGGCCTTGAAACGACTGTGACGGTACGAGAAGTCGCACTCGGCGTTCGTCATCGTGACCGTTTCCCGCGTCTCCCGGTCGTACGCGATCACTTCGGTGATGGTCGACGAGACCTCCTGGCCGTACGCCCCCACATTCTGGATCGGCGTCGCGCCCGCGGAGCCGGGGATCCCTGCGAGGCACTCGATGCCCGCGAGACCGGCTTCGACGGTGCGCGCGACCGCGTCGGTCCAGATCTCGCCGGCGGCCAGCTCCAGCTTCGTACCGTCGAGTGCGAAGCCCTGGGTGGCGATGCGCAGGGCGGTGCCGTCGAAGCCCTTGTCGCCGATGACGAGGTTCGAGCCGCCGCCGATCAGCAGCAGCGGCGTTCCGGAGTCGTCGGCCTCCCGGACGGCGGCGATCACCTCGGCGTCGGTCGTCGCGGTGATCAGACGGGTCGCGGGACCGCCGAGCCGGAAGGTGGTCAGCGGGGCGAGCGGGGCATCGTGAAGTTCCTGCACGTGCTCAAGAGTACGAGAGCGGCCCCGCCGGTCAGGGCGGGGCCGCTCTCGCGCGCCGGGCGGGCGGGGGCTCAGGCGGCGACGAGGTCGCCGTCCGGCTCCTTCGACGTCCCCGGGGCGGGCGCGTCGGTCTTCCCGCGGGAAGGGATGACCAGCGCGGCCACCGCCGCGAGGGCCACCACCGCGGCGCCGACCCAGAGCGCAGGCGCCAGGCCGTCCACGAAGTCCTGGCCGGAGCCGTAGCCGCCCCGCGCCGAGAAGATCGAGGACATCACGGCGATGCCGAGGGCGCCGCCGACCTCGCGCAGCGCGTTGTTGGCTCCGGAGGCGATGCCCTGCTCCTGCGGGCGGACGCTGGACATGACCAGGTTGGAGGCCGGGGCGAAGTACAGGGACATGCCGATACCGCTGATGATCAGCGCCGGCAGCTGGGCGCTGTACGTGGCGTCGACCGCCACCACGGTGGCGTACCAGGCCAGCCCCGTGGCCTGCAGGAAGAGCCCTGTGGCCACGACCGGGCGGCCGCCCACCCGGTCGGACAGATAGCCGGCGAGCGGTGAGACGAGCATCGGCATGCCGGTCCAGGGCAGCATCCGCAGCCCGGCTTCGGTCGGCGAGTAGCCGAGGACGTTCTGCATGTACTGGCTGAGCAGGAAGATCGAGCCGAACATCCCGAGAAACATCAGCAGGCTCGCGGCGTTGATCCCGGAAAACGCACGACTACGGAAGAGGCGCATCGGGAGCATCGGCGCCTTGTGGTTGATCCCGTGGTGGACGAAGCCGCCGAGCAGCGCGATGCCCGCACCGAGGCTGACGAGGACGGTGGCGCTGGACCAGCCGTCGATGGGGCCGCGCACCAGGGCGTACACGATGCCGAAGAGTCCACCGCTGGCGAGCAGGGTGCCCGTGATGTCGAGACGGGCGCCGCGGGCGTACGACTCGGCGAGGCGGAGGCGCGCGAGGGGCAGCAGGATCAGGCCAAGCGGGACGTTCAGCCAGAAGATCCACTGCCAGGAGACGTGCTCCGTGAGGCTGCCGCCGATCAGCGGGCCGCCGGCGACCGCGAGGCCGTTGACAGCGCCCCAGATGCCGTACGCCATGCCGCGCTTGGCCGGGGGTACCGCCGCGGTCAGCAGGGTCAGCGTGAGCGGCATCATGATCGCGGCGCCGACGCCCTGCACCGCGCGGGCGGCGATCAGCGCGTCGAGACCCGGCGCGAGCGCCGCGGCGGCGGACGCCCCCGTGAAGATCGAGAGGCCGACCATGAAGAGCCGGCGGCGGCCGAACCGGTCGCCCAGGGCCGCGCCGAACATCAGCAGCACGGCGAAGGTGAGGGTGTAGGCGCTCACCGTCCATTCGAGGTCGTGCAGCGCTCCCCCGAGGTCCTCGCGGATGGAGGGCAGGGCGGTGGTGACGACGAGGTTGTCGAGTGCCGCCATGAATCCGGCGACGCTGGTGATGACGAGGGCCCAGACCGCTCCCCCGCGCTGCGCTGGCTGTTGTGACATTGCTTTCTCCCCCTGAGGTTAGTTATTGATGACTAACTTTCTTGGTCATGGAAAAACGCGTCCCTTCGACCCCGCACGACTCACGTCTTGGGCTGCGCCGAGTCGTAGAAGCCGGCCCACACCCGGTGATCGGGCTTGAACCCCATCGACACCAGGACGTTGATCAGCATTCCGTACGCCAGGAACTGCGTCGCCTCCGCGACGTCCGCGCCCAGCGCGAGGCGGACCGTGTCGTACATCTCCATCCAGGCGGCCCGCAGCGCGTCGCCGAACTCCCGGTCGCCCGACGCCTCCGCGGAGGCCACGGCGACGTACATCTGCATCTGCATGAGGAGCTTGTCCGGGTCGTCGGCGATGAGTGCCTGATAGGCCTCACCCATGGCGTGCAGCGCCGCCTCCCCCTCCAGCCCTTCGGACGCCTTGCGGAAGACCTCGGTGACCTCCTGGCAGCAGCGCCCGGACGCGGCGAGGAAGATGGCCTGCTTCCCCGGAAAGAGCCGGAAGAGGTACGGCTGCGACACACCCACCCGCTTGGCGATCACTTCGGTGGACGTGCCGTTGTAGCCCCCGCGGGCGAACTCGACCATCGCCGCGCGGACGACGCTTTCACGTCGCTCTTCTGCGCTCATCCTGACCATACGGCTAAGTTAGTGGCCAATCACTAAGCGGTCAAGTGCGCTGTCGATGCCTCGGCGGACATGCGTAAGGGGCACCCCTCATTGCGGGGTGCCCCTTACCTGCGTCTACGTAGACCCTCAACAGCCGTGCAGACTCTTTACGGCCGTCAGGCCAGCTGTACGACCGCTCGCGACATGCCGAGGACCTTCTGGTCGCCGCTCTTCGCGAGAAGGTCGACCCGCACGCGGTTGTCCTCCAGCTTGGCCGCGACCTTGGCGCTGACGTCGATGGTGGCGCCCTTGTCGTCGTTCGGGACGACGACCGGCTTGGTGAAGCGGACTCCGTACTCGACGACCGCCCCGGGGTCGCCCAGCCAGTCGGTCACGACGCGGATCGCCTCGGCCATGGTGAACATGCCGTGGGCGATGACGTCGGGAAGGCCGACCTCGACCGCGAACTTCTCGTTCCAGTGGATCGGGTTGAAGTCACCGGAGGCGCCCGCGTACTGCACGAGCGTGGCGCGGGTCACCGGGAAGGTCTGGGCAGGCAGCTCGGTGCCGACCTCGACGTCGTCGTAGGAAATCTTCGCCGTCATCGCTTCACGCCTCCTCTGCCGCGGGCTCCGCCGCACGCGCGACGAGCTTGATCGAGGCGGTCACGACGTGCTCGCCGGCCTCGTCGTGGACCTCGCCGCGGATGTCCAGGATGTCGTTGCCCGCGAGCGACTTGATCCCCTCGATGGTCGAGCTGACCGTGAGCCGGTCGCCCGCGCGCACCGGGCGGCTGTAGGCGAACTTCTGGTCGCCGTGCACCACGCGGCTGTAGTCGAGGCCCAGCTGCGGGTCCTCGATGACCTGACCCGCCGCCTTGAATGTGATCGCAAACACAAAAGTCGGCGGAGCGATCACATCGGGGTAACCGAGCGCTTTGGCTGTCTCCGTGTCCGTGTAGGCGGGATTGGCGTCTCCCACCGCTTCGGCGAACTCACGGATCTTCTCCCGGCCGACCTCATAAGGATCAGTGGGGGGATAGGACCGCCCCACGAAGGACTGGTCGAGCGCCATGGACTCGGCACCTCCTGCGGTTGGTTTCGTAAACGACGCGAGGCCGCCCCCGAACAACGGGGACGGCCTCGTGTACGAGCCTGTGTTTAGCGCGTTTCGCGGTGCGCAGTGTGCGCGTTGCAGCGCGGGCAGTGCTTCTTCATCTCCAGTCGGTCCGGGTCGTTACGCCGGTTCTTCTTGGTGATGTAGTTCCGCTCCTTGCACTCCACGCAGGCCAGCGTGATCTTCGGGCGGACGTCGGTGGCAGCCACGTGAGTGCTCCTTGGACGGACGATGGACGGATGAACGCATAAAAGAGTAGCCGATCGAAGGACCGACCCCACAATCGGCTACCAGGAGTAGCGGTGACCGGACTTGAACCGGTGACACAGCGATTATGAGCCGCTTGCTCTACCGACTGAGCTACACCGCTGCGATGCCGTGATCTCCCCGCCCGAAAGCGAGGATCACTCGACATCAGAGCCCCAATGCGGAATCGAACCGCAGACCTTCTCCTTACCATGGAGACGCTCTACCGACTGAGCTATTGGGGCGAGCGATGAAGACATTACACGGTTGGTCGCCGATCGCCCAAATCCGTTTCGCCGGGGCTGCCCCGGGACGTCGGCCGGCCCGCCACAGGGGTCTGTGAACGCCCCGTACGCCTACTCGAACCACACCGGTACGACTATTCCGCTCCTCCTCGAAGCGTGCCTTTCGCCGTCCTAGGCTCGACGCGCGCTGCGTGATCTTGACGCCTCGAAAACGACAGCAGCCGCCCCCGAGCCCCCAGGAGTGCGATGCCCGACAGCCAGCCGCAGCAGCCCCACTCCTCCGGCGCCCACGGACCGTCCGGTTCCGGCCCCGCGGACGATCCCGGGGCCCTGCTGCTCTGCGGTGCCCGGCTCACCGACGGCCGGACCGTCGACGTCCGGCTGGGCGGCGGGCGCATCGAGGCGGTCGGCACAGCCGGCAGCCTGACCTCGCACGCCGCGCGCGTGGATCTCGACGGCTACCTCCTGCTGCCGGCGCCCGCGGAACCGCACGCACACGGCGACACGGCGCTGTCGGCGGACACGGTGGGCCCGGTCTCGTACGACGTCCCCGACGTGCAGCGCAGGGCCACCGAGGCGGCGCTGCTGCAGCTCGGGCACGGCGCCACGGCGGTGCGTTCGCACGTGCGGATCGGTGACGTGCAGGGGCTCGGCCCGATGGAGGCGGTGCTCCAGGCGCGGCGCTCGCTCCGGGGCCTGGTCGACATGACGACCGTCGCGGTGCCGCGGCTGCTGACCGGCGTCGCGGGCGCCGACGGGCTCGCGATGCTGCGGGACGCGGTGAAAATGGGCGCCTCCGTAGTGGGCGGTTGTCCTGATCTCGATCCCGATCCGACGGGCTACACGGAGGCGGTCCTTGAGCTCGCCGCGGAGCACGGCTGCCCGGTCGACCTGCACACGGACGGTGACGATCCGGCCAGGCTCGGACGGCTCGCGGCGATGGCGGCCGGTCTGCGGGCCGGGGTGACGGTCGGGCCGTGCGGTGGTCTCGGACGGCTGCCGGCGGACGTGGCCTCGCGCACGGCCGAGCAGCTCGCGGCGGCCGGGGTGACGGTGGTGTGCCTGCCTCAGGGCGGGTGCGGGAGCGCGGAACGGCGCAGGACGGCTCCCGTGCGGCTGCTCCGTGCGGCCGGGGTGCGGGTCGCCGCGGGCAGCGGGGCGATGCGGGACGTGTCGAACCCGGTGGGGCGCGGGGATCCGCTGGAGGCCGCGTATCTGCTGGCCACGGGGTTCGGGCTGCGGCCCGAGGACGCCTACGGGGCGGTGAGCGGGGCCGCGCGGTCGGCCATGGGGCTGCCCGAGGTGCGGGTCGAGGCGGGTTTCCCCGCCGAACTGCTCGCCGTGCGCGGCGACCGGCTCGCGGGGGCGCTGTCGCTCGCGTACAGCCGGATCGTGGTGCATGGAGGGCGCGTCGTGGCGCGGACCAGTGCGGTACGCGAGTACTGCGACTCGGCTGTGGCGGTGGCGTTGGATCTGCCGCGGCAGGGGCGGTCGACGGGGGCGGCGCCGGGGCGTCCGAAGGGCGATGAGCCGTCCTCCTGAGGGAGGACCGACCTCCGCGCGTGCCGGTACCTCACTGTCGTGTTCCCGGGGGTTCCCAGGCGCGTGTTCCCGCACCCCCACGCGCGCGTTGAGCGCTCGCGTCCACCCTGCCGTACGGTCGGGAGTATGCGCATTGTCATCGCTGGGGGTCATGGTCAGATCGCGCTGCGGCTGGAGCGTCTGCTCGCCGCGCGCGGTGACGAAGTCGCCGGGGTGATCCGCAACGCCGATCAGGAAGCTGATCTGCGCGCGGCGGGTGCCGAACCGGTGTTGTGCGACCTGGAGTCGGCGTCGGTCGACGAGGTGGCCGAGCGGCTGCGCGGGGCCGACGCGGCGGTCTTCGCGGCGGGCGCGGGGCCTGGCAGCGGCGTCGACCGCAAGAACACCGTGGACCGTGGCGCGGCCGTGCTCTTCGCGGACGCGGCGGAGCGGGCCGGGGTACGGCGCTACATCGTGGTGTCGTCGATGGGCGCCGATCCCGAGCACCGGGGCGACGAGGTCTTCGACGCCTATCTGCGGGCCAAGGGCGAGGCGGACGCGAACGTACGCGCGCGTGCCGCCCTGGACTGGACGATCCTGCGTCCCGGGATGCTGACGGACGACGCGGGCACCGGTCTCGTACGCCTGGAGGCGTCGACCGGACGGGGGCCGGTCCCGCGGGACGACGTCGCCGCGGTGCTCGCGGAGCTCCTGGAGACACCGGCGACGGCCGGGCTGACGCTGGAGCTGGTCGGCGGGTCCGTGCCGGTGTCGGTGGCGGTCAAGTCGGTCGCGGGCAACTGAGGTCGGCGGGGCAGCCGTTCAGCCGGTCCGAGAACCGCTTCTGAGGCCCGCTCAGAACAGCGGGAGCTGTCCGGGGTGGTCCGGGACCACATAGCCGTCCAGAGCCGCCTGTGCGGCTCCCAGCGGGGCCTGCCTGCGGGACCCCGGACAGGAGATCAGGTCACCGGTGCCGCGCGGGCCCGGCGGATCGTGGCGGGCGAACCGGCCGCCGACGACAGCGATCTCGCGGCGGCACTCCGGGCAGTTTCTGCGACGGGACAACATGTGATCAGTGTGCCGTGGGGGCGGCATGGCTGCGCCGCGCCGTGACCCGACACTCCGAAAGTATGTACGGATACTCGCCCGTCCGGCATTCCCACAGGTCAGAGAATCCCCCCCCAACTGGGGGACGCATCACCGAAGTTGGGCATGCCTTCCCGCGTTCAGCCCTACTCTGCCGCGAGGGCGGTCGGCGGCTCAGGCCGCGCACACCGCGCGGAACGCCTCGGAGGGCTGGGCTGATGGAACCCGCGGTGATCGGAGCCCGGCTCGCCTCGAGCATCGTGGGACCGCTGATCAGGAAGCTGTTCGTGTCCGAAGGCGCCGGGGCCGAGCTGGTCGACAGACCTGTCCGGGTGTCGCGGCTCGTCTCGTTCCGCGGCGAGAAGCGGACGCTGTCCGACAAGGATCTGCACAAGATCGCGGAGGAGCTGGTCAAGCGAGCCGCCCACTCGACCGGCGTGGAGGAGCTGCTGCCCTCCTTCGAGAAACAGGCCGTGATCCATGCCGTCACCGACTCCCTGCGCACCCTCGGCACCCTCGACATGGACGACGTGCAGGCCGTACGGCTCGGCCATCTGGAGCTCTCCCGGCACCTGCGCGCCCAGAACCGGACGGCGACGCTCGGCCTGTCCCACGACGCGGTCACGCTGCACGCCGGCGTGTTGGACACCGCGTGCCTGCACATCCTGAACTTCTTCACCCAGCGGTCCACCTTCGTCCCCCGCACCCTGCTCGAACAGAGGCGCGGCATCGAGGAGTTGACGCGCAAGATCGACTCCCTGATCACCCGGTCGCCCTCCCCGGCGGACGGACCGTTCGAGGAGCGGTACGCGCACTACATCGCGACCAAGCACGGCAAGCTGAGCATCTTCGGCCTCGACCTGTCCGGAGCGCCGGAGAGCTGGCGGCTCGACGTGGCCTACCTCAGGCTGGACGCGGCCGCCGACGCGTTGAGCGCCACTCCCAGTGTGGTCTCGGCCGACCACGTCCTTGCAGGCCGTAACCGCGTACTCCTACGGGGTGTGGCCGGCTCCGGAAAGACCACTCTCATCCAGTGGCTGGCGGTGACCACGGCGAAGAAGTCGCTGGATGAACAGCTGCTCTACCTCTACGGAGTCGTGCCCTTCGTCCTCCCTCTGCGCACCCTTACCCGCAGCGGCGCTCCTCTGCCCGCTCCCGACGGCTTCCTGGCCGCGGTGGACTGCCCGATCGCCGGCAGCCAGCCGCACGGCTGGATCGACCGGGTGCTGCAGGAAGGTCGCGGGCTCATCCTCATCGACGGCATCGACGAGGTGCCCGAGGACGACCGCAACGACGCCCGTCGCTGGCTCCGGGAGCTGCTCAGCGCCTACCCCGACAACCGCTGGCTCGTCACCTCCCGGCCGTCGGCCGTACGGGAACGCTGGCTGACGGACGATGACTTCGCCGAGCTGGACCTCGCCCCCATGAACCGGGCCAACATCGCGGAGTTCATCCAGCGGTGGCACAAGGCGGCCGGCATCAGCGACCAGTACGCCACCGAACTGCTGCGCGCGGTCCGCGCGCAGGAAGACCTGAGCAGGCTCGCGATCAACCCGCTGATGTGCGGCCTGATCTGCGCACTGCACCAGGACCGCCGCGGCTTTCTGCCCGAGGGCCGCAAGGAGATCTACGACGCGGCCCTGTCCATGCTGCTCTTCCGGCGCGACCGTGAGCGCGGGGTGCACAAATCCGGGCCCATCCACATCAGCGAGGCCGAGCACATCCAGCTGATCCAGAAACTGGCCTACTGGATGATCCGCAACGGCCGCTCCGAGATGAACCGCACCGACGCGGTGGAGCTCCTGGGCCAGGTCCTGCCGGCCATGCCGAAGGTCGCCGAACAGGGCACTCCGGAGGAGGTCTACAGGCATCTGCTCGTCCGCAGCGGCCTGCTCAGGGAGCCGAGTGCGGACTCCATGGATTTCGTCCACCGGACCTTCCAGGACTACCTGGGGGCCAAGGCGGCGGTCGAAGGGCTCGACTTCGACTTCCTCATCGCCAACGCGCACCTGGACCAGTGGGAGGACGTCATCCGCATGGCCGTCGCCCATGCCCGGCCCACCGAGCGGACGTATCTCCTCACCGGCCTCATCAGGCGCAAGGACACCTCACGTCAGGGCCGGGACCGGCTCCACCTCCTCGCGGCCGCCTGCCTGGAGCACGCGACCGAGCTCGCCCCTTCGGTACGGGCGGAAGTGCAGGAGCGGGCGGCGGCCCTCATCCCACCGCGTTCGCCGGACCAGGCACGTGCCCTGGCGGCCATCGGCCCCGTGGTCATCGAACTGCTGTCCGGCCCCAGGGAGCTGCCCACGCGCCCGAACACCCCGGGCCCGTTCGCCACGGAAGAGCAGAAGGCGGCGGCCGCGGCGGCGGAGGCCGCCTACCGCGTCGTGGCCGATGAGGCGTACTTCACCGTGCTGACGGCCACGCCTATCGCCACATACGCGGCGATCGAGGTGCTAGCCCTGTATCGCAACCACCCCGACCTGCGGGTACGCAACGAGCTCGCCCAGGCGTGGGATCGGTACGACACCGAGCTGTACGGCCAGGAGGTGGTCGCGCACCTCGCCGAGGACGGGCTCTACTTCCCCGTGTCGAACCTGAACGAGCTGCGCGCGCTGCGCAGCTTCGGCGGCCGCTCCCGCATCAGGATCGCGGGCGAGTTCACCGTCGAGGAGTTCGTCGCCACGTGCCCGGGGCAGCGCCTCACCCATCTGTGGGTCGAGGCGGACATGGGACCCACGTGGGACTGGCTGGACCTCTTCCCCAAACTGTGCGAGCTCACCATCGATACGCTCCAGCCGAGCATCGACCTCAGCACCCTGGAGAGGGTGCGCTCCCTGCTCACGCTGCGTGTCCCCGAGGAGACGGCCCTCGTCGGCGCCGGACTGCTGCCGGAGTCCACGAAGGTCGTACGGGGGCGTCTCAGCACGGTCTGAACGCCCGCACCGCCGCATACGAAGAAACCCCCTCCGATCTGCGTTTCCGCAGATCGGAGGGGGTTTACCTTCATGTGGCGGCGCCAGGATTCGAACCTGGGAAGGCTGAGCCGGCAGATTTACAGTCTGCTCCCTTTGGCCGCTCGGGCACACCGCCGGGTTTGTCGCCAAGCTCCGCTTTCGCGGCGCTCCGTGGCAACGACGTAAACGATACCTGATGCACAGGGGTGCTTCGCCACCCGATTGAGCGGCACCCCGTGCGGGGGCGGTGGCTAGGCTTTGCGGATGCGGCCAGCGTCAGTCGGCCGTGTAACCGCTGAGTACGCATACCCCGATACAAGGAGCCACAGGACATGGCCGACTCCAGTTTCGACATCGTCTCGAAGGTCGAGCGGCAAGAGGTCGACAACGCCCTCAACCAGGCCGCCAAGGAGATCTCGCAGCGTTACGACTTCAAGGGCACGGGCGCCTCGATCTCGTGGTCCGGCGAGAAGATCCTGATGGAGGCGAGCGGCGAGGAGCGGGTCAAGGCGATCCTCGATGTCTTCCAGTCCAAGCTGGTCAAGCGCGGCATCTCGCTGAAGGCGCTGGAGGTGGGCGAGCCGCAGCTGTCCGGCAAGGAGTACAAGATCTTCGCGTCCATCGAGGAGGGCATCTCCCAGGAGAACGCGAAGAAGGTCGCCAAGATCATCCGCGACGAGGGCCCCAAGGGCGTCAAGGCGCAGGTCCAGGGCGACGAGCTGCGGGTCAGCTCGAAGAGCCGCGACGACCTGCAGGCCGTACAGGCGCTGCTCAAGGGGCAGGACTTCGATTTCGCGCTGCAGTTCGTGAACTACCGGTAGCACTGCCGGGCGTACGGCCGGTCGTACGGCCGGTGGTCCGCTGCCGTACGGACGACGGAGGGCGGGCACCCCGGGTGGGGTGCCCGCCCTTGCTGCTGGCCGCAGATCGGGGAACGGCGCCTCAGCGTCGTGAGTGGCCGAAGAGGATGCGGTACGCGACCAGCAGGACCAGTGAGCCGCCGATGGCCGCCGCCCAGGTGGCGCCGTCGTAGAAGTCGTCGGCGATGGGGTGGTCGAGGTAGCGGGCGGAGATCCAGCCGCCGATGAAGGCACCGGCGATGCCGATGACGGTCGTCCCGATGAAGCCGCCCGGGTCGCGGCCGGGCAGCAGCAGTTTGGCGACGGCTCCCGCCAGCAGTCCCAGAACGATCCAGCTGATGATGCCCATGCGGTGACCCGGCCTTTCTCGCGCGGTGAGCTTTTGTGCGCTGTTGTCCTGAAGGACGTCTCTACGGAGAGTCGCGGTTGCGGTGATCCGTAGGGTGCGGCGTATGACACAGCAGCCGGAGCTCCGGCGGACGCTCGGCGTCTTCGACGCGGTGGTGATCGGCCTTGGCTCGATGATGGGCGCAGGGATCTTCGCGGCGCTCGGTCCTGCCGCGGAAGCCGCCGGGTCGGGGCTGCTGATCGGCCTCGCTGTCGCCGCCGTGGTGGCGTACTGCAACGCGATGTCGTCGGCGCGGCTCGCCGCCCGCTACCCCGCGTCGGGCGGGACCTACGTCTACGGGCGGGAGCGGCTCGGAGCGTTCTGGGGCTACTTGGCGGGCTGGGCGTTCGTCGTCGGCAAGACCGCTTCGTGTGCGGCGATGGCGCTCACCGTGGGGGCGTACCTGTGGCCGGAGCAGGCGCACGCGGTGGCCGTCGGGGCCGTAGTGCTGCTGACCGCCGTCAACTATGTGGGTGTGCAGAAGTCGGCGTGGCTGACCCGCGGGATCGTCGCTGTGGTGCTCGCCGTGCTCGCAGCCGTCGTGGCCGCTTGCGCGGGCTCGGGGGCGTCCGACGCGGGGCGCTTGGACGTAGGGCTCTCGGACGGGTTCGGTGGGGTGCTGCAGGCGGCCGGGCTGCTGTTCTTCGCCTTCGCCGGGTACGCGCGGATCGCGACGCTCGGCGAGGAGGTACGGGACCCCGCGCGGACCATTCCGCGGGCGATCCCGCTGGCCCTGGGCATCACGCTGTGTGTGTACGCGGCCGTGGCGGTGGCCGCGCTGACCGTACTGGGTTCCGACGGGCTCGCCGGCGCGCCGGCGCCGCTGGTGGAGGCGGCGCGTGCGGCGGGGGCGCCGGGGCTCGTGCCGGTGGTGCGGGCGGGCGCGGCGGTGGCGGCGCTCGGCTCGCTGCTCGCGCTGGTCCTTGGCGTGTCGCGGACCACGCTGGCCATGGCGCGGGACAGGCACCTGCCGGGGGCGCTCGCGGCCGTGCATCCGCGCTTCCGGGTGCCCCACCGCGCGGAGCTCGCCGTCGGGGCCGTGGTCGCGGTGGTGGCGGCGACGGCGGATGTGCGTGGGGCGATCGGCTTCTCCTCCTTCGGGGTGCTCGTCTACTACGGGGTCGCCAACGCGTCGGCCTGGACGCTGAGTTCGGAGCCGACAGCGCGTGTCGTGCCGCTGGTGGGCGCGATCGGCTGCGCCACGCTGGCGTTCGCCCTGCCGGCGTCCTCGGTGGTGACCGGGGCGCTGGTGCTGGCGGTGGGTGTTGTCGCGTACGGAGTGCGGGGGCGTGTGCGGGGCGGTGGCGCTGACGGTTGAGGGGGGCGCCTTGACCGAGGACGTGGGACTGGCGGGGCCCGCGGGACGGGTGTCCTACGCGCGCGTGCGGGCGTCCTGCCAGGCCGGCAGGTCGAGGTCGTCGTTGTCCTCCTCGTACCATCCCGTGCCGTCGAGCCACGCGGTGAGCCACGTCGTGAGGTCCGGGGAGTCGACGAACCAGGCGTGCCACGGGTCGCCGCCGTTGGGCTCGAAGAGCAGGACCTGCGCCTCGTCGGTGTGGCAGTCCACGCACGCGTACATCGCGCAGCCCCAGTGGGATATCGGCAGGACGCCTTCGGGCCAGCCCCACTCGGAGTCGCGCATCGAGAAGTACTCCTCGACGACGGCCGGCTCGCCTCCTGACGACTTGCCTTCGAGCAGGGGCAACAAGCCGTACTCCGGGCCCCAACCGCCGTCACCTATGCGGGTGTAGAGCGCGGCGAGCAGGGGCGGCAGGGTGAAGCCCAAGGAGGCCTCCGCCCGGGCCAGGGTCGCCGCGTCCACGGGGGTGGGGAGGGTGTCCCAGCCCCAGGGACGGGTGACGCGCGCCTCGGCGGCGACACGGGCCAGCAACTGCTCGCTGTCGTTCATGAGTTCATGGTGGACCACGGCACTGACAATCGGGCCCGGGCCGAGGTCTGCTTTGCCGGACTCCAGCGCGTCTTCCAGGGCACCGCGCCTCAGTAGCGCGCGGCGAACGGCTGGTCGGTGCGGACGATGTCGCGGCCGAGGGGCAGCAGCGAAACCGGGATCAGCTTGAAGTTGGCGACGCCCAGGGGGATGCCGATGATCGTGACGCACAGGAGGAGGCCGGTGAAGATGTGGCCGAGGGCGAGCCACCAGCCCGCGAGGAGCAGCCACAGCACATTGCCCACGCAGGAGGGCGCGCCCGCGTCGCGGCGCTCGACCGTGGTGTAGCCGAACGGCCACAGGGCATAGCGGCCGATGCGGAAGCTGGCCAGGCCGAACGGGATGCCGATGATCGTGACACAGAGAATCGCACCCGCGACCAAGTAGGCCAGGAACATCCAGAAGCCGCAGAGGACGAGCCATATGACGTTCAGGATTGTCTTCACTGGTGGCGACCTGCCATCTGCTCGAGTCGGGCGATGCGCTCCGCCATCGGCGGGTGCGTGGAGAACATCTTGGACATGCCCTGTCCCGGACGGAAGGGGTTCGCGATCATCATGTGACTCGCCGTCTCGAGGCGGGGCTCGGGAGGCAGCGGCAACTGCTTCGTCCCCGCGTCGAGTTTACGCAGGGCGCTCGCGAGGGCGAGGGGGTCGCCGGTGAGCTGCGCACCGGACGCGTCGGCCTCGTACTCCCTGGAGCGGCTGATCGCGAGCTGGATGACGGAGGCCGCAAGCGGGCCGAGCAGCATGATCAGGAGCATGCCGAAGATGCCGGGGCCTTCGTTGTCGTTCGACCGGCCGACGGGGATCAGCCAGGCGAAGTTGACCAGGAACATGATCACGGAGGCGAGGGCGCCGGCGACCGACGAGATCAGGATGTCGCGGTTGTAGACGTGGCTGAGCTCGTGGCCGATGACGCCGCGCAATTCGCGCTCGTCGAGGAGGCGGAGGATGCCGTCGGTGCAGCACACCGCCGCGTTCCGGGGGTTGCGGCCCGTCGCGAACGCGTTCGGCGCCTCCGTGGGCGAGATGTACAGACGGGGCATGGGCTGGCGGGCCTGGGTGGAGAGCTCGCGGACCATGCGGTACAGCTCGGGGGCCTCGAATTCGCTGACCGGGCGGGCCCGCATGGCGCGCAGGGCTAGCTTGTCGCTGTTCCAGTACGCGTACGCGTTGGTGCCGAGCGCTACGAAGAGCGCGACGATCAGGCCTGTACGCCCGAAGAAACTGCCGATGACAAGGATGAGCGCGGACAGTCCCCCGAGGAGTACGGCGGTCTTCAACCCGTTGTGCCGGCGGTGCACGGTACGCCCTCCTGGTGGTGCGTGGGGGAACCCTCTGCTGACTGGTGCTTCCACTGTTCAGTGGACCCTCCCGTACTGGTCAACGCCAGGCGGGGAGCACTAGTTCCCTTGTGCACGCATGAGCGGTGTAGGCCGCGCGGGTGACGGGCTGTGCCCGGGGGCGCGGCCGTGGAGTGCCCTGTCGGAGCGGGCCGGTCAGAACAGGCCGGTGTCCGAGAACCTCAGGACCAGCTGGGGCGCTCCGGAGAGCGCGATGCCGAGGACCGCCGTCAGCGCGATGGCCGCGGTGAGCGGGGCGGGGACGCGGTGCTTGACCGGCTCACCCTCGGGGGCGCGGAACAGGAGCGCCGTCCACTGGAGGTAGTAGAAGAGCGCGATCACCACGTTCACGGCCATGACCACGGCGAGCCAGCCGAGGCCCGCGTCTACGGCGGCCGAGAAGACGGTGACCTTCGCGAAGAGACCGATGATGCCGGGCGGCAGCCCCGCAAGGCAGAGCAGGAAGAAGCCGAGGACGAGGGCGGCGAGGGGGCTGCGCGCGTACAGGCCGCGGTAGTCGCTGACGCGGTTCAGGCGCTGGGTACGGCCGACGAGGGCGGCCACGGCGAAGGCGCCGAGGTTCACGGCGGCGTACATCAGGGCGTACGCGACGGTGGAGCCGATGGCCTTCTCGGCGGCGGCTTCGTTGTCGGCGTATCCGGCGGCGGCGATCGGGACCAGGAGGTACCCGGCCTGGCCGACCGAGGACCAGGCGAGGAGGCGGACCGCGCTGTACGCGCGCGTGGACTGCTGGCGCAGGGCCGCCACGTTGCCCGCGGTCATGGTGAGCGCGGCGAGGACGGCGAGCGCGGGGCCCCACACATCCGCGTACGACGGGAAGGCGACGACGGTGACGAGGATGAGGCCGGTGAAGCCGACAGCCTTCCCGACGACGGAGAGGTAGGCGGCGACGGGCAGGGGCGCGCCTACGTAGGTGTCCGGTACCCAGAAGTGGAAGGGCACGGCGGCCACCTTGAAGGCGAAGCCGACGAGGGTGAGCGCGACACCGGTCTGGGCGAGCGTGTGGAGCTGCCCGTCGACTTCCTGGAGCTTGGTGGCGACCTCCGTGAGGTGCAGGGTGCCGGTCGCCGCGTACACGAAGCTCACACCCATGAGGCTCACCGCGGTCGCGGTGACCGAGGAGAGGAAGAACTTCAGGGCCGCTTCGGAGGAGCGCTTGTCGCCGCGCCTGAGGCCGACGAGGGCGAACGCCGGAAGGGACGCGACTTCGAGGGCGACGATGAGCGTCGCGAGGTCGCGCGAGGCGGGCAGCAGGGCGGCGCCCGCCGCGGAGGAGAGCAGCAGGAACCAGAACTCCCCTGCGGGGAGTTCGTCGCCCGAGTCCTTGAGGGTGCTCATGGAGAGCAGGGCGGCGAGCAGGGCGCCGCCGAGGACGAGGAGCTGGATGACGAGGGTGAAGCGGTCGGCGGTGTAGCTGCACGCGTGCGTGCCCCCGCCGGTCAGGCAGAAGGTCGAGCGGTCGTCGTCCAGGAGGGGCAGCAGGGAGAGCGCGGCCGCGGCCAGGCCCGCCACGGAGAGCCAGCCGAGGAGCGCCTTCTTGTCGTCCTTCACGAAGAGGTCGGCCACGAGCACGACGAGGCCGACGACCGCGGCGATGGTCGGCGGCGCGATCGCGAGCCAGTCGACGGACTGGACGAGGCTGGCGGCGCTTTCGGCGGCCACGGTCACGACTTGCCTCCAGTGAGGAGCTTCTGCACGGCCGGGTCGGTCAGGCCGAGGAGAGCCGCGGGCCAGAGTCCGGCGAGGACGGTGAGGGCGACGAGCGGGGTCCAGGCGGCGAATTCGTAACCGTGGACGTCGGCGAGTGCCTTGGGGGCCGGCTCGTCGGCCGTGGCGGTCTGCGGCATCGGGCCCATGCAGACACGGCGTACGACGATGAGCATGTACGCGGCGGTGAGCAGGGTGCCGAAGGCGGCGATGGCCATGAAGGTGAGGAAGGCCGGGCGGCTCAGGTCGGCGGCGGGCTCGAACGCGCCGAACAGGGCGAGCATTTCGCCCCAGAACCCGGCGAGGCCCGGCAGTCCGAGAGAGGCGACGGCACCGAAGGCCAGGAGGCCGCCGAGGCGGGGTGCCTTGCCGTAGAGCGCGGCGCCGGACTCCTGTGCGAGGGCGTCGAGGTCGGTGGTGCCGGTGCGGTCCTTCAGCGCGCCGACGAGGAAGAAGAGCAGGCCGGTGATGAGGCCGTGGGCGATGTTGGCGAAGAGTGCGCCGTTCACGCCGGTCGGGCTCATCGTCGCGATGCCGAGCAGGACGAAGCCCATGTGGCCGACGGACGAGTAGGCGATGAGGCGCTTGAGGTCGCCCTTCGCGCCCTGCTTGGCGAGCGCGAGGCAGGCCAGGGATCCGTAGATGATCCCGACGACCGCGAAGGCCGCGAGGTACGGCGCGAACTCCCGCATTCCGTCGGGGGCGATGGGCAGAATGATCCGGACGAACCCGTACGTACCCATCTTCAGCAGTACGCCGGCCAGCAGGACCGAGCCGACGGTCGGCGCGGCGGTGTGGGCGTCGGGCAGCCAGCTGTGCAACGGCCACATCGGCGTCTTCACCGCGAGCCCGATCCCGATCGCCAGAACGGCGATGACCTGCACGGATGTGGTCAGGCCCCGGCCGTTGTCAGTGGCGAGTGCCACCATGTCGAATGTGCCGGACTTGAGCCCGATGAGGAGCAGGCCCAGCAGCATCACGACGGATCCGAGCAGGGTGTACAGGATGAACTTCCAGGCGGCCTGCGTGCGTTGCTCACCGCCCCAGCGGGCGATGAGGAAGTACATCGGGATGAGCACCATCTCGAACGCCAGGAAGAACAGCAGCAGATCGAGGACGGCGAAGGTCGCGAGGGTGCCGGACTCGAGCATGAGCATCAGTGCGACGAATGCCTTGGGGGACGGGCCCGCAGGCATTTTGAAGTAGGAGTACAGCGCACAGAGGAACGTGAGCAGCGCGGTCAGGACCAGAAGGGGGAGCGAGATGCCGTCGATGCCGAGATGGATGCGCACGTCGAGTGCGGGGATCCAGCTGATATCGGTCGTGGCCTGCATCTTCGACGGCTGGTCATGGTCGAAGCCGAGCGCGAGGACGATCGCGGCGAGCAGGATCACGCCGGTCACGGTCACGCCGTGGCGCAGCACGGCCTGGTCGGGCGACTTTCCCTTCAGCCCGGGCGGGACCGGCAGAAGGGCGGCCACGGCGCCGATGAGCGGGCCGACGACGATCAACGCGAGAAGAAACTGCATCACGGACTCACTGATACCGATCACGGCTGCTCACGCTCCGGCGGTGGCGACGAGGACGGCGGCGACGGCCAGGACGACCGTGCCTGCGAGCAGCGCGCTCAGGTAGGTCTGCACGTTGCCGGTCTGTGCGCGGCGGACGGCCGCGCCGAGCCAGCGGGGTGCGGCGCCCGCACCGCGCACGTACGTCTCGACGACCTCGCGGTCGAGGAAGCGGACGAGTCCCGCGGCGGCCCGGACGGGGCGCACGAACAGGGCGGTGTAGACGGCGTCGAGGTGGAAGCCCGCGGCGGCGTGCCGGTGCAGCGGCCCGAGCAGCAGGCGGCCGGGGTCGGCCGGGTCCGGTGCCGAGGCCACATCTCCGTACGCGGGGGTGTGGGAGGCGATGGCCTCCGCCTCGACCAGGCCGCCGTCGCCGTCCGGGCTCGCGGCGACCGCGCCCATCGGGAAGCGGGCGGTGAGCGCCGTCGTGTGCCGCCACGCGCCGTACGTGACCACACCGCCGACGAGCGCCAGACCCGTGCCCAGGACGGAGGTGGTGAGCGTCGGGGCGAGCGAGTGGCCGTCGAACCAGTCCGGCAGGACGCCGACGGTCAGACCGAAGGCGAGGGAGGGGACGGCGAGCACCCAGAGCACGGCGGTCATGGCGACGGGCTGCCTCCCGTGCCGGGGGGCTTCGGCTCCCCTGCCGTTGAAGGCGAGCAGCCAGAGCCGCGTCGCGTACGCGGCGGTGAGGAGGGCGGTGAGGAGACCGGCGACG
Organism: Streptomyces sp. NPDC039480; assembly: GCF_055597165.1. Lineage (NCBI taxonomy): Bacteria > Bacillati > Actinomycetota > Actinomycetes > Kitasatosporales > Streptomycetaceae > Streptomyces > Streptomyces sp. NPDC039480. Next base: position 177,267 of record NZ_JBVITX010000002.1, on the reverse strand, counting down.
AGGACGATCCAGCCCGCCGCGGTGGGCGCGGTCGCGGCGTGGCCCGTGGCCGTGTGCTCGGCGGCGCCGAGCACGGCCTCCTTGGAGAAGAAGCCGCTGAACGGCGGGATCGCGACGAGCGCGAGGAGCGCCACGGTCATCGTCCAGTAGGCGTCGGGGACGCGGTCGCGCAGGCCCTTCATACGGGACATGGCGGCCAGCGAGTTGGTGCCGGCGGCGTGGATGATCACGCCTGCGGTGAGGAACAGCAGCGCCTTGAAGGCGCCGTGGGACAGGAGGTGGAAGACGGCGGCGCCGCGGTCGCCGACGGCGAGGGCGCCGGTCATGTAGCCGAGCTGGCCGATCGTCGAGTACGCGAGGACGCGCTTGATGTCGTCCTGGGCGAGCGCGGCGAGGGCCGAACCGGCCATGGTGACGGCGGCCATGACGGCGAGGACGACCAGGGCCGCGTCGGAGGTGGCGAAGACGGGGAGGAGCCGGGCCACGAAGTAGACGCCGGCGGCGACCATCGTCGCGGCGTGGATCAGCGCGGAGACGGGCGTGGGGCCTGCCATCGCGTCGGGCAGCCAGGTGTGCAGCGGGAACTGCGCCGACTTGCCCGCCACGCCCGCGAGGAGCAGCAGGGCGATGAGCGTGGGGTGGTCAAGGCCGCCGTCCGTGACCGTCGCGACGATCGTCGTGATGCGGAAGGAGCCCGTGTCGGCGGCGAGCGCGAACAGACCGATCAGGAAGGGGACATCACCGAGCTTGGTGACGAGGAAGGCCTTCAGGGAGGCGGCGCGCGCCTCGGGGGTCTCCCAGTAGTGGCCCACCAGGAAGTACGAGCAGATGCCCATGATCTCCCAGCCGACCAGGAGCACCATCAGGTCGCCGGAGTAGACGACGAGCAGCATCGCGGAGGTGAAGAGGGAGACGAGAGCGGCGTACGAGGGGTAGCGCCGGTCGTCGCGGAGGTAGCCCGTCGAGTAGATCTGCACGCAGGAGGCGACGACGCCGACCAGCACGGCGACGAGGGCGGCGAAGCCGTCGATGTGCAGGGCGAGCTCGATGGGGACCGAGCCGGTCGGGGTGAGCTCGGTCGCGGCGTCGACCGGGGCCTTGCCGCCGCCGGTGCCGCCGCCCTGCCGGACCGCCACGAGCACGGCGAGCACGAGGGCCGTCAGGGTGGGCAGTACCGCGAGGGGCCGGACGAGACCGGGGGCACGGCGGCCGAGGAGCAGGCCCGCGGCCGCGCCCAGGAACGGAAGGAGGGGGACGAGGACGGCGAGGGTGGTCGTGGTCACGCGGTGGCCTCAGCCTTCTTCGACGTCTGCGCCGACGGCGGCTGCTGTGCGGGGTCGGGCTCTTCGGCGGCGGCCTCGGCGGTTCCGGCGGCCTCGGCGGTGTCGCGGAGTTCGTCGACGGCGGAGCTGCCGCGGTTGCGGTAGACCGCCAGGACGATCGCGAGGCCGATGCCGATCTCGGCGGCGGCGATGGCGATGACGAAGAGGGTCAGGGCCTGGCCGGCGTGGAGGGAGTCGCGGAGCCAGACGTCGAAGGCGACGAGGTTGAGGTTGACGGCGTTGAGCATCAGCTCGACGGACATCAGGACCAGGATCGCGTTGCGCCGGGCGAGCACTCCGTACAGGCCGACGCAGAAGAGGAGGACGGCGAGGACGGCGGGATAGGCGAGGTGGAGGTGCATCAGCGGTCTCCCTCCGGGGCGGACGTGCCCTTGGCCGTCTTGCGGGACAGGACGATCGCGCCGACGAGGGCGGCGAGGAGGAGGACGGAGAGCGCCTCGAAGGGGAGCACCCAGTGCCGGAAGAGGACCGAGCCGGTCACGTCGGTGGAGCCCTGGGCGGCGCCGTCCAGGTCGATCACCGTGGTGCGGAACGCGTCCACGACGACCCAGACCAGGGCGGCGGCAGCGGTCAGGGCCACCGCGAGCGCGACCGGGCGGTTGCCCGAGTCGGCGTCCGGGGAGCGGCCGATGGGCGCCCTGGTGAGCATCAGTCCGAAGAGGAGGAGGACGACCACGGAACCGACGTAGATGAGGACCTGCACCCAGGCGATGAACTCGGCGGTCAGCAGGAGGTACTCGACGGCGAGTCCGCCGAGCGCGACCACGAGCCACAGGGCGGCGTGCACCAGCTGCTTGGTCGTGACCGTGATGACCGCCGCGCCGAGCGTGACGAGGCCGACCAGGAGGAAGGCGATCTCGACGCCCGTCGGGGAGAGGAAGCCGTGTGTTTCGGCGGCGATGTGCACGACCTCGTTCACGACTCCTCGCCCTTCGTCTCGGGACGCGTGGCCGGCGGTGCGGCTTCGGCGGCTTCGGCGGCTTCGGCGGCTTCGGCGGCGGCCAGTTTCTCCGCGGTCTTGCGGGCGGCGGCGAGCTCCTTCGGCTCCTCGGCGCCGGGGTCCAGGGCGGGCGGGGCCGGGACCGTCCACATCCACTCGCGCAGCTTGTCGCGCTCGTGGGTGAGTTCGTGGATGTCGGTCTCGGCGTACTCGAACTCCGGCGACCAGAAGAGCGCGTCGAAGGGGCAGACCTCGATGCAGATGCCGCAGTACATGCAGAGGGCGAAGTCGATGGCGAAGCGGTCGAGGACGTTGCGGCTGCGCTCACGGCCGCCGGGGGCGGCGGGCGGGACCGTCTCCTTGTGGGAGTCGATGTAGATGCACCAGTCGGGGCACTCGCGGGCGCACAGCATGCAGACCGTGCAGTTCTCCTCGAACAGGCCGATGACGCCCCGGGTGCGGGGCGGCAGTTCGGGCTGGTGCTCGGGGTACTGCTCGGTGACGGTCTTCTTCGTCATCGTGCGGAGGGTGACGGCGAGGCCCTTGGCGAGGCCTGACCCGGGGATCGGAGGCATCAGTTGATCGCCACCTTCACGATGCCGGTGAGCGCGATCTGCGCGAGGGCGAGCGGGACGAGGAGGGTCCAGGCGAGCTTCTGGAGCTGGTCCTCGCGGAGACGGGGGTAGCTGACACGCAGCCAGATGACGACGAAGGCGAGCACCGCCGTCTTCAGCAGGGTCCAGACCCAGCCGAGCCCGTCGGCACCCCACGGGCCGTGCCAGCCGCCCAGGAAGAGGACGGTGGTCAGACCGCACAGGACGACGATTCCGGCGTACTCGGCGAGGAGGAAGAGGGCGAAGCGCAGGCCGGTGTACTCGGTGTAGGCGCCGAAGATGATCTCGGAGTCGGCGACCGGCATGTCGAAGGGCGGGCGCTGGAGTTCGGCGAGGCCCGCGACGAAGAAGACGAGGGCGCCGACGATCTGCCAGGGCAGCCACCACCACTCGAACGCGTCGACGATGCCGGGCAGCGAGACCGTGCCGGCGGCCATCGCGACCGAGGCGGCGGCGAGCAGCATCGGCAGTTCGTACGCGAGGAGCTGGGCGGCGGTGCGGAGGCCGCCGAGGAGGGAGAACTTGTTGGCGCTGGCCCAGCCCGCCATGAGCGAGCCGAGTACGCCGACGCCCATGACCGCGAGCACGAAGAAGATGCCCGCGTCGACGACCTCGCCGACCGCGCCCTCGCCGGGGCCGATCGGGATCGCGACCAGGACGAGGAGGTACGGGAGGAGGGCGACGGCGGGGGCCAGTTGGAAGACGCGGCGGTCGGCCTTGGCCGGGACGACGTCTTCCTTCTGGGCGAACTTCACGCCGTCGGCGACCAGTTGGGCCCAGCCGTGGAAACCGCCCGCGTGCATGGGGCCGAGGCGGCCCTGCATGTGGGCCATCACCTTGTGTTCGGTCTGGCCGACGACGAGGGGCAGGACCAGGAACGCCGCGAAGACGATGACGAGGCGCAGGGCGACGTCGAGGGCGTCGTTCACTCGTTCCCTCCAGTGTCCTCGGTACGGGGCTTCTCTGGCTCGGGCGTGGGGTCGGACCCGGCCGTGGGGTCGGGCTGGGGCTCGGGCTCGGGCTGCTTCGTGGTGTCGAACGCCGGGCGGGCGTGGTGCCAGGGAGCGTCGGAGCTGCGCGGAGCCTGGGGTTCCGCCTCGGCCGGAGCTGCGGCCGGAGTTTCGACCGGAGCTGCGGCCGGAGTTTCGGTCGGAGCTACAGCCGGAGCTTCGGCCGGCACCGCGGCTTCGGGCGGCGTCTGCGCCCGCTGCGACGCCGATCCCTGGCTCGCGCTGCGCGCGCGCCTCGGGGGGCGGGCCGGCGTCTCCCTCTCGGCGGGCGTCGCCGAGGGGCTCGCCGCCGGAGGCGTCGGCGCGGCCTGGCTGGCGGAGCCCTCGCTCACGCTGCGGGACCGCCGCACGGGGCGTTCGCCGGCGGCGCGGCCCGCCGCCCCGGCAGCACCTGCCCCAGCAGCCCCGGCGCGCCCCGCCCCGCGCGCCGGACGCGCCGGTGCCGGAGGGAGCTGGCCCTTCAGAGGGCCCCATTCGTTCGGGTCGGGCACGCCGGGAGGCAGCATCTGGCGGCGCTTGGGGCCACCGTGCTCGGACTCCCCCGGCTCCTTGGCGCCCGGCCAGGCCTTCGCGACGCGGGCCGCGAGCACGAAGTCCTTGCGGAGGGGGTGGCCCTCGAAGCTGTCGGGCAGGAGCAGCGGGGTCAGTCCGGGGTGGCCCTCGAAGGTCACGCCGAACATCTCGTGCGTCTCGCGCTCGTGCCAGGCCGCGCCCGCGTAGACGTCGACGGCGGAGGCGAGCACGGGGGCGTCGTGCGCGACTGTCGTACGGAGCAGAAGGCGGCGTACGGGAGAGAGCGCCACGACGTGGGCGGCCACCCTGAAGCCGGTGCCCGGTTCGTCGACCGCGCTCAGCCAGTCGAAATAGGTGCAGGTGAGGGTGGTGCGGGCGGTTTCCAGGGCGGTGGTCCAGGCGGCGGGAGGTACGTCGACGGTGAGTACGTCGTACGACTCGTCGGCCGTCGCCTCCGCGCCGAACAGCTCCTCGACGGGGCTCGGCAGCCAGCCGGTCATGCCTGGTCCTCCCCCGGCGCGGGCGCCTTCACCAGGCCGCTCCGGAGCGCGGCCGCCGAGGGACGCGCACCGGACCCGTTCCCGGGACCGACCCCCGTGCCCGGACCGACCCCGGTGCCGGACCCGTTTCCATGCCCGTACCGCTCCCCCAGCGACTCCCGTGCGATCTTCTCCTGGAGTTTGAGGATGCCCTGGAGGAGCGCCTCGGGGCGGGGCGGGCAGCCGGGGACGTACACGTCGACCGGGATGATCTGGTCGACGCCCTTCGTCACGGAGTAGGAGTCCCAGTAGGGGCCGCCGCAGTTGGAGCAGGCGCCGAAGGAGATGACGTACTTCGGTTCGGGCATCTGCTCGTACAGGCGCTTCACCGCGGGTGCCATCTTGTCCGTGACCGTGCCGGAGACGACCATCAGGTCGGCCTGGCGCGGGCCGGGCGCGAAGGGGATGACGCCGAGCCGGATGAAGTCGTGGCGCGCCATGGACGCGGCGATGAACTCGATGGCGCAGCAGGCGAGGCCGAAGTTGAAGACCCAGAGGGAGTACCGGCGGCCCCAGTTGAGGACCACCTTCATCGGCTCGGGGGCGAGGCGGGCGAGCGCGCCCAGCCTCTTCGGCTCGGGGAGCAGCACGGGCCGCGGCCGCCCTTCGGTCTCCGGGGTCACGTCCACGTCAGGACGCCCTTCTTGTATGCGTACAGCAGGCCCACGGCCAGGAAGCCGAGGAAGATGAACATCTCCACGAGTGTCGTCGCGCCGTAGCCGGGCGCGGCGAAGACCGTCGCCCAGGGGAAGAGGAAGATCGAGTCGACGGCGAAGATCACGTAGAGGAACGCGTAGACGTAGTAGCGGACCTGGGTGTGGGCCCAGCCCTCGCCGACGGGGTCGACGCCGCACTCGTACGTCAGGAGTTTCTCCGGGGTCGGCACCACCGGGCGCAGCAGCCGCCCCGCGCCGAAGGCCACGGCGACGAACAGCACGCCCACGACGGCGAGCAGTCCGACGACGGAGTACGACTGGTAGTAGCTTGCCGCGACGTTCGTCACGTGCACGTCACTCCCTCACTCCTTGACCGCTTGTCACTCCCTGACCGCCTGTCACTACTGACCCTGACCCTTTTCGACGACCCTTTTCGACGATCTGTACGCACGGGAGTCTAGGGCCTGCTAAAGGTTCAGTAAGCAGAGCGTCACGCAATGATCCGGCCGGGGTGGGGTTATCCCCCGGCTGCCCCGGCGGCCGCCCTCATGGCGTCGCGGCGGCGGGCCGGGCACCCTAGCGCGTATGACCGCACGCACCACGCCTCCGCAGGACGACCGGCCGCCGCCCGCGCGCTTCGCGTACGACCGGCACACCTGGAAGGAGATCGCGCACCTCCTGGTGAACCTGCCGACGGGCATCGCCGGCTTCCTGTACGCGGTCACCGTGCTGGCCGTGGGCACCGGCCTGACGGTGACGGTGATCGGTCTGCCGCTGCTCGCGCTGGGGCTGCTCGGCGCGCGCCTCATCGGCCGGGCCGAACGGGGGCGGGCCAGGAAACTGCTCGGCGTCCGGGTCGACGAGCCGAGCCCGATGCCGGGGCACCGCGGGCAGAACTTCTTCAGCCGGCTGTGGGTGAACCTCAAGGATCCGGTGGGCTGGCGCACCATGCTGTACGCGTTCATCCGGCTGCCGTGGGGCGTGGTGACCTTCACGGTCACCCTCACCGGGCTCTTCGTGCTCTGGCCCGTGCTGCCCTTCATCGCGCGCGGCCTCACCAACGCCGACCGGGCGATGGTGCGCGGACTGCTGTCGCCGTCCGACGAGTTGGAGCGGCGCATCGCCGAACTGGAGTCCGACCGGGGCGTGGTGGTGGACACCGCCGCCGCCGACCTGCGCCGCATCGAGCGCGATCTGCACGACGGCGCACAGGCCCGCCTGGTCGCCCTCGCCATGGGGCTCGGCCTCGCCAAGGAGAAGCTCCTGGAGGACCCGGACGCCGCGGCCTCCATGGTCGACGAGGCGCACGGCGAGGTGAAGCTTGCCTTGCAGGAACTGCGCGATCTGGCCCGCGGCATCCACCCCGCCGTCCTCACCGACCGCGGCCTCAACGCCGCGCTCTCCTCGGTGGCATCGCGCTGCACGGTCCCGGTGAAGGTGACCGCCGACCTTCCGGCGCGCCCGGCTGCCGCCATCGAGGGCATCGCGTACTTCACGGTCTCCGAGCTCTTGCAGAACGTCAGCAAGCACAGCGGGGCGAGGTCCGCGAGCGTCGACGTCTGGCGTTCCGAGGAGCGGCTGCTCATCCAGGTGTGGGACGACGGGCGCGGCGGGGCGCGGCTCGACGGCGGGACGGGCATGGCGGGGCTCGCGGACCGGCTCGGCGCCGTGGACGGGCTCTTCGTGATCGATTCCCCGGAGGGCGGGCCCACGACGATCACGGCGGAGCTGCCGTGGCGGGACCGCGTGGGGTAGGGAAAACCCCCGGTGGAAGACCCCGACCCGCTCCATGGCCGCGAGCGGCCGCGCCGACGAGTCTGTAACCAGGGCACCCACAGCAGACACACCAAGCAGCACAGAGCCATAGGGCCACAGGGCCACAGAGCCATAGGGCCACAGAGCCACAGGGCTTCAGAGCCACAGACGCAGAAACGGACGGCAGCGATGGCCACGGAATACGGACAGGGGTACGCGCGGATGGACCGGCCGGATCTCCGGGGCACCGACGTCGAGGAGCGGCGCCGGCACCGCCTGCCGGCCGGGCTGCGCGCGCCCGTCGAGGCGCGCACCTGGCGGGAGTTCGGCTACACTCTGCTGAGCCTCCCCATCGGCATCACGTCCTTCGTCTTCGCCATCACGATGCTCTCGCTCGGCGCGGGCCTCCTGATCACCTTCATCGGCATCCCGGTGCTCGCGGCGGGTCTGGCCGGCTGCCGCGGCATCGGCGCCCTGGAACGGACCCGGGCGCGCGGGCTGCTCGGACTGGAGATCGCGCCGCCGGAGCCGCTGCGGCCCAAGGGCGGCGGCCTGCTCGCGCTCATGGGCGCGGTCCTGAAGAGCGGCGCGTCCTGGCGGCACGTGCTGTATTCGCTGCTGATGCTGCCGTGGTCGCTCTTCTCGTTCACGGTGGCGGTGCTGTTCTGGTCGTACGGCTGGCTGATGCTGACGTATCCGCTCTGGTTCTGGCTCTTCCCGATGTACGGAGGGCAGGACGGCATCCAGCTCTACGGGGGCGACGACGGCCACCGCATCTACCTCGACAACCCGTTCGAGCTCGGCATCACCGCCGCGACCGGTCTCCTCGTCACGCTGGCCACTCCGTGGATCCTGCGGGCCCTGACGACCGTGGACCGCGTCATGGTGTTCGGGCTGCTCGGCCCCTCGCGGCTCGCGACCCGCGTCGTCGAACTGGAGTCGGACCGCGGTGTCGTCGTGGACACCGCCGCCGCCGATCTGCGCCGCATCGAGCGCGATCTGCACGACGGCGCGCAGGCCCGCCTGGTCGCCCTCGCCATGGATCTGGGGCTCGCCAAGGAGAAGCTGGCCGAGGACCCGGAGGCCGCGGCGCGCATGGTGGACGAGGCGCACGGCGAGGTGAAGGTCGCGCTGCAGGAGCTGCGTGATCTGGCCCGGGGCATCCACCCGGCCGTCCTCACCGACCGCGGCCTGGACGCCGCGCTCTCCTCGCTGGCCGCCCGGTGCACGGTGCCGGTCCAGGTGGAGGTGGACCTGACGAGCCGCCCGGCGGCGGCCATCGAGGGCATCGCGTACTTCACGGTCTCCGAGCTGCTGCAGAACATCAGCAAGCACAGCGGGGCCGACGCCGCGAGCGTCGACGTCTGGCGGGCCGAGGACCGGCTGATGCTCCAGGTGACCGACAACGGAGCGGGCGGCGCCGACGTGTCGGCGGGCTCCGGTCTGGCGGGCCTCGCGGAGCGGCTCGACGCGGTCGACGGAATCCTGGTCGTCGACTCGCCGGCGGGCGGCCCGACGACGGTCACGGCGGAACTGCCGTGGCGCAAGGCCTGACCCGACACCAACCCTGACCCTGACCCTGACACCCACCCCCGACACCCATCCCGCCCCCGACGCCAACCCGCGCGCGGCCCCGGCTCCCCCAGAGCCGGGGCCGCCCGCTGTCCTGCGGTCCCGGCCGCACCGGCCGCACCGGTCCGGCCACCGGCCCGGTGGCCGGCGGCGGATCGCGCGATACTGAGGAGCCGAGTGTTCGGCCTACGCGACCGCTGTCGGACCGACGCCGGCCAGACAAGCGCGCCGGGGGGCCAAAAGTGCCGGGGGGCCAAAAAATGGAGGACAAAGTGCGGGTCGTCATCGCCGAGGATTCAGTGTTGCTTCGGGAGGGCCTGACCCGCCTGCTCACCGACCGGGGGCACGATGTGGTCGCCGGTGTGGGTGATGCCGAGGCGCTGATCAAGACGATCACCGACCTGGCCGGGCAGGACGCCCTGCCGGACGTGGTCGTCGCCGATGTGCGGATGCCTCCGACCCACACCGACGAGGGCGTGCGCGCGGCGGTGTATCTGCGGAGTCAGTACCCCGATCTGGGGGTCCTGGTCCTTTCGCAGTACGTGGAGGAGCAGTACGCCACCGAGTTGCTCGCCGGGTCGAGCCGCGGCGTGGGCTATCTGCTCAAGGACCGGGTCGCCGAGGTTCGGGAGTTCGTCGACGCGGTGGTGCGGGTCGCGGAGGGCGGCACGGCGCTCGACCCGGAGGTCGTGGCGCAACTGCTGGGCCGCAGCCGCAAGCAGGACGTGCTCGCGGGGCTTACACCGCGGGAACGCGAGGTACTCGGCCTGATGGCCGAAGGACGGACGAACTCGGCGGTGGCCCGGCAGCTCGTGGTGAGCGACGGTGCCGTCGAGAAGCACGTGAGCAACATCTTCCTGAAGCTCGGCCTGTCGCAGAGTGACGGGGATCACCGCCGCGTGCTCGCGGTCCTCACCTATCTCAACTCGTGAACGGCTGACAGCCTGGCGGATGGCGTCGGAAGGCACCGGGAATCGAGTGCCCCTCCGGCCCGAGCAGGTATGAACAGGTGTGAACACAGAGAGTCACGAGCGCGACGGAGTCGGTCAAGGCAAGTCCTAGAACCAAAGGATGAGCGGGGAGCGTCATCCAGAAGGACCGGGGGGCAAGGCAAACCATGGCAAACCATGGCAACACGGCGTCTCAGAAATGCATCCAGAATGCGAACAAGCCCAGGAAGGCGACCCTTACAGACGTAGGGTGGACCTTGGGAGCGCCGGTCGTCCCGGCGATTCCGCACAGTCGCCTCGAGGGAGGTCCAGTTCAGTGACCAGCCAGGTCAGTAGCCAAGCCGAGCAGGCCGACGGGGCAGTCGTCGGAGGACAACGCAAGCCCGCGGGTGACAAGGATGTGCGCCGTCTGGACCGGGTCATCATCCGCTTCGCGGGTGACTCGGGCGACGGAATGCAGCTCACGGGCGACCGGTTCACTTCGGAGACCGCTTCTTTCGGCAACGACCTGTCGACGCTGCCGAACTTCCCCGCCGAGATCCGCGCACCCGCAGGAACCCTGCCGGGTGTCTCGTCCTTCCAGCTGCACTTCGCCGACCACGACATCCTGACGCCGGGCGACGCGCCGAACGTCCTTGTGGCGATGAACCCGGCGGCACTGAAGGCGAACATCGGTGACGTGCCGCGCGGCGCCGAGGTCATCGTCAACACCGACGAGTTCTCCAAGCGCGCGATGCAGAAGGTCGGTTACGCCACGTCCCCGCTGGAGGACGGCTCCCTCGACGGCTACAGCGTGCACCCGGTGCCGCTGACCACGCTGACGGTGGAGGCCCTGAAGGACTTCGACCTGTCCCGCAAGGACGCGGGGCGCTCGAAGAACATGTTCGCGCTGGGGCTGTTGTCGTGGATGTACCACCGGCCGACCGAGGGCACCGAGAAGTTCCTGCGGACGAAGTTCGCGAAGAAGCCGGAGATCGCCGAGGCGAACATCGCGGCGTTCCACGCGGGCTGGAACTTCGGCGAGACCACCGAGGACTTCGCCGTCTCCTACGAAGTCGCCCCCGCCGCCCAGGCGTTCGCGACCGGCACCTACCGCAACATCTCGGGGAACCTGGCGCTGTCGTACGGTCTGATCGCGGCCGGCCGGCAGGCGGACTTGCCGCTTTACCTGGGCAGTTACCCGATCACTCCGGCCTCGGACATCCTGCACGAGCTGTCGAAGCACAAGAACTTCGGCGTACGCACCTTCCAGGCCGAGGACGAGATCGCGGGCATCGGCGCGGCGCTCGGCGCGGCGTTCGGCGGGTCGCTCGCGGTGACGACGACGTCCGGGCCCGGTGTGGCGCTGAAGTCGGAGACCATCGGTCTGGCCGTCTCGCTCGAACTGCCGCTGCTGATCGTCGACATCCAGCGCGGCGGCCCGAGCACGGGCCTGCCGACCAAGACCGAGCAGGCCGACCTGCTCCAGGCGATGTACGGGCGCAACGGCGAGGCGCCGGTGCCGATCGTGGCGCCGAGGACCCCGGCGGACTGCTTCGACGCGGCGCTGGAGGCGGCCCGCATCGCGGTCACCTACCGCACGCCGGTCTTCCTGCTGAGCGACGGCTATCTGGCCAACGGCAGCGAGCCGTGGCGCATCCCCGAGATCGACGAACTGCCCGACCTGCGCGTGCAGCTCGCCTCCGGGCCGAACCACGCCGAGCCCGACGGCACCGAGACCTTCTGGCCCTACAAGCGCGACCCGCAGACCCTCGCGCGCCCGTGGGCGATCCCGGGCACGCCGGGCCTGGAGCACCGCATCGGCGGCATCGAGAAGCAGGACGGCACGGGCAACATCTCGTACGACCCGGCCAACCACGACTTCATGGTCCGCACCCGGCAGGCCAAGGTCGACGGCATCGCCGTGCCCGACCTGGAGGTCGACGACACCGGCGGGGACGCCGACACGCTGGTCCTCGGCTGGGGCTCGACCTACGGACCGATCACCGCGGCCGTCCGCCGGCTGCGCGCCGCCGGTGTCCCCATCGCGCAGGCCCATCTGCGCCACCTCAATCCGCTGCCGCGGAATCTGGGCGACGTCCTCGCGCGTTACGACAAGGTGGTGATCCCCGAGATGAACCTCGGTCAGCTCGCCACCCTGATCCGCGCGAAGTACCTGGTGGACGCGGTCTCGTACAACCAGGTCAACGGAATGCCCTTCAAGGCCGAGCAGCTCGCCACGGCTCTCAAGGAGACCATCGATGGCTGACACGAAGACGGCCGGGCCGGAGGGGACCGGGAGCACGATCGAAGCGCTTTCCCTGGTGCCCAAGGCCGACGCCCAGCAGTCCATGAAGGACTTCAAGTCCGACCAGGAGGTGCGCTGGTGCCCCGGCTGCGGTGACTACGCCGTGCTGGCCGCCGTGCAGAGCTTCATGCCCGAGCTCGGTCTGGCGAAGGAGAACATCGTCTTCGTCTCGGGCATCGGCTGCTCCTCCCGCTTCCCGTACTACATGAACACCTACGGGATGCACTCCATCCACGGCCGCGCCCCGGCCATCGCCACCGGCCTGGCCTCCTCGCGCCGCGACCTGTCCGTGTGGGTGGTGACCGGCGACGGCGACGCGCTGTCCATCGGCGGCAACCACCTGATCCACGCCCTCCGGCGCAACGTGAACCTGAAGATCCTGCTGTTCAACAACCGGATCTACGGCCTCACCAAGGGCCAGTACTCCCCGACCTCCGAGGTCGGGAAGATCACCAAGTCGACGCCCATGGGGTCGCTCGACGCGCCCTTCAACCCGGTCTCCCTCGCGATCGGCGCCGAGGCGTCCTTCGTCGCCCGCACCGTGGACTCCGACCGCAAGCACCTCACGTCGGTGCTGCGCGAGGCCGCCGCGCACCCCGGCACCGCGCTGGTGGAGATCTACCAGAACTGCAACATCTTCAACGACGGCGCCTTCGAGGTCCTCAAGGACAAGCAGCAGGCCGAGGAGGCGGTGATCCGCCTGGAGCACGGGCAGCCGATCCGCTTCGGCGCCGACGGGGCGAAGGGCGTCGTGCGCGACGCGGTGACCGGCGACCTCAAGGTCGTCGCCGTCACCCCGGACAACGAAGCCGACATCCTGGTCCACGACGCGCACGCCACGTCGCCGACCACGGCCTTCGCGCTCTCCCGGCTCGCCGACCCCGACACCCTGCACCACACCCCGATCGGCGTCCTGCGCAACGTCGAACGGCCGGTCTACGACACGCTCATGGCCGACCAGCTCGACACCGCCATCGAGCGGGACGGCAAGGGCGACCTCGCCGCGCTGCTCGCGGGCGGCGACACATGGACGGTCGTCGGCTAGCCCGACCCGCTCGGTGCGAGGCCCGGTCCTGATCCGTCAGGACCGGGCCTCGTCGTATGCCGTGCGCGCCTTCTGCACGTCGGCCATGCGCCGGTCCGTCCAGGCCGCGAGGGCCCGCACCTGCTCGGCGGCCTCGCGGCCGAGCTCCGTGAGGGAGTAGTCGACGCGGGGCGGGATGACCGGCTTGGCGTCGCGGTGCACCAGGCCGTCGCGCTCCAGGGTCTGGAGGGTCTGGGCCAGCATCTTCTCGCTGACGCGGCCGATCTCGCGGCGCAGCTCGCTGAACCGGAACGACCGCTCCTCAAGGGCGAGCAGGACGAGGACGCCCCAGCGGCTCGTCACATGCTCCAGGACGAGGCGGTGGGGGCACATCTCCTCGCCCGTGACACTCCAGGTACTTACGTCCATGCCAGTACCTTACTTCAAAGTGGGTACTTACGGAAAGTTAGCGCTGCTCCTAGGGTGGGTGTCATACCGACTTCCACCGGACCTAACAGGAGCAACCAGACATGAGCATCGTCGTCACCGGAGCCACCGGACACCTCGGCCGTCTCGTCATCGAGGGGCTGCTCGCCGCCCGGGTCCCCGCCGGGGACATCGCGGCCGTCGTACGCGACAAGGACAGGGCCGCCGACCTCGCCGCACGCGGTGTCGAGCTGCGGGTCGCCGACTACAGCGCCCCCGAGACCCTGCGCGGCGCCTTCGCCGCCGGCGACCGCGTCCTGCTGATCTCCGGCAGCGAGATCGGGCGGCGCGTGCCGCAGCACCGCGCGGTGGTCGACGCCGCGCGCGAGGCGGGCGTCGCGCTCCTCGCCTACACGAGCGTCCTCGGCGGCCCCGACGCCGACTTCGACCTGGCGGCCGAGCACAAGGCGACCGAGCAGCTGATCCTCGAATCCGGCCTGCCGCACACCCTCCTGCGCAACGGCTGGTACCACGAGAACTACACCGAGCACCTCGCCCCGGTCCTGGAGCACGGCGCCGTCGTGGCCTCCGCGGGCGACGGCCGCGTCGCCTCCGCCTCCCGCGCCGACTACGCCGCGGCCGCCGTCGCCGTCCTGACCGGCGAGGGTCACGAGGGCAAGGTCTACGAGCTCAGCGGCGACGTCGCGTGGAGCTTCGCCGAGTACGCCGCCGAGATCGCGGCGCAGACCGGCAAGGACATCTCGTACGCGAACGTGCCCGCCGAGCAGCACCTCGCCGTGCTGACCGGCGCCGGGGTGCCCGAGCCGATGGCGGCGATCCTCGTCGACGTGGACGCGGCCGTCGCGCGCGGGCGCCTGGCCGGGACCAGCGGGGAGCTGGCGAAGCTGATCGGCCGGCCCACGACCCCGCTCGCGGACGCGGTGGCGGCGGCGCTGCGGGGCTGAACCCCGCCGGTTCTCAGGAGCGGCCCGGGGCGCTCACCGGCGTCACGAGCGTCACGAGCGTCACCGCGGAACAGGCATGACAGCCGAGGGTTCCCGGCGCTACCTTCAGTGGGGCAGCGCGGGCTGCCGCGCACGAAGGAGGGGCCGTGGACAGCGGAGCAGCCGGGAAGCCGGGGAACGAGCAGCGCGTCGGGCTGCTGAACGGCTTCGCCGCCTACGGGATGTGGGGCCTGGTCCCGCTCTTCTGGCCGCTCCTGAAACCCGCAGGGGCCGTCGAGATCCTCGCCCACCGGATGGCCTGGTCGCTCGTGGTCGTCGGTGTCGCGCTGCTGTTCGTACGGCGCTGGGGCTGGGCCCGCGAGCTGCTGCGCCAGCCGCGCAGGCTCGGCCTGGTGGCGATCGCCGCGGCGGTCATCACCGTCAACTGGGGCGTCTACATCTGGTCCGTGAACTCGGGCCACGTCGTCGAGGCGTCCCTCGGCTACTTCATCAACCCGCTGGTCACCATCGCCATGGGCGTCCTGCTGCTCGGCGAGCGGCTGCGGCCGGTGCAGTGGACGGCGGTCGGCATCGGGTTCGCGGCGGTCCTCGTGCTCGCGTTCGGATACGGCAGGCCGCCGTGGATCTCGCTCTGTCTCGCCTTCACCTTCGCTACGTACGGCCTGGTGAAGAAGAAGGTCAACCTCGGCGGCCTGGAGTCGCTCGCCGCGGAGACCGCCGTGCAGTTCCTGCCCGCCGTCGGCTATCTGGCGTGGCTCGCCACGCAGGGCGACATCGTGTTCGGCACGGAGGGTGCCGGGCACGCGGCGCTGCTCGCGGCCACCGGTGTGGTGACCGCCGCGCCGCTGGTCTGCTTCGGGGCTGCGGCGATCCGGGTGCCGCTCTCCACGCTGGGCCTCCTTCAGTACCTCGCGCCGGTCTTCCAGTTCGTGCTCGGCGTCCTGTACTTCCATGAGGCGATGCCGCCCGAGCGGTGGGCGGGCTTCGGCCTCGTCTGGCTGGCGCTCACCCTGCTGACCTGGGACGCGCTGCGCACGGCCCGGCGGAACGCGGTGCGGGTGGCGGCCGCGAGGGCGGCGGCCGTGGTGCCGGCCGCGACCCCCGCCCGCGAGGAGCGGGAGCCCGTCGTCTGAGACCCGCGGCGCCTAACCGGTATAACTGGTTACCATGACAACCCTGCACTGGAAGCTGGTCATCGACGCCGCCGACCCGCACGCCCAAGCGGCCTTCTGGGCCGAGACGTTGGGGTACGAGGTCGAGGACAACAGCGCCCTCATCGACCGTCTGCTCGGCCTCGGCGCGGCCCCCGAAGCCGCGACCGTCGAGTTCCGCGGGCGCCGCGCCTGGCGCGACCTCATCGCCGTCCGGCACCCCGACGACCCGTACGACGAGGCCAGCGGCACCGGCCTGGGCCGCCGGATCCTCTTCCAGCGCGTGCCCGAGCCCAAGACCGGCAAGAACCGGCTGCACCTCGACGTGCACACCGAGCCGGGCCGCCGCGACGCGGAGGTGCACCGGCTGGAGGCGCTGGGCGCCGCCGTGGCGCGGCACGTCAAGGAGCCCGGCGGCGAGTGGGTGCTCATGACGGACCCGGAGGGGAACGAGTTCTGCGTCCACTAGGCGGGCCCCGGTCGCCCGGAGTGGTCGAGGTCGTCTGGCCGGTCGCCGTCGTCTAGACGGTTCCCGTCGCCGGTTTCCGCAGCATCTCGACCAGTGCCGAGATGCTGTGGTCGCGATGCCCCTCGGCGACCGCCCGCCGCACCAGGTCGTTCATCGGGGCGAGCCAGGAGGCGTCGAGTCCGGCCTCCTCGGCCGTCTCCTGGTCGTGCCCGGCCGCGTCGTGGAAGAGCCCGACGGTCGACGCGGGCCGGGTGTAGTCGCCGGAGTCGATCTCCTGGGCCAGCGTGGGCAGGATCGAGGCGATCATCTCCAGCCACTTGACCTCGTACCGCACGAGGGAGTCCGCGGTCAGACCGCGCGACCGCACCAGCGCCGCGCCCTGGAAGAAGCCGATCAGGGCGGGGAGCAGCGTGCTGCCCACCGCCATCTCGTAGAGGGCGGCCAGGTCCGGGTCGGTGCCGAGGTGGACGGTGTCGCCGCCGAGCACCCTCAGCGTCTCCTCGTACTCGTCGAACGTCGCCCGTTCGCCCGCGTAGTAGAGCAGCGTGTCCGGCTTCCCCACGGCCCCCGGCACGTTCTTGACGGCGCCGTCGAGGAACCGCGCGCCCTGTCCGGCCGCCCAGTCGGCCATTTCCCGTGCGCCGGACGGGGTGCCGGAGTTGAGGGTGACCAGGGTGCGCCCGGCCAGCGCGGCGGCCGCCGGTTCCAGTGCGGCGCGTGTCGCCTCGTACGTCGAGAGGCAGGCGATGACGAGGGGGCTCGCGGCGACCGCGTCCTCGACCGCCGCCAGGTGCGACGCGCCCTCGGCGACGAGGGGTGCCGCCTTCTCCGGGCTGCGATTCCACACCGTCGTCGGGTGCCCGGCCCCGAGGAAGGCCTCGGCCAGCGCGGTGCCCATCAGGCCGAGCCCGATGAGCGTGACGGGTGTCGCGGGTGTCGCGGGTGTACCGGTGCCCTGGTCGTACGTCATGTTCTGCCCCCATCGCCGTAACTGCCCGCGCCGAGTGTGTTGATCGCTTCCTCATGCTGGGCGCACACTGCGCTCACCTCAAGTACCTACTGAAAAGTGCGTACTTACCTTTAGGTAAGCCACGGGGTCGCCGCGTGGCCGACCCGGGGCGGCAGGCCGGTCTTTGGCAAGCTGGGACGATGGCACAGCAGCCGCGCGCCCACCGTCTCCTCCTCGCCGTCTGCGGTGCCTTCGCCGTGCTGTCCCTCGTTCTGGTCCCGCTCACCCTGCCGCTCGGCTGGGACGAGATCGTCTACGCCAGCCGCTACTCCCCGCACGGCCCCGCCACACCGTTCAGCGCGCCCCGCACCCGCGGTGTGCCGTTCCTCATCGCGCCGGTGGCGGCCTGGAGCGACTCCGTCGTGCTGCTCAGGGTGTGGCTGACGCTGCTCGCGACCGCCGCGCTCTATCTGGGGTTCCGGCCCTGGCTGCGCGTCCTGCAGCACCGGCCGTCGGCGGTCGCCGTCGCCGCCGCGCTGTACGGCGGCCTGTGGTTCGCGCTGTTCTACGCGAGCGCCGCGATGCCCAACCACTACACCGCCATGGGTGCCGTCGGGGCGGTCGGCCTCTTCCTGTGGCCGCGGCAGTCCGCCGCCACCCGCGCCGGGATCGCGTGCGGCCTCGCCCTCGCCACGCTGATGCGCCCCAACGACGGCGTCGCCCTGGGTGTGCCCTTGCTGGTCGCCGCTCTCGTCGTCCCGGGGTGGCGGGGGTGGGGCCGCGTTCTCGCCGTGCTCAGCGGGCTCGCGGCGGGTGCGCTGCCGTGGATCGTCGAGGCGTACGTCCGTTTCGGCGGCGTCCGCGAACGGCTGACGGAGGCGAGCGAGGTGCAGGGCGACCTGCGCCCCCTGCTCTCCCTGACCCACCACCTCACCGTCATGGACGGCCCCCTGCTCTGCCGCCCCTGCGCCGGCGACGCCATCCGCCCGATCGCAACGGAGTGGTGGCTGCTGCTGCCGATCCTGGTGGGGGTGGGGTTGTGGAGTGTGTGGGGGGTGAGGGGGCTGCGGGGCCTGCGCGATGCAGAAGCCGCGCGCGGCGCACCTGCCGGAGCTGCAGAGGGTCGCACCCTCACCTCCGCCGTCCTCCCCAGCTGCCTGCTCGCCGTTGTCGCTGCGCTTGCCGTTGCCCTTCCCTATCTCCTCCTCGTCCCCTACGCCGCCCCCCGCTTCCTTCTCCCCACCCACGCCCTGCTCGCCCCGGCCGCCGCCCTCGGAGTGCTTGCCCTTGCGGGGGCCGCCCGTGCGTCCCGGCGGCCGCGGGTCTGGCTTGCCGTGCTGGGGGGCGTCCTCGCCGGGCACCTCGCCGTCCAGCTCCCCCTCGTCCACGGGAACGCCGGGATCCAGGCGGGCGCCCGCGGCGACTGGGCGCGGATCGCCGGCGTCCTGCACGACCACGGGGTCGGAACGAGGTCGGGTGGCACTCCTTGTGTCCTGCGCGGCAACGCCTCCGTGATTCCCATCGCGTATGTGGCCGGCTGCGCGCCCGCCGAGCCGGACGACCCGCGCCGCCCCGCCGCCCTCGTCCTGCGCGGGGCGGGTCCCCCGCACTGGGCCCGCTCCTGGTCCCACCACCCCGTGCCCGACACCTACGCCCCGGGGTGGGCCGTCCACGTACACCCGTAACCGAGTAACCGAGAAGCCGAGCAACCCTGGACGGGGTTGGTTGCGCGTGCATATAGTGCACGTGCAAGCAACCACCGCGTGCAAGCAACCCAGGGGGATCCCATGACCCGCAAGTTCCTCTTCGTCCTCGGCAGCGCCCGCCCCGAGGGCAACAGCGAGATCCTGGCCCGCAAGGCCGCCGAGCAGCTGCCCCCGGACGTCGAGCAGCGCTGGGTGAACCTCGCCGACGTACCGCTCCCCGACTTCGAGGACCAGCGGCACGACGACACCCGCCCGCGCGCCCGCCCCCGGCCCGTCGGCGACAACGAAGCGCTGCTCCTGGACGCCACCCTGGAGGCCACGGACATCGTCATCGTGTCGCCGCTGTACTGGTACTCCGTGTCGGCCACCGTCAAGCGCTACCTCGACTACTGGGACGCCTGGCTGGAGACCCCGGAGATCAACTTCAAGGACACCCTCGAAGGCCGCACCCTGTGGGGCGTGACGGCGCTCGCGCACCGCGAGGAGGAGGTGGCGCAGCCGCTGATCGGCACGCTGAACCACACCGCCGCCTTCTTCCCCATGCGCTTCGGCGGCGTCCTGCTGGGCAACGGCACCCGGCCCGGCCACGTCCTGGAGGACACCGAGGCCCTGGCGCGCGCCAAGACGTTCTTCGCCCAGGAGCCCCCGCTGGCCCGCTACCCGTACGACAGCTGACCACCCGGCCGGCCACCCGCCGCACGGCCTACGCCATGACGTCCTTCGCCCCGAACCGCGCCCACGCCGCCGAGCCGAACACGGCCGCGTACAAGCCCTGCATCTGCAGGTTCTTGACGATGTCGTCCCAGTAGACCGGCTCGCGCATCAGGTCGGCGAAGGACAGCCAGTAGTGCGAGAAGAAGTACGGGTGGAGGGCGTGCAGCTGCGGGATCTGGTCGAGGATCTGGACCGTGATCAACAGCCCCACGGTCGTCGCCATCGCCGCGATGCCGCTGCTGGTGAGCGTCGAGACGAACAGCCCGAGCGCCGCCACGCCGATCAGCGACACGGCGACGACCAGCGCGATCAGCAGGGCCCGCAGCAGCCCCTCGCCGAAGCCCATGCGGGTGCCTGAGATCGTCGTGACCTCGCCGAGCGGGAAGAGCAGCGCGCCGGTCGCGAGCGCGGACGCGGCGACGACCAGGGTCGCGACCAGGCAGAACGTCAGCGTGGTCGCGTACTTGACGAGGAGCAGCCGGGTCCGTCCCGCGGGCGCGACCAGCAGATAGCGCAGCGTGCCCGCGCTCGCCTCGCCCGCGATGGCGTCCCCCGCGACGACGCCGATCGCCATCGGCAGGAAGAACGGCAGGGTCGCGGCGAGCGCGGTGAAGACCAGGAACAGGCCGTTGTTGGTGATCTGCGCGATGAAGGCGGGTCCGCCCTCGTCGCCGCCCCCGCCGATCGTGGAGCCGTCGCTCGTCTCGATCTTGACCGCGATGCCCACCAGGATCGGCACGGCGGCGAGGACCGCGAGCAGCGCGATGGTCCGCCAGCGGCGGAACGTGATGCCCAGCTCGCTGCGGAAGAGACCGAGCGTCCAGATCCAGCGCTGCTCCCTCGGGACGTCCGCCCTGGACGCGTCCGTGGTCTCGGCGACCTCAGCCCGCGACATCGAAGCCCTCCCCCGTCAGCGCCACGAACGCGTCCTCCAGAGAGGCACGTTCGAGCCCGAAGCCGCGGACGCGGACGCCCGCCCCGACCAGCGCGGCGTTCAGATCGGCCAGTTCCACACCGTCCTGAACTGGTGGTTCGCCGGTAACGCGGTCCTCCGTAGAGACGAGATCCGTCACGCCCTGCTCCTTCAGGACGCGGGCCGCCTCGCCCGGGTCCGGTGTCGTCACGACCAGCCTGCCCCGCGCGCCCGCCGCCAGCTCGGCGACGGACCCCTGGGTGATCAGCCGGCCCTGGGTCATCACGGCCGCGTGCGTGCAGACCTGCTCGATCTCGTCGAGCAGGTGCGAGGAGAGGAAGACGGTCGTGCCCTCCGCGGCCAGCTCCCGCACCAGGGTGCGGATCTCGCGCATGCCCTGCGGGTCGAGGCCGTTCGTCGGCTCGTCCAGGACGAGGAGCTTGCGCGGCTGGAGCAGCGCGGCCGCGAGCCCGAGCCGCTGTTTCATGCCGAGGGAGTACGCCTTCGCCTTCTTCCCGGCGGCCGCGGTGAGCCCGACCCGGTCGAGCGCCGCCTCGGCCCGCGCCTTCCGGGTGCGCGGGTCGGCGGTCGGGTCCGCGGAGTCGTACCGCAGGAGGTTGTCGCGGCCCGACAGGAAGCCGTAGAGGGCGGGGCCCTCGATCAGCGCGCCCACGTGCGGGAGGACGGTGCGCGTGGCGCGCGGCATGGGGCGGCCGAGGACCTGGGCGCGGCCGGAGGTCGGCTCGATGAGGCCCATCAGCATGCGGATCGTCGTCGTCTTGCCCGAGCCGTTCGGCCCGAGGAAGCCGAAGACGCTGCCTTCCGGGACGGTGAGGTCGAGCCGGTCGACGGCGAGGTGTTTTCCGTAGCGCTTGGTGAGGCCGTGCGTCTCGATGACGTGCCCCACCGGGGCCGTCGGCGCTGCCGGGCCCTCCGAACTGCCGCTGTTGCCCGGCACGCTGTCCTCCCGTTCTCCGAAGAGACGGATGGAAGGTGCCCGGCCGGCACCTCCCATCCGCCGTTCCCCTATGCCGTACGCACCGCTGGTGCGCGTCGTGTCGTACGCGTGGCTAGTGCGCCTCGTTCGCCGCCTTCACCAGCGCGTCCTTCGTGACCGCGCCCACGTAGACCGTGCCGTCGTCG
Source organism: Streptomyces sp. NPDC039480 (assembly GCF_055597165.1). NCBI lineage: Bacteria > Bacillati > Actinomycetota > Actinomycetes > Kitasatosporales > Streptomycetaceae > Streptomyces > Streptomyces sp. NPDC039480. Next base: position 155,628 of record NZ_JBVITX010000002.1, on the reverse strand, counting down.
GTGACGAGGGCGTTGATCAGGCGGGTCGAGAAGACCGTGCCGGACCCGAACTTGCCGTTGACCTGGTCGCCCAGCGAGTCGATCAGCTTCTGCGCGTCCTGCGGGACGTCGCCGGAACCGGCCGTCGGCAGGCCCTGGCCGCCGGGCAGCTTCAGCTCGGCGATGGAGCTCCAGCCCTTCCCGATGACCTTCGGTTCGTTGAGGTCGCCCTCGTCGAACTTCTTGCCGTCCTTGTCCTTGAAGTCGCGGCTCCGCTCGCTCTGCTCGTCGGCCTCGGTGACCTTCGTGCCCTTGGGGGGCGTGAAGTCGAAGGTGGACGCGGACGGCTTGCCGAAGTCGACCTTCGTGAAGCCCGCGTCGACGACGGCCGCGCCGCCGGAGGCCGGGGTCAGGGTGAACTTGAGCGGTGTGCCGGTCTTCTCGTCCACCGCGACGGTGATCTGGCCGACCGTCGAACCGGCCTGCTTCGGCTTGATCACCAGGCGGTACGCGTCGCGGCCCGCGACCTGCGCGGTGCCGTCGACCTTGACGGACGTGGTGTCGTCGACGGCCTTCAGGGCCTGGTCGGCGAACTCCTTCGGAGTGCTGGGCAGCTCACCCTTCGGCACCGCGCCGTGGTTTTCGCCCTTCTCCGGAGAGGCGCCCTCGTCCTTCGCGTGGTAGGCCTCGTTCGACGCGCTGTCGTACGCCCACACGTCGTCGCCGTTGTGGATCAGGCTGTACTCGGAGGCGTCGCCGAGGACGGACACCTTCTGCTTGTCGGGGCCGTCGGCCGCGACGCGCAGCGTGTGCGTGCCGGACGCCAGCTCCATGAGCTTGCTCTTGGGGTCGGCCGCCGAGCCCTTCTCGTCGCCGTCGTCCTCGCCCCGGTCCGCGCCGCCCCCGCCGCCGAAGCCGCCCGCCATGCCGCCGAACGACGGCAGGCCCAGGTCGGTGCTGATCTTGACGTGGCCGGAGAGCTGCTGCGTGTCCGACGCGGCGATCTTCTCGATGAGTTCCTGTGCGGTGACCTTCGGGAGGTCCGGGTCGCCCGATGTGGCGAGCGCCGGGACGAGCCCGATCGTCGCCGCCGCCACCCCCGCCACCGCGATCGGGACCGCGTAACGGGCCGCCTTGCGGCGGCCGGCGCGCAGGTCCGCGGCCTCGCTGGTGTCCTTCGCCGATTCGTACGGTGCCATTGTCTGCCTTACCTCCGTGGTCGGCGGCGGCCTTCCCTGTACGTGCCTTCGTCCACCCTGTGCCGCCATTCTCACCCGAATAGGTCAGGAGTGGTTGTTCTCGCTGGACTCCATCCGACCAAATCGGCCACCAAGAAGCGTCAGACCCCGGAAGCAACTCCATGTACTGCTCTGGGATGACATGAAACGGCGGTGCCTCCCCCGTCCCGTAGGGGGTGGCACCGCCGATCGACAAGTCCGGGCTCCGGTGGCGGCCCGGGACAGAGAGTGGGCGCTCAGCCCGCCCGGTGCACCACGAGGTCGCAGAGCTCGATCAGCGACGCCTTCGCGTCGCCCTCGGGCAGCGGGCCGAGCGCGGCCCGCGCGCTCTCCGCGTAGCAGACCGTGTCCCTGCGCGCGTGCTCCAGGGCGGGGTGCGCGCGCAGCCTGGTGAGGGCCTCCGCGTGCCGTGCATCGTCGGTGAGGTCCGAGTCGAGGAGCTCGCACAGGGCGATGTCCTCGGCGAGGCCGAGCCGCGCGGCCCGCTCGCGCAGCCGGAGGACCGGCAGCGTGGGGATGCCCTCGCGCAGGTCCGTGCCCGGCGTCTTGCCGGACTCGTGCGAGTCGGACGCGATGTCGAGCACGTCGTCGGCGAGCTGGAAGGCGACGCCGAGCCGCTCGCCGTACTGCGTGAGGACGTCCACGACGGTCTCGTCCGCGCCGGACATCATCGCGCCGAACCGGCAGGCCACGGCGACCAGCGAGCCGGTCTTGCCCCGGAGCACGTCGAGGTAGTGGTCGACCGGGTCGCGGCCCTCGGTCGGTCCCGCGGTCTCCAGGATCTGGCCGGTGACCAGCCGCTCGAAGGCCTCCGCCTGGATGCGGACGGCCTCCGGGCCGAGGTCGGCCAGGATGTACGAGGCGCGGGCGAAGAGGAAGTCGCCGGTCAGCACGGCGACGGAGTTCCCCCAGCGCTGGTTGGCGCTCTCGACGCCGCGGCGCACGTCGGCCTCGTCCATGACGTCGTCGTGGTACAGCGTCGCGAGGTGGGTCAGCTCGACGACGACCGCGGAGGGCACGACACCCTGCGCGTAGGGGTCGCCGAACTGGGCAGCGAGCATCACGAGCAGCGGCCGGAAACGCTTGCCCCCGGCATGGACCAGGTGCTGGGCGGCCTCGGTGATGAAGGGCACCTCGCTCTTGGTGGCCTCGAGCAGTCCCTCCTCGACAGCCGCCAATCCGACCTGGACATCGGCTTCGAGAGCCTGGTCCCGCACGCTCAGCCCAAAAGGCCCGACGACGGTCACGAGAGGTTCTCCTGTCTGCTGACGATCACATGGCCAACTCGGTCGATCATTGGATCTCGTTCGATGACACGGGTTTGTCGATGTGTCGCTGCCATCACTCAAGTCAGCGTATCCGGTCGACTTTCGATCACGGCGAGCACCTGCCCGCCCGTCGCACGCCGCCGCGCTGGTCGGAGCGGACGCGGGGGCCTCCCGCACCCGCTTCGCACACCAGGCCGAGCGGTGTGCGACGCTCACCGGTATGTTCTTGATCAGCCCAAAAGGCCGAGAAGACCGTCCTGCACCGCAAGACCCGTAACGACCGGGAGAAGACTCTTTGTCCCGTACTACGGCCGAGTACGAGCCGCCAGCCGAGCCGACCGGCGATCCGCCGCCGGGCGACGACCGCGCCTTCTTCGGCCAGCCGCGCGGCCTGCTCACCCTCTCCGGTCTGGAGGTCTGGGAGCGCTTCTCGTTCCTCGGCATGCAGGCCATCCTGGTCCTCTACTTCGCCGACTCCGTCGCGAACGACGGCATGGGGATGGACGCCGGCACGGCCGCGTCGGTCTCGGCGGCGTACGGCACGCTGGTTTACCTCGTCTCCGTGGCGGGCGGCTGGCTCGCCGACCGCATCCTCGGCTCGTACCGCGCGGTGCTGTGGGGCGGCATCCTCATCGCCTGCGGCCACTACTCGATGGCCGTGCCGACGGCGACGATGACCTGGGTGGGGCTCGGCCTGATCAGCGCGGGCACCGGCCTCCTCAAGCCCAACGTCGCCTCGATGGTCGGCAAGCTCTACCGCACCGAGGACGAGCGCCGCGACGCGGGCTTCGCGCTGTACTACATGGCGATCAACGTGGGCGCCTTCGCGGGCCCGCTGATCACCGGCTGGCTCGGCGACCACAAGGGCTGGCACTGGGGCTTCTCGGCGGCCGCGATCGGCATGACCTTCGGTCTCGTCCAGTACGTCCTGGGGCGGCGCCATCTCGCGGGCCGGAAGGCGTCCGCCGAGTTCGCGCTGCCGAGGGACGCGATGCGCCGGGCCGTCCTGCTGATCGTCGCCGGCCTGCTCGTGGCCGCCGCCGTCGCCGGACTCCTTGCCGCCGTCGGCTGGCTCACCATGGACCGCTTCGTCGACCTGCTCACCCTCGTCTCGGTGATCGCGCCGGTCGTCTACTTCGCGGTGATGTTCCGCAGCCCGCGCGTGAGCGCCGAGGAGCGCGGCCGCCTCAGGCCGTACGTGGTCCTCTTCCTGGCCTCCGTGGTCTTCAACTTCATCCTCTTCCAGGCGTACTCGACGATGATCCTCCTCGCGTCGACGAACGCCGAGACGTCGATCTTCGGCTTCACCTTCCCCGCGAGCTGGTACGCCTCCGCGCTCGGCGCCTTCGAGGTCGGCCTCGCGCCCGTCGTCGCCGCCGTCTGGGCGCGGATGGGCAGGCGCCAGCCGCACGCCTCCAACAAGATCGCCTTCGGAGTGATCCTGGGCGGTCTGTCGTTCCTCCTGATGACGCTGCCCACCTCGGGGCACGCCGACGACACGTACAAGATGGCGGTCTGGTGGATCGTCGGCTCGTACCTGCTGCTCGGGCTCGGCGACATCCTCGTGGAGACCTCGGGCATGTCCGCGACGACCAAGCTCGCCCCGAAGGCCTTCGCCAGCCAGACCATGGCCCTGTGGTTCCTCTCCCTCGCGCTCGCCAACGGCATCCAGGCACAGGTCGTGAAGGTCTACGGAGAGGTCTCCAACCCGGCGTACTTCGGCGTGAACGGCGGGATCGCCGTGCTCGCGGGCATCGCCGTCATCGCGCTCGCACCGTGGCTGCGCCGCACCATGCACCCCGTCCACTAGGACACCCCGCCCACCGGCAACGCCCCGTCCACCGGAGACACCCCGTCCACTGAGGTTCCACTCATGCAGATCCGCGACTCCTTCCCGTACGAGACCACCCGCGAGGACTTCCACGTAACCCTGTCCGACGGGACCAGGCTCTACGCGCGCGTGTGGCGCCCGGTCACCGACGAGCCGGTCCCCGTGCTCCTCGAATACCTCCCCTACCGCCTCAGCGACTGGACGGCGCCCCGCGACTGGCAGCGCCACCCCTGGTACGCGGGCCACGGCTACGCCTCCGTGCGCGTCGACGTCCGCGGCCACGGCAACAGCGAGGGCCTGCCCACCGACGAGTACTCGCCGCAGGAGCTGGCCGACGGCGTCGAGGTGGTGAACTGGCTGGCCGCGCAGGCCTGGTCGACCGGCAAGGTCGGCATGTTCGGCATCTCCTGGGGCGGCTTCAACTCCCTCCAGATCGCGGCGCTCGCACCCGAGCCGCTCAAGGCGATCGTCACGGTCTGCTCGGCGGACGACCGCTACGACAACGACGTGCACTACATGGGCGGTTCCGTCCTCGCGGTGGACATGCACGCGTGGGCGTCGACGATGCTCGCCTTCGCGTCGCGCCCGCCGGACCCGTACTTCGTGGGCGACGCCTGGCGCGAGATGTGGCAGACGCGCCTCGAAGCCGTCGAACCCCTCATCCACACCTGGCTGGACCACCAGACCCGCGACGACTACTGGCGGCACGGCAGCGTCTGCGAGGACTACTCCGCGATCGGCGCCGCGGTGCTCGCGGTCGGCGGCTGGCACGACCCGTACCGCGACACGGTCCTGCGCCTGGTCGAGCACCTCCCCGACGACCAGGTGCGCGGCCTGATCGGCCCCTGGTCGCACCAGTACCCGGACCGCGGCCTGCCGCCGGGCCCCGCGATCGGCTTCCTCCAGGAGACCCTGCGCTGGTGGGACCACCACCTCAAGGGCGTCGACACCGGCGTCATGGCCGAGCCGAAGCTCCGCTCCTGGATCAGCGACTCGCACCCGCCGGCGACGGTCTACCCGGAGCTGTCCGGCGGCTGGGTCGGCGACCCGTCCTGGCCGTCCCCGAACGTCACCCCCGTCTCGTACGCGCTCCAGGGCAACCCCGTCCTCGTCGACTCCCCGCAGCACACGGGCCTGGACGCGGGCCGCTTCTTTCCCTTCGGCAATGACGCGGACCTGCCGCCCGACCAGCGGGACGAGGACGCGAAGTCGGCATGCTTCGAATTCGAGGTTCCTTCGGAGGTACGGGTCCTCGGGCGCCCCAAGGTGACGCTGCGGCTGCGGATGGACGTGCCGTTCGGCCAGGCCGTCGCCCGCCTCTGCGACATCGCGCCCGACGGCTCGTCGACCCTGGTCACCCGGGGCGTGCTCAACCTCTCGGCTCGGCACGGCAGGGACCGCGCGGACGCCTGGCCCCTCGGCGCCACCGAGGACGTGACGTTCGAGCTCAACGGCATCGGCCACACCTTCCCGCCGGGCCACCGCATCCGCCTCGCGGTCTCCTCCGCGTACTGGCCCTGGATCTGGCCGCAGGCGGACTCGGTGGGCTTCACCCTGGAGCCGGTGGGCAGCTCCCTGGAACTGCCGGTACGCGAAGGCGACTTCGACCCGGCGATCACCTTCGGGCCCCCGGAGCAGTCGGAGCCGCTCGGCGTGGCGTACCCGGCGACCCTGGACGAACAGCGGCCCGAGCGCCTGGTCGTACGCGACGTGGCCAAGGGCGAGTGGCGCCTGGAGGTCGACCCGCGCTACGGCGGCACGCGCGTGTACCCCGACGGTCTCGAATTCACCGAGGACGCGCTGGAGACGTACACGATCCAGGAGGGCGACCCGCTGAGCGCCCGCACCCGCTCGGACTGGACGATCCGCCTGCACCGCCCCGAACTCGGCTGGGACACGCGCGTCGAGACCCGCTCGGAGATCACGTGTGACGCGGCGGACTTCATCACCTCGAACGAGGTGGTGTGCAAGGCCGGCGACGAGGTCGTCTTCCACCGGACGTGGGAGAGGCGGATCCGGCGGACCGCGGGCTAGGTCCTGTCGGCCCGGGACCTGGCCCGGAGGTCACCCCGCAGCAGACGGTCGAGGACGACGGCGATGCCGTCGTCCTCGTTCGAGAGGGTCAACTCGTCGGCCACCGCCTTGAGTTCCCCATGGGCGTTGGCCATGGCCACCCCGTGTGCGGCCCACAGGAACATGGGGATGTCGTTGGGCATGTCCCCGAAGGCGATCGTGTCCTCGGCCGTGAGGCCGAGCCGCTCGGCGGCCAGCGCGAGCCCCGTCGCCTTGGTCACCCCGCACGGCTGGAGCTCCACCGTGCCCGGCCCCGACATGGTGACCGTCGCGAGGGAACCCACCGCGTCGCGCGCCACCGCCGCCAACTCGTCGTCCGGCAGCCACGGATGGCGCAGGAGCACCTTGCTGATGGGCTCCTCCCACAGCACGTCCCGCCCGGGCACCCGCATCGCGGGGAGCGTGGGATGGGGCATCTCGTACCCCGGCTCGATGAGCGTGAGGCCGTGCACCCCGTCCTGGTCCACGGCCGCGTAGACCTGTCCGACCTCCGCCTCGATCTTGCCGAGCGCGGCCTCGGCGAGCTCGCGGTCGAGCTTCACCGACCACTCCATCCGGTTCGCCCCCGCGTCGTACAGCTGCGCTCCCTGGCCGCAGACGGCCAGGCCCGCATAGCCGAGTTCGTCCAGGAGGGGCCGCACCCTCGGCGCCGGGCGGCCTGTCACCACGAGGTGCCGGGCGCCCGCCTCGCTCGCGGCGGCCAGTGCCCGCCGCGACCGGTCCGAGACCGTGTCGTCGCCGCGCAGCAGCGTCCCGTCCAGGTCAGTGGCGATGAGTGCATATGCGAGGGGAGCGGCCATGATCCAGAGAATACGGATCCTGCGCTCCACCGGAAGCTGCTTGGCAAGGTGCGCATACGGCCGGGTGAGGACGGGCAGTTCCTCCCTCACAGGAAAGCGGAAGGTGATATTCCACCTCGCGCGACGCGAGTTATCCGGACATTGCGCACTCTTCAGGCACTGCCGCAACAGGCCCTCCACACGTAACGTGTGGCACACCCCTATGGAAAGCGAGGCAGGTACGCATGTCCGAGCAGACCCCGCTCGACCCGGCCGCCGGTGACTCCGCCGACCTCTCCGGAGGCCCCACCGGCCACCCCGAGGGCGGCTCCACCGGTCTTCCCGAGGGCGATCCCTTCGGCCTCCCCGAGGGCGACCCCTTCGGACCGCACAACCTCCCCTACGGCGTGTTCTCCATGGCCGGGGAGGCGACCGGCCGGCGCAGGGTCGGCGTGCGGCTCGGCTCGTACGTCCTGGACGCGGGCGCCGCGGCCGCCGCACTCGGCTCCCCCTACGTCTCGCTCCTCGCGCGCCCCACCCTGAACGCGCTGCTCGCCGCGGGCCGCACCGCCTGGTCCGACGTGCGGCGCGCCCTGACGGCGTGGGTGACGGTGCCCGCCCACCGCGAAGCCGTACGCCCCCTGCTGCACCCTCTCTCCGAAGTGACCCTGCACCTGCCGTTCGAGGTCGCGGACTACGTCGACTTCTACGCGTCGGAGAACCACGCGACGAACCTGGGCAAGATGTTCCGCCCGGACTCGCCGACCCCGCTGACGCCCAACTGGAAGCACCTGCCCATCGGTTACCACGGCCGGTCCGGCACGGTCGTCGTCTCCGGGACGGACGTCGTCCGCCCGACGGGCCAGCGCAAGGCGCCCGCCGACACGGCTCCCGTCTTCGGCCCCTCGGTCCGGCTCGACATCGAGGCGGAGGTCGGCTTCGTGGTCGGCACCTCCTCGACGCACGGCACCCCCGTCCCCCTTGCGGACTTCCGGGAGCACGTCTTCGGGCTCACCCTCCTCAACGACTGGTCCGCGCGCGACATCCAGGCCTGGGAGTACGTCCCCCTCGGCCCGTTCCTCGGGAAGTCCTTCGCCACCTCCGTCTCCGCGTGGATCACCCCGCTGGAGGCGCTGGACTCGGCACGGGTCGCACCCCCGGAGCGCACGCACCCCCTCCTGCCCTACCTGGACGACTCCGCCGAGTCGTCGGCGGACGAGCCCGGCGGCTACGACCTGCGCATGACCGTCACCCTGAACGGCCAGGTCATCTCCGAGCCGCCGTTCTCCACCGTGTACTGGACGGCCGCGCAGCAGCTGGCCCACATGACGGTCAACGGCGCCTCACTCCGCACCGGCGACCTCTACGGCTCGGGCACGGTCAGCGGCCCCGATCCCAGCCAGTACGGCTCCCTGATCGAGCTCACCTGGAACGGCCGCGACCCCCTCGAACTCCCCGACGGCAAGCGCACCTTCCTGGAGGACGGCGACGAGGTCACCCTCTCCGCCTGGGCCCCGGGCCCCGACGGCACAAAGGTGGGCCTCGGCGAGGTGACGGGCCGGATCGTGGCGGCGCGGTGACGCGCGGCGGGACGGTGACGACGAGATAAGACGCGGCGGGGTGGAGCGACGACGGCGACCCACCCGACCACAGCCACGCGTCAGGGCGCCCGGCCCGGCACGCGTCAGGACGTCCAGTCCGGCTCCTCCTCGTCGCCCCAGCCCAGCTCCGCCTCATCGGCCGGAGCCGGGGCGCCTCCGCCGGCCGGCCCGCCGGTGGCGGCACCACCAGGTGCCTCCACCGGCCGGGTGGCTCCGTCAGGCGCCCCGCCAGCACCCGTGGTGCCGCCCGCGAACTCCGCCACGACGCCGACCACACCCTCGCCGTACGTCGTCCGCTTCTTCTCGCCCACTCCGCTGATGCCTTCGAGGTCCGCCACGGACGTGGGCCGCAGTGTGGCGATCTCCCGGAGCGTGGCGTCGTGGAAGATCACATACGCGGGGACGCCCTGCTCCTTCGCCTGGGCCGCGCGCCAGGCGCGCAGCGCCTCGAAGACCGGCACCGCCTCCTGGGGCAGCTCGGCGACCGCCGCCGCCGACTTCGCCTTGCGCTCACCCTTGGCCGCCCGCGCCGCCGGAGCCCGCTTCGGCTCCTTGCGCAGCCGCACCTCGCGCTCCCGGCCCAGGACGGAGCCGCTCGTCTCGGTGAGCACCAGCGTGCCGTACTCCCCCTCGACCGCGAGGAGGCCCTGCGCCAGCAACTGCCGCACCACGCCCCGCCATTCGGCCTCCGCCAGCTCCTCGCCGATGCCGAAGACCGACAGCTGGTCGTGGTCGAACTGGATGACCTTCGCGGTCTTCTTGCCGAGCAGGATGTCGATGATCTGGCCCGCGCCGAACTTCTGCCCGCGCTCGCGCTGCAGCCGCACCACCGTGGACAGCACCTTCTGCGCCGCCACCGTGCCGTCCCAGGTCTCGGGCGGGGTGAGGCATGTGTCGCAGTTCCCGCAGGACTCCGCCGCCGCTTCCTGGCCGAAGTAGGTGAGGAGCTGGGTGCGGCGGCACTGCGCGGTCTCGCAGAGCGCCAGCATCGAGTCGAGGTGGGAGGCCGCCCGGCGACGGAACGCCTCGTCACCCTCGCTGCCCTGGATCATCTTGCGCTGCTGGACGACGTCCTGGAGGCCGTACGCCATCCAGGCCGTGGAGGGCAGGCCGTCGCGGCCCGCGCGGCCCGTCTCCTGGTAGTACCCCTCGACCGACTTGGGCAGGTCGAGGTGGGCGACGAAGCGGACGTCCGGCTTGTCGATGCCCATGCCGAAGGCGATCGTGGCGCAGACGACGAGGCCCTCCTCCCGGAGGAAGCGGGACTGGTGGGCCGCGCGGGTGCCGCCGTCCAGGCCCGCGTGGTACGGGACGGCCTCGATGCCGTTCCTGCACAGGAACTCGGCGGTCTTCTCCACCGAATTGCGCGACAGGCAGTAGACGATCCCGGCGTCGCCCGCGTGCTCCTCCTTCAGGAAGGACAGGAGCTGCTTCTTCGGCTCGGCCTTCGGCACGATGCGGTACTGGATGTTGGGCCGGTCGAAGCTCGCCACGAAGTGCTTGGCGTCCGGCATGCCGAGCCGCTCGGTGATCTCCCGGTGCGTGGCGTGCGTGGCCGTCGCGGTCAGGGCGATCCGCGGCACGTCGGGCCAGCGCTGCCCGAGCACGGAGAGCGCGAGATAGTCGGGCCGGAAGTCGTGGCCCCACTGGGCGACGCAGTGCGCCTCGTCGATCGCGAAGACGGAGATCCGGCCCCGCGAGAGGAGGTCCAGCGTGGCGTCCAGGCGCAGCCGCTCCGGTGCGAGATACAGCACATCGAGCTCGCCCGCGAGGAACTCCGCCTCCATCACGCGCCGCTCGTCGAAGTCCTGCGTGGAGTTGATGAACCCGGCGCGCACGCCGGCCGCCCGCAGCGCGTCCACCTGGTCCTGCATGAGCGCGATGAGCGGGGAGATCACCACGCCCGTGCCCGGTCTGACCAGGGCCGGGATCTGATAGCAGAGGGACTTTCCGCCGCCGGTGGGCATGAGGACGACGGCGTCGCCGCCGGCCACCACGTGGTCGATGATCGCTTCCTGCTCGCCGCGGAACGCGTCGTACCCGAAGACGCGGTGGAGCGTCCGCAGGGCGTCGCTCTCCGTCACGGAGCCGGTCGCCGCGCCCGGCGCCGCTACCGCCGCCGTCACCTCGCTCATGCCTTTGGTCCCATCCATCGCCCTGTCCCCCGCCGTGCTTCCTGCCTCGGCCACTACCTCGACCACTGCCTCCACGATAGGGCTCCCCACCGACACCCCGGACAGTTATCCACAGGCCGCCGCCCGGCACCCCCTCTCGGGATGCCGGGCGGCGACACCTGTACGAAAGATGCGATGGGCCGGGCTACCGGACGAAGACCCCCGCCTGGTTCGCCAGATCCAGGAAGTACTGCGGAGCCACGCCGAGCACCAGCGTCACCGCGACGCCCACGCCGATCGCCGTCATCGTCAGCGGCGAGGGCACGGCGACCGTGGGGCCGTCCGCCTTCGGCTCGCTGAAGAACATCAGGACGATCACGCGGATGTAGAAGAACGCGGCGATCGCCGACGACAGGACACCGACCACGACCAGCGCGCCCGCGCCGCCCTCCGCGGCCGCCTTGAAGACCGCGAACTTCCCGGCGAACCCGGAGGTCAGCGGGATGCCGGCGAAGGCGAGCAGGAAGACCGCGAAGACCGCGGCGACCAGGGGCGACCTGCGGCCGAGCCCCGCCCACTTCGACAGGTGCGTCGCCTCGCCGCCCGCGTCCCGCACCAGCGTGACGACGGCGAAGGCGCCGATGGTCACGAAGGAGTAGGCGCCCAGATAGAAGAGGACGGAGGAGATGCCGTCCGGGGTGGTGGCGATCACACCGGCGAGGATGAAGCCGGCGTGCGCGATCGACGAGTACGCCAGGAGCCGCTTGATGTCGGTCTGCGTGATCGCGATGATCGCGCCGCCCAGCATCGTGATGATCGCGACGCCCCACATGACCGGCCGCCAGTCCCAGCGCAGGCCGGGAAGCACCACGTAGAGGAGACGGAGGAGGGCGCCGAACGCGGCCACCTTCGTCGCCGCCGCCATGAAGCCGGTGACCGGCGTCGGAGCGCCCTGGTACACATCCGGGGTCCACATGTGGAACGGCACCGCGCCCACCTTGAAGAGCAGCCCCATCACCACCATCGCGACGCCGATCAGGAGCAGTGCGTCATTGCCCATGGTGTCGGCGAGCGCCGGGTTCACGCTCTTGACGTTGCCCTCGACGACGTTCGCGATCGTCGCGTACGACACGGAGCCCGCGTAGCCGTAGAGGAGCGCGATGCCGAAGAGCGTGAACGCCGAGGCGAACGCGCCGAGCAGGAAGTACTTGACGGCGGATTCCTGCGACATCAGGCGCTTGCGCCGGGCGAGCGCGCAGAGCAGATACAGCGGCAGGGAGAAGACTTCCAGCGCGATGAAGAGCGTCAGGAGGTCGTTGGCCGCGGGGAAGACGAGCATGCCGCCGATGGCGAAGAGAGCCAGCGGGAACACCTCGGTGGTGGTGAACCCGGCCTTGGTGGCGGCCTGTTCGGCCTCGCTGCCCGGCACGGCGCCGGCCTGCGCCACGAACGAGTCGACGCGGTTGCCGTGCGCCGCCGGGTCGAGGCGCCGCTCCGCGAAGGTGAAGATCGCGACGATACCGGTGAGCAGGATGGTGCCCTGCAGGAAGAGTGCAGGACCGTCGACCGCGATCGCGCCCATCGCCGCGATCTGGGCCTTGGTGGTGCCGAAGCCGCGGGCCGCGAGTCCGACGACCGCGGCGAAGGCGGCGGCCAGGGCGACCACGGACACGAACAACTGGACGTAGTAACGGGACTTGCGCGGGACGAAGGCCTCGATGAGCACTCCGAGGACGGCCGCGCCGATGACGATCAACGTCGGCGAGAGCTGTCCGTACTCGATGTCGGGGGCGTCGATCTTGCCGATCGGTTCCGCCGCCGTTGTCCACAGGCTGTGGACGGCTGTTGCGCTCACTTGGCCGCCTCCACCTCGGGCTTGGGGTCTTTCTTCTGTACGTCGGACATCGTGTGCTCGACCGCCGGGTTGACCACCTCGGTGAGCGGCTTCGGGTAGACCCCGAGGCCGATCAGGAGCGCGATCAGCGGTGCCACGACGACCAGTTCACGCACCCGCAGGTCGGGCATGGTCGCGACCTCCGCCTTCACGGGGCCCGTCATCGTCCGTTGGTAGAGGACGAGTGTGTACAGCGCGGCGAGCACGATGCCGACGGTCGCGATGATGCCGACCACCGGATAGCGCGCGAACGCGCCGACCAGGACGAGGAACTCACTCACGAAGGGCGCGAGCCCGGGGAGCGAGAGCGTCGCGAGGCCGCCGATCAGGAAGGTGCCCGCGAGCACCGGGGCGACTTTCTGCACCCCTCCGTAGTCGGCGATCAGGCGCGAGCCGCGGCGCGAGATCAGGAAGCCGGCCACCAGCATCAGCGCGGCGGTAGAGAGGCCGTGGTTGACCATGTAGAGCGTCGCGCCGGACTGGCCCTGCGACGTCATCGCGAAGATGCCGAGCACGATGAAGCCGAAGTGCGAAATGGACGCGTACGCCACGAGGCGCTTGATGTCGCGCTGGCCGACCGCGAGCAGCGCTCCGTAGATGATGCTGATCAGGGCGAGGACGAGGATGACGGGGGTCGCCCACTCGCTCGCCTCCGGGAAGAGCCCGAGGCAGAACCGCAGCATCGCGAACGTGCCGACCTTGTCGACGACGGCCGTGATCAGTACGGCGACCGGGGCGGTGGACTCTCCCATCGCGTTCGGCAGCCAGGTGTGCAGCGGCCACAGCGGGGCCTTCACCGCGAAGGCGAAGAAGAAGCCGAGGAAGAGCCACCGCTCGGTGTTGGTCGCCATGTCGAGCGAGCCGTCCGCGCGGGCGGCGGCGATCTCCTGGAGCGAGAAGTTCCCCGCGACCACATAGAGCCCGATCACGGCGGCCAGCATGATGAGGCCGCCGACGAGGTTGTAGAGGAGGAACTTCACCGCGGCGTACGAGCGCTGGGCCGAGGCGTTCTCGTCGGTGCCCGCGTGGGCGCGGTCTCCGAAGCCGCCGATGAGGAAGTACATCGGGATGAGCATGGCTTCGAAGAAGATGTAGAAGAGGAAGACGTCGGTGGCCTCGAAGGAGATGATCACCATCGCTTCGACGGCGAGGATCAGGGCGAAGAAGCCCTGAGTCGGGCGCCAGCGCGACGACTTCGTTTCCAGAGGATCCGCGTCGTGCCAGCCCGCCAGGATGATGAAGGGGATCAGGAGGGCGGTGAGCGCGATGAGTGCGACGGCGATGCCGTCGACCCCCAGCTCGTACCGCACTCCGAAGTCCTTGATCCAGGCGTGCGATTCGGTCAGTTGATAGCGGTCGCCGTCCGGGTCGAACCGGACGAGCACGGTCACGGCGAGGCCGAGCGTGGCGAGCGAGACGAGCAGCGCGAGCCACTTGGCGGCGGTCCGCCGGGCGGCCGGGACGGCTGCCGTGACGATCGCGCCGACCGCGGGCAGGACCGCCGTCGCTGTCAGGAGGGGAAAGGACATCGGTATCAGACCGCCCTCATCAGCAGGGTCGCGGCGATGAGCACCGCAGCGCCGCCGAACATCGAGACCGCGTAGGAGCGGGCGTAGCCGTTCTGCAGTTTGCGCAGGCGGCCGGAGAGGCCGCCCATCGAGGCCGCCGTGCCGTTGACGACCCCGTCGACCAGGGTGTGGTCGACGTAGACGAGGGAGCGCGTGAGGTGCTCGCCGCCGCGGACCAGGACGACGTGGTTGAAGTCGTCCTGGAGGAGGTCGCGGCGGGCGGCGCGGGTGAGCACCGAGCCGCGCGGGGCGGTCACCGGGACGGGCCTGCGGCCGTACTGGACGTAGGCGAGGGCGACGCCGATGAGCAGGACCACCATGGTGGCGCCGGTGACCGTGGCCGCGCTCAGCGGCGAGTCGCCGTGGTCGTGGTGGGTGACCGGCTCCAGCCAGTGCATGAAGCGGTCGCCGATGCTGAAGAAGCCACCCGCGAACACCGACCCGAAGGCGAGCACGATCATCGGGATCGTCATGGACTTCGGGGACTCGTGCGGATGCGGTTCGTTGCCCTCCGCGTCGGGCTGCCAGCGCTTCTCTCCGAAGAACGTCAGGAGCATCACGCGCGTCATGTAGTACGCGGTGATCGCGGCGCCGAGCAGCGCGACCGAGCCGAGGATCCAGCCCTCCGTGCCGCCCTTGGCGAACGCCGCTTCGATGATCTTGTCCTTGGAGAAGAAGCCGGACAGACCGGGGAAGCCGATGATCGCCAGATAGCCGAGGCCGAAGGTCACGAAGGTGACCGGCATGTACTTCCTGAGGCCGCCGTACTTCCGCATGTCGACCTCGTCGTTCATGCCGTGCATGACCGAGCCGGCGCCGAGGAAGAGACCGGCCTTGAAGAAGCCGTGCGTGACCAGGTGCATGATCGCGAAGACATAGCCGATGGGGCCGAGGCCCGCGGCGAGGATCATGTAGCCGATCTGGGACATCGTCGAGCCGGCGAGGGCCTTCTTGATGTCGTCCTTCGCGCAACCGACGATCGCACCGAACAGCAGCGTGACCGCTCCGACGATGGTCACGACCAGCTGGGCGTCCGGGGCGGCGTTGAAGATCTCGCCGGAGCGGACGATCAAGTACACGCCCGCGGTCACCATCGTCGCCGCGTGGATCAGGGCCGAGACCGGGGTCGGGCCCTCCATCGCGTCGCCCAGCCAGGACTGCAGCGGCACCTGCGCGGACTTGCCGCACGCGGCGAGCAGCAGCATCAGGCCGATGGCGGTGAGCTTGCCCTCCGACGCCCCGTCCGTCGCCTCCAGGACCGGCCCGAAGGCGAAGGTCCCGAAGGTGGTGAACATCAGCATGATGGCGATCGAAAGGCCCACGTCACCGACGCGGTTGACCAGGAAGGCCTTCTTCGCGGCGGTGGCCGCGCTGGGCTTGTGCTGCCAGAAACCGATCAGGAGGTACGAGGCGAGGCCGACGCCCTCCCATCCGACGTACAGGAGCAGGTAGTTGTCGGCGAGGACCAGGAGGAGCATCGCCGCGAGGAAGAGGTTCAGGTAGCCGAAGAAGCGGCGGCGCCGCTCGTCGTGCTCCATGTACCCGATGGAGTAGATGTGGATGAGCGTGCCCACACCGGAGATCAGCAGGACGAACGTCATCGACAGCTGGTCGAGCTGGAAGGCGACGTCCGCCTGGAAGCCCTCGACGGGGATCCAGCTGAACAGGTGCTGCGACAGCGAGCGCTCCTCGGCGCCCTTGCCCAGCATGTCGGTGAACAGCACGACGGCGACGACGAAGGAGGCGGCCGCGAGCAGCGTGCCGAGCCAGTGGCCCGCGCGGTCCAGTGCCCGGCCGCCGCACAGCAGTACGGCCGCTCCGAGCAGCGGCGCCGCGACGAGCAGCGCAATCAAGTTCTCCACGATTCAGCGACCCCTCAGAGCTTCATCAGGCTGGCGTCGTCGACCGAGGCCGAGTGGCGGGAACGGAACAGCGACACGATGATCGCGAGCCCGACCACGACCTCCGCGGCGGCGACGACCATCGTGAAGAACGCGATGATCTGGCCGTCGAGGTTGCCGTGCATCCGGGAGAAGGCCACGAACGCGAGGTTGCAGGCGTTGAGCATGAGCTCGATGCACATGAACACCACGATCGCGTTCCGCCTGATGAGCACGCCGGTCGCGCCGATCGTGAACAACAGGGCGGCCAGATACAGGTAGTTGACGGGGTTCACTTCGACGCCTCCTCGGTCCGCCCGATGTCGTCGCTCCGCAGGTCGGGCCGCTCCAGGCGATCGGTGGAGCGCTGCTCGAGGGCGCGCAGGTCGTCCAGTGCCTCGCTCGACACGTCGCGGATCTGGCCGCGCTCGCGCAGCGTCTTGTTGACCGTGAGCTCCGACGGGGTGCCGTCGGGGAGCAGGCCCGCGATGTCCACGGCGTTGTGCCGGGCGTAGACACCCGGGGCGGGCAGTGGCGGCAGGTGCTTGCCCTCGCGCACGCGCTCCTCGGAGAGCTCGCGCTGGGTCTTGGCGCGCTCCGTGCGCTCGCGGTGGGTGAGCACCATCGCGCCGACCGTCGCCGTGATGAGCAGGGCGCCGGTGATCTCGAAGGCGAAGACGTACTTGGTGAAGATGAGCCCGGCGAGGCCCTCCACATTGCCTCCGGAGTTCGCCTTGGTGAGGCCGTTGAACTCCTTCACCGAGGCGTTCCCGATGCCCGCGAAGAGCAGCACCGCGAAGCCGAGCCCGCAGAGCAGGGCCAGCCAGCGCTGTCCCTTGATGGTCTCCGTCAGGGAGTCGGCGGCGGTGACGCCGACGAGCATGACCACGAAGAGGAAGAGCATCATGATCGCGCCGGTGTAGACGACGATCTGGACGATGCCCAGGAAGTACGCGCCGTTGGCCAGGTAGAACACCGCGAGGATGATCATGGTCCCGGCCAGGCAGAGCGCGCTGTGCACGGCCTTCTTCATGAGGATGGTGCACAGGGCGCCGATCACCGCGACCGTGCCGAGCACCCAGAACTGGAAGGCCTCGCCGGTGGAGGTCGAATAGGCGGCGAGCTGCGTCATCGGCCGACCACCTTCTCCGACGCCGGCTCGCCGTCCCCGAAGTCCGCGGCGGCCTCCTGCGGCGTCTCGCCCTTGGAGAGCGCGACCTGGGGCACCGTCCCCGGCGCCGCCTCGGTCACGAGGCCGCGGTAGTAGTCCTGCTCGTCCATGCCCGGGAAGATCGCGTGCGGCGAGTCGACCATGCCCTCTTCCAGACCGGCGAGCAGCTGCTCCTTGGTGTAGATGAGGTTCTCGCGGCTGCTGTCGGCCAGCTCGAACTGATTCGTCATCGTCAACGCGCGCGTGGGGCACGCCTCGATGCACAGGCCGCACAGGATGCAGCGGGCGTAGTTGATCTGGTAGACGCGGCCGTACCTCTCGCCGGGCGAATACCTTTCCTCGTCCGTGTTGTCCGCGCCCTCCACATAGATGGCGTCCGCGGGACAGGCCCAGGCGCAGAGCTCACAGCCGACGCACTTCTCCAGGCCGTCCGGATGGCGGTTCAGCTGGTGCCTGCCGTGGAAGCGGGGAGCGGTGGTCTTCTGCTGCTCCGGATACTGCTCGGTCAGCCGCTTCTTGAACATGGCCTTGAAGGTCACGCCGAAGCCCGCGACAGGGTTCTGGAACCCCTGCTTCGATTGATTCGGGTCGTGCGACTCCTGGTTCGACTCAGCCATCGGACGCCTCCTTTCCATCACTTCGGGTTCCGTCACTTTGAGTATCCGGGCCACCACTGACAATCAGCTCCCGCTCATGGCGCGGGCGGCGGCGCGGGACGGGTGGCAGGCTCTGGCCGGGCAGCGGCGGAACAGGGAATCCGCCCGCCATCGGGTCGAAGGCGGCCGGCTTGTCCTCCTCGGCGGCGGCTTCCTTCTCCCGCCTGTCGCGGAAGATGTCGACGACGACGGAGAGCAACAGCAGGGCGATGACCCCGCCGCCCACATAGAGCGCGATCGAGGTGAATTCGTAGTCCTCGTTCCGCATCGCCCTGACCGTGGCGACGAGCATCAGCCAGACGACCGAGACCGGGATCAGGACCTTCCAGCCGAGCTTCATCAGCTGGTCGTAGCGGACGCGGGGCAGCGAGCCGCGCAGCCAGATGAAGAAGAACAGCAGCAGCTGGACCTTGATCACGAACCAGAGCATCGGCCACCAGCCGTGGTTCGCGCCCTCCCAGAACGTGCTGATCGGATACGGCGCCCGCCAGCCTCCAAGGAAGAGCGTGACCGACACCGCCGAGACGGTGACCATGTTGATGTACTCGGCGAGCATGAACATCGCGAACTTGATGGAGGAGTACTCGGTGTTGAAGCCACCGACGAGGTCGCCCTCGGACTCCGGCATGTCGAACGGCGCGCGGTTGGTCTCGCCGATCATCGTCACGATGTAGATCAGGAACGACACCGGCAGGAGCAGCACGTACCAGCGGTCGGCCTGCGCCTCGACGATCGTCGACGTCGACATCGACCCCGAGTAGAGGAAGACGGAGGCGAAGGCCGCGCCCATTGCGATCTCGTAGGAGATCATCTGCGCGCAGGAGCGCAGACCACCGAGGAGCGGGTACGTCGAGCCGGAGCTCCAGCCCGCGAGCACGATGCCGTAGATGCCGACCGAGGCGACCGCGAGGATGTACAGCATCGCGATCGGCAGGTCGGTGAGCTGCATCGTGGTGCGCTGGCCGAAGATCGAGACTTCGTTGCCCGCGGGCCCGAAGGGGATCACCGCGATCGCCATGAAGGCCGGGATCGCGGCGACGACCGGGGCAAGGACGTAGACCACCTTGTCCGCGCGCTTGACGATCACGTCTTCCTTGAGCATCAGCTTGACGCCGTCCGCGAGGGACTGCAGCAGACCCCAGGGGCCGTTCCTGTTGGGGCCGATGCGCAGCTGCATCCAGGCGACGACCTTGCGCTCCCACACGATGGCGAAGAGCACGGTCACCATCAGGAACGCGAAGCAGAAGACCGCCTTGAAGGCGACCAGCCACCAGGGGTCGCGGCCGAACATGGACAGGTCTTCCGCCGCAAGCGGCACCAGAGTGTGCGTCACGACGTCACCTCCGGGGCCTCAGTGGGCTCCGGCAGGACCGCCGGGCCGATGCGGACGAGGTCGCCGGGGCGGGCGCCGGTGTCCGACAGGACGCCTCCCCCGGTCGAGTTCAGCGGCAGCCAGACCACGCGGTCGGGCATCTCCGTGATCTGCAGCGGGAGTTCGGTCCTGCCCGCGGGCCCGGAGACGGCCAGCGTGTCGCCGTCCTTCACCCCCGCCTCCGCGGCGGTGGCGGGTGACACGCGCGCGTGGGCGGCGTGCCGCGTCCCGGCCAGCGCCTCGTCGCCGTCCTGGAGGCGGCCCTGGTCGAGCAGCAGCCGGTGCCCCGCGAGGACGGCCTCGCCGGCGGCGGGCCGCGGCGGCTGGACGCCGGTCTCCAGGGGCTCCGTCGCGTGCGGCCCGTCCCAGCCGCCGAGCCGCTCCAGCTCGCGGCGCAGGGTCACCAGGTCGGGCAGGCCGAGGTGGATGTCCCCGGCGTCGGCGAGCATGTGCAGCACGCGCGCGTCGGTGGGCGCCACCCTGCGCGTCATCTGGTCCGGCTTGAGCGCGGCGTCGAACATCCGCACCCGGCCCTCCCAGTTGAGGAAGGTGCCCGGCTTCTCCGCGACGGCGGCCACGGGCAGCACCACGTCGGCCCGCTCCGTCACCTCGCTGGGCCGCAGCTCCAGCGAGACCAGGAAGCCGACCTCGTCGAGCGCCGCACGCGCGCGTGCCGGGTCGGGCAGGTCGGCGACCTCGACACCCGCCACCAGGAGGGCGCCGAGCTCGCCGGTCGCGGCGGCCTCGACGATCTGGCCGGTGTCGCGGCCGTAGCGGTGCGGGAGTTCGGCGACGCCCCAGGCGGCCGCGACCTCGTCCCGCGCGCGCGGGTCGGTGGCCGGCCGGCCGCCGGGCAGCAGCGACGGCAGCGCGCCCGCCTCGACGGCGGCGCGCTCCCCGGCCCTGCGCGGAATCCAGACGAGCCGGGCGCCGGTCGCGGTGGCGGCCCGCACGGCGGCGGTGAGCCCGCCGGGCACGGCCGCGAGCCGCTCACCGACGACGATGACGGCACCCTCGGCGCGCAGCGCCTCGGAGGCCTCGGTGCCGGGCGCCTCCAGGCCCACCCCCGCGGCGAGCGCGTCCAGCCACTCGGTCTCGGTGCCGGGCGCGGCGGGCAGCAGGGTGCCGCCCGCCTTCTCCAGGCCGCGGGTCACGAACGGCGCGAGGGAGAAGGTGCGCTGGCCGTGCTTGCGCCAGGCCTTGCGCAGCCGCAGGAAGACGCCGGGCGCCTCCTCCTCGGACTCGAACCCGGCGAGCAGGACGGCGGGCGCCTTCTCCAGGAGGGCGTACGTGACACCGCTCCCGTCGAGGTCCCGGCCCCGGCCCGCCACCCGCGCCGCGAGGAAGTCGGCCTCCTCGCTGCTGTGCACGCGCGCGCGGAAGTCGATGTCGTTCGTGTCGAGGGCCACGCGCGCGTACTTGCTGTACGCGTAGGCGTCCTCCACGGTGAGGCGGCCGCCGACGAGCACTCCGGCGCGGCCGCGCGCGGCGGCGAGACCGCGGGCGGCGATCTCCAGGGCCTCGGGCCAGCTGGCGGGTTCGAGCTCACCCGTCGAGGCGTTGCGCACCAGGGGGGTGGTCAGCCGGTCAGGACGCTGTGCGTACCGGAAGCCGAAGCGGCCCTTGTCGCACATCCACTCTTCGTTGACCTCGGGGTCGTCCGCCGCGAGCCTGCGCATGACCTTGCCGCGCCGGTGATCCGTGCGCGTGGCACAGCCGCCCGAGCAGTGCTCGCACACCGAGGGCGACGACACGAGGTCGAAGGGCCGGGAGCGGAAGCGATACGCCGCCGAGGTCAGCGCGCCGACCGGGCAGATCTGGATGGTGTTCCCGGAGAAGTACGACTCGAAGGGGTCGCCCTCGCCGGTGCCGACCTGCTGGAGGGCGCCCCGCTCGATGAGCTCGATCATCGGGTCGCCGGCGATCTGGTTGCTGAACCGGGTGCAGCGCGCGCAGAGCACGCACCGCTCGCGGTCGAGCAGCACCTGGGTGGAGATCGGCACCGGCTTCTCGTACGTCCGCTTCTTGCCCTCGAAGCGGGTGTCGGTGTCGCCGACCTGCATCGCCTGGTTCTGCAGCGGGCACTCGCCGCCCTTGTCGCAGACGGGGCAGTCCAGCGGGTGGTTGATGAGGAGCAGCTCCATCACGCCGCGCTGGGACTTCTCCGCGACGGGCGAGGTCAGCTGCGACTTCACGACCATGCCGTCGGTGCAGGTGATGGTGCAGGACGCCATCGGCTTGCGCTGGCCCTCCACCTCGACGATGCACTGGCGGCAGGCGCCCGCCGGGTCGAGCAGCGGGTGGTCGCAGAACCGCGGGATCTCGATGCCGAGCAGTTCGGCGGCGCGGATCACCAGCGTCCCCTTGGGGACGCTGATCTCGATGCCGTCGATGGTCAGCGAGACGAGATCCTCGGGCGGGACCGCCGCCTCCCCGCCCCCGGAGGGAGCGTTGTTGGTGGTCACTGTCATGCGTTCACCTGCGCGTTTTCAGCGGGCCTGTCGGCCCAGAGAGTCGACTTGGCCGGGTCGAAGGGGCATCCCCTGCCGGTGATGTGCTGCTCGTACTCCGCGCGGAAGTACTTCAGTGAGGAGAAGATCGGCGAGGCGGCGCCGTCGCCCAGGGCGCAGAAGGACTTGCCGTTGATGTTGTCGGCGATGTCGTTCAGCTTGTCGAGGTCGGCCATGACGCCCTTGCCGGCCTCGATGTCGCGGAGCAACTGCACCAGCCAGTACGTCCCTTCGCGGCAGGGCGTGCACTTGCCGCAGGACTCGTGGGCGTAGAACTCGGTCCAGCGGGTGACGGCCCGCACGACGCACGTCGTCTCGTCGAAGCACTGGAGCGCCTTGGTGCCGAGCATCGATCCGGCGGCGCCGACGCCCTCGTAGTCGAGGGGGACGTCGAGGTGCTCGTCGGTGAACATCGGGGTCGAGGAGCCGCCCGGTGTCCAGAACTTGAGCCGGTGCCCGGCGCGCATGCCGCCGCTCATGTCGAGCAGCTGGCGCAGCGTGATGCCGAGCGGGGCCTCGTACTGACCGGGGTTGGTGACGTGGCCGCTCAGCGAGTAGAGCGTGAAGCCCGGGGACTTCTCGCTGCCCATCGACTTGAACCAGTCTTTTCCGCGGTGGAGGATCGCGGGAACGGATGCGATGGACTCGACGTTGTTCACCACAGTGGGGCATGCGTAGAGGCCCGCGACCGCTGGGAAGGGGGGACGCAGTCGCGGCTGGCCACGGCGGCCTTCGAGCGAGTCGAGCAGCGCGGTCTCCTCACCACAGATGTACGCGCCCGCGCCCGCGTGCACGGTGAGTTCCAGATCGAGCCCGCTGCCCAGCACGTTCTTCCCGAGGTAGCCCGCCGCGTAGGCCTCGCGGACGGCCTCGTGCAACCGCCGGAGTACGGGGACGACTTCACCCCGCAGATAGATGAAGGCATGCGACGACCTGATCGCGTAGCACGCGATCACGATTCCCTCGATGAGGGAGTGCGGGTTGGCGAAGAGGAGCGGGATGTCCTTGCAGGTCCCGGGCTCCGACTCGTCGGCGTTGACAACCAGATAGTGCGGCTTGCCGTCGCCCTGCGGAATGAACTGCCACTTCATCCCGGTGGGGAATCCCGCGCCGCCCCTGCCGCGCAGGCCGGAGTCCTTCACATAGGCGATGAGGTCGTCCGGGTCCATGGCGAGGGCCTTGCGCAGGCCTTCGTACCCTTCGTGCCGCCGGTAGGTCTCCAGCGTCCAGGACTTGTCCTCGTCCCAGAAGGCCGAAAGGACCGGGGCGAGCAGCTTCTCAGGGCTGGTCTCGTTGTTGATCTCGGCTGCCAAGGTCATCACTCCCCCTCCTCGGCGGTCGGTCCTGCCGGGTGGGCCGGGTCGGATGCCGAGGTCTGCTGTGGTGCGTCGTGCGAGCTGAGGTGCTCGGCCGGCGCTTCGTCCTGGGGGCCTCCCGCGCGCGGGTGGACCACGCGCGGCTGCGGCACCTCGCCCTTGGCCAGGCGCAGGCCGATCAGTGAGGCAGGGCCCGCGCCGCCGGTCGCCTCGACGGCGCCGGGCCGCTCGTCGGGGAAGCCGGCCAGGATCCGGGCCGTCTCCTTGTACGTGCACAGGGGCGCCCCGCGGGTGGGCTCGACCGGTACACCCGCGCGCAGGTCGTCGACGAGCCGCTTGGCGGACTCGGGGGTCTGGTTGTCGAAGAACTCCCAGTTGACCATCACCACGGGGGCGAAGTCGCAGGCGGCGTTGCACTCGATGTGCTCGAGGGTGATCTTGCCGTCCTCGGTCGTCTCGTCGTTGCCGACGCCGAGGTGCTGCTTGAGCTCGTCGAAGATCGCGTCGCCGCCCATGACGGCGCACAGCGTGTTGGTGCAGACGCCGACCTGGTAGTCGCCGGAGGGCTTGCGCCGGTACATGGTGTAGAAGGTCGCGACGGCCGTGACCTCGGCCGTGGTCAGACCCAGCATCTCGGCGCAGAACCGCATGCCCGTGCGGGTGACGTGGCCTTCCTCGGACTGCACCAGGTGGAGCAGCGGGAGGAGCGCCGACCGGGATCCGGGGTAGCGGGCGATGACCTCCTTGGCGTCCGTCTCGAGGCGGGCGCGCACGTCGGCCGGGTAGTCGGGGGCGGGGAGTTGGGGCATGCCCAGGCTGACGCCCGCGCCCTTCTCCGAAGGAGTGGTGGTCACCGGTCGACGCCTCCCATCACGGGGTCGATGGACGCGACGGCGACGATGACGTCGGCGACCTGGCCGCCCTCGCACATCGCCGCCATGGCCTGGAGGTTGGTGAAGGACGGGTCGCGGAAGTGGACCCGGTAGGGGCGGGTGCCCCCGTCGGAGACGACGTGCACGCCGAGTTCGCCCTTGGGCGACTCCACCGCGGTGTACGTCTGTCCCGGCGGCACCCGGAAGCCCTCGGTCACCAGCTTGAAGTGGTGGATGAGGGACTCCATGGAGGTGCCCATGATCTTCTTGATGTGGTCGAGCGAGTTGCCCAGGCCGTCGGGGCCGAGGGCCAGTTGGGCGGGCCAGGCGATCTTCTTGTCCTCGACCATGACGGGGCCGGGGGCGAGCCGGTCGATGCACTGCTCGATGATGCGCAGCGACTGCCGCATCTCTTCGAGGCGGATCAGGAAGCGGCCGTAGGAGTCGCAGGTGTCGGCGGTCGGGATGTCGAACTCGTAGTTCTCGTAGCCGCAGTAGGGCTGGGTCTTGCGCAGGTCGTGCGGGAGGCCCGCCGAGCGCAGGACCGGGCCCGTGGCGCCGAGCGCCATGCAGCCGGCGAGGTCCAGATAGCCGACGTCCTGCATGCGGGCCTTGAAGATGGGGTTCCCGGTGGCGAGCTTGTCGTACTCGGGGATGTTCTTCTTCATCTTCTTCACGAACTCGCGCAGCTGGTCGACCGCGCCGGGCGGCAGGTCCTGGGCGAGTCCGCCGGGCCGGATGTACGCGTGGTTCATCCGCAGGCCGGTGATGAGCTCGAAGAGGTCGAGAACGAGTTCACGATCGCGGAATCCGTAGATCATGATCGTCGTCGCGCCGAGCTCCATGCCGCCGGTGGCGATGCACACCAGGTGGGAGGAGAGGCGGTTGAGCTCCATGAGGAGGACGCGGATGACCGAGGCGCGGTCCGGGATCCGGTCCTCGATGCCGAGCAGCTTCTCGACGCCGAGGCAGTACGCCGTCTCGTTGAAGAACGGTGTCAGGTAATCCATGCGCGTGACGAAGGTCGTGCCCTGCGTCCACGTCCGGTATTCGAGGTTCTTCTCGATGCCGGTGTGCAGATAGCCGATGCCGCAGCGGGCCTCGGTGACCGTCTCGCCCTCGATCTCCAGGATGAGACGGAGCACGCCGTGCGTGGACGGGTGCTGCGGCCCCATGTTGACGATGATGCGCTCGTCGTCGGCCTTGGCCGCGGACTGGACGACCTCGTCCCAGTCGCCGCCGGTGACTGTATATACAGTCCCCTCGGTCGTCTCCCGGGCATCGGAAAGGTGCGTCCCGGAGGGACTCGGTGAGGGGCGGTGGCCGGGAGACGGGTGGGCGTGTGAAGTGCTCATCAGGTGTACGACCTCCGCTGGTCCGGAGCCGGGATCTGGGCGCCCTTGTACTCGACGGGGATGCCGCCGAGGGGGTAGTCCTTGCGCTGCGGGAAGCCCTGCCAGTCGTCCGGCATCATGATCCGCGTGAGCGCCGGGTGGCCGTCGAAGACGAGGCCGAAGAAGTCGTACGCCTCGCGCTCGTGCCAGTCGTTGGTCGGATAGACCGGGACCAGTGAGGGCAGGTGCGGGTCGGCGTCGGGCACGGCGACTTCGAGCCGGATCAGCCGGTTGTGGGTGATCGAGCGCAGGTGGTAGACGGCGTGCAGCTCGCGGCCCTTGTCGCCGGGGAAGTGCACCCCGCTCACGCCGGTGCAGAGCTCGAAGCGCAGGGCGGGGTCGTCGCGCAGGGTCTGGGCGACGCGGACGAGGTGCTCGCGCGCGATGTGGAAGGTGATCTCGTCGCGGTCGACGACGGTCTTCTCGATCGCGTTCTCCGGGAGGAGGCCCTGTTCCTCCAGGGCTCCCTCCAGTTCGTCCGCCGTCTCGTCGAACCAGCCGCCGTAGGGACGGGCGGAGGCGCCGGGCAGCGCGATGGTCCGCACCAGCCCGCCGTAACCGGACGTGTCGCCGCCGTCTCCGGCGCCGAACATGCCTCTGCGGACGCCGATGACCTCGCCGGTCTCGTCGCGCGGCGCGGGGACGCCGCTGCCGCTCAGGTGCTCGTGGTGCGGGTCGGGTGCGTCGCTCACCGCAGCAGCCCCTTCATCTCGATGGTGGGGAGCGCCTTGAGGGCCGCCTCCTCCGCCTCACGGGCCGCTTCTTCCGCGTTCACGCCGAGCTTGGTGTTCTGGATCTTCTCGTGGAGCTTGAGAATCGCGTCCAGCAGCATCTCGGGGCGCGGCGGGCAGCCGGGCAAATAGATGTCGACCGGGACGACGTGGTCCACGCCCTGCACAATCGCGTAATTGTTGAACATTCCACCCGATGATGCGCAAACCCCCATGGAAATGACCCACTTGGGATTGGGCATCTGGTCGTAGACCTGCCGCAGCACCGGCGCCATCTTCTGGCTCACCCGGCCCGCCACGATCATCAGGTCGGCCTGGCGCGGTGAGCCGCGGAAGACCTCCATGCCGAAGCGCGCCATGTCGTACCGCCCGGCGCCGGTCGTCATCATCTCGATGGCGCAGCAGGCGAGGCCGAACGTGGCGGGGAAGACGGACGACTTCCGCATCCAGCCCGCGGCCTGCTCGACGGTGGTCAGCAGAAATCCGCTCGGCAGTTTCTCTTCGAGTCCCATGCTCTTTGACCCCTCAGACCCTTAGTCCCATTCCAGGCCGCCGCGCCGCCATACGTACGCGTAGGCGACAAAGACGGTGAGCACGAAGAGCAGCATCTCCACGAGCCCGAAAATCCCCAGCGCGTCGAAGGTGACGGCCCAGGGATAGAGGAAGACGATCTCGATGTCGAAGACGATGAAGAGCATCGCCGTCAGGTAGTACTTGATGGGGAATCGCCCGCCGCCTGCCGGCGTCGGCGTCGGCTCGATGCCGCACTCATAGGCCTCTAGCTTCGCGCGGTTGTACCGCTTTGGACCGATAAGCGTGGCCATGACCACGGAGAAGATCGCAAAGCCTGCCCCGAGGGCTCCCAGCACGAGGATGGGCGCATAGGCGTTCACGCTCCTCGCTCCTCTCAGTCGGCACTGACTGTTGGCGGTTGCGTCGGACCGGCGCCCCGATTCCCATCACCGAGCCCCGATTCCCATCGAAGATCGCTTACATGTGAAGCAGGTCACAAGCCCAACTGCCCCGCATCCTATGCCTGCCGGTCTGTGATCTGCGACACGGGGTGCGACAACGGCTTTGTGATCTCCACCACCTGACGAAGGATCATGAAGTCGGATGAGCGGTGATCTTCGTACGCGAAGCGCCTGAGTGATCACTAGAGGTGACATCTCAGCGCGTCACCCCTGGTCGAAGGGGTGTTGCCCTATCAAGAGATGGCCACTGCAAGCAAATTGGCGCTGGACGCGATCACTTGGTAGAGGAGCCGCGTTCACACTTTGGCGGCAGAGATGCGGACGGATGTGGACGCGTGCACCGATTCACGAGCGGTCGGTGCTTCGTGGAGTCGGTGCCGCGTGAAGCCGGCGGTCCGTTCCCCGGTCCGGGGGTGCCGAAAACCGCGGGAGATCTCAGGGTGGTATCAGCGAGATCTCAGGGAGATCCCCGAGAGGCCGCTGTGTGACCTGCGCCACAGAGGCGACTTCCCCGAATAAGCCGGGCTTGGCCAACGGACTCAACGGGTGGTAGACCGTGGGCAATTCGGGCGTATCGCAGAAAACCCATGATCACAGGCGTGATCACCGCTGTCCGCATTGCCCGTTACGGCGTCAATAAGAAGCGACACGCCCGGGATTCAGGGCCGAAATCCACAACTGTGGCGCAGCACACGTTTCTTGAAGGGAACCGTGTGTCCCTGATAGCGGTTGTTCTCATGTCCCACACCGCTCACATACCCAGCCACCGGAAGCCCCGTCGCAGCGCCTCCAAGATTGCGCTGCGCGCCGGAGTTGCCGGTGGCGTCCTCAGCACCCTGGCAGTGGCCGCGGCGGCCGGTACGGCGAACGCGGCCGAGCCGGTGTCCGAGACCATCGAAATGCCCACGCTCACCACCGATCTGTCCGCCCAGATCGCCCAGTCGGCGGACGCCACCCAGCAGGCCGCCGACAGCTACGAGTCGCGCGCCGAGCAGGACGCGGCCGCCTCCAAGGCCGCCAAGCAGGCCAAGGAAGACCTGGCCAAGGCCGAGAAGAAGGCCGAGGCCGAGCGCAAGGCCGCGGCCGCCGCGAAGAAGAAGGCCGACGAGGAGCGGGCCTCCCGCTCCACCGAGCGCACCACGCTCTCGACGCAGTCCTCCTCCGGTTCGGGTTCCGGTTCCGCCTCCACCGCCTCGGACTCGGTCGCCCCGGCCAGCGGCAGCGTCGGCGCTGTCATCGGCTTCCTCAAGGCGCAGCTCGGTGACGCGTACGTGATGGGTGCCTCGGGCCCGAACGCCTGGGACTGCTCCAGCCTCGTGCAGGCCGCGTTCAAGCAGGCGGGCGTGGACCTGCCGCGCGTCTCGCAGGACCAGTCGACGATGGGCACCGAGGTCGGCACCTCGAACCTCCAGGTCGGCGACATCCTGTACTGGGGCGGCAAGGGCTCCGCGTACCACGTGGGTGTGTACATCGGGAACGGCCAGTACCTGGACGCCGCCAACCCCAGCAAGGGCGTTGTCATCCAGGATCTGTCGGGCTACCCGGCCTCGGGCGCTGTGCGCGTCCTCTGACGGCCTCTTAGAGCCACGAACAAGGGCCGGAACCCCCCTGGTGGGGTTCCGGCCCTCAGTGCGCCCTGAAACGGCTCCTGGGCCGTTCTTCACACCATCGGCACGCGTTCGTCACGCGTCCTTGGGCGTCAGCTCCGCCATCGCGGACCAACCTGAGCCCTCGATCTCGGTGTTCACGATCTGCGGCACGGTGGCGATGAGTTCGCCCATCGTCTCCAGGCCGGCCTTGAAGTGGTCGGAATTGACGTGCGCGGCGCCCGCGTCCCCGTCGGCGAAGGCCTCCAGGAGCACGAACTGGTTCGGGTCCTCGACCGAGCGGGACCACTCGAAGAAGAGGTTGCCCGGCTCCGCGCGCGTGGCGGCGGTGAATGCGGCGGTCCGCTCGATCCAGCTGTCGCTGTGCTCGGGGCGGACGGTGAACTTGACGGCGATGAAAATCATGCGGCCAGCGTCCGTCCGTCCGGCGTGTCCGGCAAGCCGGGCCGCCCGCTATTCCGACGCTGCCGGAATCCCGTGCCGCGCCGCCCGGGACAGCACCCGCGTCAACTCGCCCCGCCGCCCGCGGAACCGCTCGGTCGGCAGCGACACCGACAGCGCCCGCGCGCCGTCCGCCAGCGGTACGGCCACGCAGGTGTACGCCGGGTCCGTCTCCCCCACCGACACCGCGACGCCCGCCGTGCGCACCCTGCGCAGCTCGGCCTCGAAGCGGTCCGGGTGGGTGATGGTGTGCTCGGTGAGCCGCGGCAGCCCGTGCTCGTCGAGATAGCGGCGCCGGGCCGCCCGGTCCAGCGAGGCCAGCAGCACCTTGCCGTGTGCCGTGGCGTGCGCGCCCCGGTCGACGCCGACCTCGAAGGGATCGCCGTCGCACGCGGACGCCGTGGAGTCGACGACCGCGATCCGTCCGCCCCTGCGGGCGCTCAGATACGCGTGGGCGCCCGCGAGCCGGCGTACCGCGTGCAGCATCCCGTACGTCTCCTCGTCCAGGCCCGTGTGCCGGCGGAAGGAGCGGTACAGGGCGGGGACCCGCGGGCCGAGCACATAGCCCTGCGGGGTGCGGTCGACGTGGCCGCGCGCGACGAGCGGGCCCATCAGGTGGTACACGGTCGACAGGGCACAGCCCGCCTCCCGGGCGAGGGACTTGGCGGACACGGGACGTGCCGACCGGGCGACGGCCTCCAGGAGGTCGAGCGCCCGGTCCACCGAATGGGGCGTGCTCACGCCTTCGGTGCCACCTTGCTCAGGCCGTTGATGATGCGGTCCATCGCGTCGCCGCCCATCGGGTCCGTGAGGTTCGCCAGCATCTTCAGGGTGAACCGCATCAGGATCGGGTGGGTCAGGCCGCGCTGGGTCGCGATCTTCATGACCTTCGGGTTGCCGATGAGCTTCACGAAGGCGCGGCCCAGCGTGTAGTAGCCGCCGTAGACCTCCTTGAGGGTCTTCGGGTAGTTCTGCAGTGCCAGTTCGCGCTGGGCTGGGGTGGCACGCGCGTGTGCCTGTGCGATGACGTCCGCCGCGATCTGGCCGGACTCCATGGCGTACGCGATGCCCTCGCCGTTGAAGGGGTTCACCAGGCCGCCCGCGTCGCCGACGAGCAGCAGGCCCTTCGTGTAGTGCGGCTGGCGGTTGAAGGCCATCGGCAGGGCGGCGCCGCGGATCGGCGTGGTCATGTTCTCCGGGGTGTAGCCCCAGTCCTCCGGCATCGAGGCGCACCAGGCCTTGAGGACCTCGCGCCAGTCGAGCTCGCGGAACGACTTGGAGGAGTTGAGGATGCCCAGGCCGACGTTGGACGTGCCGTCGCCCATGCCGAAGACCCAGCCGTAGCCGGGCAGGAGCCGGTCCTCGCCGGGGCCGCGGCGGTCCCACAGCTCCAGCCAGGACTCCAGGTAGTCGTCGTCGTGGCGGGGCGAGGTGAAGTACGTGCGGACGGCGACGCCCATCGGGCGGTCCTCGCGGCGGTGCAGCCCCATGGCCAGCGAGATCCGCGAGGAGTTGCCGTCGGCGGCGACGACGAGGGGGGCGTGGAAGGTGACCGGGGTCTTCTCCTCGCCCATCTTGGCGTGCACGCCGGTGATGTGGCCGGTCCGGTCGTCGATGATCGGCTCGCCCACGTTGCAGCGCTCGTACAGGCGTGCGCCCGCCTTCTGTGCCTGCCGGGCGAGCTGCTCGTCGAAGTCGTCGCGCTTCCGTACGAGGCCGTAGTCGGGGTAAGAGGCGAGTTCCGGCCAGTCCAGCTGGAGCCGCACCCCGCCGCCGATGATGCGCAGGCCCTTGTTCCGCAGCCAGCCCGCCTCTTCGGAGATGTCGATTCCCATGGACACCAGCTGCTTGGTGGCGCGGGGCGTGAGCCCGTCACCGCAGACCTTCTCCCGCGGGAACGCGGTCTTCTCCAGAAGGAGTACGTCGAGTCCGGCCTTTGCCAGGTAGTACGCCGTCGTCGAACCGGCGGGGCCGGCTCCGACGACGATCACGTCCGCGGAGTGTTCGGAGAGGGGCTCGGTCACGGCGGGTTCTCCCCAAGGCTCGAAATCTGTGTGCCGACCGGCACGGTATATGGGCAGTCTATGAGGCGGTACTGATCAGCCAGCCGAAGGGCCACACGTGACCGAGCAGACCGCTACCCAGCCCGCACCGCACCTCCCCGCCGTGCAGCTGCGCGTCCCCACCCACGAGGACGCTTTTGTCTGGCACCGGCTCTTCGACGACCCCGAGGTCATGGAGTTCTTCGGCGGTACGTCGGCGGAGCTCTCCATGTACGAGGAGCTGACCGCGCGGCAGCGCAGACACGACGCCGAACTGGGCTACTGCCTGTGGACGATGCTCGACGCGGCCGGCGAGCCGATCGGCTTCACAGGCGCCCAGCCCTGGCCCAGGGACTGGGGCCCTGCAGGTGAGATAGAGATCGGCTGGAGGCTCGGTCGAGCGGCCTGGGGCAAGGGGTACGCCACCGCGGCCGCCGTCGCGACGGTCGAGCGGCTGCGCGCGGTGGGCGTACCGAGGGTGATGGCGATGATCGTCGAGGGGAACGAACGTTCCATTGCGGTGACCCGGCGGATCGGCATGGAGCCCGCCGAGACGTACACCACTCCCCCGCTGATCCCGGGCGTCGAGGCGTCGCGCCGCACGTCCCGCTGTTACCGGCTCACCCTGTAGCCGCCGGCGTCAGCCGGTGGCCTCCCAGGTGTCCAGGGCCGTCGCGTGCGTCTTCGCGCCCTCTCCCGCGGGCCAGAAGTCCTCGCGCCACGAGAGCTGGATCGCGTACTCCGTGCCGTTCTCCGCGACGTAGCTCTGGTTGAGGGCGTGGATCGTGCGGCCCGCCTCGTCGGTGTACGTGTACTCCCAGAGGGCGCCGTCCCGGCCCTGGAAGGTGTTCTTCTCCATCCGGATGCGCTCGTAGTCTGACTTGTCCGGAGCCGACTTGGTATGCCGCTCGATGTCCGTGAAGTTCTCGTACGAGGTGTACGGCGCGTCCGTGACGACACCGACGAGGAACTCCTCACGTCCGGTCGACCCCGCATAGGTGATCTGTCCGGGGCGCTCGGGGTTGACGGACTGCCGGGTCCAGCCCTCGGGCACCGCGAAGGAGAAGCCCTCGGGGTCGGTGACGCGCTCGGTCCCCGCGGGGGCATCGGAACTCGGCGACACGAGCGGGTCCGGGGTGGCACTCGGGGTCTCGCTCGGGAGCGCGCTCGGGCTCCCGCCCGGCTCCTCCGACCGGCTGACCGAGGGCTTGTCGTCCTTGCCCGCACCGTCCGCCTTGTCGTCGCCGGTGTCCTTCCAGAGGAGGACACCGGCGGTCACCCCGCCGCCGACGACGAGGGCTCCGACCAGCGTGGCCACCCAGACCCCGGCTCCGCCGCGCGGCTTGGCCGGGGAAGGCTGCTGTCCGATGTGGACGGTGTGCGGGGCGTACGCGGGGGGTCCGGTGGGAGCCGCGGTCGGCGCCGCCGGTGCCTGCGGCGTGGCGAGCGGTGCCTGTGGCGTGGCGAGCGGTGCGTACGCCGGCGGGGTGGGCGGCTCGCCGTGGCCCGTCATCCGCAGCAGGTACGGGCCGAGCAGCGCGGCCGGGAAGATCCAGAGCAGCCCGAACAGGAGCATCTCCGGGACGCTCAGCCCGAGCTCCACGTTCCCGCTACCGCTGCTGCCACCGGTGGAGCCGCCGAACCCGGACCCGCCCTCGAAGGCCTGTCCGGACAGCTCGACGCCGACGCCGCTGAACCCGGCGAGCAGCAGGAGGAACCCGAAGAAGACGGCGGCGGCCAGGAGTTGCTCGCCGCGGCCCACGCAGCGCCGCGCGGCGAGCACGCCGAGCGTCAGCGCGCAGACCAGGCCGAGCGCCAGCGCGCCGACGATCGCCCAGTCGTTGGTGACGTCGCCCAGTTCGGCGAGGCCGAAGGACTCGCTCTCGCGCCCGCTCCCGTACATCGAGGTGCTGCCGCGCACCGAGGCCTCGGCGCCCGCGCCCCAGCCGATGCCGAGCGCCGTGACCGCGAGGTTCGGCAGGACGAGCAGCGCGACCAGGAGCGGTGAGATCCCGGCGTCCTCGAGGTCGGTGAGGTCGGCCAGGTCGTCGACCTGGGCGAGGCTGACGAAGGCGACGAGCGAGCAGAGCACGAGGACGACGGCGAGGGCGCGCAGCGCGGTGCCGGTGGCGCGGATGGCGGACTGCGCGCCGGGGCGCGCGGTCAGCCTCGCCCAGGCCGACGGCTGACCCTGTCCGGTGAACCCTCCTTCGGCCGCCGCGACCGCGTCCACGCGGTGCAACACCCCGCAGGAGACGGCCAGTCCGAGCAGCAGCGCGCCCAGCGCGGCGAGGGCAGGGGACGACGACAGCTCGACGCCCTCGATCTCGGGCTGCGCGAAGAGCGAGAGCGCGAGCACTCCCACGGTGACCGACAGCGCGACGCGGACGGCCGCTTCGAGGCCGGCGGTGCCGCCACCGCCCTGGCCGACGCCACGGGCCACCAGGCGGTTGCGCAGGACGCGTACGCCGATGACGAGGGCCACGATCCACAGCGCGGTCATGGTGAGCGGGACGAGGTGCAGGGCCGCGGTGCCCTCGACCGCGGTCTCCGACGCGTCCGATCCCATTCCCAGGCCGCCGGAGCCGTCGGAGCCGCCGAAGCCGTCGGAGCCCGGCCGCTCCTCACGGCCCGTGAACTCGAAGCCGCCGCCGACGGATTGGAGCAGCAGCGCGAGGGCGACCCGCAGCCGGTCGGTGAAGTCGAAGACGGCCTCGTCGTCCTGGCCGTACGACGGGAGTGCCAGCGAGACGGCCCCGATCAGCAGCAGCGCGACCGGCCACAGGGCGGCCTGCACGGAGCCGGCCCAGTCCCCGCGGAACGTACGCCCGAAGAAGGCGCCCACGGGTGAGGGGGCGAGGGCGGGGCCCGGTGTGTAGGCGGGTGGCGGGGGTGAGGCGGGCGGGGCGGGGGGTGGCGAGGAGGAGGGCTGTGCGGGGGGTGGTGAAGATTCGGGCTGTGCGGGAGGCGGTGAGGCGGGCTGCTTCGGCTCGGGAAGGCGTTCGCGCCCGCACTTCATGCAGAAGCGGGCCTCGTCGGGGCTGGGCGCCCCGCAGTGTGGGCAGTACGACGCCATCAAGTCGCTCCGTGACTCAGGAGT
Organism: Streptomyces sp. NPDC039480; assembly: GCF_055597165.1. Classification (NCBI taxonomy): domain Bacteria; kingdom Bacillati; phylum Actinomycetota; class Actinomycetes; order Kitasatosporales; family Streptomycetaceae; genus Streptomyces; species Streptomyces sp. NPDC039480. The sequence continues at coordinate 121,217 of NZ_JBVITX010000002.1, read as the reverse complement.
TCAGCAAGGAATGCGGACCGGCCCATAAGCGCCGCATAAGTAAACGGCAGGGTCGTATCAACGGACACATCTTGCCCGGTGACCGGTTCCCTGAGGGTCGGGGAGCCTGAGTCTCAACTGGAGCGTTACGAAGCGGGCTTGGTCAGCGGTGTGACGTCAGCCCTTTTTGAAGCCGCGGTGCAGTGCCACGACGCCGCCCGTCAGGTTCCGCCAGGCCACCTTCGACCAGCCCGCGTCCTGCAGCAGCGCGGCGAGCGCGGGCTGGTCGGGCCAGGAGCGGATCGACTCGGCGAGATAGACGTACGCGTCCGGGTTCGAGGACACCGCGCGGGCGACCGGCGGCAGCGCGCGCATCAGGTACTCCTCGTAGACCGTGCGGAACGGTCCCCACGTCGCGTGGGAGAACTCGCAGATCACGACCCGGCCGCCGGGCTTCGTCACGCGGTACAGCTCGCGGAGCGCGGCGCCCGTGTCCTGGATGTTGCGCAGCCCGAAGGAGATCGTGACGGCGTCGAAGGTGTCGTCCTTGAACGGCAGCTTCGTCCCGTCGCCCGCCGTGAACGGCATCCAGGGGTGGCGCCGCTTGCCGACGCGCAGCATGCCGAGGGAGAAGTCGCAGGGCACGACGTACGCGCCGGCCTGCGCGAAGGGCTGCGAGGAGGTGGCGGTGCCGGCCGCGAGGTCGAGGACCTTCTGCGCCGGGCGCGCGTCGACTGCCTTGGCGACCTCCTTGCGCCAGAGGCGGGCCTGGCCGAGGGAGAGCACGTCGTTCGTGACGTCGTACCGTTCGGCTACGTCGTCGAACATCGTGGCGACTTCGTGCGGCTGCTTGTCCAAGGAGGCTCGGGTCACCCGGCCATTGTGTCAGGCCGGTCTTCTCTCTTGACGCCGCCCTCGTGGGCCTGCGTCGCCTCCCCCTTCGCCTGCGGCGGGCTCCCCTCGCGGGAGCGTCTGCCATGGGCGGTCTTCTGGCGGGTGCGGGCCGTCTCGGGCTGGCCGCGCAGTTCCCCGCGCCCCTGGAAGCGCCTTCGGCGCCTCGCGCGGGAGCGTCTGCCGGGAGCGGGTTCCTGGCGGGTGCGGGTCGTCTTGTGGCTGGCCGCGCAGTTCCCCGCGCCCCTTAGAGGCGCCTCCGGCGCCGCGTCAGGGGCGCCCCTTCAGGGGCGCGGGGAACTGCGCGAGCGGGCACATCGTGCCCGCAGGCGCCGGGCGGCCGGTGTAGGCAGACGGGCTGGCGGGAGCAGACGGGCTAGCGGGCTCGGTAGAGGAGTTTGCCTGACAGCACTGTTGCCACGCAGGTTTGCGCGCCCTGGCGCACCAGCTCCCCGCGGTCCCGTACGTCGAAGGCGGCGAAGCGGGCCGGGGCGCCGGGGGTCAGGGGCGGGAGCAGGATCAGGGGGGTCGGGGAGAGGGAGGGTGGGCCGGAGAGGTGCGGGGGGCGGTGGGCCATTGCCAGGCCCGATCTGCGGAGTGCGTCGAGGGCGGGGCGAGCGCGCAGGTCGCCCGCCACCGCCACCGTCCCGTGCGCCAGCATCCGCTGCACCCCGCGCCGCGCACTCGCGCCCAGCAGCGACGGGTCGGCGCGGAAGATCGCCCGGGCCCGCTCCCCGCCGATGGGCTCCGTGCCGAGGCGGTCGGCCTCACGGGGATCCGGGTGGTAGGTGGCTTCGAGGAGTTCGGGCGCGTACGGGTTGAGCAGGCCCGGCGTGAGGATGCCGGGCCAGCGGCGGACGCGGGCGGCCGGCTGCGCGGCGGCCAGCTCCTCGTACGGGCCGACGGCGGCGATGGTCCCGCCGTCGACCAGGACCGCCGCCTCCGGTGAGTGTTCGGCGACGTGGAGGGTGAGCAACAGGGCCTCAGTTCGTGGCGAGGAGCTTCAGCTCGGGGTGCGCCGTGCCGCCCTCGATCGCCGTGGACGAGATGTGCGAGGCGACGCGGTCGTCGACCGGGTCGTTCGCCGGGTCGTCGTGCACGACCAGGTGCTCGTAGGTCGTGGCGCGCTGCGCCGGGACACGGTCCGCCGTGCGGATCATGTCGATCATCTCGCGGAGGTTCGAGCGGTGCTTGGCGCCCGCCGAGGAGACGACGTTCTCCTCCAGCATCACCGAGCCCAGATCGTCCGCTCCGTAGTGGAGGGTGAGCTGGCCGGCCTCCTTGCCCGTCGTCAGCCAGGAGCCCTGGATGTGCGCGACGTTGTCGAGGAAGATCCGGGCGATCGCGATCATGCGGATGTACTCGAAGATCGTCGCCTGCGTACGGCCCTTGAGGTGGTTGTTCTCGGGCTGGTACGTGTACGGGATGAAGGCGCGGAAGCCGCCTGTGCGGTCCTGCACGTCGCGGATCATCCGCAGGTGCTCGATGCGCTCGGCGTTGGTCTCGCCCGTGCCCATGAGCATGGTGGAGGTGGACTCCACGCCCAGGTTGTGGGAGATCTCCATGATCTCCAGCCAGCGCTCGCCGCTCTCCTTGAGGGGGGCGATCGCCTTGCGGGGGCGGGCGGGGAGCAGCTCGGCGCCGGCGCCCGCGAAGGAGTCGAGGCCCGCCGCGTTGATGCGCTGGATGGCCTCCTCCACGGAGACCTTGGAGATGCGGGCCATGTGCTCGACCTCGGACGCGCCGAGGGAGTGGATGACCAGCTGCGGGAAGTTCTGCTTGATCGCGGAGAAGTGCTTCTCGTAGTACTCGACGCCGTAGTCCGGGTGGTGGCCGCCCTGGAACATGATCTGGGTGCCACCGAGCTCGACGGTCTCCGCGCAGCGGCGCAGGATGTCGTCGAGGTCGCGGCTCCAGCCCTTCTTGGTGTCCTTCGGAGCGGCGTAGAAGGCGCAGAACTTGCACGCCGTCACGCAGACGTTCGTGTAGTTGATGTTGCGCTCGATGATGTACGTCGCGATGTGCTCCGTACCGGCGTACCGGCGGCGGCGCACGGCGTCGGCGGCGGCTCCCAGCGCGTGCAGCGGGGCGTCCCGGTAGAGGTCGAGCGCCTCTTCCGGAGTGATCCGCCCACCTGCGGCGGCGCGGTCGAGGACGGACTGAAGGTCGGCCTTCTCGGTCACCGGGGCGTCCCTTTCGTAAGCTTCGTAAGGGTTGTGGACGGACCAAGCCAGCGTACGCCAGCACCCTCCGGCGCCCGACGCGGGCTCGGAGGCCGGGGCCGTGGGACAGGCTCTCAGGCCGCGTACGACCCGAGGAGCAGTCCCACGAACGCGCCGCCGATCAGGAACGGCCCGAAGGGGATCGCCGTCTTGCGCCCGGCCCTGCGGGCGACGACGAGCGCGGTCCCGTACAGCGAGGCGAGCAGGAACCCGGCGAAGGTGCCGAGCAGCAGCACGCCCCACCCGTACCAGCCGAGCACCGCCCCCAGGGAGAGGGCCAGCTTCACGTCGCCGAAGCCCATGCCGTTGGGGTTGATGAGGAACAGTACGAAGTAGGCGCCGGCCAGCGCGAGCGCTCCGTACAGCGCGCCCGGCCAGGAGCCGCCCTGCTCGGGGAGGAGCGCCGCGGCCCCGAGCAGCGCGGGCGCGGCGCCCGCGAGCGGCAGCGTGAGCACGTCCGGCAGCCGGTGCACGGTGAAGTCGACGAGCGCGAGCAGCACGCCGAAGGGCGCGAGCAGCAGCCAGACGGCCAGCTCGGGCCGCGCGCCGGTGGTCGCGGCGAGCGCGGCGCAGACGAGGGCGGTGGTGGTCGCGACGGCCGAGGTCCGGGGCCCGTACCAGCCGCTCTGGGAACAGTGGGCAAGCCCGGCCCAGGAACCTATGGGCCGCCCCTCGGGGGTCTCGGCGCGCCAGCGCTCGTCGGGCGGTACGGACAGCCGGTAGGCGGCTCGCGGCACGAAGAGGCCCGCGAAGGCGCCCCAGAGGGCGCCGACGAGGATGAGGATCAGCAACAAGAGCGCGGCCCTCAGCCCGCCGACGCCGTCAGCCCGCTGCGCCAGGCCGGCAGGAGTTCGTCGAGCAGCGCCTCGGTGCGCGGGGGCAGCCCGCGCGCACCGCTCCGGGCGACCAGGTCGGCCGCCACCTGCTGGAGCCGGGCCGGGTCCTCCGTGGCGTGCGTGGCGCGGAGCAGCTCGTTCCAGAGCCGCTCGTCGCCGGGCGCCGAGCCCAGCGCCGCGTTGAGCGCCTCGATCGCCTTCTCGGCGCGCTGCTTCTCCAGGTGGAACTCGGAGAGCGCGAGCCCGATGTCGGCGACGAGCAGCGGCAGCTGGGCGTCGATGATCTCGTGCGTGAGCCAGCCGTACCGCCCCTGCGGGCGGTCGGCGAGCAGCGGTCCGCGGACCAGGACCAGCGCGTCGGTGAGCATCCGGCCGCGCACGGCACGGTTGCCGGCGCCGCGCCCCTGCGTGGCCTCGTGGTACAGCGACCGCAGCACGTCCAGGTCGGACACGACGGACTTGGCGAGCGTGAGCCGCCCGGTCCGGTCGGCGCGCAGCCGGGGCGCCCCGTCGGGGTCGGTGCCGAGCCAGTCGCGGAGCCGCTCGACGAGCGCGTCCCGCACGTCCTCGGTGACGCCGCGCGGCCACAGCGCGGAGGCGAGCACGCGCGGGTGCACCCCTTCGCGGTGCAGCAGCAGGAGCGCGAGCGCCTCGTGCATGAGCGCGCTGCGCTCCCCGTCGGGGGTCTCCAGGCCGATGATCTCGTACGTACCGACGAGGCGGGCGTAGACCGCGGGCCGCCCCTGCTCGGTGACGTCGACGAGGAACGGCGGAGCGGCGCCCGTGGGGCCGTCGTCCGGTCCCGTGGGGTTGCCGGAGCCCTCCGGGTCGGCGTCCGTGAAGAGCCGCACGACGGCGCGCTGCTGGGTCTCGGGCAGTGTCTGCGCGGCCAGTTCGAGCCCGAGGAGCGGCGCGAGGAGCTTGCCGTCGCGGGTGATCTCCATCTCCCAGGCGGCGCCGGGCAGGTCCCCGGACTCCGTGCCGACCAGGTAGCCGATGCCCAGGCGGGAGGCGTCCGCGGCGAGTTCGGCGAGCTTGACCGCGTCCTCGGCGCTCGGCTCCGCGGCGAGCAGCACGAGGTGCGGGGCCCAACGAGTGTGCTGGGCGGGGCCTGTGCGGCCGGTGAGCACGGAGTCGTGTCCTGCGGCGCCGAGCGCGCCGCGCCGCTGCCGCGTCTCGGCCTCCATCGTCTCGATGAGGGCCTCGACGTCCTCCAGGTGCCGCAGCCGGTTGGGCGCGAGCGGGGTGAGGTCCTGGCCGAAGCCGACGACGGTGATGGTCATGCGGTCCGACCAGCCGTTGGTGGCGAGTTCGGCGGCGACGGAGGCGAAGACGGCGGCGCGGTCGGCCCGGCTGCCGCTCAGCGAGACGATGCCGGGCACGGCCTCCAGGTTGAGGAGCAGCCGCGAGTCGTCCAGGGTGCCCAGGCAGACGAGGCCGGGGTAGGGCGCCGCGGTGTCCACGGGCTCGTACCGCTCGGCGTCGGCGCGCGACAGCACCCAGAACGTCTGGTCCTGCCCCAACTGCCAGGGGGCGGGCGGCCGTCCGGCGGGCTGGGCGAGCTGCAGGTGCAGGTCGCCGTTGGTCAGCCAGGCCGCGTACACGGTCGGCAGGGCGCGGTTCTCCTCGGCGAGCGACGCGGCGAGCCCGCGCAGCGACAGATCGAGCAGTCGTACGCCCTCGGGGTCGGCGCCCACGAGCAGCGCGTCCTGCACGTCGGCGGCGTCACCGGTCGGCGTCGGCGGCTGCATGCCGCCGCGCCCGCCGACCGCGCCCATGGCCGACTGCCACAGGGCGTGCCGGCGACGGCGGCCGAGCGCGCCGAGCAGGCCGGCGGCGAGGAGGGGCGCGCCGAGGAGTGCCTCGGGCAGCCCGAAGTCGAAGCCGTCGGACTGGCTGCCGTCGGTGGCGGCGGGCGCCTCCGGGGTGGCGGGGGCCTCCGGCATGGCGGGCTTCTCGGGGGCGGCGGGCCGCTGCTCGGGGAGGGCGATGTGCGCGGTGTCGCGGTCGACGGAGGAGCCGCCGCCCTGCTGCCCGCCGCCCTGCTCCTGTGCGCCGCCGCCCTGCTGGTCCCGGCCGCCGGTCTTGGAGTAGTCGGAGATCTGCTCCTTGACGTCCTCGGAGACCTTGGGCGCCTCGTCGGGCATCTCGACGAGCTCGCCGCCGTACGCGTCCGCGGGCATCTCCATGATCCAGCCGGGCCTGATGAGGCTGGCCTCGGAGAGCTTCGAACCGTCGGGCTGCTCACGGTCCTTGTTGAGCTGGTAGATCTCCTTGTACCGGCGGCCGTCGCCCAGGTGCCGCTCCGCGACCTCCCACAGGGAGTCGTGGTGGCGCCCCTCGGGCGGCTGGATCCGGTAGTACTTCGTGTCGCCGTCCTTGGCGGTGCTGCCGCCGTCGGCGCGCGCGGCGGCCTGGTCGGCCTGCGCGGCGAGCGCGTCGGCGGTGGACGCCGCGGCCTGCCGCTCCTGCCCGAAGAGGCCGGGGGTCTGCTGGGCGCTCGCGGCGGACGCGGGCTTCTGGTTGCCCTCGAGGGACTGCCCGAACTGCGAGAGCCCCGGCGCGAAGCTGGCGGCGGTGGCGCCCACGAGCAGCACGGTGGCGACCAGCTGCCGCGCGAGCATCTGACTGCCGCCGGCGCCCGGCACCCGGCCCGGAATGCCGACTCCGGAGAGCGCGGCCTTTATCTCGACGAGGACGCAGGCGGTGAACTGGGCCCAGGCGAACCAGACGACGACCGTCAGGACGTTGATGAACGTACTGACCGTGATCTCCTGCTGCAGCCAGCTCAGCGACGGCGCACCGCCCGGCAGCGGCCACCCCACGAAGACGGCGAGGGCCCCGGGCACACCGACGAGCAGCACGAGCAGCGCGACGAACGCGAGGAAGGCCTTGACGAAGTCCCCGAGGCTGCGCCGGCGCCGCGGCAGCGGCTGCGGCGTCCGGTTCCGCGGAGACTGCGGGTTCGGCGGGCTCGTCGAGCGTGAAGTGGTGCGCGCCATGGCAGGTGTCCTGGTGTCCTGTGGGGAGGAGTGGGTGGGCAGAGGGATCGCGGAAAGCTATGAGGTGATGGTACGGAAGGGACCGGAGGTCAGTCAGTGCCGGAGGCCTTGCCCTTTCCTTCGCCCTTGCCACCGCCCTTGCCGGCCTTCCCTTCCTTCACCGCGTCGTTGACCTTCTTGGTCAGGTCGTCGTCCAGCTTCTTGAACTCGCGGACGACCGCGTCGGACAGGTCGGCGAGCTGGTCCAGTTGCTGGCCGATGTCTTCGCGGCCGTCCTCCCAGTTGGACTCGAAGTCCTCCAGGGAGTCGTAGACGCCGCCGTCGCCGATGTCGTCCTTGTAGGACTCGAAGGTCTTCTTCGTGCGGTTCATCCGCGTCTTGATGGAGCGCAGCCGGCTGCCGTAGTCCTCCAGGTCGGTGAGTGGGATCGAGAGGTCGCTCTTGCCCTTGCCGCCCATTTCCGTTGTCCCCCTGAGTTGTTCTGCTGTCGGCCGCCGATGCGTCAGCCGACCTCGTTCTCCGCCACCGCGCGGCCCTTCACCGTGACGTCCCCGCCGTAGAACATGCCGGTGAACACCGGGCTGTACGTCATCTGGACCTCGACCTCGACCTGTTGGGTGTTGGCGGTGACGCAGTAGGTGTTGGCCACGTCGGCGCCCTTGAGGCCCGCCTCCGCCACGTAGGCCTTGACCCGGGCGCCGCAGTTCTCGAAGTTGATGGGCGCGCCCTTGGCGCCCTCGTAGATGTCCTCGAGCTGGAGGTCCTGTGCGGCGTAGCGCGCGGCCTGTTCCGCGATGTCCGCGGCGCGCTCCCGTTTGGAGATGGAGAGCCCGCCGTCGATGACGAACGCCGCGAGCGCGAGGAAGACGAGGCCGAAGATGATGACGGCGCCGGCCCCCGAGCCCCGGTCGTCGAGGCGGGCGCGCCGGGACGTGGCCCAGTCGCACACGGCGGTACGGACAAGAGCGGCGGTTGTCGCGGATCGAGGTGTCACGCCGACCTCCGGTAGGGGTCCAGCGGTGAGCTGAAGGTGGCCTCCAGCGTCGTCGGGATGTCCAGGCCCAGCATGGCGAGACCCCTGACCTCGCAGCTGACTTCCACCGTGAAGAACGGGTCGACCTTTTCGTCGAAGCCGGTGCTCTTCTGCACGACGGAGACCGGGCCCGAGCAGACGTCCGCGAGGTTCGCCCGTGCCGCCTTGCGCGCCTCGGCCAGCGCGGTGCCGTGCTCCTTCTGGATCGATCCCGCGCGTGCCGCGTCGCGGGCCGCGCTGTCGATGGCGCCGCGGCCGTCGACGAGCTGGCCGAAGGCGACCAGGACGAGGATGAAGAGAATCATCACCGGGGCGAGGATCACGACCTCGACGGTCGACAGGCCCCGGTCGTCGCGGAGGCGGCGGACCGCCGCCGCGGGGCGGAAGTTCCGCATCAGCCGTTCTCCTCCACGAACCGCTCCACGGGCCCCGCCGACCGCGCGTGCACGTCAAGGTCGAGCCCGGGGAAGACCGTGGGGACCCGGGCCGTGATCTCCACGCCGACCGTGTTCTGCTCCGGCTGGATCGTCTTCACGTCGGGGCCGAGCACCAGCTTCGGGCCGAGCTGGCGGATGTAGGCGTCGGCCGCGTCCCGCGCCTCGCCCCGCCATCCGCCGGGGTTCTCGTCGGCCATCGCGCGGGCCTTGCGGGCGCCCGCCTGCGCCGCCGCCTGGGCGACGTGGTCCGCGAAGAAGTACAGCGCGAACTGCACCGTCGCGAAGATCATGAAGAACAGCACCGGGGTGAGCAGCACGAACTCGATCGCGGTCATGCCGGACTCGCCGCGGGCGGAGGCGGCCTCCACCCTGCGGCGTATGAATCCCCGCAATCCCCGGGGCCCCTGCGACCCCCGCGATCCCCGCACCCGGACCCCGTCGCCTTTCACGATGTGATGCCGCGTACGGCCCGTCAGCAGGTGCTGCCGGCGTCGGCGCCCTCGATGCAGTCGCTCACCTTGTCGGCGCCGCCCTTGAGTGCGGCGTTGATGACCGCGGCCACCACGCCGACGATCGCCACGACGACCGCCGAGATGATGACCCACTCGACCGCGGACGCGCCCCGGTCCAGCTCCCCGGAGCGGGCGCGCTGGACGCGCCCCTGGAGGAAGGTGATCATGAAGTCGAGCCCCGGGACACCGGTGCTGAAGTTACGTCCGTTCTGGCTGTCCATGGTGAGTTGTCCTCTCAGATGTGGTGGGGGGAAGAAGCGCCGGCCCCCGTTGTCGCCGACGCCGTCTAGACCTGGAACACGCGCATCGCCGCCGGGAAGATGAGGAAGACCAGGAAACCCGCGCACAGAAGCAGCTGCGCGACCAGCATCGACTGGGATTTCTCGCCCGCGCTGCCCTCGATCTCGGCCAGTTCGCGGTGTCGCATCGTCTCCGCGCGGGAGGCCAGCGACTCGCGCACCTTCGCGCCGTCGTCCGCCACCAGCGCCAGGGACGCCGACAGGTCCTTCAGCTCCTCCACGCCCAGTTCCTCACCGAGCGAGCCGAGGGCCTGCCACTGGCTGACGCCGGTGATGCGGGCGTCGGCCAGCGCGCTTCGGATACGTTGCGTCGCCCATCCGTCGGAGACTTCCGCCGCCGCCATGAGCGCCTCGGGGAGGCCGCGGCCGCCCGCGAGGCTCATCGACACCAGGTCCAGATAGGCGCCGATGACGCGGCGCAGGTCGCGCCGCTTTTCTGCCGCGTCCCTGCGTACTTCGAGGTCCGGCAGGAAGAAGAAGAGCGCGCCGAACATCAGCGCAAGCCAGACCGGGATGATCGGGCTGCGGCCGACGCCGAGGGTGTAGACGACGGCGAAGAGGAACGGGCCGAAGAACACACCGGCCGCGGCGAGCAGCACCTTCGTCGCGAGGAACTTCTCCCAGCTGCGGTCGAGGACCGCCAGGTCGGCCCGCAGCGACCGCTGCTCCCAGCCCTGCTGGAGGTAGAACTCGGCGACCCGCGCGCCCACCCGGCCGCGCATCGTGCCGAAGCGGCCGGGGCTCTCCGTGTCGGAGGTGGCCCGGTGCGACTCGTACGCCGCGCCGCGCGCCCGCATCGCGTCGATCCGGGCGACCGTCGCGACGGCGCTGCGCTTCGACGGCATCAGGGCGCGGACGAGGGCGAAGACGCCGAGGCCGAGGACCGCGCCGATCACCACCGGCATCGTCAGGCTCATCGACGTACCCCCTCGGACGGGTTGGTGTAACCGGGCACGACCTGCGGGGCCGCGCCCGGCCGGCCGAACTGCGGGGCCTGCTCGGGGCCGCCGGGCACGGGCGTGCCGCCGGGACCCCGGGGACGTACGAACTGCACGCCCGGCTCGTCCCTGACCAGGAAGCGGTCCGGCGTCTCCACCGTCGACAGCTTCCGCAGCCACCAGAAGCCCAGCGCGAACAGCGCGCAGACCATGGCGAGCACGAGCTGGCCGACGGGCGTGCCGTACGGCTCGACGAACTCGCGGTTGAAGATGGACAGGCCGAGGACGAACGCGATCGAGACGGCGACCACGATCTGCACCGAGCGGCGGGTCGAGGCGCGCTGCGCCATGACGCGCTGGCGCATGTCGACCTCTTCGCGCGCCGACTTGGCGAGCGCGCCGAGGACCTGGCGCAGGCCGGGGCCGCGCAGCTTGGCGTTGAGGATGAGGGCCGCGACGATGATGTCCGCGGACGCGTCGTCGATCTCGTCGGCCAGTACCTGCAGCGCCTCCGGGAGCGGGGTGCGGGCGCGGAGGCGGTCCACCAGGGCGTCCAGGTGGGGGCGGAGCACCGGGGCGGCGGCCCGCGCGGAGGCGGGGATCGCCTGCTCCAGGCCGACCGCTCCCGCGATGGTGTCGCGCAGCGACTCCGTCCAGGCGGCGAGGGCCTCGACGCGCTTCATCTGGGCGCGCTCCTCGGCGGCGCCGCCGAACAGCTTGTCCCAGAAGAAGACGAGGATGCCGGACGCGATGCCCGCCACGGCCCAGCGGGTGAGGAGGAGGACGACCAGGCCCACGCCGATCGCCGCCGAGCCGCGCCGGCCCACGAACCGGACCAGTTCGCTGGCGCGTTCGCTGGCGCGGTGCTTCTCGTGCGCGGGCTTGGGCGGCAGGCCGCGGAGGGCGACGGCGAGCAGCGCGATGCCGCCGCCGGCGGCGATGCCGCAGCCGAGCGCGTACAGGACGGGCAGCGAGAACAGCCCGCCCATGGAGCCGAGGCCGCCCTGAGCGGCAAGTGTGTTCATGTCGTGCTCACCCCCACTGCCCGGCGGGGCGGTAGCCGAACGCGGCCAGGTCGTCCATGCAGGCGATCGGCGCGTGCGCGACGACCCGTCCGTCGGGGGCCTCCGCGAAGACCTCGCTGGACAGGACGCGGCCGTCGACGCCGTTGACCTCGCGGACCGAGGTCACCATGCGCTGGAGCTTGCCGCCGGACTGGTAGTTGTTGCGCCGCTGGATGAAGACGACGAAGTTGACCGCTCCCGCGACGAGCATCTGGCTCGCCTCGATGGGCAGCCGCTCGGACGCCTGCAACGCGTACGTGGAAATACGGTTGAAGACCTCGCTGGAGCTGTTGGCGTGGATCGTGGAGAGCGAGCCGTCGTTGCCCTGCGACATCGCGTTCAGCATCGTCACGATCTCGTCGCCGAGGACCTCACCGACGATGACGCGGGAGGGGTTCATACGGAGGGACCGGCGGACCAGCTCGGCCATCGAGATCTCGCCCTGGCCCTCGGAGTTGGGCAGCCGCTCCTCGAACGCGACGACGTTCGGGTGCAGGTCGGCGAACTGGTCGAGGCCGAGTTCGAGGGCACGCTCGACGGTGACGAGGCGCTCGTGCGGCGGGATCTCGTTGGCGAGGGCGCGCAGGAGCGTGGTCTTGCCGGCGTTGGTGGCGCCCGCGATCATGATGTTCTTGCGGGCACGGACGGCGCAGGCCAGGAAGTGGCCGATCTCCGGGGTCAGGGTCCCGTTCCCCACCAGGTCCGACATGAAGACCTTGCCCATGCGGGCGCGGCGGATGGAGAGCGCGGGGCGGCGCGTGACGTCCATGACGGCCGACAGACGCGAGCCGTCGGGCAGCCGCAGGTCGAGCTGCGGGTTGGCGGAGTCGAAGGGACGCGACGAAAGACCGGAGTACGCGCCGAGCACCTGGATGAGCTCGACGAGCTCCTCGTCGGTCTCGGCGACCGGGTCGGCCTTGGCCTCGCGGCCGTCGGCGTATCCGACGAAGACCTGGTCGCAGCCGTTGATGTCGATGTTCTCGACCTCGGGGTCGTCGAGCAGCGGCTGGAGCCGGCCGACGCCGAAGAGCGCGGCGTGCACGGCGGCCGCGTACTGCTCCTCGGTCTCCGCGTCGAGGGGGGTACGCCCGGCGTTGATCTCCGCGCGTGCGTACTCCTCCAGGATCTGCGCGATGACGGCGCGGGCGTAGTGCCGCTCGTCCTCGCCCGACATCGGGGTGACGCCGGAGACCTGGTCGAGACGGCGCTGCTCGGCGATGCGGTCACCGGCGTCCTGCCGGAACCGCTTGACGAGCTGGTGATCGACGGGTGCGCTCATCGGCCCGTCCCCGGCTGCTGCGCGACGGGGTTGGTCCAGGCGGCGCCGTACTGCTGGTACAGGTCGACGGTGACCTTGCGGGCGGAGCGGATGAGCAGCGACTTGTCGAGCCGGCCGCGGCGGCGGCCCGCCAACTGGTCGGAGCCCGCCGGGTCGTCGGCCAGTGTGCCCACGACGCGGGCGCCGGTCTGCGCGGCCATCAGCATGTCGTTGACCTGGTGGACGAGCTTGGCCGATGCCGACGGGTCCGCGATCAGGAGGACGCCGATGAGGGGCTGCGCCAGGGACGCGGCGCCGCGCGGGCCGCCGTGCAGCTTGGCGGCGAGGGCCGCGGCACGGTCGCGGACGCGCGCGATCGCCTCGGGCTCGGTGCGCGAGACGAGCAGCACGAGCGCCGCGTGCGGGAACAGCTCGACGGCCGGTCCGTCACCGCTGATCCGGCCGCAGTCGGCTATGACGTCGGCGGGCTGGTGCGGCGAGTCGGCGAGCTGGGAGAAGGCGCGGCCGAGCGTGGGCCAGAGCCCGGCGAGTCCGGCGGCCTGCTCGGCGATGCCGAGCCCGACGAGCACTTCGAGCCCGCCGCTCAACGGCTGGGTGTGGTCCCAGAGTTGGTCGGGCACGAGGCCGCGGCGCGCGGTGGCCGCGATGCTGAGCATGCCGGTGTTGGGGTTGAGCGGACCGCCGTGCGCGGCGGCGCTGCGGTAGACCAGGTCGCCGCCGGCCGGGTCGGTCTCCGCCACGAGCACGCGGCGCGGCCAGACGGCGGCGAGCGCGACCGCGGCGGTGGTGACGCCGGGGGATCCCTTGTCGGCGGCGAGAGCGATGAGCGCCATGTCTCTTGTACTCGCCTTTAGTTGGTGTCGTCGGAGACGCGGGCCACGACGGCCTTGCCTTCGGATGCCGCGCTGGCCAGGGCCGCGGCCTCCTCCTGCGGGACGAGGAGGGTGATGTTGAGGTTGCCGGTGCTCACGGTGGCGTCGCTCTTGGCCGCGACGGTGTTCACCTTGGCGCCGGTGACGAGCGGGGTGCCGCTCGACGAACCGCTGCTGCCACTGCTGCCGCTGCTCGAACCCTTGCCGGTGGAGGTGCCGGACAGGACCGGGTAGACGGCGACGGTGTCGCCGGGCTTCAGGTCGGAGGGGTACTGACCCTCCTTGAGCGAGAGACCGACGGAGGCCTTACCGGCGGGCAGTCCGCTCTTGGCGCCGAACATCTCGCCGACGGCGACGGTGCCGGCGGGGATGGTGCTCTTGGCCTTGAGCTTGCCGAGTGCGTCGGCCTTCTCCCACGGCACGTAGTTGATGGCGTCGTCCTCGGCGACCATCACCGACTTGATGTTCTCGTTGGCGACCGGCGACTCACCGGCCGGGATCTCCTTGACCACCTTCACGACCTCGATACGGTCACCGGCGCGCAGCACGAGCACGGTGGCGCCGAGGGCGCCGACGAGGATGAGGAGGACGGCCAGCGCGGCAAGTGCCGGTTTGCGCTCGCGAGGCGGCGCGGGAAGGCGCTCACCGACTCCCGGCTGAACCGGTGCGGCAGAACGGCTGTTGCCCGCCCCCGTACGCTCCTGGATCTTCACGCAACTGCTCCCCGCACACCCAAGAAGATTCGGTCAAATTCCGTCATTTGTGATACTCGCGGCTTTGTCGCCGCGTCCCGGACGGGCCATTCAGCCCCAGGTCCAGTGTCAAGTCATCGCACCGTATCAGCAGCACATAAGCCCCTCAAGGCGCGTTAAAGATCGCGAACCTCACAGCTCTCATCGTTATGCACGCGCAATCCGTGCCGCTTGGTTCCTCCTTGGACGGTGCCGAGTTTCCGTCCGTTTCCGGGGGTGGATATGTGTGCGTACGCGAAGTGCGGTGCCGTGCACCGGACTAGGCGCCGTGCCATGATCCGTCAGCCTCAGGGATGACGCCTCGGGGGGCGGGTCCGGTTCCCGCCCGCATCACTTGCCGCACTGCTTGCCACCTGACCCGTGAATCACGTGCACCTGACTCATGAAGGGACACGCCTCCACCATGGACACCCCCACCGAACACCCCTCACTCCTCCCCATAACCCACGCAACTCTCGCCGCGGATCCCCGACTTCTGGCGGCCGTACGGCGACACTCCTCATGGGGGCCGGAAGCTGGCTCTGGGGCCCTGGGGGCTCGGGGTGCTCGTGTGGCGCCGGTGGAAGCGGGAGTTGCGGCATCCGCTCCTGACCGGGTACCGCGAGGTGACGCGGAGGTGGGCCCTCGTCCGGAGGGTGACGCCGCACCGAAGCCCCCACCCGCCCCTACCACTACCGCTTTCGCCACCAGCCCCACCATTCCGCCCAAACCGGCTGCTGTCACGGCATATGAGGTGACAGTGGACCAGGGCGGCTGGCATGACGAGGCGGGCTGGCTCCTCTTGTTCGCGGGCGGGATCGGCATCGCCTGGGGCTACACGCAGGACGCCCCGGTGGGCTACCTGGCAGGTCTGCTCATTCCGTTGGCGATCGTGACGTGGCTGGCGGGCAGCCGCCAGGGCAAGGAGAAGCAAGAACTGCGGGACGCGGCGGTGGCGTACGTACGGGCAGTCGCGGCCGCGCAGGCGGCGGGGGCGCGGGCGCCGGAACTGTCACCGGCGTTGCAGAAGTTGCTGGCGGAGGAATCGGCCGGCGCCGGGGGACTCCCCGGGTGAACCGACGAACCCGCGACACCCGAGCGCGCGCCGGAATGAACCCGCACGACGCATTCCCCCTCTCTCCTTTCAGCGCGAGGGGAACCGTGCGAGATGATTGAACGGCTGACCAAATGCCGTTCAGGTCAACACCGTTGACCCCATTCTGGTCCGGACCTTTCGCGCGCTCAGTGAATACGCAATTCCTGCCGTACGAAAGAGAAGCCACCCCCATGCGTTTCAAGAGAACCCCCACCACCCCCACCGCCACCGCCCCCGCCCCCGCCCGCAAGACGTCCGTCGCCGCGGGCCTCGCCGCGACCACCGCCGCCCTCGCGATGGTCGCCACCTCCGCCCCGGCGGCGCACGCGATCATCGGCGGCACCGAAGTCCCGAACGACTCGTACCCGTTCATGACGGCGGTCCTGGACAAGGGCGCGGGCAGCGCGCGTGACCGTCAGTTCTGCGGCGCGAGCCTGGTCACGCCGGACACGGTCGTGACGGCGGCGCACTGCCTGGTCGACGAGGCGGGCAAGCCGGTCAAGGCGAAGACCCTCCAGGTGGCGGTGGGCCGTACCGTCCTGTCCTCCCGGCAGGGCCAGATACGCAACATCGCCAAGGACGGCGTGGTCGTGCACCCCCGCTACCTCAAGGGCAAGGAGGCGTACGACGTCGCCTTCCTCCAGCTGGAGAAGCCGGTCCGCGGCATCTCCGCGGTCGCGCTCCCCACGCAGGGCACCGACGCGCTGATCCGCCCGGGCCAGAAGGCGACGGTCGCGGGCTGGGGCAACACGGACACGGACCTGACCCACACGCCGGACCGCCTGCGCCAGGTGAGGGTCCCGATCCTCTCCCACGCGGAGTGCGGGACGAGCTACAAGGAGTACGACGCGAAGGTCAACTTCTGCGCCGGCGTGGAGACGAAGGACTCCTGCCAGGGCGACAGCGGCGGCCCCATCTTCCGCAAGGTCCCCGGCCGCGAGGCCCCGATCCTGATCGGCGTCGTCTCCTACGGCGACGGCTGCGGCGCACAGGGCGCCCCCGGCGTCTACACGTCCCTCAGCTCGAACAAGCTGTGGAAGACGCTGGACGAGTCCCGGTCGGGCAAGAAGATCAAGCGGGCGCTGAACCGCCGCTGACGCACGGCTGACACGGACGGGCGGCCCGGGGCGTACTTCCACGCCCCGGGCCGTTCGGCCTCCACCGGCGCGCCGGCGAACTCAGCGCCACTCGGCAGGATCGAGCGCAGCCGCCACGAACCCGTCTCCCACCGTGACGATCAGGCCGGACTGCCGCACTCTACGAACAGGGGGAAATGCTCCGCCCCGAGCAGGCTGTCCGCGCGGGTACGAAGACGACCCAGGGAGCGGAGGTCCCCCTGATGTCGAACCGTTTCACTACTCGACGAAGCGGAACGTGGACGTCACCGCGTCGAAGATGTCGAAGAAGGAGTCCGCGAGGCCGAGGACCTGGCTGCTGCCCGAGACTAGGGCGACCTTGCCCTCCTGGCCGGGGACCGGGATGAAGGTCTGCATCAGGACGACGCGGATCGTACGGTCGTCGCCGTCCACGGAGATGTCCTCGATGCCGTGCGTCCGGGCCGCGAGGCCGACGCCGGGGATGTCGACCGTCGTGACCTTCCGCCACGCGTCGCCCTCCCGCTTGGCCTCGCGCACGCCGAGCTGGGCGACGATGCGGTCCGGGTCGGTGGGGAGTACGTCGCCGTCGGGTGTGCGGGCGCCGACCAGGGAGACGGTGACCGATCCCGTGACCGGCGTATCGCCGCCGAAGCTCTCCGCCATGCAGCCGCAGTACAGCGCGCCGGACTGCCAGGCGTCCTTCGACGCCTTGCGCAGGAACGCCTCGAAGGTCTCCCGGTGCGGGGCCAGCTCCGGGCGGGCGCGGACACGGTCGTTGATCACCTGCCGGATGGCGGCGTCACGCGACTCGGGCCGCACGTCGAACTCCCACCACGTCTCCGGCACCTTGATGCTGAATCCGCCGCGCGCGATGGTCTGCGGTGCTGTGTAGCGGGCCATGGCTGGCACTCTCCCCGTCCCCCGGTCCGTCTGTTTCCGGCCGCCAGCCTACGGGGGCTACTCGCCGGTGGCTCCGTCGATCCGTTCCCTGAGCAGGTCGGCGTGGCCGTTGTGGCGGGCGTACTCCTCGATCATGTGCGTGAGGATGTAGCGCAGCGAGTACGTGTCGCCGCGGAAGTCGACGGTGGCGTCGAGGGAGTCGAGGGCGTCCACGATGGCGCGGGAGCGTGCGCACTCCGCGTGCCAGAGCTCGAACGCCTCGTCGGGATCGGCGTCCACCACGTCGAAGTCGGCCAGGTCGCCGGGTACGCGGCTCTTCCAGTTGGCCCGGACCGCCTCACCGTTGAGGACATTGCGGAACCAGCTCCGCTCGACCTCGGCGAGGTGCCGCACCAGCCCCAGCAGCGACATGTCGGACGGCGGCACGGCCCGCTCCTTGAGCTGCTCGGCGGTCAGCCCCGCGCACTTCATCGCGAGGGTCTCGCGCTGGTACTGGAGGAAGGCGGTGAGGGAGACGCGTTCGCCGGCGGCGGCGTGCGGGGGTTCGGTTCGGGGGGTGGGGGTGGGGGTGGAGGTGTGGGTGGTGGTCTGGGTGGAGGTCTTGTCGGGCATCGGGCCATCATGGCCGGGGCGGGGCGGCACTGTCTTGGTGGACACCTAGTGGACGGACGTTCACCTGTGCACGTCGGCCCGGCCCAGCTCCTGAAGCCCGGCGACCGTCACCTCACGCCGCTCTCCACCGCCGAGGTCCACCGTGCAGACACCGCCGGCCCACTCCGCACGCCGCACCTGACCGTGCCGGTTCTCCCACTCGACGTAACTGCCCTCCGCGCTGTCCAGCAGCCCCAATTCCCGGTGCAATGTCGCGTACTGGGTGAGCCCGCGCTCACGGCCGATGCTGTGGCTCCGCGTCCTGGTGTTGTCGTACCGCACCTTCACGAAAGGCACGGGTGTCCGGTCGAGCTTGGTCGGCCGGAGCATCTTGTGGAATCTCCCCCAGGCCTCTTCTTCCGTTTCCCTGCCGGAGAATTCCACCTGGTAGGCGGGGAAGAGCGCGTAGGTCAGCCTATTCAGTTCGGGATCGTCATGCGCGTGGTAACCGTGCACCGCGGGCGCCGCAACACCCACGGCGTCGAAAGGGCTGCCTTCGCACTGGAAACCTTCGAGGGAGGCCAACTGGGGCGTATCCCCGACGAATTCCGAACTGCACCGGCGCCCGAATTCGAGAAGCTCCCGAACAAGACCCTCGTCGCTCGCTCCCCGCACATTGACCTGGAGCAGGTGCCCACGGTCCGCGCTGAGCGCGGCGGTGAAGCTGAACAAGGGGTTGGGCGACCACCGCCAAGCGGCTTCCATATCGGGAAGCGGGGCGAATCCGGGGCGCCCGGAGAGTGCGGAGGCGAAGTCCATGGTGACCTCCTTACGGCGCGGACCGGCAAGAAGGCAAATGGGTGCGCTGGTTGTCCTGAAGAGGCCCTGAGTCGCCCGGGCCACCCGGGTCCCCTGGCTGACCCACCCAGTACAGTGCCGCGGACGCCCGCCACCGACAGGAGCCTCAGCCCCATGAAACGGACCCGGACCGCCCTCGCCGCGACCGCTCTCGCCCTCTTGTCCGTCACGGCCCTGAGCGGATGCGGAGGATCCGACTCGGGTTCCTCCGACGCCTCCAACGGTTCCGCCGACAAGGCGAAGGGATCCCCGGCGAAGCCCGCGGACCCGGCCGCCGAGCTCAGCCGCACCATCCTGGCCAAGAACGACGTCAAGGGCTTCACGGTCAAGAAGCCCGACGCCGAGTACGCGTTCGCCACGTCCCAGGGCCAGGTCAAGCTCGACAAGCCCGTCTGCGCCCCGATCGCCTACGCGACGAACCAGCTCCCCCTCGGCACCCCGAAGGCCGACCTGGTCCGTCTCGCCACGGGAGCGAAGGGGCCCGGCGCCTACACGTACGTCACGCTCGCCACCTACGAGAAGGGCGAGGCGAAGGCCACCCTGGCCGACCTCTCCAAGGCGATCCGCTCCTGCGGGGCGGGCTTCGCGGCCAAGGCGGGCGGCAACACGGGCGCGTTCTCCTCCGTCACTGCCGAACCCGCCGCCACGCCGAACGGCGCCGACGAGTCGGTCGCCTTCAGCGTCACGACGAAACACGAGGATGTCACCCACACCATGCGCGGCCAGGCGGCCCGCCACGGCGACACCCTCGCGCTCTACTACGCGGTGGACGGCTTGGCCTTCACCCAGTCACGCCCCGGCAACGCGAAGGTCAACAAGGCCGTCGTGGACGCGCAGAGCGCGAAGCTGGCGTAGGAACGCGTACTCCGCTCGCGGGGGGGGGAGGGAGGGAAAGGGGCGGTCGGCACGGCTGGATCTCGTGGGGCGCGGCCGAGAGCGGCCGCGGACTTTCGGACACGCGGCGTTACCCCGCCCCGGGATGCAGCCCTCCCAAATCCCAGGCCACTCCCCTACTCCCCCCACTCAACCAATCGGCCCCCAGTCCCTCCGCGGCCGTTCAACCTCATCCGCGGCGCCCCTCGCCGGGGCAGCAGCCGTACGCCGCCGCCCGGACCGCGCATCGCTCACCAGGCCGTACAGCAGGGCGACCAGCGCGCCGATCGCGGGCATTGCGAAGACCCCAGCGACGCCGAGCGAGAACCAGCCCTGGCTGTCACCGGCGTGCAGAGCGCGGATGCCGGTGACGGCGAAACACGTCACCAGCACGGCCCAGGGCAGCAGCCACGGCCAGAACCCGGGCTCGGGGACCGGCTCCTCGCGGCGGCCCTCGCTGTACGCCGCGTACCAGTACCGCGCACACCACCAGACCACCGTCCAGACGGACACCGCCATCGCCCCGAGCCCCACCCGCATCAGCCATCCGATGCCGTCATCGAACGCGCCGAAGGTCAGCCCGACCCCGAGTATCAACGTCACCAGGAAGAGCATCGTGCCGACGGCGAGACGGTGCCGGCGACTGCCGTCGAGAGCGCGGTGCGAGATGTACATGCCACCACTCTAGGAAGCGGGACGGGACCCCCTGGGTAACGTCACCCCGTTCGACATGCCCCTCGCCCCACCGGGAGCCGACCGTGAAACGCCGCACCATGCCCGTCGCCGCCGCGCTCGCCGCGACCGCTGCCCTGCTCCTGACGGCATGCGGCAGCGGCTCCGATTCCGGTTCCGATTCCGATGACACCATCAAGGGAGCGGATCAGGGGGAGAGCGCGGAAGCACCGGAGCCGAAAGCTTCCCCCACCGCTTGGGCCAAGGTCGCGGACTTCGGGCTCCCCGCTGACATCAAGGTCGAGATCGAGTCGAATGCGAGCGGTGACAAAGCAAAGGACCGGATCCTCGAGGAGCAGGCCGAGGCCCTCATGGCCCGGCAGCGGCTCTATGTGGACCTGGACCCCAATTCCCGTTTCCTGACGCGCTATTACGCCGGTGAGGCTCGCGAGTTCTACACCTCGGAGATCACGAAGGCGAAGGCGGAGGGCCGCAGCATCACCGGGACCTACCGCTACTACGACCGAAAGGTCGAGAAGAACACCGACGACCTCGCGATCGTGACCTACTGCGAGGACCGTTCCAAGGCGTACGCCAAGGACATCAGGTCCGGAAAGACCCGGAAGACGGAACCGACTCCCGAGGACTTCATCCGCAACACCGCGACGCTCCGGAAGACCGAGCACAACACCTGGCTGGTCCAGTCGTTCCGCGGCGAGACGGCGGCGAAGGAGTGCCGGTAGTCCGGGGCTTGGCCCGCCCCATCCGCGCGTCACGACACGGTGACAGTCGGCCAGAATGCGGCGACTTGTCCCGCTGTCGACCCTGGCGGAATCAGCGACCCCGCGGTTAACGTCGGCACGCTGAAGACACCCTCGCCCCACCGGGAGCCGACCGTGAACCGCCGCACCATGCCCGTCACCGCCGCGCTCGCCGCGACCGCTGCCCTGCTCCTGACGGCATGCGGCAGCGGGGACGACGGTGACTCGAAGGACAACGACAAGATCGCCGGGGCCGACGAGAACTCGGCGAAGCCGAAGAAGTCGGCGGACCCGTCAGGAGCCCCCGCCGCCGACAAACCGGACGGCGTGGACGTCTCGCTGCCGAAGAGCATGAACCTGGTCTTCGACTGGGACAAGCCGAAGGACAAGAACGAGGCGGCGGCGATGAACGACGCCGCGAACTTCATGCGTGCCATTTACCGGGGCGTCGACAAGCGGTCGACCAAGGACGCCGCCGTGACCGCCTACGGAACCGGCGAAGGGCTGCACTACGCCAAGGTGCAGATCAATGAGTGGATCAAGGGTGGCTGGACCGCGACAGGCACCCGGCGTCACTACCAGGCCACCACACGGTCCGCCCCGAACGGCAACTCCGTCGAGGTCGCGTTCTGTGCCGACACCGGGAAGTTCCACGGCAAGGAGATCAAGTCGGGGAAGGTCATCAAGACCGAGCCCAGCGCCAAGGACTTCGGCTACTACAAGATCGTCATGGTGAAGCACCCCACGGGCAAGGGCCTCTGGCAGGCGTCCAAGGTGTTCGTCGAAACGGAGGCGAAGAAGTGCCAGTGAACAGATCACGCTGCACATCCCTCAGTGCCGGCGCCACCACCCTGGCGCTCACCATCGGTGTTCTTGTCCTCGGGGGACCCAATGCCGCGGCGGAACCCGTCGACTTCGGCAAAGGAGGAGGAACGGAAGCGCAAGGCGGCGGCGACAAGTCCGGCAACGGCATCTACGCCGCCGCGAAAGTCCAGTACTCCGGAGCCGTCACCAAGGGCGGCGGCAGCGGCAATGTCGCCTCGGCCGACGTCAACTGGAACCCGCCGCCCTGCTGGTACGCCCCGACCTACGGCGCCAAGGAATTCAAGAAGAAGATGTCCAAGGAGCTCAAGGACGCCGCGAACTCGCCCGGGATGACCGGGCACGCGGGCGCGGCGATCAACGAGCTCCAGCGGCACTACGAGGACGACTACGGCTGGACGGACACTCCCGGCTACAAGGACTACAACGTCGACAAGGACGGCAAGGGGATGTTCTGGGCGGCCGTCGAGAACCCCGACGAGCCGGACATTCTGAAGCGGACCTCGTGCAGCGACATCCCGTTCTGGGTCGAGAACGGCGAGGCCCCGCCGCCCCAGTACGAGGAAGCCATCTCCCCGGAGATCCTCGCGGCCCTCGCCTACCAGCACATGGAGCTCCCGAAGACCAAGGTCACCCTTGCGCCCGACGGCACCACCAAGGTCAAGCTGCCCACGTGGGCGTGGCTCGACAAGGCCGCCTTCGACGAGGTGAAGGCGACCGCGGCCATCAACGTCCCCGGCTTCACCATCGAGGCGACGACGACCGCCAAGCCCAAGTCGCTCACGCTCGATCCCGGCACCGAGGACGCGACCACTCTCCCCGCCAACGGCGAATGCCCCATCGTCGACGGCAGGATCGGCGAACCCTACGCCCAGGGCAAGGCCAAGGAGACCCCACCCTGCGGCGTCGTCTACGGCCGATCGTCCGCCGGCGCCACCTTCCCCCTGAAGGCCTCCCTCACCTGGGAGATCAGCTGGACGGGCACGGGCCAGGACGCCCCGGTCGGCATGCCCGACGGGAAGATCGAGGCGGTCCAGGACGTCACCGTCGAGGAAGTCCAGTCGATCAACCGATGACAGCCGGCGACAGAGACGCGCGGAGCCAAGCATGACCGACGTTCCGCTGGAGGACCGAGTGAACGTCGCCTTCTCCCTCGACACGGACAGCGACGCCACCGTCTGGCCCGCGATGCCCATCCTCGGCGAAGGACGTGGCGCCGCCCGGGAGCGCAAGAAGTGGGCCCGCCGCACCTCGGAACTGCTCTGGGGGCTCGTCGACGACGAAACGGCCGACAAGAAGCAGATCAAGATGCTGGCGTTCGAGCTGGACTCGGTGGCGGAGCAGCTCCCCCGGACGGTCCCGGTGCATCAGGTCTTCCTCTACGTCCCCGACCCGCGCCGGGAGTTCCTCACCTTCCTCGTACACGCGGGCCCGAGCGAGGGCGACGTCGACGCGACGCTGGACGAGCTCGTCCAGAAGAAGGAGCCCGGGGCCGTACAGGACCCCGAGGTCATCGACTTCGACACCGAGCGTCTGGGCCGCGGCAAGCGCTCGATCCGTTACTTCGTCGCCGCCAAGGCCGAGTCCATGTGCGTCTCGGTGAATTACGCGTGGCGCATCGAATCCCTCGGCATCGACGTGATCGTACGGACCGTCGGCGAGGACATCGGCTGGATCACCTCGAACATCGACGAGTTCGACGCATTCGCCAGGAGCCTGTTCGTCAATCTCGACGCCCGACACAAGGGCCTGATTCCCCCACGCCCGGCTCGACCGTCGGGCCCCCTCCTGAACGGATAGTCCTTTACTCCACCCACGACAGTGAGCCCGCGATCGCGTCGCACAGCCGCTCCATCGGGCCTGCCATCCCGATGAGCGGTGCCGCGAAGGAAAGCGACACGTAGCCGACCGCGCCCGGCAGTTGGGCGTGGAGGTCGAGGGTCGTGGGTCCGAGGACACGTACAGCGGGACCCGCGGGGAGGTTCACCACCGATATCCGGCGGCGGGGGCTCCCGTCGTCGGGTTCTCTCAGTTCGAGCCACGCCGCGTACTGGTCCGGGTCCGCTGGTTTCGCTCCCAGGGGCATCAGCGACACCAGGAGCGAGGCGGGCATGCCACCGTCCCGTGAAGTCGTCAGCAGGTAGAACTCCATGGCCCCCCGCGCCCGACCGGCCTCCGCGGTGTTGCGGAGCGAGGCCCACACCTTCCGGGTGAGGTCCGGGGAGACATGGCGGCCCTCCGCCTGCCGGTCCACGAACGTCTTGAGCGTGCGGCGCCAGCGGTCCTGCGTGAGGTCGACGCGGAACCACTCACGGGGAACCAGGAGCCGGTAGTCGCTCGGGGCGGCCGCTCGCGGCACGGCGTCGGTCTCCGGTGCGTTCGTCACCCCGGCATCACCAAGGGAGATCCCTGGTCGTCGAAGAAGCGGACGCTCTTCACTATGCCGGCGAACATGGCGGAGAAGGTGTCCCACCCTTCGGCGGTCGGGGTGCCCATCTCCAGGACCAGAGCGGTTCCGTTGTTCACCGGGATCTGGACCTGTATGAAGGAGGTCTGGATGGCTTCGGGCTCCCCGGACTGGGTGAGGTTGCCGTCGACCGTGGCCGAGCGGCTGCCGACGCACGTCACCGCCGGGCCGCAGGGCAGCGACACCTCGCTCACCTCTCCGATGTCCAGGTGCCGCATCGTGGTGGCGATGAAGCCGGCGGGATGGCGTCCGGCCCTTTCGTCCAGGTCGGTCATGCTGACGTTGACCGTCGCGGTGCAGCGGACCCCTTCGACCTCGGTCGTGACGAAGCCGGCGTACTGAATGCCCGCCTCGATGAATTCGTCGTAGTTCAGCGCACACATGACGGCCCACTGAATCTGTACTTCCTCGTCGGCGCCGGGCAGCGAGGTCGCCGCGAACTCCAGAAGCTGGTCCGCGAGTTCGTCGGTGTCCTCGGCCTCGAAAGGCAGTTCAAGGAACCCTTCGGGCATGACCCAGCGGGCCTCTATGCCCTCGTCCCCCGTGAGGCTGAGGTGCGCCTCTTCGGCAATGTCAGTGGCCATCTGAACCTTCATTCTCGGACTGCCCGTTCTCGTCCGCCTCGGGGCGGAATTTCGCCGCGAAGGGGTACGGGCCGTAATGCGGGTAGTACGCCGGCACCTCGGCCCCTCCCCGGCGGGCCAAGTGCGCGATCTTCCGGTATGCGTGTGCTCGGGCACGCAGGTTCTGGCGGGCCGGATCGCCCCAGTGCGAGGCGGCGCTTCGTACGAAGAAGAAGAGCTGTGTCGCCACGACGACTCCCGCGATCGCCAGATAGGCCGTGCGGGAGGTGGAGGTTTCCCAGTACTGGGCCACGCCGCCCCAGTACGTCACGGCTCCGAAGCCCACGAGGGCGAGGGGCATGCCGTGCGCGAAGCCCGCCCGGAACATGGCCACCTCGTCCTGGTGCCGACGGCGCAACAGCACGAGCACCGCCCGGTCGTCCAGGAAGTCGAAGCGAAGGTCCTGACGGGCCTGGTCGGCGGCGCGCCTCGCCTCGGGAACGGCGGCGATCACTTCCCCGCCCACCAAAGTCACCACGTCACCGCCTCGGCGCCCGATGAACTCCCGGTCGCCGAGCGCCTCCCGCTCACCGTGCGCCATGGTCGCTCCTTCTGCCGTCAGGCCGCGAGAGCCGCGTTGAACGGCTTCGGCGAGGGCCGGGGCGAGGGGGACGGCGTGGGGGTGACGGCCGGCTTCTTGGGCGGTTCCTGGTATCCGGTCCGCTCGCCGTTCTCGCCGTGCATCATTTTGTTCAGAGCACTGGCGAGGCCCGCTCCCTTGATGGCCGCCGTGATCTTCTTTCCGTCGAGGAGTTCATTTCGGGCCTTGCGCCCCAGAATCTTGTTGGCAGTCTTGACCGCGACACCGTTCAGGAAGTTGTGCCCGACACCGTCAAGAGCGCGCAGGCCGCTGAAGCGGACAGCCTTGAGCTTGGAAAGACCCTTGAGGCCCTTCACCAGCTTGAAGCCCTTCAGGGCGCCGAGGCCGGGCAGCACTCCCAGCAGGTCGGTGCCCAGTTTCATGAAGTCGAGCTTTCCGCCGCGCGCGACCATGTCGTACGCGTGACCGGCAAGCGCGGCGGCGCTGGCCACCACGGCGAGCGTCGCGAAAATCGGCACAAGGAACTGCAGCGGTGGAACAAACGCACAGATCACAGCCAGAACGGAGAGTACGGCCGAAATGTTCGACAGTGCGTCCGCCCAGTCCGCGAGGAAGTTCATGAACCCGCCGGGATCCCGCACGTCGTCATGGTGCACGACGTTCTTGATGTGCTTGGCGGCCTTGTCTCCCGCGTCGTCGTAGATCTCGCGCGCATCGCTCACCAGCTTCCGCGCGCCGCCGATGCGGCGGAGGGAATCGGCTTCCTTCTCGACCCAGCGCTCGTACTCTTCTTTGTCCTTCGCGGGAATGTTGTTCATGGGGTACTTGTCGGTGAACTTCTTGACCTCGCGTTCGGCGATGTCGTGGTCCGCCTTGGCCTCGCGGTAGTCCCTCAGCGCCTTGTCCGCCTTCTTCTGCGCTCTGCGCATCTCGCTGGCGAACTCGTCCGAGCTTCCCTCGCGGACTTCCTCCCCGACGGCCTTGGCAGCCTCGTCGTACCGCTCGTACGCCTTCTTGAGCTTGTCCGCGGTGCCGCCCGCCATCTCGTGGAAGCCCCTGCCGGCTTCACTGTCCCAGCCCTCCACCGAGGAGAGGGCCTTGATGACCCGGGACTGCTCGTCGATCATGTCGGCCATCTTGCGGAGCTTGCGGCCGAGTTCGGCTACTTCCTCCGGATCGCCCGGAGTCGGGTCGTCATGCCACAGCGGCGGCCAGTCACTGTCCGTCCTGCTCATTTCTTCCCCTTGCTCTGCGCCTTGGCGCCCCGTATCGCCTCGGCCAACTCATGATCGATCTTGTCGTACGTCTTGGCGGCCGTGGAAGTGAACTCGGCCAGCTTCTCGAGTTCCTTCATGAGTTTCTTCCGCGTCTTCTTCCAGGTGTCCCCGAATTCCGAGAAGGCATCTTTCAGGCCACCATGGCCTACCGCATGCCCATACTCGTCAGCGGGATTGCCGTTCCGCTCGAACTCGCTGTGGATCTTGCCCAGGTCCCGCGAGCACTTCTTTATGGCGGCGAGATCCGCTTTTGTGTGGTCCCCCATGAGGACCACCCCCCTTCCGGCTGAGGCCGGCCGAGCGCCTGACAACGGCGGTCGCGCCAGCCGATTTCTTCCTCCCGGGCGCCACCCGGCACCCGATACCCTCTCGATTGCAGCAAGTCTGTTCCGTGCCGACGAGGAGAGTCCTGACGTGACATCCAGGGGCGACCAGCGCATGATCACCCAACGCCTCGGCATCCGGGCCGAAGCCGCGGGATGGTGCACGATCGACAAGATCCCCGAGCCCCCGGCCGACGCGCTTCGGGCAGCCGGTGAGCCGCGGCTGCGTCCCGCGGCCATGCCGCCGTTGGGCATGCTCGGCACGGCGCTGGCCGTACCTCTCCTGCCGTTCGTCACGCTGCTGTCCCTGCTGGACCGTCTCCGTGAGTTCTTGTTCGAGAACAACGGAGACGAGAATCGGCGGGCGCGTGAGGACGAGGCGCGGCTCAAGATACTCGTCGACAAGCAGGGGCTCGACCGCGTTTTCGACGGCAACTGGAGCGGAGAAGCAGGGCAGTTCCTGCTGCGCTGGTACAGCCATTCCTCTCACCATCAGCGTTTCGTCGTCGCGACCGAGGACGAGATCGTCCTGGCTGCTCCGCCGCGCCGCGTCTCGGTGGGGCGGGAGAAGCACATGGAGATCGTCGCCCGCCTGCCTGCCGGCGCCGCCGAGCTCGTCGACCCGTTCCACGGTGAGTTCCGGTCCCAGTTGCTGCTGCTGCAGTTTCGTGACGCGTCCTGGATCCGGCTCACGGCGGAGGAGTTCCGCAGTGAACTCCATATGCACGCCATTCGACGGCACACGGTTCAACAGCCCCAGAACGACAACTGAGCGGCGGTGCCGTCCTTCAGCCGCCGCTGACGGGACTGATAGGACACGGGGCAGGGTGTCGGAGCCGGCCTCCGACACCCCACTCCCCGTCGGCGTGACGCCGGTCGGCTACTTCCGCGCAGCCCGCCCCAGCTCGTCATCGATCTGCTCGTACTTGTCGGCGGCGTTCGTCAGGTAGTCGCCCATGCCGTCCAGGCCCTCGAGGGTCTTCTTCGCGCCCTCGACGAAGTCGTCGAAGTTCTCGTCGAACGCCTTCGAGGCGCTCTTCGTGACGAAGCCCGTCTCGACGAGGTTCTTGATGTACTTCTTCAGGCCGTCCAGCTTTTCGTTGAGCTTGTCCTTCTCCTTGACGACGTGCTTCGCCGCGTCACGCATGTCCTGATATGTGACATCAAGGTCCTTGGCCATGAGGCTCTCTCCTATCAACTCGCCGCAGGGCCAACCCCCGTGGCTCCTCTTTGCGGATGGTGCGATCTTCCGCTCGTGCGCCAGCAGCTTACGGGTGAGGTTGCTGGGAACGCAGCCCGGTTGAGTCACAGCTCTGCTATGAGCGAGTGCGAAGTGGTGGGCTTGGTTCCGGTATGGGGCAGGTGCGGGGAGTGTGTGCAGGCCGTTGCCTGTGGGAAGGGGGGAGCGGATACCGCCGGGCGCGAGCGGATATCGTCAGGCGCATTGTTCAGCTCCGGGGAGGACGATCGTGCGCCTGACTCTGACCGTCGTCGACCCGTTCGGCGGGGGCTCCGCCGACGTGGTTCTCGACGCCGATCCCGAGTCCACCGTGCAGGACATCGCGGTGGAACTGGCCCGGCAGGTCGGCCACAGCGGTGCGCAGATCATTCCGATCGGGCAGGGGCAGCAGGCGCCCGGCCGCGGCGCCCCGATGATCTACGTCGACGGGTACGCCGTCGATCCCACCGCCACCGTCGTCACCTCGCCGCTGCGCGAGGGCGCCATCGTGAGCCTCGACGATCCCGCCGGGTGTCTGCCCGGTGAGCCCTCCGGACTCGTCGAGCTGCGCGTCGCGAGCGGGGCCGCCGCAGGCGCCGTGCACCGGCTCGGGATCGGGCGTTACGACATCGGCAGTGGGCCCGCCTCGTACATCCGGATCGACGATCCCGAGATGGCTTCGCGCGCCCTCACGTTGTCAGTTGCAACCGACGGGACCTGCCACGTCACCCTCCACGGGGGAGAGAAGGAGAAGGAGGGCGTCACCGTCGACGGTGAGCCCTTCGGTGTGGAGAAGGAGGAGCCCGAGCCGGCCGGGGTGGCCGTGCCGCCCGAAGGGGAGTCCCGGAAGGAGCGGAAGGCCCGGGAGAAGCGGGAGAAGCAGGCGCGCAAGGAGTGGAAGGAGCGGCGGGACGCCCGGGTGAAGGCGCGGGCGAAAGGGCCGGCCGACACCGTCGCCTGGCCGCTCGGCGCGCAGATCGCCCTCGGCAACACCCTCCTCGAACTCGTCAGGTACACCCCTCCGAACGCCGCCCTCAAGTGGTCCGAGGACGGTGCCGGGCTCGACTACAACCGGCCCCCGCGGCTGCGCCCGCCCGAGCGCCAGACCTCCTTCCGGCTGCCCACCCCGCCCCGAGAGTACGAGGCGCGGCCGCTGCCGTGGCTGATGGCGCTGTTCCCGCTGGTCGGTGCCGTCGTCGCGGCGATGATCTTCGATCGCTGGTACTACCTGATCATGGCGGGACTGAGTCCCATCATGCTGTTCGGCAACTACTTCATGGACAAGAAGCACGGGCGCAAGTCCCATGCGAAGCAGGTCAAGGAGTACAAGGAGACCAAGGCGCGGATCGAGAAGGACGCGCAGGACGCGCTGGTCGCCGAGCGGCTCGACCGGCGCAGCGCCGTCCCCGACCCGGCCACCGTGCTCGCCCTGAGCACCGGGCCGCGGACCCGGCTGTGGGAGCGGCGGCGCACCGACGCCGATCACCTCCTGCTGCGCTTCGGCACCGGGCGGCTGCCCTCCGAGGTCGTGCTGGACGACCCGGAGAAGGACGACCACCGGCGGCAGGTGACCTGGCACATCGAGGACGCGCCGGTCGCCCTGCCGCTGAAGGGGCTCGGAGTCATCGGCATCGCGGGGCCCGACGACTCCGCGACCGCGCTCGGCCGCTGGGCGGTCGCGCAGGCCGCGACGCTGCACAGCCCGATGGACGTGCAGTTCTACGTGCTGACCGAGGCCACGTCGAAGGAGAGCTGGGACTGGGTGCGGTGGCTGCCGCACGCCCGTCCTTCGGGCGGCCAGGACATCAACGTCCTCATCGGGACGGACGCCGAGACCGTCGGCGCCCGCATAGGTGAGCTGACCCAGATCCTCGACGCGCGCGTGAAGGCCATGGAGGAGAACAAGGGACAGGGCGCGAACTTCTCCGATCCGGACATCGTCGTGGTGTGGGACGGGTCGCGGCGGCTGCGGTCCCTGCCGGGTGTGGTGCGGCTGCTGCGCGAGGGCCCCGCCGTGCACATGTACGCGCTCTGCCTCGACACCGAAGAACGGTTCCTGCCGGGCGAGTGCCAGGCCTTCGTGGTCGCCGAGCCGAAGCCGGACCCGAACGCCTACGCGAGCGGCATGGCCCCTCCGGCGCCCCGGGGTGCCGCGCACGCGCCCGCCCCGCCCCAGCAGGCCCCCGGTGCTTTCCCCTCCTTCCAGGCCTGGCACACCACCGCGCCCGACCCGCAGCAGGCCGACGCCCCGCGGGAGTTGAGGCTGCGCGTGGAGATGAGCGGGGCCG
The DNA here is from genome assembly GCF_055597165.1 of Streptomyces sp. NPDC039480. Lineage (NCBI taxonomy): Bacteria > Bacillati > Actinomycetota > Actinomycetes > Kitasatosporales > Streptomycetaceae > Streptomyces > Streptomyces sp. NPDC039480. Next base: position 90,714 of record NZ_JBVITX010000002.1, on the reverse strand, counting down.
AGCGGCTGCGTGACGTGCGCCCGGACTTCGTGACGCCCGCCTGGTGTCTGCGGCTCGCGCGGTCCGTCTCGCCGCTGCGCGACATCAGCGGGGAGACCGAGGACTCCGCGCTGCCCGGGTCGAGCCGGCTGCTCGACGTGCTGCAGCTGGAGCCGCCGACGTCCGGTGCGATCACCGCCCGCTGGCAGGCGGGCGGGCAGTCGACGATGGCCGTCATCGGTGAGTCGTACGACGGTCCGTTCGGCATCGACATGCGCAAGGACGGGCCGCACGGTCTCATCGCCGGTACGACCGGTTCCGGTAAGTCCGAGCTGCTGCAGACCATCGTGGCCGCCCTCGCCGTGGCCAATACGCCCGAGAACATGACCTTCGTCCTTGTCGACTACAAGGGCGGGTCCGCGTTCAAGGACTGTGTGAAGCTGCCGCACACCGTCGGCATGGTCACCGACCTCGACGCGCACCTCGTCGAGCGCGCCCTCGAATCGCTGGGCGCCGAGCTGAAGCGGCGCGAGCACATCCTCGCTGACGCCGACGCCAAGGACATCGAGGACTACCAGGACCTCGTGCGGCGCGATCCGTCGCACGCACCCGTGCCCCGACTCCTCATCGTCATCGACGAGTTCGCGTCCATGGTGCGCGACCTGCCCGACTTCGTGACGGGCCTCGTCAACATCGCCCAGCGAGGCCGTTCGCTCGGCATCCACCTGCTCCTCGCCACCCAGCGGCCCTCCGGCGTCGTCTCCCCCGAGATCCGCGCCAACACCAACCTCCGCATCGCGCTGCGCGTGACGGACGGCGGCGAGTCCACCGACGTCATCGACTCCCCCGAGGCCGGGCACATCAGCAAGAACACCCCCGGTCGCGCCTATGTCCGGCTCGGGCACGCCTCGCTCGTGCCCTTCCAGTCGGGCCGCGTCGGTGGCCGCAGGCCCGGTGCCGCCGACCCGACGCTGCTCGCGCCCTGGGTCGACGCCCTGGACTGGTCGGCGCTCGGCCGCGCCTCGCTGGTGAAGCCGAAGGCGCAGGCCCGCGAGGAGGAGGAGATCACCGACCTGAAGGTCCTGGTCGACGAGATCATCGAGGCCAACCGGGTCATGGGCATCCCCGCCCAGCACAGCCCGTGGCTGCCCGCGCTCGGCGAGACCGTGCTGCTCGACGAGATCCCCGCGCCCGCGCCGCGCACGGCTCCCGGGGCGCTCACGCCCGCCGCGTACGGCGTCGAGGACCTGCCCGCCGACCAGGCGCGCCGCCCGGTCGTCGTGGACTTCGCGAGCTTCGGCCACCTGATGATCGGCGGCGCCCCGCGCTCCGGCCGCTCGCAGGTGCTCCGTACGATCGCGGGCTCCCTGGCGCGCACGCACTCCTGCGCCGACGTCCACCTGTACGGCATCGACTGCGGCAACGGCGCGCTCAACGCGCTGACCCGGCTTCCGCACTGCGGCGCCGTCGTCGGCCGCAACCAGACCGAGCGCGTGGTGCGCCTCATCAACCGCCTCAAGGGCGAACTCTCCCGCCGCCAGGACCTGTTGGCCGACAAGGGGTACGCGGACATCGGCGAGCAGCGGGCCGACGCCACCGAGGACGAGCGCCTGCCGCACCTGGTCGTGCTGCTCGACCGGTGGGAGGGCTGGCTGCCCACGCTCGGCGAGATCGACCACGGCTCGCTCACCGACGAGATCACCACGATCATGCGGGAGGGCGCGAGCGTCGGCATCCACATGGTGATGACCGGCGACCGGCAGATCCTGGTGGGCCGCATCTCCTCGCTCACCGAGGACAAGTACGGCCTGCGCCTCGCCGACCGCTCCGACTTCTCGATGCTCGGCATCCCGGCCCGCAAGGTCCCCGAGGAGATCGCGCCGGGCCGCGCCTTCCGCAACGAGAGCGGTACGGAGACGCAGTTCGCGCTGCTCTCCGAGGACTCGACGGGTCAGGGGCAGGCCGCCGCGATCGCCGCGATCGGCGAGCGGGCCGCGGCCCGCGACGCCGAAGTGCCGCGCCACCGCCGCCCGTTCCGCGTCGACACGCTGCCGAGCCGCATCACCTTCGAGGAGGCGTGGGAGCTCCGCGACCCGGAGGCCTCGCGCTCGAAGCTGTGGGCGCTGGTGGGCATCGGCGGCGACGAGGTCATGGGGTACGGCCCCGACCTGGCGCAGGGCGTGCCGGCGTTCGTCATCGCGGGCCCGGCGAAGTCGGGGCGCTCGACGGTCCTGATGAACATGGCGCGGTCGTTCCGCGCGCAGGGTGTACGTCTCGTCGTCGCCGCCCCGCGCCAGTCGCCGCTGCGTGAACTGGAGGGCGCCGAGGGCGTGTTGAAGGTGTTCACCGGTGACGACATCGACGAGGACGAGTTCGAGGAGCTCATCGACGGGGCGGACGCGTCGCCGGACGAGCCGGTCGTCGTCCTGATCGACGACGCCGAGATCCTGGAGGACGCGGACGCCGCGAGCCAGTTCAAGCGGATCATCCAGCGCGGCGCCGACCTGGGCCTCGCGCTGGTCCTCGCCGGTGACGAGGAGGACGTGTGCAGCGGCTTCTCGGGCTGGCAGGTCGACGCGAAGAAGGGGCGCCGCGGCATTCTGCTGTCGCCGCAGGACAGCTCCAGCGGCGAACTCATCGGGCTCAGGATCTCGCGCAGCGTGGTCGGCGGCCCGGTGACGCCCGGCAAGGGCATGCTGCACCTCGGCACCGGGGAACTCGCCACGCTGACCACTCCGTCGTAGGCGGAGGGGGCGTCCGTGGGCGGATCGGCGAAGAAGGCCCGGCGGCGGGCGGCGGGGGCCGCGCTGCGGTACGAGCATGTGCCGGGGGCGCGGACCTCGCCCCGGTCGGGGAAGCGGTCCGAGGAGCGTGAGCGGGGCGACTGGCTCTTCGGCTCGCTGATGTTCCTCACGGTGACCGTCGTGATCATGCTGTTCGCCCTGGCCGACATGGCCTGGGGCACCACGCTCTGGGGGGAGCTGGCCCCCGCCTGGCCCGGCGGGGGCTACGGTTTCGCGATCACCATCGGGCTGCTCGTGCCGCCCGCCGTCGCCGGGATCGTCGCCCCGCTGAAGCAGGCGAACTGGCGGAAGGAGACGGCCCGTTCGCTGGGCTGGGCGGTCGCCGCGCTGCCCGGCGTGGCGCTGTCGTGCCTGCTCCTGCTGCTCTGCTTCAGTGCGACCCGGCCCAAGCGCCGCCGCCGCGGCCCGGAGTGCTACGACCACGGCCGGTCCTGCTGGATCCAGGAGCAGTACCCCTACCTGTGGGTGCCCGGCATCGCCGCCGCCCTGCTGTGCGCGGCACTGGGCGGCTGGCTCGCGTACCGCTACGTCGAACGCCGCAAGGCCCGGCTCACTCCACCGGAGACAGCCGCGCCTTCGGATCCCCCGCCTTCGGGTCGTCCGACGTGTACATGAGCTTCTTGCCGTCGGGCCGCAGATAGACCGTGTGGGACGTCTGCGAGCACTGGCCGCCGTTGCCCTCCGCCCCCTTGCCCGTCGCCACGAGCCGCTCGGGTGTGGCCGACTTGAGGGTCAGGACGTCCGTGCAGGTGTTGCCGATCGGGTCGCGCTGCAGGACCGTGCCGAGGCGTTCGCCCGGCTTCGCCTGGCGCAGGGTGACCGTGAACGTGCCGAGAGGAATCGTGCCGCCGCTCGCGTCCGCCCGGCCGCGCCACGTGCCTAGATAGGCCTCGGGGACCTTCCCGGCGCCCGAGGAGTCGCCGGGCGCGCTGGGCGCGCCGGTCGCGGCCGGTGGCTGCGGTCCTTCGCCTCCCGACATGTCGTCGTCCTTCGGCAGCATCCCGAAGACGAACACCGAGCCGACCGTGACGGCGGCAAGGGCTCCGGCCACGGCGAGCGCGAGCGTACAGCTCACCTTGCGGCCGCGCCCGTCAGGCCCCTCCGGCACGGAGGTCGCGGCGACGGAGACGGAGAACTTGCCGGGCGAGGGCTCGGTGCGGGGCTCCGGCACCCGGTCGGCCCGCGGGGGCCACGCGGGGGCCGCGGCCGAGTCGTACGACGGGTCGGGCGGCCCGAACGAGCCTTCCACAGACGGGGCGTTGAACGGCACGGGACCGGAGGGAGCGTTCACCGAAGCCGCACCGGCCGCCGCCCCCGCCCCCGCCTCCACGCCCGCCCCCGTGTCCAGGTCCAGCAGCCGCACCGCGCTCCGGCTCACGCGTTCCACGACGGGGCCGGGCAGCCAGCCCGCCGCCACCAGCGCCGCCGCGCCCGCCGGGGCCAGGCGGCGGGCGAGCTCCTCCGGGGTGGGCCGCGCGGCCGCCTCCTTGGCCAGGCAGGCGGCGGCGAGCTCCCGCAGGTCACCGGTGAGCGCGCCCAGTTCGGGCTCCTCGTGGACGACTTTGTAGAGCAGCGCGGCCGACGAGTCGCCCGGGAAGGGTGACTCCCCCGTCGCCCCGTACACGAGGACCGCGCCGAGCGAGAAGACGTCCGCCGCGCCCGTGACGCCCTTGCCGAGGATCTGTTCGGGCGACATGTAGCCGGGGGAGCCGATGGAGACGCCGGTGGAGGTGAGCGACGCCGTGCCGTCGGTGGCGCGCGCGATGCCGAAGTCGATCAGGCGCGGCCCGTCGAGCGTGAGCAGTACGTTCGACGGCTTCACGTCGCGGTGGACGAGCCCCAGGCCGTGCACGTGCGCCAGGGCCTCGGCGAGGCCCGCCCCCAGGACGCGTACGGAGTGCTCGGGCAGCGGCCCGCCCTCGCGCACCGCCTCCGTCAGCGACGGACCCGCCGCGTACCCCGTGGCGACCCACGGAACGGACGCGTCCGGATCCGCGTCCAGGACGGGCGCCGTCCAGTCGCCGCCGACCCGGCGGGCCGCGTCGACCTCCCGGCGGAAGCGGGCCCGGAACTCCTCGTCGAGCGCGAAGTGCGGGTGCACGACCTTGACCGCGACGGTGCGGCCGCCCGCGCTGCGCCCCAGATAGACCCGGCCCATACCGCCCGAGCCGAGCCGGCCGAGCAGCCGGTAGGGCCCGATCGTGGTGGGTTCGCCGGCTTCGAGCGGTTGCATGACCGTGGCCTCCCCCAGGCGTGCTGTCCGGACACCTCGCGCGCCTCAGCACTCCGGATCAGCGTAGTGCGGAAGCGGGGGCGGTAACGCACCCGCCCGCATTCGCCGCCACACGTGCGCAATGACCAGAATGCTCCGCTACGTTCCCCTGACGCACCCCCGACGTACCCCTGTCCGGCAATTGCCGGAAGGCGAGAGCGGCAAGAGTCTGCCGTTCACCGTGGTGCCGCCTGGACGCAATCCGAAGGCCGGACGCTATTGCGTTATCGGCCGTATTCCGATATTGCCCGGGCGAATTGCCGCGCCTTCGCCGCCGCGGCTCGGCCGCGGCTCTCGGCCACGGCTTCGCTACGGCTTCAGGAGCTCCACGTGGACGTCCGCGGGGAAGCCCGTCGTCGGGCCGACCCGGCGGGCGAACTCGGTGACGCCGGCCAGCTGCTCGGCGCCGAAGCGGAAGTCGAGCGTCGTGAAGTACCGCTCCAGGATCTCGGCGTCGAAGGACTCCCAGCGCGCGGCCTGCTCGGCGACCTTCCCGACCTCCTCCAGGGAGAGGTCGCGGGAGGCGAGGAAGGCCTTGTGCACGGCGCTCACGACCTCCGGCTCGCGCGCCGCGTAGTCGCGCCGGGCGGCCCAGACGGCGAAGACGAACGGCAGGCCCGTCCACTCCTTCCACAGCTGTCCGAGGTCGTACACGTCCAGGCCGAGCCGCGGCCCGTCGATGAGGTTCGCGCGCAGCGCCGCGTCGCCGATGAGGACGGCGGCGTCCGCCTCCCGCATCATCAGCCCCAGGTCGGGCGGGCAGGTGTAGTAGTCGGGCCGCACGCCGTACCGCTCGGCGAGCAGCAGCTGCGCGAGCCGCACAGAGGTGCGGGAGGTGGAGCCGAGCGCCACCCGGGCGCCGTCGAGCCGGTCCAGCGGCACCTGCGAGACGATCACGCAGGACATGACGGGCCCGTCGCAGCCGACCGCGAGGTCGGGGAAGGCGATCAGGTCGTCGGCGTTCTTCAGGAACTCGACGAGCGTCACGGGCGCGATGTCGAGCTCGCCCCTGACCAGCTGCTCGCTGAGCTTCTCCGGGGTGTCCTTGGTCAGCTCGAAGTCGAGGAGCGTTCCGGTCCGCGCGAGCCCCCAGTACAGGGGCAGGCAGTTCAGGAACTGGATGTGACCGACGCGGGGCCGGGGAATGCGGCGGGAGTCGTGCGACTGTTCGGCGCCTGCCCCCGCGAAGGCGTTCAGGGGAGAATTGTCCACATCGGCGAGGCTAGCCCTCGTGCGGGAGGGTTCGGGCGCCGGGGGCCCGACGCGCCCGCGCGACCCCCTCCGTCAACCCCGTCGGGAGCCCCGTCAAACATCCGGGTGACGTGATCTTGCCCCCTATTGCATTCCCGGGTCTGCGTGCTAAGCTCGCCGCAAGTTGCAGTTTGGTTTCCCTTGCAGTACAGAGCCTGCGGAGCATGTAACCCGCAGGCTCTCGTCGTTTTCAGACTTATGCAGTTGTTTAAACAATCGCTGGTTCTGGAGCAGGGCAACCCTTTGGCCCAAGGAGGGCTTATGGCTACCGGAACCGTGAAGTGGTTCAACGCTGAAAAGGGCTTTGGCTTCATCGCCCAGGAAGGCGGCGGCCCGGACGTCTTCGTCCACTACTCCGCGATCAACGCGAACGGCTTCCGCTCCCTCGAGGAGAACCAGGCCGTTTCCTTCGACGTGACGCAGGGCCCGAAGGGTCCGCAGGCGGAGAACGTCACCCCCCAGTAATCGGACGCCTCACGTCAGTGAGTCGTGTGATTCCTCCGGTGACTTGATCCGGACATGGATGCAGTACCCAAGGAGCCCTGCTCCTCCGCGCGAGCGGGGGAAGCGGGGCTCCTGCCTTTTCCGGCCCCTGGGCCCCGGCCCTGGGCCCTGGCGGCCCTAGGTGTGCTGCATGATCATCACGAACGTCGTGCCGGGCTCCAGCGCCTCGTACGAATGTTCGACATCCCCGCGATACGACATGTAGTCCCCCGGAGCCAGCTCCACCGCCTCGCCGCGCGGGCCCGCGAGCAGCCGGCCCGTGCTGATGACGAGGTGCTCCACCGACCCCGGGATGTGCGGGTCGGACTCACGGGCCGCGCCCGGCTCCAGAGCCCCGTGGTAGATGTCGCGCCGCACGCCGGTCGGCCCGGCGGAGAGCAGCGTGCCCGCGTAGGACGAGTTCTCGGCGTGCATGGTCGGACCCTCGCCCGCGCGGATCACCGTCACGGCGGGCGCGGGAGACTCCACGAGCACGCTGAACGGCACGCCGAGCGCGACGGCCAGCGACCAGAGCGTCTCGATGCCGGGGTTGCCGGTGGCCGCCTCCAGCTGGGAGAGCGTGGACTTGGCGATGCCGGCGCGTTTGGCCAGCTCGGAGAGGGAGAGGCCGGCCCTGGTGCGCTCCCGGCGCAGGGCGGCGGCGACCCACTCGCGCGGCATGCGGGACCCGTCGGTCATCACAGTTTCCTCTGACCCTCTCCTGTTCGGCACAGCGGACTGATCGTTCGCCTTGACGAACGCGCCCCGCTCCATCCATCCTACGACCCATGCGTTCGCCACACCGAACAGACGACCCGTCCGACCGAACGGGCGCGATACCCGCGGACCCGCCCAAGGGCCTCGTCCGCCTGTCCGACCTCCCACCCGGCGTCCTGCGCGACATCGCGCTCGTCTGGCTCGCCGACGCCGTCGTCGGCGTCTCCTTCGGCGCCATCGCCGTCGGCGGCGGGCTGCCCGTGTGGGTGCCGGTGCTCATGTCGCTGCTGGTGTACGCGGGCTCCGCCCAGTTCAGCGCGGTCGGCATCCTCACGGCGGGCGGCGGCCCGGTGGCCGCGGCGGCGACCGGGCTGCTCCTCAACTCCCGCACGGCGGCGTTCAGTCTGGCGCTCGCCGACGACCTCGGCCGGTCCTGGGCGGCGCGGCTGATCGGCGCGCATCTGGTCACCGACGAGACCGCGGCCTTCGTACTGGCCCAGCGCGGGCGCCGGCAGCGCAGGGCCGCCTTCTGGATATCCGGCGTCGGCCTGTTCGTCGCCTGGAACCTGAGCGTGCTGGCGGGCGCCCTCGCCGGGTCCGCGCTCGGCGACACCGACCGGTTCGGCCTCGACGCCGCGTTCCCCGCGGTGCTGCTCGCGCTGGTGCTGCCCGCGCTGCGGAGCGACAGCGCGGCGCGACGGGCCGCGGCGGCGGGTGCCGTCATCGCGGTGGTCTCGGCGCCGCTGCTGCCCGCCGGGGTGCCGGTGCTGCTCGCCCTGCTCGGCCTGCTCGCGGCGCGCCGCCCCCGCCCCGCCTCTTCGAGGAGCACCTCATGAACGCCACACTCGCCTGCGTCCTCGCCCTCGCCGCGGGCACGTACGTCTTCCGCCTGGCGGGCCCGGTCCTGCACGGCCGCGTCGAACTCCCACCCCGGGTGCAGGAGTTGCTGGCCGTCGCCGCCACGGTCCTCCTGGTCGCCCTCCTCGCCACCGGCGCCCTCACCGAGGGCCAGGACTTCGCGGGCTGGGCGCGGCCCCTCGGTGTCCTGGTCGGCGGCGTCCTCGCCTGGCGCAAGGCGCCGTTCGCCGTGGTCGTGGTGGGCGCGGCGGCGACCACGGCGCTGCTGCGTCTGGTGGGCGTCCAGTAGCTCCCGGGTCGTGGGGCTACTGCTCGTACAGGCCCTCCACCACCCCCGCGTACCGCTCCGTCACCGCCTTCCTGCGGACCTTCAGGCTCGGGGTGAGGAGGCCGCCCTCCACGGTGAAGTCCTCGTCCAGGAGCGCGAACGCGCGGATACGGGCGGGGCGGGAGACCGTGGCGTTGGCGGTGTCCACGGCCTCCTGGACCAGTGCGCGGACGCGGGGGTCGCGGGACGGCGGGTCCGTCAGCCGCACATCCTCGCGTTCGGCCCACGCCGTGATCTCCTCCGCGTCCAGCGTGATGAGCGCGACCGGGTAGGGGCGGTTGTCGCCGACCATGACGGCCCGGGACACGAAGCGGGTGGTCTGGAGGGCCAGTTCGGTCAGCGACGGGGTGAGGTTCTTGCCGCCGGACGTGATGATGAGGTCTTTCTTGCGGCCCGTGATCGTGAGGAACCCGTCCTCGTCGAGGGCGCCGAGGTCCCCGGTGTGCAGCCACCCCTCGTCGTCGATGACCTCGCGCGTGGCACGGGGGTTGTTGTGGTAGCCGAGGAAGACCATGGCGCCCCGCGCCAGGACCTCCCCGTCGTCCGCGATGCGCAGCTCGACGCCGTCCACGGGGCGGCCGACCGTGCCGTACCGGACCGCGCCCGGGTGGTTGAGGGTGAGGACGCCCGCCGACTCCGTCATCCCGTACCCCTCGTAGACCGCGATGCCGCAGGCCCGCAGGAAGTCGACGGTGTCGGGCGCGATGGGCGCGCCGCCGGTCAGCGCCCACCGGACGCGGCCGCCGAGCGCCTGCCGGACCAGGCTGTAGAGGGCCTTGTCGGCCGCTTCGTACGCCTCCCTCAGCTCGGCGGGCAGCTTGCCGTCGGCGGCGAGGACCCCGATGCGGACGGCCTCCTCGAACCGTTCGCGCCCGCCCTCCTGCGCCTCGGCGGGGGACAGCACCACGGACCGCACCTTCTCGAACAGCCGGGGTACGGACGGCAGATGGGTGGGGCGCGCCTCCGCCAGCTCGGAGACCACGTCCTCGATGCGCCCGCCGAAGAAGGTGAGCGTGCCGCCCCCGATGAGCGTCGTGAACTCGATGAGCTGGGCGAGGAGATGGGCGAGCGGGAGGTAGAGGTACGTCGTGTCGCCGGGGCCGCCGTCGACGAGCGGCACGGCGGCAGCCTGCACGGCGAGCAGATTGCCGTGCGTGAGCAGACAGCCCTTGGGCGGCCCTGTCGTGCCGGAGGTGTAGATGATCGTGGCGAGGTCGTCCGCCCGGCGGCCCTCCGCCCGCGCCAAGAGAGCGTCGAGTGCGGCCAGTTCGGCGGGTTCCTCCGTCATGAGGATCACGTGCCGCACGTCCGGGAACCGCTCCCGCAGCCGCTCGATCTTCGCCGCCTGCGCCGCGTCCTCGCAGATCACCACCGTCGCGCCCGAGTCCGACAGGACCCAGGCGACCTCGTCGTCCCCCGCCGTCGGATAGACCGGGACCACGACGGCGCCCGCCGCGAGCACGCCGAAGTGGGTGCACGTCCACTCGGGACGGGTCTCGGCGAGGACCGCCACACGGTCGTCCGAGAGGACGCCGAGTGCGAGCAGGCCCCGGCCCACCCGCCGTGCGGCGTCCCGGAGTTCCGCGTACGACATCTCGGCCCACGCCCCGTCGCGCCGGAAGCGCAGAGCGGGCAGATTCCCCGGTGACTCCCCCGGTGACCCCGGCGGCTCCCCGTGCCGCTCCGCCGCCCACTCCGCCAGGAGCGCCAGACTGCCGGGCAGTTCGGACGGCTTGAGTGGGTCCTTCCGCGTCTGCTGCATGCGTACGACGCTAGGGACCGCACCCGGCTCCCGGGATGACGCGAAACGTCAGCAGCACTGGCCGGTCCGCTCAGCCGTCACTACCGTCGTGACATGGCCAGGCGGACGATCACCGTGCACCATGTACGGGCCGTGCTGCGCGGCGCCGAGCGGCGCGGCGTGGACACCGTGCCGCTGCTGCGCGGGGCGCAGATCCCGCCGCTGCTCCTCGGCGACGACCGGGCCCGGGTCACCGCGCCCCAGTTCGCCCGGCTCTTCCGCGAGCTGTACCGCGTCACGCAGGACGAGTTCCTCGGCCTCGGCTCCGCCGTCAGCAGACCGGGGACGTTCGCGATGATGTGCCAGGCCTCGCTGGGCTGCGGCGACCTCGGCTCCGCGGTGCGGCGCGGCGTCACCTTCTACGGCCTGTTCCCCGGCGGCCCCGACCTCGTCCTCGAACGCCGCGACGACGAGGCGGTGTTCGGCGTCCGCGACGACCTGGAACAGGACTACTTCCTCGCCGAGTGTCTCGTCATCATCTGGCACCGCCTGTGCAGCTGGCTGATCGGCCGCCGCATCCCGCTGCGCTGGGCCGAGTTCGGGCATCCGCCGCCCCCGCACAAGGACGAGTACGAGCTGCTCTTCGGCTGTGCCGTGCGGTTCGGCGCCGAGCGCACCGGCGCCGGCTTCGACCCGCACTGGCTGGACGCGCCGCTGATCAGGGACGAGGCGGCGCTGGACGAGATGCTGCGCCGGGCACCCTTCGAGCTGCTCTCCCGGCGCGAGTACGGCACGACGGTCGCCGAGCAGGTGCGCCGCGTCCTCGCCCGCGCCCTGCGCACCTCGCCGCGGCTGCCGTCGCTCGGCGAGATCGCGGCGCGCCTCGCGGTGAGCCCGGCGACGCTGCGCCGCCGCCTTGCCGAGGAGTCCACGTCGTACCAGCAGCTGAAGGACGCGGTGCGGCGGGACGCGGCGATCGCCGGTCTGGTGGAGGGACGGGAGCCGATCGCGGAGCTCGCGGCGCGGCTCGGCTTCTCCGAGGACACGGCGTTCCACCGGGCGTTCCGCCGGTGGACGGGGACGACGCCCGGGGCGTACCGGACGGAGACGGTCCGGTCCTGTGTCCCGGGCCCCGGCTCCGCCGCTCCCGCCTGCGCCCCTTACGACTCCTCGCCGCCCGTCGGCTCGCCCCCCGCACCATCAGGCGCCGCCCCCGTCCGACCTCCGGACGACGCACCCCGAGCCTGACCGCCCGGCTCGTCGAACACCGCGCCGTTGACCGCCGCGGCGTCCGCGCGCACCGTCGTCTCGCCCTCCAGTTTGCCGAGGCGCCGGCTGGTGCGGCCGAGTGCGATGAGCACCGTGATCAGCGACGTGGACGTCTCCTCGATGCGCCGCGTGTAGCGGACGGCCTCCTCGTAGGCGGCGTGTGCCTGCGCCACCATGTCCTGCGCGTCGTAGGCGTCGCCCATGTCCTTGAGGACGGAGGCGTACCAGCCCGGGTCGCTCTCGCCGTCGACCAGGGCGAGGACGGCCTGGCAGGCGGCGACCCCGTCGGCGTAGGCCCCCTCGACGCCGGCCCGCCCCAGCTCCTCGTACGTGAGCGCCATGTTGTGCAGGACGGCGGCCCGCCGCTCGGTGTCCGGGATCTTCGGGGCCTCCTCGGCCAGCCGCGCCAGGACGTCGCGCGCCTCGCTCCGCTCGCCCAGCGCCGCCAGGGTGTTGGCGAGGGCGGTCATCGTCGTCGCGAGGTCGCTCGGGTTGCCGGCCCGCTGCTTGTACGAGACGGCCTGCCGGAAGTACTCGGCGGCCTCCTCGAGGTCGTCGGCGTCGCGGTAGGTGTCGGCGATGTCGTGCAGGACGATGCCGTAGACGCCCGGCGAATCCTCGGGGTCCGTCAGGCCGCGGGCCTCGTAGAAGCAGGCGAGCGCCTGGTCGAGGCGGGCGGGCCGCGGCTGGCTTGTCTCTTCCGGCATGACGGTCTCCGTTCGGGGTCGGGCGGTGGGTCTGCTCCCGGCGTGTGACTCCTGCTCTCGTGGTTCCTGCTCTCGCGGTTCTGCGCTCGTGGTTCTGCGCTCGTGGTTCCTCGTACGCCGTGACGGCACCGGCGGCGTCACCCGCGTGCTCCCGGCAGCCCGCGGCTTCCCTTCTGTGAACGTAGCGTTGGGGCGGCCCGCTGGATACCTGTGAGCGGAAGACCCGGTCGGCTGAGTGTGAGCAGAAGTCAACGAAGGTGAGCGTCCGGGTCACCCATGGATTACTCGCCGGTCATTACGGTCATTGTCAGAACACCCCTCCGCCCCTGAGGACAGTTGGGAGAGCCGCATGCACACACGTACCAGCGTCAGAGCGTGGGCCGTGGTGGCCGCGCTCGGTCTGTCGGCCGTCACCCCGCTCACCGCCGCGCACGCCGAGGACTCCGGGTCCCCCGGCTCGGCCGGCGGCCCCCTCAGCTCTTCCGGCGCCCTCGGCTCCGCCGGTCCTCTCGGCCCCTCCGGCCCCCTCGGACTGCTCGGCCCGTCCGGCTCGGCCGGCTCCCCCGGCGACGTCGTGAGCTCCGAGCCGAGCAGCTTCCACCCCCTGCCCGGTCAGCCCACGAAGACGAAGGCCTGGAAGATCCACTACCGCTCGACCACGGCCAAGGGCGCGCCGAACACCGTCTCCGGCACGGTCATCGTGCCCCAGGACGGCCGCGAGGGCCCCCGCCCCCTGATCACGTACGCCGTCGGGACCGTCGGCGTCGGCGACCACTGCGCGCCCAGCGCGGGCTTCCCCAAGGGCACCACCGTGGAGGCCAACCTCATCCAGCAGCTGACCCTGCGCGGCTGGGCGGTGGTCGTCACCGACTACGAGGGCCTCGGCACCCCCGGCGACCACACCTACACGGTCGGCCGCGCCGAGGGCCACGCCGTGCTGGACGCCGCCCGCGCCGCGATCCGGCTGCCCGAGGCGGGCCTCGGCGAGGACACGCCGGTCGGCATCATGGGCTACTCGCAGGGCGGCCAGGCCTCGTCGTGGGCGGCCGAACTGCACGGTTCGTACGCCCCCGACCTCGACGTCAAGGGCACGGCGACCGGCGGCATCCCCGGCGACCTCATGAAGGTCGCGAAGTTCAACGACGGCTCGTACGGCTCGGGCCTGATCTTCCTGGCGGCGATCGGCCAGGACGCGGCCTTCCCCGAGCTGAACCTCGCCTCCTACCTCAACCCGAAGGGCGAGAAGCTCATCGCGGCCCTGCGGAACGCCTGCGTCGCGGACGCCGCCGTGCTCGGCGCGTTCAAGCCGATCTCGTCGATGACCACGAAGAACCCCCTCCACCAGGCCGACTGGCAGCAGCGCCTGAACGAGTCACGGGTCGGCACGGTCAAGCCGGACGCACCCGTGTACCAGTACCACGCGCTCGGCGACGAGCTCATCCCGTACAGCGTGGGCAAGAAGGTCCGCGAGGACTGGTGCGCGCGGGGCGCGAACGTGGAGTGGCACAAGGTGGCCGTCGGCGAACACGTCAGCGGGGTGATCACGCAGTCGCCGTTCGCGGCAGGGTGGCTGGCGGACCGGTTCGCGGGCAAGCCGGCGCGCGGCAACTGCTGACGCGGGCGCGGGGATTGGGACGGCCTGCGGGTCGTCGGTGAAAAATTAGTGGGCAGCGCGGCGGAGTCCCCCTAGGATCTCGAGGTTTGCACGACTTCGAGAACCGGGGGGATTTCTCGTCATGCTCTTGGCACCCACGGCCCTGTCCCTGGCCATGCTGGCCCTGTTCGTCCTGGCGATGAAGGCGTCCGACACGATGCCGCACCGCCCCACGGCGGAGCCGGGCGCGGAGCCGGAAGGCACCGCCGGAAAGGAGGCCGCCCGATGACGCCACCCGTGACGTCCACTCACGTGACGTCCGCTACGGAGGCGGCGCCGTTGACGCCACCGCCGAGTGACCCCTCGCGGGCGGACCCCGCGCCGGGTCCCGACTTCGTCACCCCTGTGGACAACGTCTTCGTACGCACCCACCTGGGCCTCCCCGAGATCGACCCCGCGACCTGGACACTGACGGTCGAGGGCCTGGTGGCCCGCCCCCTGCGCCTCGACCTGCCGGCGCTCCTCGCCCTCCCGCGCGAACAGCTCACCGCCGTCCACGAGTGCTTCGGCAGCCCGTTCCGCCCCGACACGCCCACGCGCGCGGTGACGAACATCGAGTGGACGGGCCTGCCGCTGGCCGCGCTCCTGGACCGCGCGGGCCCGCTGCCCGCCGCGCGGCACGTGCGCTTCGAGGGCGCGGACACCGGCTCCTTCCAGGGCGAGGACGGGCTCTCGTACGTGAAGGACCTCCCGCTGGAGACCGCCCGCCGTGACGTGTTCCTCGCCCACGGCATGAACGGCGAGCCGTTGCGCGCCCGCCACGGGTGGCCGCTGCGGGCCGTGGTCCCCCGTATGTTCGGCACCAACTCCGTGAAGTGGCTGACCCGCGTCGTCCTCACGGAGGAGCGGCCGCAGCACATGTTCACGACGAGGTTCTATACGCGGGTGCTGCCGGGGGACGACGCCCCGCAGCCGGTGCGTGCGGTGGACGTCAACAGCAAGATCCTCGCCCCTGCGGACGGCTCCCGTGTCCTGCCCGGAGATGTGGTCTTCCGGGGCCGCACCTGGAGCACGACGGAGGTCGTCCGCCTCGACCTGTCCGTCGACGGCGGCCCATGGGAGCCCGCCACACTCGACACCCTCGGCGCCGAGCCGACCTGGCAGGGCTTCTCCCTCCGCCGCACGCTCCGGCCGGGCCCGCACACGGTCCGCTCCCGCGCGACGGACTCGGCGGGCCGCGTCCAGCCGCCGCCCGGCGCCCGGAACTCCGTCCACGAGGTGCGCTTCACGGTGGGCTAGCGGCGGGCTGCCCCTCGTGGCGCAGCTCGGCCCAGACGGTCTTGCCGACGACGCGGTCGGTCACGCCCCAGGCGCTGGCCAGCGCCTCGACGACGTACAGCCCGCGTCCCGACTCGCCGTCGGGGCCGGCTCGTTGGATCTCCGGCCGTCGGTCGCCCCGGCAGTCCGCGACCTCGATACGGAGCGTGTCGGGCCTCGTCCGGACGAGGCGCAGCTCGAAGTCGCGGCCGGCCACGTGGCCGTGCGTGACGGCGTTCGCCGCGAGTTCGGCGACGATGTGTGCGGCGGCGTCGGAGAGTTCGCTCCCGTGCGGGATGCCCCAGAGGTCGAGCTGGTGGGTGGCGAGGCGCCGTGCGAGACGGGCACCTCGCCGGGTGGGGCTGAGCAGTTGGGCAAACCTTTGGGGTGCGGCCTCGGAGTCGCTGACGTGGGTGGTCATTCGGGGATTCATGTGACTCAGCGTGGCCGAGCGGTTCTACGCTGCCCAGGTACGACGCCATGACGCCGGGTAGATGTACGAGTACGGGGCCCTGGCTGTACGAGGCGTCAACCGTGACCACGCGAGGACGGTACGGGCATGGCGAGCACAGACCATGAGGAACGACCGGAGCGGCCGTCCCAGGCGGACGGCACGACCCACCTCTTCAGCGCACTCGGCAAACAGATCAAGGCCCTGCGCGAACACGCGGGCATGAGCCAGCGGGAGCTCGGCAAGGTGGCGCATTGCGGGGAGGCGCTGATCTCCTCCATGGAGCGCGGCGTACGGACTCCGCAGCCGGAATTCCTGATCCGTGTGGACGGGCCGCTCGACGCGAGGGGAGCGCTGGCGGCGGCTGCTGATGACGTACGGGAAGCGCAGGCGAAGTCGCGGACTCGGCACCCGGATTGGTACCGGGGGTACGCGAGCATGGAGGCGCAGGCGGTGGAGCTGCACCACTACTGCAACCAGACCGTGCACGGCCTTCTGCAGACGGAGGACTACGCTCGCGCCGTATTCACCTACCGGCGCCCCCTCCTCGACGACGCCACCATCGAGAAGCGGGTGTCCGACCGCTTGGCCCGCCAGCAGATCTTCGATCACTGGCCCTCTCCGGCTGTGACCTACGTGCTGGAAGAGGTTGCGCTGCAGCGTCCGATTGGCGGACGTGTGGTGCACGAGGCCCAGTTGCGGCACTTGCTCCGCATGGGCCGCAAACGCAACGTAGAGCTGTACGTGCTGCCGACCGATCGCGAGGAACACCCGAACCTGGACAGCGCCTTCAACCTGCTGACCCCCAAGGGCAAACAGCAGGTGGCTTATACGGAGGCGCAGGGGCATCCTCGTCTGATCACCGACCCCGAAGAGGTACGGCTGATCGCCGACCGCTATGGGAGCATGCGCGGACTGGCTCTCAACCCACGAGAGTCCCTAGCCCTGATCGAGAAGATGCTGGGAGAGCGATGAGCACCGAGGAACTGGACTGGTTCAAGTCCAGCTACAGCAGCGGCGAAGGCGGCGACTGCCTCGAAGTCGCCTACAACTGGCGGAAATCCAGCTACAGCGGCGGCGAAGGCGGCGAGTGCCTCGAAGTCGCCTACAACTGGCGGAAGTCGAGCCACAGCGGCGGTGAGGGCGGCACATGCGTAGAGCTATCGTCCTGCGCCCACGCGATCCACATCCGTGACTCCAAGAACCCCACCGGACCCACCCTCTCCATAGCCCCCACCACCTGGTCCCACTTCCTCCCGTACGCCAAGGCCTGACGTGGAGGAGGTCACCGAGACCCTGATCCGCGCCCTCCTCAAGGAGCAGCACCCCGAGCTCGCGGAGTTGGAGATCCACTCCCCGGTCAGGGGATGGGACAACGAACTCTGGCGCCTGGGCCAGAACCTGGCCGCCCGCCTGCCCCGCACGGAACGCGCCCCGGAGCTGCTCCGCAAAGAACACCGCTGGCTCCCGGCGCTCGCGCCCACGCTCCCCCTCCCCGTACCGACCCCCGTGCACCTGGTCGAGCCGACGCCCCGCTTCCCGCAGCCGTGGACCATCGCCGCCTGGGTGCCGGGCTCCCCGGCCGACCGCACTCCGGTCAGCCAGGCCGACCACGCGGCCGAGGCGCTGGCGGAGTTCCTGCGCGCGCTGCACAAGGAGGCCCCGGCGGACGCACCCCGCGTCCAGGAGCGAGGGGCACCCCTCCCCACCCTCACCCACGTCTTTGAACAGCAACTCCGCGACCTGGCACCGGAGGTGGGCGGCGGCGCGTCAGCCCTCCGTACCGTCTGGGAGGACGCCGTCACGGCACCCCCATGGCAAGGCACCCCCGTCTGGCTGCACGGCGACCTGCACCCCGCGAACGCGGTCGTCACCGACGGCACCCTCTCCGGTGTCATCGACTTCGGCGAACTCTGCGCGGGCGACCCGGCGACGGACCTCGCGGCGGCGTGGCTGCTCCTGCCCAACGGGGCGGCACCACGCTTCTTCGAGGCGTACGCGCGGGCCGACGACGCGACGATCCGGCGCGCTCGGGGCCGGGCGATCCTGCAGGCCCTGGTCCTCATCGCCATCGGCCGCAACGGCGAACGGGGCCTGCCGGGCGGCAAGGTGACATGGGGCCGCGCGGGCCGGGCGACGCTTCAGAGACTGATCGCCCGGTAGCTCAGCAACGCATCGACGACCTGCCCCGCCGCGTCGGCACCGCTCTCCGGCCCCAGGTCCGCGCCCAGGACCAGGTCGCGGGCGCGGGGGTGCGGGACGTTCGCGGCGAGGAGCAGCAGGTAGTGGTCGCAGTCCGGGGACGCCGGGTCGGCCAGAACCCGCCGTACGATCTCGACGAGCTCGTCCCGCGTGACATCCGGCACCCGGGGCCAAGCGGGCCGCGCGGCCTCCCGAGCGAACTCCTCCAGGCTCCGCCACCCGTCGTACTCGACGAAGTCGAACGGCCCGTACCGGTGCCCGGTCGCCGCGTTGAACGCCGCAACGTGCTCGTCCCCGGCCCCGTCACGCACCAGCTCGGCGACCCCCTCGATCTCGCGGCTGAGCGCGACCAGGCGTTCCGGGGATACGGGCGGGGGCAGCAGCTCGGGTCGTAGGTCCACGGTGGGAATTATGCGGGTCAGTCGCGAGGGAGCAGCCACGCCGCGAGGGCCGTCGTCGCGCAGAGCGTGGCGCCCGCGACGACCAGCCCCGTGTGCATCCCGGAGAGCGAGAACCCCGAGGCGCCGTCACCACTTCCGCCGCCCGCGAGGAGCGCTCCGAAGAGGGCCACGGACATCGCTCCGCCCGTCTGGCGGAGGGAGTTGAGGAGGCCCGATGCGGTGCCGGCGCGTTCGCCGGGGACGCTGTCGAGGAGTTGGGCGGTCAGTGCGGGGACCGCGAAGGCGCCGCCGAGGCCCGTGGGGACGAGCAGGACGAGGACGAGCCACAGCGGCGTATCGGCGGTCAGCGGGACGAGCGCGAACATGGCCACGGCGAGGATCGCCTGCCCGAGGACGATCACCGTACGCCGCCCGAGCCGTTCGGCGGCACGCGGCGAGACGAGGTTCGTCCCGGTGATGAACGCGGCGAGCGGCACGAACATCAAGCCCGCCTCGACGCCCGACATGCCGCGCAGCTGCTGGTAGTAGAGGCCGAGGAGGAAGGTCACGCCGTAGAACCCGGCGTTCACGGCGAAGCCGACCGCGAGGGCGACCGAGACCGGCCGCCGCCGCAGGAGTTCGAGCGGCACCATGGGCGCGGGGTGCCGCTTCTCCGCGCGGTGGAAGGCGAATCCGGCGGCGACGGCCACGGCGAAGGCGGCGAGCACCGGTGCGCTCCCCCAGCCCAGGTGCCCGCCCTCGATGACCGCGAACGCGAGGCCGGCCAGGGCGAGTACGGCCGTCACCTGGCCCGCGAGGTCGAGCGGCGCCGGGCGGCGCGGGGAGCGTGCGACACGGGCCAGGAGGACGAGGATCACCGCGCCCACGGGCAGGTTGAGGAGGAACACGGACCGCCACCCGGCGGCCTCCGTCAGCACCCCGCCGAGCACAGGCCCCACCGCGACGGATGCCGAACCACCCACCGTCCACAGCGCGATGGCGCGGGCCCGGCGACGCGGATCGTCGTACGCCTGCCGTATCAGCGCGAGCGAGGCGGGCATCACGACGGCGGCGCCCGCGCCCTGGGCGACCCGGGCCGCGATCAGCGCGCCGATCCCGGGCGCGAGCGCGCACGCCAGCGACGCGACGGTGAACAGCCCCACGCCCCACACATAGGCCCGCCGCGCCCCCGCCCGGTCGGCCAGCGCCCCGGCGGACAGCATCAGCGCCGCGAACATCAGCGTGTACGCGTCCACGACCCACTGCAGTCCCGCCATGCCCCCGTGCAGGGTTTCCCGGATGTCGGGCAGCGCGATGTTCACGGCGGTGACGTCGATGGTGATGACGGCGAAGCCGAGCAGGGCGGCGACGAGCGCGACCGGGCCGGAGCGAGCGGGCCGGGCGGCACCGTCTTGGACGGAGCCGGGCGCGAGGACGGCGGCGGACATGGGGGCTCCTACGGTGAGATGGACGGCGGGTGGGACGGGTGGGGGAAGGCCCGTCGCGGAGCGGCAAGGCGATGGACAACCGGTACCGCGAGGCGCAGGCGGCTCGGGCCACCGCGGCCGCGGCCCGGTGCCGTGCACCCCCTGGGCCACGGCGGCCGAGCCGCCTGACGTCATCCACTCTGCGCCGAAGCCCCACGCCGTGGCAGGCCGCACCTCACCGGGGTCCCGCGTTCCTGGCCCTGACACAGCCCCCCACGCCACCCCCGGCCCTCGTACCCCGCCAGGGACAATGAGCGGATGACGGACAGCGCAACGCGAGCCACCAGCACCAGCACCAGGACCGGCACCGGTGCCGGCACCGGCACGGAACTGGGCCGGTACCTGCGCGCCCGCCGCGCCCAGGTGACCCCCGCCGAGGCGGGCCTCCCCGCAGGCGCGGGGATCCGCCGCACACCGGGCCTGCGCCGCGAGGAGCTCGCCACCCTCGCCGGGGTGAGCGTCGACTACTACACGCGGATGGAGCGCGGCCGCGAGACGAACCCCTCCCCCGCCGTCGTCGACGCCCTGGCCCGCGCCCTGCGCCTGACGGGCGACGCCCACGACCGCCTGCGCGACCTGGCCGAACTCGCCTCGGGCCGCCTCACGGAACCGCACCCGACGCCCGACCACACGGTCCGCGACTCCACGCTGCGCACCCTGGAGGCGCTGGCCCCGCTGCCCGCGTACGTGGTGAGCAGGCACAACTACATGCTGGCCGCGAACGCCCCCGGCAAGGCGCTGCTCCCGGGCCTGTGGGAGTGGCCCGCCGAGCAGCGCAATCTCATCCGCTACGTCTTCCTGCACCCCGTCGGCCGCACGCTGTACCGGCCGTGGGAGGAGACGGTCGCCAAGTCCGTGTCACACCTGCGCGCGATCGGCGGCACCGACACCGATTCGCCCCAGCTGACGAACCTGGTCGGCGAACTCCTCCTGAAGTCCCCGGACTTCGCCCGCATATGGGAGCGGTACGACGTGAGCGAGCGCGGCGGCGGCACCAAGACGATCGAGCACCCGAAGGTGGGTCCGATGACGCTCACGTACGAGGTGATGGCACTGGCGAGGACGGGCGGCCAGCGCATGGTGGTCTACCAGGCTCAGCAGGGCACGCCCGACGAGAAGGCGATGCTCGGCCTGACCACCCAGGCCTGACCACACCGGCCTGACCGACCCAAGTGACCGCCCGCGCTCACTCCGCCGCGCACGAGCTCCCCGACTTGGGTGTCTCGCCGTACAGCAGGAACCCGTTCACCTTGTCCTGCACGCACTCCGAACCCAGGTAACCCGTGTGCCCGTCGCCCTTGTTGTCCAGGACGACGGCCTGCGAGCCGAGCCGCCGCGCGGTCTCCTCCGTCCACCGGTACGGCGTGGCCGGGTCGCCGCGCGTGCCGACGAGCAGCAGCTTCGGCGTCTTCACGTCGCGTACGTCCTCACGGATGTAGGTGGTCCCGGGCGGCCGCCCGAAGCAGAGCAGCACGGGCATCAGCATCGACTTGCCGAAGACGGGCGACGCGGCGTCGAACTCCTTCTGGAGCCTGCCGACTTCCTTCTCTATGCGCGCGGCGTCGGGCCGGTCCGGATCGTCGGCGCAGTTCACGGCCATGAGGGCGGCGGCCATATTGTCCGCGGGCACTTCTCCCCCCATCCCGTCTTCACCCCTGTCGACCGCCCCTTCCCGCACGGGCGCGTGGGCGAGCCCGCCGCTCATCCGGATCAGCGCCCTCGGATCACCGTCCGCGAGCAGCGCCCCCAGGGCCTGCGAGAGCGCGGGCCAGGCCTGCCTGCTGTACAGCGCCTGACTGAGTACGCTGACGACGTCCTGGCCGGTGAACTCGGCGCCGTCCAGGGAGCGCAGCGGCATCTCGTCCATCTCCTGGATGAGCGTGACCATGCTCTGCCGCGCGTTGCGCGCGTCCGTGCCGAAGACGCAACCGGCGTTCCCCGTGCACCAGGTGAGGAAGTTGTCGAGGGCGGTCTGGCGTCCCTCGGTGGTGGCGAGGGACTGTGCGGCGACGGGCTCGGTCAGCGTGTCGACGCCGTCGAGCGCCATCCGCCCGACCTTCTTCGGGAACTGGGCGGCATAGACGGCACCGAGCCGGGTCCCGTACGAGAACCCCAGGTAGTTCAGCTTCTTGTCGTCGAGGGCCTGCCGCATGACGTCCAGGTCGCGGGAGACGTTGACGGTCCCCATGTGCGGCAGGACGGGTCCCGATCTGTCCGCGCACTCCTTGGCGACCTTGCGCATCTCCTTCAGCACGGCGGCCGGGTCCTCCGCGCCGCCGGCCATGGGGTCGCTGCTCTCCTCGGCGTCGCCGCAGCTGACCGGGGCGCTCTGGCCGACCCCGCGCGGGTCGAAGGAGACGATGTCGTAGTCCTTGCTCAGGAAGCCGAACTCCTTCTGCGCCCCGGCGAGGGCGGAGACGCCGGGCCCGCCGGGTCCGCCGAAGTTCAGCAGCAGGGAGCCGCGCGGCTTGCCGCTGGTGCTGGACTTCATCCGGATCATCGCGAGGTCGACGGTTCCGGCGCCGGGCTTCGCGTAGTCGATGGGGACGGTCACCTTCCCGCACCGGATGTCGTCGGCGCCGCCCGTGGCCTCGGCCACGGCCTCGGTGTCGCCCTCGCAGGCGGCCCACTTGATCTTCTGCGTATAGAAGCGCGCCAGGTCGGGCCGCCCACCGCCGTCATCGGCGACGGCGGCACCAGGCCCGCCCGATATCCCCGTCACGCCCGCTCCCGCGACGACCAGAACGGTGACGCCGGCGACTGCACAAGCCTTGCGCACGGCAACCTCCCAGGGTGTGCCCCTCGCTCACCCTAAGCGCGGGACGCGCCCCTCGCCCGTTCAGGACGAATACCTCGAACAGCTCATAACCGACGAGTAACCCTACGTAGGAGTAACCACCCCGAGCCGCGCCTCAAGGAGACGGGAGGGACGACCACCGCCGCCCCTCCATCAGCCCCCCGAGCCCCGCCCACGCGAAGTTCATGAGCGTGCCCGCGGCCTCCTTGGCCGATACGGACCCGTCCGTGTTGGCCCACCCCGCCAGCGACTCCGCCGCCCCCACGAGCGCCTGGGCGAGCCCCGCCACCTCCCGCTCGGGCAGCGAAGGGTCACCGTGCGCGGACCGCGCCGCCTGCGCGATCAGCGACGTCACGAACGTGACGATCTCCTCCCGCGCCGCGGCGACCTCGGCCGCGAACGGCTCCCCCTGCGTGCGCGCCTGGGTGTGCAGCACCGACCAGCCGTCGGGCCGCTCGGCGGTGTGCGCGAAGAACGCCCGCAGCCCGTCCCACAGCTGCCGGTCGGCGGGCTCCCCCACGGCCCCGTCGGCACCCTTGCGCACCGCGGCGACGAGCGCGGCGGCCTCCCGCCGGATGCACGCGCCGAAGAGCTCTTCCTTGGAGTTCAGATACAGATACACGAGCGGCTTGGAAACACCGGCGAGCTCCGCGATCTCGTCCATGGAAGCGGCCCGGTACCCCCGCTGCCCGAAGGTCCGCACCGCCGCGTCCAGCATCTGCTGCTCACGCACGGCCCGCGGCATCCTCTTCTGCCGCCGCTTCTCACCCACACCCACCCCGGCCCCCGCCTTCCCACGCTGTCCGTTCCCCCGCCAGCGTACGGTCAACGGACACCGGGCCACGATCACCGGAAAGCCCCGCCCCGGAATCCCGGGACGGGGCTTCAGCCGATGGACCGGCCGCGGCTCAGGCGGTGGCAGGCACCGCGTGGGACGAAGGCGACTCGTCGAAGTCGTCGAGCGGGGACGCCGACGCGCTCTCGTACGCCTCCCGGTCGAGAATCTTCTCGCGGGCGGCGACGATCACCGGCACCAGCGCCTGCCCGGCGACGTTCGTCGCCGTGCGCATCATGTCCAGGACCGGGTCGATGGCGAGGAGCAGGCCCACGCCCTCCATCGGCAGGCCGAGGGTGGAGAGGGTCAGGGTCAGCATGACCGTGGCACCCGTCAGGCCCGCCGTCGCGGCCGAGCCGACGACCGAGACGAACGCGATGAGCAGGTACTCCTTGATGCCCAGGTTCACGTCGAAGATCTGGGCGACGAAGATCGCGGCGATCGACGGGTAGATCGCGGCGCAGCCGTCCATCTTCGTGGTCGCGCCGAAGGGCACGGCGAAGGACGTGTACTCCTTCGGGACGCCGAGGCGCTCGGTGACCTTCTGGGTGACCGGCATGGTGCCGACCGAGGAGCGGGAGACGAAGGCCAGCTGGATCGCGGGCCAGGCGCCCTTGAAGAACTGGAGCGGGTTGACCTTGGCGACGAACGCGAGCAGCAGCGGGTAGACGCCGAAGAGGACCAGGGCGCAGCCGACGTAGATGTCGGCGGTGAACGTCGCGTACTTGCTGATGAGGTTCCAGCCGTAGTCCGCGATGGCGAAGCCGATGAGGCCGATGGTGCCGATCGGGGAGAGCTTGATGACCCACCACAGGGCCTTCTGGAGCAGGGCGAGGACGGACTCGCTGAGCTCCAGGATGGGCTGCGCCTTGTCGCCGATCTTGAGGACGGCGATGCCGGCGACGGCGGCCATGAAGACGATCTGCAGGACGTTCAGCTCGGTGAAGGGCGTGATGACGTCCGTCGGGATGATCCCGGTCAGGAAGTCGATCCAGGAGCCGGCGTCCTCCGGGGCCTTGCCGTCCTTCGGGGTCAGGCCGGTGCCCGAGCCGGGGTTCGTCAGCAGGCCGATGGTGAGGCCGATGGCGACCGCGATCAGCGACGTGATCATGAACCACAGCAGGGTGCGGGTGGCGAGCCGTGCGGCGTTGTTGACCTTCCGCAGGTTGGTGATCGACACCAGGATCGCGAAGAAGACGAGCGGGGCGACCGCGAGCTTCAGCAGCTGGATGAAGGTGCTGCCCACCTTGTCCAGCGTGGTGACGAGCCAGGACACGTCCTGGTCGCGGGCGATCCAGCCGAGCAGCACACCGAGGACCAGACCGCCGAGGATCTGCGCCCAGAAGGGGATCTTGAGGAACTTGGGTATCCGAAAGCCGGACTGGGGCTTCTCGGGCTGGCCGGCCTTGTCGGCGGGCGTCGCGGAATTCGCGGACACGGACACACTCCGGTGAGGAAAGTCAGGGTGAGGGGGACGTACGGGAGCGGCGACCGCGAAGGGTCAGCAGCGCCGCTGCAGCGGGGGTCACGTTCAGATGTGACAGGCCGCGGACATGCAGCGGCAGAGGTCGACATGCAGGCGCGCCACGAGCGGGACGCTCACGGCGTGACGGTGCGCTGCTGCTGTCTTCATGACAAACACGTTAACACTCGTGCTTTGAGAACATCAAAGGTCTTGTTTGAGGTAGCGGCCGTCCGCGAGGCCCCGGAACCGCCCGGAACGCACGGAACCCCGGCGCCGCAGCGCCGGGGTTCCGGTGAGAGTGATGAACGTTACGAACTACGAACTACGGACTACGGACTACGAACGCTGGGCGCGCGCCACGTCGTCCGCCTCGTCCTCCTGGGTGCGGTTCGCCTCCAGGTTGGCCTTGGCGCGGTCCACGCGCGCGACGACGTCCATCGAGGCGCGGTCGCGCTCCTTACGGAGGGCCACGAAGCTGATGGGCGCGGAGACGACCAGCGAGAGCAGCAGCACCCACAGCAGGTTCGAGTCGCCGAGTCCGCGCGGCAGGATCTCGGAGTAGACGAGGCCCCAGACGACCAAGAAGCAACCCACGAAGATTCCGAGGCGCATCAGCGTGTAGCGGAGCATGTCAATCCACTCTTCCGTTCCGAAATGGGCCCGAGCAGGACGAGCCTCTCCAGTGAAGCATGGAGTGGCCCGACCCCGGCAAGGGGGTCGTCCCCGGCAGGGGGTCGTCCCCGGCAGGGGGTCAGACCCGCATCGCCTGCGGCGTCTCCCGCAGCAGCGGGTCCGGCCCCTCGTACTCGCGGATCGCCTCGTAGCGCGTGTTCCGCTCGACCGGGCGGAAGCCGGCCTCGCGGATCAGGTCGAGGAGGTCCTCGCGGGTCAGCTTGTTCGGCGTACCGAAGTTGTCGGCGTCGTGCGTGATCTTGTACTCGACGACCGAGCCGTCCATGTCGTCCGCGCCGTGCTGGAGGGCGAGCTGCGTCGTCTGGAGGCCGTGCATGACCCAGAAGACCTTGACGTGCGGGACGTTGTCGAAGAGGAGCCGTGAGACCGCGAAGGTCTTCAGGGCCTCCGCGCCGGACGCCATGGTGGTGCGCGCCTGGAGGCGGTTCCTGACCTTGCCGTCCTTCATGTCCACGAAGTCGTGCTGGTAGCGCAGCGGGATGAAGACCTGGAAGCCGTTCGTCTCGTCCTGGAGCTCACGCAGGCGAAGGACGTGGTCGACGCGGTGGCGCGGCTCCTCGATGTGGCCGTACAGCATCGTGCACGGGGTCTTCAGACCCTTCTCGTGCGCGAGGCGGTGGATGCGCGACCAGTCCTCCCAGTGGGTGCGGTGGTCGACGATGTGCTGCCGCACCTCCCAGTCGAAGATCTCCGCGCCGCCGCCGGTCAGCGACTCCAGGCCCGCCTCGATCAGCTCGTCCAGGATGTCGGAGGCCGACATGCCGGAGATCGTCTCGAAGTGGTGGATCTCGGTGGCGGTGAAGGCCTTCAGGGAGACGTCCGGGAGCGCCTTCTTGAGCTCGCTCAGCGACCGCGGGTAGTAGCGCCACGGCAGGTTCGGGTGCAGGCCGTTGACGATGTGCAGCTCGGTGAGGTTCTCGCCCTCCATCGCCTTGGCGAGGCGGACGGCCTCCTCGATGCGCATCGTGTACGCGTCCTTCTCGCCCGGCTTCCGCTGGAACGAGCAGTAGGCGCAGGACGCGGTGCACACGTTCGTCATGTTGAGGTGGCGGTTGACGTTGAAGTGCACGACGTCGCCGTTCTTGCGGGTGCGCACCTCGTGGGCGAGGCCGCCGAGCCAGGCCAGGTCGTCCGACTCGTAGAGCGCGATGCCGTCCTCGCGGGACAGCCGCTCGCCGTCCCGGACCTTCTGCTCAAGTTCGCGCTTGAGACCTGCGTCCATGCCCTCGCCCTTACCTCTCCAGCAACCTGCGGCCTGCGGCCCGCGCCCTACGACAAACTCCCGCCAACCGTACGCCCCCGCGCCTCACTCCTCTTCGGGCAGCTCTCCGACCCGGTTCTCCCACTTCGTGGAGAGCACGATCGTCGTACGCGTCCGGGAGACGCCCCGCGTGCCGGAGAGCCGGCGGATCGTCTTCTCCAGGCCGTCCACGTCGCTCGCCCTGACCTTGAGCATGTACGAGTCGTCGCCCGCGATGAACCAGCAGTCCTCGATCTCGTGCAGGTCCTTCAGGCGCCGCGCCACGTCCTCGTGGTCGGCGGCGTCGGAGAGCGAGATCCCGATGAGGGCGATGACGCCGAGGCCGAGCGAGGCGGAGTCGACGGTCGCGCGGTAGCCCGTGATGACACCGGCCGCCTCGAGGCGGTTGATCCGGTCCGTGACGCTCGGCCCGGAGAGGCCCACGAGCCGCCCGAGTTCTGCGTACGAGGCCCGGCCGTTCTCCCGCAGGGCCTGGATGAGCTGCCTGTCCACGGCGTCCATAGGTGCGATGCCTTTCATTATTCAGCGATACCGCGAGTCTATGTGCAGAATCTAAGGCGCAACAGGGTCTAAACCCTGCGAATCTTTCCCATGTGTCCACAGGACGGCCGAGCTGGAGGCACTATTCCCCCCGGGAGCCGGAGCCGAGCTCTCCCTCCCACCGGCGGTACAAGCCGTGCGGCACCCGTGCCGCGTCGAGCACCCGCCCGGCGACGAAGTCGACCAGGTCCTGGATGTGCGTCGCCCCCGCGTAGAACGCCGGGGAGGCGGGCAGCACGATCGCGCCCGCGTCGTCCAGGCTCACCAGGTGCCTCAGCGTCTGGCCGTTCAGCGGCGTCTCGCGTACGCAGACCACGAGCCGCCGGCCCTCCTTCAGCGTCACGCTCGCCGACCGCTGGAGCAGGTCCTTCGACAGCCCCAGCGCCACCCCGGCCACGCACGCCGTGGACGCCGGCACGATCAGCATCCCCTTCGTCGCGTACGACCCCGAGGACGGTCCCGCCGCCAGATCACCGGCGGCCCAGTACCGCACGTCGGACACGTCGGGGTCGAACACCGCCGGCTTGCCGTCCGCGCCGCGCGCCAGCCACTGCCGCAGGTCGTCCCGCCAGTGCGCGTCCCGGAAGGCGATGCCCGTCTCGTCGAGCAGCGTCAGCCGCGACGCCCGCGAGACGACGAGGTCCACGCTCTCCCCCGCCGCGAGCAGCGCGCGCAGCACCGCGGCGGCGTACGGCGTCCCGGAGGCGCCCGACACCCCCACGATCCAAGGCCTACGCTGCGTATCTCCTGGGTTCACGCTGTGCAGCCTATCCGTCGGCGTTTCAGACGGTGAGCCCGCGTACGAGCAGATCCAGCAGCGCGCACGCGAACAGGGCGATCCCGATGAAGCCGTTCACCTGGAAGAAGGCGCGGTTCAGCCGGGACAGGTCGTGCGGCTTCACGATCGAGTGCTCGTAGACGAAGGCACCGGCCACGACCGCGAGGCCGAGCCAGAAGAACACGCCCGCGTCGGTGGAAGCGGCGTACCAGACGAAGAGCGCCGTCGTCACGAGGTGGCAGCCGCGCGCGCCCCAGATCGCGGCGGGGATGCCGAACCGCGCGGGCACCGACTTCACGCCGACCTCGCGGTCCGTCTCCACGTCCTGGCAGGCGTAGATCAGGTCGAAGCCGCCGATCCACACGCCGACCGCGAGCCCGAGGATCACCGCCTGGCCCGACCACTCGCCGGTGACCGCGATCCACGCGCCGACCGGGCCCATCGCCTGGGCGAGGCCGAGGATCGCCTGCGGGAAGTTCGTGAACCGCTTGCCGTACGGATAGACGACCATCGGCACCACGGCGACGGGCGCAAGCGCCAGACAGAGCGGGTTGAGCAGCGCGGCCGACGCGAGGAACACGGCGAGCGCGATCAGCGCGCCCGTCCACGCGGACTTCACCGACACCGCGCCCGTGACGAGCTCGCGGTGCGCGGTGCGCGGGTTGCGGGCGTCGATCTCGCGGTCGATGATCCGGTTCGCCGCCATCGCGAACGTGCGCAGGCCGACCATGCAGACGGTCACCAGGAGCAGCCGCCCCCAGTGGATGTTCTCGTCCAGCCGGAACATCGCGGTCAGCGCGGCGATGTACGCGAACGGCAGCGCGAACACGGAGTGCTCGATCATGACGAGCCGCAGGAATGCCTTGGTGCGCCCCGGCTGCGGGATCGCGGCTGATGCTGAACTCACGAGAGTCCGTACTCCTTCCAGCGACGGTCGACCTTCGCCGCCGTCTCCGGGTCGGACTCGACCATGTCCGGCCAGCCGCCGTCCCGGGTGTAGCCCTCCTCGGGCAGCTTCTTCGTCGCGTCGATGCCCGCCTTGCCGCCCCAGAACTGCTGGTAGGAGGCGTGGTCGAGGTGGTCGACCGGGCCCTCGACGACGGTGAGGTCCCGGGCGTAGTCGGTGTTGCCGAGCGCCCGCCAGGACACCTCGTGCAGATCGTGGACGTCGCAGTCCTTGTCCACGACGACGATCAGCTTCGTCAGGGACATCATGTGCGCGCCCCAGATGGCGTGCATGACCTTCTGCGCGTGCTTCGGGTACTTCTTGTCGATCGAGACGATCGCGCAGTTGTGGAAGCCGCCCGACTCCGGCAGGTGGTAGTCGACGATGTCCGGGACGATCACCTTGAGGAGGGGGAGGAAGAACCTCTCCGTCGCGCGGCCGAGCGGCCCGTCCTCCGTCGGCGGGCGGCCGACGACGATGGACTGGAGCAGCGGCCGCTTCCGCATCGTCACGCAGTCGATCTTCAGCGCGGGGAACGGCTCCTGCGGCGTGTAGAAGCCGGTGTGGTCGCCGAAGGGGCCCTCCGGCAGCATCTCGCCCGGCTCCAGCCAGCCCTCGATGACGACCTCGGCGTGCGCCGGCACCTGGAGCGGGACCGTCTTGCAGTCGACCATCTCGACGCGCTTGCCCTGGATGAACCCGGCCAGCATGTACTCGTCCATGTCGCCGGGCAGCGGCGCCGTCGACGCGTACGTCACGGCGGGCGGGCAGCCGAAGGCGATCGCGACCGGCAGCTTCTCGCCCCTGCGGGCGGCCACCTGGTAGTGGTTGCGGCTGTCCTTGTGGATCTGCCAGTGCATGCCGATGGTGCGCTTGTCGTGGCGCTGGAGGCGGTACAGGCCGAGGTTGCGCACCCCGGTGTCCGGGTCCTTGGTGTGGGTCAGGCCCAGGTTGAAGAAGGAGCCGCCGTCCTCGGGCCAGGTGAAGAGCGCGGGCAGCTGCTCCAGGTCGACGTCGTCGCCGGTGAGGACGACCTCCTGGACCGGCGCCTCCTTGACCTTCTTCGGCGGTACGTGCGTCATCGCGCCGAGCTTGCCGAACGCCTCGCGCACCCCGACGAAGCCGTGCGGCAGCTCCGGCTTGAGCAGGCCGCCGATCTTCTCGCTGATCTCGCCGTACGACTTCAGGCCCAGCGCCTTCAGGAGGCGGCGGTCCGTCCCGTACACGTTCATCGCCAGGGGCATCGCGGAGCCCTTGACGTTCTCGAAGAGGAGCGCCGGGCCGCCGGCCTTCTGGACGCGGTCGACGATCTCGCCGACCTCCAGATACGGGTCGACCTCGGCCTTGATGCGCTTGAGATCGCCCTCGCGGTCCAGTGCCCGGAGCAGGGAGCGAAGATCGTCGTAAGCCATGCGTTCCAGTATCCGGCACCGGTTACCCTGGCCCCGTCACCGGGGGTTCGCACGGCCTCCGCCGCCACTGCTTGGGGGATCGCGCCACCATGCTCAGGTATCTGCCGTTCCTGCTGGTCCTGGCGGTGTGGATCTACGCCTTCATCGATGTCCTGAACACTCCGGAGAAGGAGGTCAGGCATCTGCCCAAGGTGGTGTGGGTCATCATCGTGCTGCTCTTCGGAGAAGTGCTGCTCGGCCCGATCGCCTGGTTCGTCACCGGCAAGAAGCGGCACGCGCCCGGCACCGGAGGCGGCAGGACCCGCTGGGTCGCACCCGACGACAACCCGGAGTTCCTGAAGTCCCTCAAGGAAGAGGACCCGGACGAGAAGAAGCGCGACAAGGGCAACGAGGGCTGAGGAGCCGTGGAACTGCGGCTCCTCCTGACCTTCGAGAAGGTCGCCACCGTCCTCTCCTTCACCCGCGCCGCCACCGAGCTGAAGTACGCGCAGTCCAGCGTCACCAGCCAGATCCGCGCCCTGGAGACCTCACTCGGCACCGAGCTCTTCGACCGGCTCGGCAGCCGCATCCGCCTGACCGAGGCGGGTGAGCGGCTGCTCCCCTACGCCCGGCAGATCATCGACCTCGCCGACGAGGCACGGGCCGCCGTCGTCGACGCCGAGGAGCCGTCCGGCGCCATCGCGGTCGGCACGATGGAGTCCCTGACGTCCTACCGCCTCCCGCCGCTCCTCGAACTCTTCCACCACCGCTACCCGAAGGTGCGGCTCTCGCTGCGCCCCACCCTGGGCGACGAGACCCGGCGGGCGCTGCGGCAGGGGACGTACGACGTGGGTTTCCTGATGGAGCCGGAGACCGCGCACCAGGGCCTGGAGACGGAGGTCCTCGCCGAGGAGCCGCTGGTCCTGGTCTGCGCACCGGCCCACCCGCTGGCCGCGCGGGGAGCGGCGGACCTCACCACGGACGACCTGGCCTCCGCGCAGCTCGTCGGCACCGAGCCCGGCTGTCCGTACCGGGACCTCTTCGAGGAGGAGCTGCGCGGCCGGACCGGCACGCCGCCCCCGTTCATGGAGTTCGGCACCATCGAGGCGACCAAGCAGGGCGTGGCGGGCGGCCTCGGGGTGGCGCTGCTGCCGGCCGTGGCGGTGGCGCGGGAGCTGGCGGACGGCACGCTCGTACGGCTGCCGTGGGAGCCGCCGTTCACGCTGTGGACCCAGCTCGCGTGGCGGTCGGGGAAGCGTCTGCCGCCGCAGGTGCGGCTGTTCGTGGAGCAGGCCGTGCGGCTCGTGCGGGAGCAGGGCCGGTCCCCCGGGCCAGCGTGACCCTGAGGCTCGCCAGGACGATCAGCGGGACGCCGAGGGCCTGGACGGGCCCGATGTGGTGGCCGTAGACCGCCCAGTCGGCGACCATCGCGACCGCCGGGTAGGTGAAGGCGAGCACGGCGATCTTGGCGGTGGGCAGCTTGGCGTACGCCGCGTACATCAGGACGTACATCAGACCTGTGTGGATCACGCCGAGCCCGGCGAGCCAGGCCCACCCGGCACCCGTGCCGCTCATCGCGCCGAAGTCGGCGAAGGGCAGCAACAGCGGGATGCCGACGACGACTTGGACCAGGGCGATCAGGTGCGGGCGGACGCCGGTTATGCTCCCCCACTGCTCAACGCGTGGGGGGACCCCCATGGTGACGAGGGTGGACAGGGCGTAGAGGGCGGCGGCGAGGAGCGCGAGCCCGATGCCCGCGAGCGATCCCGTGTCGCCCGGGCGCACCCCGGAGACCAGCACGAGCCCCGCGAACGCGGCGACGAGCCAGCCCAGTTGGGAGCGGCTCAGGCGCTCGCGCAGGACGACGGCGCTGAGCAGCACCAGGAAGAACGGCTGCGTGTGGTAGACGACGGTGGCCAGGGAGATCGAGGTGGCCTCGTACGCCTTGAAGAGGAACACCCAGTTGAAGACGATGAACACGCCGCCGAGCGCGGCGAGTCCGAGCTTCCTGAGGGTGAGCCCGTGGTCGCGGAAGTAGCCGCGCGCGAAGGCGTACGCGCCGAGGGCGAGGGCGCCGAACAGGACGCGGAAGAAGACGACGTCGAATGCGGCCGCGCCGGACTCGACGACGAAGATCCCGAGGGTGCCGGAGAGCACCATCGCGGCGGTGAGCTGGGCGGTGCCCGTGCGCTCCGAGGACTGGGTGGTGGTCATGCCGCCGAAGCTACGAGCGGGCGCGCACGCTGGTCCACGCGCCAGTGGGGCGTCCTCCCGATGGCTCCATCGGCGTGGCCGATGAGGCCTGACCGGGGGCCCGGAGGGGCACGATGGGAGGCATGAGCAGCGCATCCCGCATTCCGACGGTCGACCTGCGGCCGTGGCTTTCCGGTGACCCCGACGCCCGCGCGCGGACGGCCCGCACCGTCGACGAGGCCCTGCGGACCGCCGGGTTCCTCCTGGTGACGGGGCACGGCGTCGACCCGGCGCTGCGCACGGCGATCCGGTCGTCGGCCCGCGGCTTCTTCCACCTGCCCGCCGAGGCGAAGCGGCCGTACGCGGTACGGGTCGGCGGGCGCGGCTGGCTCGGCCCCGGCGCCGAGGCGAACAGCTACGCGGAGGGCACGCCCGCTCCCCCGGACCTGAAGGAGTCCCTGTCCTTCGCGGCGGACGACCCGACGGGCGACCCGGCCGTGGACGCCGAGTGGTTCACCCCCAACACCTGGCCGGAAGAGACCCCCGAGCTACGGGCACTCGTCCAGACGTACCTCCACGAGATGCGCTCCCTCTCCGACCGCCTCCTCGAACTGCTGGGCGTGGCACTGGGCGAGGCCGACGACTTCTTCACCCGCCACACCACCCACCCCACCTGGGGCTTCAACATCAACTGGTACCCGGGCCGGGAGCGCGTCGGCGCCCCCGAGCCGGGCCAGTTCCGCATCGGCCCGCACACGGACTTCGGCACGGTCACGGTCCTCGACCGGCAGGCGGGCCGGGGCGGCCTCCAGGTCTTCACGGACGAGGGCGGCTGGGAGGACGCCCCCTTCGACCCGGAGGCGTTCACGGTCAACATCGGCGACCTGATGGCCCGCTGGACCGGGAACCGCTGGCAGTCCGGCCGCCACCGCGTCCTCCCCCCGCCCGCCGACCACCCCACCGAGGAACTGATGTCCCTCGTCTACTTCTACGAGTGCGACCCGGGCACGGACGTGAAGGGCATCGACTCCCACGTCTACCTCCGGGGCCAGCTGGACGCGATCACGGTGGAATAGCCGGCCCGTGCAGCCCGGCGGACACGCACCTACGGACGCCGTCCCGCCTTGTCGACGACGACGCGCTCCAGGACGGCGGTGTGGGCGGTCACCGTGCCCTTCTTGAAGCCCGTCGGCAGGTCCTCGACCGCCACCTGCCGCTCACCGAGGAACTGCTTGGTCTTCTCGTCGAAGATCAGCTCCTGGCGCTCGCCGTCGTTCTCACGGGTGATGGCCACACCGCGCCGCCCCGCCGCGTCCACCACGTCCTCGCGCACCTCGACGCCGGGGATCGTCGACGCGGCGAGGTAGAGCGCGGCCGCCTGCTCCGGCGGCATCAGACCACCGCACAACTCGCCGACCTGGACGAACGCGTTCTGGTCCTTGCTCTCGCCGCCCGCGGCCACCCGGTACAACCAGTCCCGCATGTTCACCGGATCGGTCGGCAGCTTCTGCAGGCTGCGGTAGTGGGAGTCGCTCTCCGTGAGGGGCAGGTCCGGCGGCAGGCGCTCGTGGTCGAAGTGGTCGACCCGGTCGTTGATCACCTCGGTGTGCCTGCCGTCCACCGACGCCCAGTACTCCCGTACGTGCAGGGGCTGGAGGCGCGACTTCTCGTCGCTGCCCGTCTCCATGTACCGCTCTTTGGTCCTGACGTACACGAACTGGTCGTCGCGCAGGTCCTTCGGGGCGGGCTGGGCCCGCGCCGCCGCGGCGATCTCCTCCAGCATCCGCACGGTCTCCTCCGACGGCGGCCCCGCCTGCGCCGCCCGGTCACCGAACGGCGAGGCGACCAGGACGCCCGCCGTGACGGCCGCGGCCACCGCTCCCGCGACGAGCGCGGGCCGGAACCAGACCTTCCGTGTCGCGGGCGCCTTCGTCTCGTGCTGCCGGCCGTGCTGCCGGATCTCGGTCAACAGGTGCTCCTTGAGCAGGTGATGCCGGCCCGGCGGAAGGTCGCGCTCGGGAAGTTCGTTCATCGTTTTCCCTCCCTGGAGGCTTTCGCGAGTTTCGTACGGGCCCGGGAGAGCCGGGAGCGCACGGTGCCGACCGGAATGCCGAGGGTCCGTGCGGCGGCGGTGTACTCGAGGCCCGACCAGACGCAGAGCGCGAGCACCTCACGCTCGGCGCGGCGCAGCTTCGCCAGCGCCGTACGGACCAGGGCGAGCTGGTTCTCGTCGTCGATGCGCCCGGCGAGCTCGTCCGCGAAGTCGGGGGCCGTCCCGCCCCTCGGCAGCCGGGCGACGGCGGCCGCGTGCCTGCGGGCCGCCCGGCGCACGTTGCGGGTGACGTTGGTGGCGACGCCGAGCAGCCAGGGCCGCAGGGAGCCGCCGTCCTCGTCGATCCTGCCGCGCAGCCGCCAGGCGTCCAGGAAGGTCAGGGACACGATGTCCTCGGCCTGGGCCCAGTCGCCTGTGAGGCGGTAGGCGTGGTTGTAGACGGAGCGCGCGTACGCGTCGAAGAGTTCGCCGAACGCGTCGGCGTCGCCGTCCCTGATCCGGACGCGCAGCGCCCGCCGGCGCTCCCGGTGTGCCCGCTGTTCCGCTGGTTCCCCCTGCGTCGTCTCCACGCC
Organism: Streptomyces sp. NPDC039480; assembly: GCF_055597165.1. NCBI lineage: Bacteria > Bacillati > Actinomycetota > Actinomycetes > Kitasatosporales > Streptomycetaceae > Streptomyces > Streptomyces sp. NPDC039480. The sequence continues at coordinate 55,350 of NZ_JBVITX010000002.1, read as the reverse complement.
CTTTGACTGTCCGTACGACAGAGGCCGGTTCCTGTGACCTGGGTCACGGGAACCGGCCTCACAAGGCGGCGGTACGTCGGGTCAGACCCCGGCGTACGAGTGCTTGCCGGTGACGAAGATGTTCACTCCGTAGTAGTTGAACAGCCAGCAGCCGAAGGCGATCAGGGCCAGGTAGGCGGCCTTGCGGCCCTTCCAGCCCGCGGTGGCGCGGGCGTGCAGGTAGCCGGCGTAGGCGACCCAGGTGATGAAGGACCAGACCTCCTTGGGGTCCCAGCCCCAGTAGCGGCCCCAGGCGTCGCCCGCCCAGATCGCGCCCGCGATGATCGTGAACGTCCACAGCGGGAAGATCGCGGCGTTCAGGCGGTACGAGAACTTGTCGAGGGAGGCCGCCGAGGGGAGGCGTTCCAGGACGGAGGTGGCGAACTTGCCGGGCTGCCCGCCGTTCTGGAGCTTCGACTCGTAGCTGTCCCGGAAGAGGTAGAGCAGGGTGCCGACGCCGCCGACGTAGAAGACCGCGCCGCAGAAGATCGCCGTGGAGACGTGGATCCACAGCCAGTACGAGTGCAGGGCGGGGACCAGCTGGTCGCTGTCGGTGTACAGGACGGTGACGGCGAGGCCGAGGTCGAGCAGGACCGTGGTGACCAGCGGGAGGCCGAGCCAGGCGATGTTCTTCTTCAGCGCGAGCAGCACCAGGTACACGCCGACGGCGACGGTGGAGAAGGTGATGCTGAACTCGTACATGTTGCCCCACGGCGCGCGCTCCACCGACAGGGCGCGGGTGAGGACGCCGCCGAACTCCAGGAGGAAGGCGAGCACGGTGAGGGAGACCGCGATGCGGCCGTAGAGGTCGCCCTTCTCGTCCCCGGCGGACGCGCCGGGCCCGTCCGGCACGTCACGCGTGCCGGCCACGGACCGGGTGACGACCTTCGGCCGCTCCAGGGTGGCGGTGCCGCCCTTGGCCTGGACGGTGACCGCGGGCGCCGCGGCCGTGGCGCCCTTGCTCGGGGTGAGTGCCGCGGCGGTGCGGGCGACCTTGCTGCGGCTGCCGAAGAGCCACTCCGCCATGTGCGCGAAGAAGGCCAGGAGGTAGACGGCCATCGCGGAGTAGATCAGCACGTTGCTGATGTGGGCGAGGTTTTCGTTGGGCTCGGCGGCCAGGGTGGTGGCGAGATTCACTTCTCGGCCCCTTCGGCAGGTACGACATCGGCGTTGGGCTCGGGCGCCGTCGGCGCCTGGTCGTGCAGGTGGGCGGCGAGCTGGGAGAGCTCCTCGGGGACCTTCGCGGACTCGCTGCGGCCGAGGCCCGCCATCTCCACGACGGTGACGCCGTCGGCGCCCCGGACCGCCCGCACCCACACGCGGCGGCGCTGGATGAACAGCGACCCCGCGAGACCGGCGACGGCGGCGATCGCGCCGCCCAGCGCCCATCCGGTGCCGGGCTGCTGCGAGATCTGGAAGGTCGCCCACTCCTTGAGGTTCTTCTCGAAGGTGATCGACCCGGCGCCGTCCGGGAGCTTCATGGTCTCGCCGGGGCGCAGCCGCTGCTTGAACAGCTGCCCGTCGGCGTCCTTGAACTTCTTCATCTTGCGGGTGTCCAGCTGGTACACGTTCTGCGGGACACCGGCGTCGACGCCCAGGCTGCCGTGGTACGCGGACAGCGCGAGCACCGGGTACTCCGCGGCGGGGAACTGCGAGAACATCTGGCCCTTGCCGACGCCCGCGAAGGTCGGCACGAAGAAGGCGTTGAACCCGAGCTGGTCCGGCCTGCCGTTCTTGTCGCGGTAGTTGTCCATGACCTTGATGGCGCCGGTCGCGGTGCCGTTCTGGTCGATGGGCAGGAGCGGCACGGACGCCTGGTAGACGACCTTGCCCTTGCCGTCGCGGACGGTGACCGCGGGGGCGAAGCCGTGGCCGATGAGGTAGACCTTCGAGCCGTCGACCTCCAACGGCTTGTTGACCTCGATGGACTTCTTCTTCTCGGGGCCGTCGGCGCCCTCGGTGTAGGTGACGTCCGCACGGTAGGTGCGGGCCGTGCCGCGGTTGGGGCCCGACTTCTCGTACGTACCGACGAACTTGTCGAGCTTGAAGCTGAACGGCTCCAGGTTCCCGGAGTCGAAGAGGCTGCCGGACTTGAAGTCGTCGTACTGGCTGAGGGTGTTGGCGAAGCCGTCACCCTCCATGATCAGCTTGCCGCCCTCGGACTTGAAGAGCTGCCCGGCGGCGAACGCGATCAGCATCACGATCAGCGCGATGTGGAACATCAGGTTGCCGGCCTCGCGCAGATAGCCCTTCTCCGCGGCGACCGAGGCGCCCGCGCCGGAGCCCGCGGTGTGCGCGCGGAAGCGGCGCTGCCTGAGCATCGTCAGCGCGGCCTCGTGCACCTGCTCGGGGTCGGCCTCGGTGCGCCACGTCGTGTACGCGGGCAGCCGCGTCAGCTTCTTCGGCGCGCCCGGCGGGCGGCCGCGGAGCTGGCCGACGAACTGCCAGGTGCGGGGCACGATGCAGCCGATGAGGGAGACGAAGAGCAGGATGTAGATCGCGGAGAACCACACCGAGCTGTAGACGTCGAAGAGCTGCAGCTTGTCGTAGATCGGGGCGAGCGTGGTGTGCCGCTCCGTGAAGTCCTGGACCTTGAGCTCGTCCACGTTGTTCTGCGGGATCAGCGACCCCGGGATCGCGCCGAGGGAGAGCAGCAGGAGCAGGATCAGCGCGACCCGCATCGACGTCAGCTGCCGCCAGAACCAGCGCAGCCAGCCGGTGACACCGAGCCTGGGGAGGTTGGGCGCCGACTCGTCCCGCTCCCGGTCCCGCGGGGCGGTGGACATGCTTGCGCCCGCGGCACCGAATTCACCCTGCTCGTCAGGGGTTCCGGTCCTGCCCTCGGGCGCTTCTGTCTTACTCATGGATCAGATCCCCACCGAGTAGCTGCTGGTCCAGACCTGCATGTCCTGCACGATGCTGTCCCACACACCGGTGACGAGGAGCAGGCCGGTCGCGATCATCATGATGCCGCCGACGCGCATCACCCACGTGTAATGCCGCTTCACCCAGCCGAAGGCGCCGAGCGCCTTGCGGAAGGCGACGGCCGCGAGGATGAACGGGATGCCGAGCCCCAGGGAGTACGCGACACCGAGGATCGCCCCACGCTGCGGATTGCCGCCATCGGCAGAGAGGAACATGACCGAGGCGAGGGTCGGGCCGATGCACGGCGTCCAGCCCACGGCGAAGAGAGCGCCCACCACCGGCGCGCCGGCCAGCCCGACGGCGGGCCGCTTGTGGAAGCGGAACTCGCGCTGGGTCAGCCAGGGCATGAGCCCCATGAAGAAGAGGCCGAGCACGATCATCACCACGCCGAGCGTCGTGTTGATGGTGCTCTGGTGCTCCTTGAGCGTGCGGCCGAGAGCGCCGAAGAAGACCGTGGCGGAGACGAAGACGACGGTGAACCCGGCCACGAAGAGACCGGCCCCGGCGGCCATCCGGCCCCGGCGCGCCTCGCCGAGGTCCTGGCCGCCCACCCCGGTGACGTACGACAGATAACCGGGCACCAGCGGCAGGACGCACGGCGAGAAGAAGGAGATGAGCCCGCCGAGCAGCGCGACCGGGATCGCGAGGAGCAGGGCCCCGCTCATGACGGTCTGGTTCGTACCGGTGACGGCCGCGAGCGTCGACATCACTTCTCCGCGAGCACGGGGTCGATCATCTTCCGCAGCTTCTCCTCGCTCAGCGGCTGCTGCGCGCGGGCCGCGATCTTCCCGTCCCGGTCGACGACGAGCGTGGAGGGAATGGCGTTCGGGTTGAGCGAACCCTGGGGGAAGCGCAGCATCAGCTTCCCCATCGGGTCGTACAGGCTCGGATAGGGAACCTTGTGCTGCTTCTCGAACGAGATCGCCGGGCTGCGCTCGGGGTCACGCGTGTTGATCCCGACGAACTCGACGCCCTTGGACTTGGTCTCCTTGGCGAGCTTCACGAAGTTCGGCGCCTCGGCCCGGCACGGCGCGCACCAGGAACCCCAGACGTTTATGACGACGACCTTGCCCTTGTAGGCCTTGGTGATGTCGAGCTTCTTGCCGTCGAGGGTCTCGCCGTCGAGCGACGGGTTCGGCTTGCGGTCGCCCTTCTTGACGGTGGCGATGCCATCGGACCCGGCGACGAAGTTGGTGTTTCCGGAACCGCCCGACACACCGCCTGAGCTGCAAGCGGTCAGAGCCAGCGCCGCGACCGCGGCGCCTGCGGTGAGCAGGGCGGCACGGCTGCGGCGGTGACTGCTGCTATCGACGCGGTGTGGGGCACGGCAGGCAACACTCATGTGAAAAGTTTCGCATGTCCATTTCGGGGATCTTCCGCACCCCCTCCACCGAACGAATCGCCCACTTCAGGCGCCTTGCGGGCGCCTAGCGGAAGCTCTTCCAGCCCCCGGCGGGCTGCTGGCCGACCTCCAGGCCCTGGAGCTTGGCCAGCACCTTCGGGTCCTGCACGTCGAGCCAGTCCACGAACTGGCGGAACGACACGAGCCGCACGTCCTTCTTGCCCGCGATGTGCTTCAGCGCCTCCTCCACGGCATCCATGTAGATGCCGCCGTTCCACTCCTCGAAGTGGTTGCCGATGAAGAACGGCGCGCGGTTGGACTCATAGGCCCGCTTGAAGCCGGCTATGTAGGACTCCGTGGCCTGCTTGCGCCAGCCCGGGTAGTTGTGCGCGGGCGCCTTCGTCGAGTTCTTCGACTGGTTGGCGAGGATGTTGTAGTCCATCGACAGGACCTCGAAGGAGTGCCCGGGGAAGGGCATGGCCTGCAGCGGCAGGTCCCAGACGCCCATCTTCTTCTGCGGCCACTTCTGGCGGCCGCCGGGCGAGGACGCGTCGTAGCGCCAGCCGAGCTTCTTCGCCGTCGGCAGCAGATTGTCCTGACCGAGCAGACAGGGCGTGCGGCCGCCGACGAGTTCCTTCTCGTAGTCGAAGGGCAGCGACGGCAGATCGGTCCAGCCGGTGTTCGTACGCCACTTCTTCACAAAGGACTTGGCCTGGTCGATCTCGTCCTGCCATTGCGCGGACGTCCAGTTGGCGACGGAACCCGTGCCCGCGCAGAAGTGCCCATTGAAGTGCGTGCCGATTTCATGGCCCTCGAGCCAGGCCTGCCTGACGTACTTCAGGGTGTCCTTGATGTGACCGTCGGTGAGATAACCGATGTCGGAGGCGCCGAGCGCGTTGTTCGGCGGCCGGTACATGCGCTTCTTCGATTCCGGAAGCAGATAAAGCCCGGAGAGGAAGAACGTCATGTGCGCGTCGTGGTCCTCGGCGAGCTTGAGAAAGCGCGGGAACAGACCGTTCCCCACTTCGCCCGCGCCGTCCCACGAGAAGATCACGAACTGCGGGGGCGTCTCGCCCGGCTCCAGCGGTACGGGCTTGCCCGGCTGGCGGGGCTGCTTACCGGTGTAGGCGGTCGACCCGTCACCGATCGGCTTGGCCGGGTGCTTCTCGGCACCGGCGCCCTCTCCGGCCTTTCCCGCGGACTTCGACGAATCGCCGCCGCCCCCGGAGCCGCACGCCGCGAGCCCGAAAGCGGCGGCCGTACCCGCTCCGAGACCGAGCATTCCCCTGCGGCTGATGTCGCGCATTCCTACCCCATTCGTCGCGCCCTTGGATCCGTTCCTGCCGTATCTGCCATGCAAGAGGGACGACCCGTTAGAGGGCGCGACGAACAGTGGGGTTCCGGACAAGCCGCATTTATTTGCGGTGATTTGCCGGACGGGACATACAGTTGCCGCGCGATTACACGCGGTTGCTCAAAGGCCGGTTTATCAGGCCCCGAATGCCTTGCTGTTGCCCTTATTACTGCCCTTCACGGGCTTGGCACCGGCGCGCAGATGTGCGGGCACGAGATCCCGGGCCGGTTCGCTGTAACCCACCGAGATGATCCTGTCGCCGCGGTAGGTGAACGTCGTCAGCGACGCGAGCGTGCACTGCCGCTTGCGCGGGTCGTGCCACAGCCGCCGCTTCTCCACGAAGCTGCGCACGATCCAGATCGGCAGCTGGTGGCTGACGCACACCGCCTCGTGCCCGCGGGCCGCGTCCTTCGCCGCGTCCAGGGCGCCCATCATCCGTACGACCTGCTCGACGTACGGCTCGCCCCAGGAGGGCTTGAAGGGGTTGACGAGGTGCTTCCAGTTCTCCGGGTTCTTCAGCGCGCCGTCGCCCACCCCGAAGGTCTTGCCCTCGAAGACGTTCCCCGCCTCGATGAGACGGGCGTCGGTGGCCAGGTCCAGGCCGTGCGCCTTGGCGATCGGCGTCGCCGTCTCCTGGGCACGGTCCAGCGGCGACGCGACGACATGCGTCACGTCACGGTGGGAGAGGTGCTCGGCGACGCGGTCGGCCATCTGCCGGCCGAGCTCGGACAGGTGGTAGTCGGGCAGCCGCCCGTACAGGATCCCGTCCGGGTTGTGCACCTCGCCGTGGCGCATCACGTGGACGACGGTCAGCTCGTCGCCCGCAGAGGTGCCGGTCATGCGGTGGCCTCCGTCGCTTCCGCGGCCGCGCGCGCGGCACCCGGCAGGGCGGCGGCGATCCGCTCGACCGCCCGCTCGTCGTGGGCGGTCGACACGAACCACGACTCGAAGGCCGACGGCGGCAGATAGACGCCCTGCGACAGCATCGAGTGGAAGAACGCGGTGAAGCGGAAGGACTCCTGCGCCTTCGCGTCCTCGTAGTTCCGCACCTCACGGTCGGTGAAGAACACGGAGAACATGTTCGACGCGTTCTGCAGCCGGTGCGCGACGCCCTCCTTGGCGAGCGCCTCGGTCACCAGACCGCGCAGCTGCTCGGAGACGGCGTCCACCTTGGCGTACGCAGCGTCGTCGAGGAGCCGCAGCTGTGCGAGGCCCGCGGCCGTCGCGACCGGGTTACCGGACAGCGTGCCCGCCTGGTAGACCGGGCCCGCCGGGGCGAGGTGCGCCATGACGTCGGCGCGGCCGCCGAAGGCCGCCGCGGGGAAGCCGCCGCCCATGACCTTGCCGAAGGTCATCAGGTCGGGCTTCACCCCGTCCACGCCGAACCAGCCGGCCTTCGACGTACGGAAGCCGGTCATCACCTCGTCCGAGATGTACAGCGCGCCGTTCTTGGCGCAGGCGGCCTTGAGGCCCTCGTTGAAACCGGGGCGCGGGGGCACCACGCCCATGTTGCCGGGCGACGCCTCGGTGATGACGCACGCGATCTCACCGGGGTGCTTGTGGAACGCCTCCTGCACCGCCTCGAGGTCGTTGTACGGCACGACGATGGTGTCGCCCGCCTGGGCGCCGGTGACGCCCGGCGTGTCGGGGAGACCGAGGGTCGCCACACCCGAACCCGCCGAGGCGAGGAGCGCGTCCACATGTCCGTGGTAGCACCCGGCGAACTTGAGGACCTTGGCGCGGCCGGTGAAGCCGCGGGCGAGCCGGATGGCGGACATGGTCGCCTCGGTGCCGCTGGAGACGAGCCGCACCTGCTCGACGGGCTCGACGCGGGCCACGATCTCCTCGGCGAGCGCGACCTCGCCCTCACCGGGCGTACCGAAGGAGGTGCCGTGCGACACGGCCTCCTGGACGGCGGCGATCACCTCGGGGTGGGAGTGCCCGAGGATCATCGGACCCCACGAGCACACGAGGTCGACGTACTCGCGGCCGTCGGCGTCAGTCAGGTACGGACCGGTACCGGACACCATGAAACGGGGCGTACCACCCACAGCGCGGAACGCGCGCACGGGAGAGTTCACACCGCCGGGCGTCACGGCCGCCGCACGGTCGAAAAGAGTCTGCGAAACTGGGGCGCTATACGGGAAGCTCACACGAGCCATGGTGTCAGAGCGTCCGGACATCCTGCGGACAGGTGTTTCACTCCACGTTTTAGAGGGTGACCGCGGGGGAGGTCACTGACACGATGATCGGGTTGCGTGGCGGGGGCCGCGAGGCCTAGAAAAGACAGGGCCGTGCCGCCCTGGCAAAGCAGTCGGGTGGAGATATGCATCGCGGTGGCGGACTGGGCGAGGGGACCGACGGCCTGGGCCCCCGGCGTGCCCGGCGGGGCAAGCACCGACGCGAGGCGGAAGCGGAACCGGCGCAGGCGTCCGACCAGACGCTCGGCGCTTCCGGCGAGTCCCGGAGGGACCGGGTGACCAGCAGGAGTGGCGGGGTGGGGGTGACGTACAAGTACTTCGGAGCCCCGGACGGCGCCACCGCCGCCCGTGTGCCGATCTCGATGCGGCCCGAGGAGCTCGGCGGCGACGAGCTCGGCATGGGCGGCATGTTCACGAAGATCAAGCCGGAGACGATGGCCGCGATGGTCCTGACCGGCATCGAGGGCATACCCCTGCACAAGGTCCCCCCGCTCGAACTGGTCGTCCTCCACCCGGACTACGCCGTGGTGAAGCTCCCCATGACCGTCGTCGACCCGCTGCGCGGCGTCGGTGAGGAGTCGGTGGGCGCCGCGGCGTTCATATGGTCCACCGTCCCGGACCGCGGCGGCCCGCGCGACGCCTTCAACGTGTACCAACTCCTCCACGAGTGGCAGGATTTCAGCCACCGCCTGCACGACGCGGGCCATCAGGCGTACTGCCTGGTCTGGCCCTGAGCGCCTGACCTTCCCTCAGCTCGCCCGCAGCGCGGCGAGTTGCTGCTCGAAGGGGACGACCTCGAAGCCGCCCGCCGGGTCCACCGAGGTGATCGCACCGGTCAGCGAGCGGGGCGCGATGGCCGCGGCGGTGTCGGTGTCGGGTGCCGCACCGCTCAGGGGTGCCGCGTCACTTGCCGGGTCCGCCTGCGCCCGGCCGCCCGGCGCCATGAAGCGCGCCAGCTCCGCGCCCGCACGGGTGATCCGCGCCGCGAGGCCCGCCTCGCCCCAGTCCTCCGACGCCGCGTACACGGCGGTCGGCAGGACCAGGGCCCGCAGATAGCTGAAGAGCGGGCGCAGGGCGTGCTCGGTGACCAGCGAGTGCCGTGCGGTGCCGCCGGTCGCGCCGATCAGCACCGGCTTCCCGGTCAGCGCGTCCTTGTCGAGCACGTCGAAGAACGACTTGAACAGTCCGCTGTACGACCCCGAGAACACCGGAGTGACGGCGATCAGCCCCTGCGCGCCGGCCACCGCGTCGAGCGCGGCGGCCAGCCGGGCGGGCGGGAACCCGGTGACGAGATGCTGGGCGATCTCGGTCGCCAGGTCCCGCAGTTCGACCACCTCGACCTCGACCGCGCCGGCCTCGGCGTGGCGTGTCGTGGCGGCCGTCAGCCGGTCGGCGAGCAGCCGGGTGGACGAGGGCCGGCTCAGCCCCGCGGAGACGACGACGAGCTTCATGCAGTGACCTCCCTCTGGGCCTGCTGGGCCTGCTGGTTCTTGCGGGCGGCGTGGGTGGGGGCGTCCGGGACGTCGGCGGGCCGGTTCTTCGCGAACTCCTCGCGCAGCACCGGCACGACCTCCTCGCCGAGGATGTCGAGCTGCTCCAGGACGGTCTTCAGCGGCAGCCCGGCGTGGTCCATCAGGAACAGCTGGCGCTGGTAGTCGCCCACGGTGTCGCGGAAGGACAGCGTCCGCTCGATGACCTGCTGCGGGGAGCCCACGGTGAGCGGGGTCTGCTCGGTGAACTCCTCCAGGGACGGCCCGTGGCCGTAGACCGGCGCGTTGTCGAAGTAGGGCCGGAACTCCCGTACCGCGTCCTGGGAGTTCTTGCGCATGAACACCTGCCCGCCGAGCCCGACGATCGCCTGCTCCGGCGTGCCGTGCCCGTAGTGCGCGTACCGCGACCGGTACAGCTCGACCATCTTCGCGGTGTGTTCGGCGGGCCAGAAGATGTTGTTGTGGAAGAAGCCGTCGCCGTAGTACGCGGCCTGCTCGGCGATCTCGGGGGACCTGATGGAGCCGTGCCAGACGAAGGGCGCGACACCGTCGAGCGGCCGGGGCGTCGAGGTGAAGGACTGCAACGGCGTACGGAACTTGCCCTCCCAGGTCACCACGTCCTCGTCCCAGAGGCGGCGCAGGAGCGCGTAGTTCTCGATGGCGAGGTTGATGCCCTGGCGGATGTCCTTGCCGAACCACGGATAGACCGGGCCGGTGTTGCCGCGGCCCATCATCACGTCCACCCGCCCGTCGGCGAGGTGCTGGAGCATCGCGAAGTCCTCGGCGATCTTCACCGGGTCGTTGGTGGTGATGAGGGTGGTGGAGGTGGAGAGGACGAGCCGCTCGGTGCGGGCGGCGATGTAGCCGAGCATCGTGGTCGGGGACGAGGGCACGAAGGGCGGGTTGTGGTGCTCGCCGGTCGCGAAGACGTCGAGGCCGACCTCCTCGGCCTTGAGGGCGATGGCGACCATGGCCTTGATCCGCTCGGCCTCGGTCGGCGTGCGGCCGGTGGTCGGGTCGGTGGTCACGTCGCCGACGCTGAAGATCCCGAACTGCATGGCTGGCTCACTCTCCGCGGGTCCGCGTTTTGTTTACGATTCAACTATACCCACAGAACGGGGGTGCCGGGCCACCTATTCCCGGGCAGGCCCCTTCGCCGGACCTGGCTCGCCCGACCGCCACTTGTCAGACCCCGCGCCTACGGTGAGGCAATGGACCGATCACCTTCAGCGACAGCGGGCCGGCCGCCGGCAATCCGTCTCGAGCCCTGGTCGGACGAGGGCGGCCTCGCGCTGCTCCTGCGGCTCAACACCCCCGGGATGACGGAACACCTGGGCGGCCCCGAGACCCCCGAGAAGGTGGCGGACCGCCACCGCCGCTATCTCCGGCTCGACGACAAGGGCCGGATGTTCCGCATCACGGTGGACGGGCGGACGGCAGGCTCGATCGGGTTCTGGGAGACCACCTGGCAGGGCGAGCCGGTCTGGGAGACCGGCTGGGGTGTCCTGCCCGAGTTCCAGGGCATGGGTGTCGCCGCGAGGGCGGCGCGCCTGGTGGCCGAGGAGGCGAGGGCGGCGGGCCGCCACGCCCACCTGCACGCGTTCCCCGCGACGGACCACGGCGCGTCGAACGCGGTGTGCCGCAAGGCGGGCTTCACGCTGCGCGGCGAGTCGACGGTGGAGTACCCGAAGGGCAACTGGCACGCCTGCAACGACTGGCGGCTCGCCTTGAGCGGGGGCTGAACCGGCCTCGGCTCACCTTGAGCGGAGGCCGACCCGGCCCACCCCGGCCGGGGCAGCGGTAGTGCCCGAAAAATCCGGCCGGTTCAGAAGTAGTAGGTGTCCCCCGTGTCGAGGGCCAGCACCGCATGCTCGCTGTTCCGCGGGTTCAGGTCCACGGCGTCGCCCTCCGACTCCGTGCCGATCCGCACGCTCACCGCGGCCGGCGCCCCCTCCGTCCGGACCACGATCTCCACCGGCTCCCCCTTGGCCCCCGCGGCCAGCGCGCCCGTGCGGCACACCACCGCGCCCGTCCCCGACCGCTGACATGCCCCGGGCAGCGTTTGGACCTCCGTCACCGGCACCGACCAGCGCACGCGCACGGTGGCGTCGGCGAGGTCCGCGGGCCCGTGGTTCTGCGGCACGAACCGCACGCGCACGACACCTTCGCGCACGGACACGTCACCGTGGAAGGCGAGGTCGGCCTCGCGGTCGCCGGGCAGGGCGGCAGCCGCGCCCCCGCCGAGAACCACACCCACGGCGGCCGCCACGAGCGCCGCACCGCCGCACCACACACCCGCACGAGGAACCCGCACAGCAACCTCCGCCTCCGCCCCCGTCGGCCGAAACTTCACACTCCGTCCCGATACATGCCACTCCATCGGCCCGGGAACACCGCATGCCACCCTGTTGACCATGCTCATCGCCCGCTCCGCCGCCCTCTTCGTCCTCGCCGCGCTGTTCGAGATCGGCGGCGCGTGGCTGGTGTGGCAGGGCGTGCGGGAGCACAGGGGCTGGGCCTGGATCGGCGCGGGCGTCATCGCTCTCGGCGTCTACGGCTTCGTGGCCACGCTCCAGCCCGACGCCGAGTTCGGCCGCATCCTCGCCGCGTACGGCGGGGTCTTCGTCGCGGGCTCGATCGCCTGGGGCATGGTGGCCGACGGCTACCGGCCCGACCGGTGGGACGTGACCGGGGCGCTGATCTGCCTCTCGGGCATGGCCGTGATCATGTACGCACCGCGAGCACGCTGACGCACCCGAGAGCCCGCGGAACCGCACGCATATCCTGACGAGGACCGACCCCGCCGTACGCCATGCGCCGTATGGCGTGTGTCGTATGCCGTACGCCGAATGCCTGCCCGAGGAGCGCCCATGACCGCCGCAGCCAACCGCATCGCGATCATCACCGGCGCGAGCAGCGGTATCGGTGCCGCCACCGCCCGCGGTCTCGCCGCCGCCGGCTACCGCGTCGTCCTCACCGCGCGCCGCAAGGACCGCATCGAAGCGCTCGCCGCCGAGCTGAAGGACGCCGGGCACGACGCGATGGCGTACGCGCTCGACGTCACCGACCGCGCCGCCGTGGACGAGTTCGCCACCGCCTTCCGCAAGATCGCGGTCCTGGTGAACAACGCGGGCGGCGCGCTGGGCGCCGACCCCGTCGCGAGCAGCGACCCGGCCGACTGGCGCCGGATGTACGAGACGAACGTCATCGGCACGCTCAACGTCACCCAGGCCCTCCTCCCCGCCCTCACCGCGAGCGGCGACGGCACGGTGGTCGTCCTCTCCTCGACCGCCGGGCACGGCACGTACGAGGGAGGCGGCGGCTATGTGGCCGCGAAGCACGCCGAGCACGTCCTCGCCGAGACCCTGCGCCTGGAGATCGTCGGCACGCCGGTCCGCGTCATCGAGGTCGCGCCCGGCATGGTCAAGACGGACGAGTTCGCGCTGACCCGCTTCGGCGGCGACGCCGAGAAGGCCGCGAAGGTCTACGCGGGCGTCGCCGAGCCGCTCACCGCCGACGACGTGGCGGACACGATCACCTGGGCGGTGACCCGCCCGCCGCACGTCAACATCGACCTCCTGGTGGTCCGCCCGCGCGCCCAGGCCTCCAACACGAAGGTCCACAGGGAGTCCTGACGATGCGGCTTCCCGGCGACGACCCCGGCAGACCGGCGTACTCCGCGGACTCCCCCGACCCCCTGGAACGCCTCACCCACGAGCACGAGGCCCGCTCCCTCGCCGAGGAGGCGAAGAACGAGCGCCTGGTCTGGTGGTACCTGGCGTACTTCCTCTTCGGCATCCACATCGTCGCGTTCGTCATGATCTACGCGGTGACCCACGCGAAGTGACGGCGGGCTCAGCCCTTCCCGCGGAACGGGCTCAGCCCTTCACGCAGACGACCTGCTTCAGCTTCGCGACGACCTGGACGAGGTCCCTCTGCTGGTCGATGACCTGCTCGATCGGCTTGTACGCGCCCGGGATCTCGTCCACGACGCCCGAGTCCTTGCGGCACTCGACGCCCCGCGTCTGCTCCTCCAGGTCCTTCGTCGAGAAGCGGCGCTTCGCCGCGCCCCGGCTCATCCGCCGGCCGGCGCCGTGCGAGGCGGAGTTGAAGGACGCCTCATTGCCGAGGCCCTTCACGATGTACGAACCGGTGCCCATCGAGCCGGGGATGATTCCGTAGTCACCGCTGCCGGCGCGGATGGCGCCCTTCCTGGTGACCAGGAGGTCCATGCCGTCGTAGCGCTCTTCGCTGACGTAGTTGTGGTGGCAGGAGATCTCCCGCTCGAACGTCGGCCCGGCCTTCTTGAACTCCTTGCGGATCACGTCCTTGAAGAGCGCCATCATGATCGCGCGGTTGTGCTTCGCGTACTCCTGGGCCCAGAACAGGTCGTTGCGGTACGCAGCCATCTGCGGGGTCTCCGCGATGAAGACGGCGAGGTCGCGGTCGATCAGGCCCTGGTTGTGCGGGAGCTGCTGGGCCACGCCTATGTGGTGGTCGGCGAGCTCCTTGCCGATGTTCCGGGAGCCGGAGTGCAGCATCAGCCAGACCGACCCGGCCTCATCAATGCAAAATTCAACGAAGTGGTTTCCGGAGCCGAGCGTTCCCATCTGCTTGGCCGCCCGCTCCTCGCGGAACCTGACCGCCTCCGCGACCCCGTCGAACCGCCCCCAGAAGTCCTCCCAGCCGGCCGTCGCCATGCCGTGGAAGCGCCCGGGACCGACGGGGTCGTCGTGCATGCCGCGCCCCACCGGAATCGCCTGCTCGATCTTCGAGCGCAGCCGGGACAGGTCGCCCGGCAGGTCGTTGGCGGTGAGCGACGTCTTGACGGCGCTCATCCCGCAGCCGATGTCGACGCCGACCGCCGCCGGGCAGACCGCGCCCTGCATGGCGATCACCGAGCCGACCGTCGCGCCCTTGCCGAAGTGGACGTCCGGCATGACGGCCAGGCCCTTGATCCACGGCAGCGTCGCCACGTTCTGGAGCTGGCGCATCGCCGCGTCCTCGACCGTGGCCGGGTCCGCCCACATCCGGATCGGCACCTTCTCGCCCGGAACCTCTACATGCGACATATCGCCCTCATCCCCCGTAACTATCCTCAATCAACCGTAATCAACTACAAGCCCAGAAGCGCAAATACCGGCGCCAAGGTCAATGAAAGGGGTGACGGACCGGCGTCCACGGCAGCGCGTGCGATACACATTGTGTCCACCGGCCGCCCACCAGCGGCAACCGAATAACCAGGCAGAGCCAGGCGAGAGGAGCCATCACGGTGCAGCGGAAGGCCAAGGCCCGGGTACCCGGCGTCGCCGCACTCATCGCGGTGCTGCTGACCGGCTGCACCGGTGGGTCCGGCGACGCCGGGAGCGACGACTCCAAACCGGGCGACAGCGGCAGCTCGACCGCCGTCGCCCAGCCCGGCAAGTACCGCACGCTCCCCGAGCCCTGCGGCGAGGTGGACACCGACACCCTCGACGCGATGCTGCCCGGCATCGCGGAGATGGAGGACGCCGAGCAGCGCGAGAAGGCGTACGAGGGCACGCCGACGGGGACGTACGACACCGACCGGCGCGTGGGCTGCCGCTGGAAGGTCGAGTCGTCCGGCGCCTCCCACCATCTGCTGATCGACTTCGAGCGCGTCGTCTCGTACGACGGCACGGTCAGCGACGACGCCCGCGCCGCCGAGGTCTACGCGACGAAACTGCGCGAGGCGGGCCTCACCCGGCCGACCGGCTCGACCTCGGACGCCACGGCTCCCACCGCCGAGGACTCCGACGCGGGCGACAAGCCCCAGGGCGGGCAGAACGGCCGCCGCGACGACGACAAGGGCAAGAAAGACGAGAAGGGCAAGAAGGACGACAACGACGAGGAGTCGGAGAGTCCTGACGCCGGGGCCGAGTCGTCCGGGGCCGCCACCCCGCCCCCCGGCCTGGAGCCCCGCACCCTCACCGACCTCGGCGACGAGGCGTTCCTCGACGACGCCCTCACCACCTCCGCCTCCGCCTCCCGTCACCGCACCGTGACTGTGGTGTTCCGCACGTCGAACGTCGTCGTGACCATCGAGTACGACGAGCAGCCCGGCCGGCGCACGGACGTCCCCGACAGCAAGGAAATGCAGGACAAGGCGCAGGAACTGGCCGACACGCTGGCCGGGGAGTTCGACGAGTAGGGAACGGGCGTGGCGGGTGCGGACGGGGCCCCGGCCGCCGTGAAGCGGAGTCGTCCGTCGCCCCATGCGCGTACCGTGGCCCCTCGGACCCGACGACGTCACGAGACGAACTGGACGTCACGAGACGAACAGAGTGAAGGAACCATGCACCGACCTGCACAGCGAAAGCGACAGCTCCGCAGCCGCCTCCTCGTCTGCGCGGCCGCCGTACCGGCGATCCTCGTCGCCGGTTGCTCCTCCGACTCCGGCTCCGACTCCGGATCCGACGGGGCCAAGAAGGACGCGGGCGCGAAGGCCTCGGCCTCGGCCAAGGCCGGCGACAAGGCTCCGACCGTGGAGAAGGCGGCGTACGCCAAGCTGCCCGAGCCCTGCGAGGTCCTGTCGAAGAAGACGCTCGAGGACCTGGTGCCGAAGGCGAAGGACAAGTCAGGCAAGGCGGGCACGTCCAGCGACACGGCGCTGCGCGGCAGCTGCTCCTGGGACAGCCTCGACAACAACGGCGTGGACGGCTCGCAGTTCCGCTGGCTGCGCGTCTCGCTGATGCGTTTCGAGTCGGACCCCTCGCTCGGCAGCGGTGCGAAGCGCGCCCAGGAGAGCTACGCCAAGCAGGTCGCGGACGCCCAGGCGACGAAGGACGCGAAGGGCGTCAAGGCGGAGCCGGTGCAGGGCGTCGGCCAGCAGGCGACCCTCGTGCGGTACGACCTGAAGAAGGACAAGGACACCTTCAAGCAGCAGACGTTCGTGACGCGCGTGGAGAACGCGGTCATCACCGTCGACTTCAACGGCGCGGGCCTCGCGGGCGACAAGTCCCCGGACGCCGGCAAGCTGGGGAAGGACGCGCAGAAGGCGGCCAAGGAGGCCGCCGCGGCGGTCGTCGCCGCCAACGAGGGCGACGGCGGCAAGGGCGGCGGCAAGGCCTCGTCCAGCCCGAGCGAGAAGCCGAAGTCCGACGACAGCAAGTCCGACGACAGCAAGTCGGACGACGCGAAGGC
Organism: Streptomyces sp. NPDC039480; assembly: GCF_055597165.1. Lineage (NCBI taxonomy): Bacteria > Bacillati > Actinomycetota > Actinomycetes > Kitasatosporales > Streptomycetaceae > Streptomyces > Streptomyces sp. NPDC039480. The sequence goes on along the minus strand of NZ_JBVITX010000002.1, from coordinate 38,838 downwards.
CGACGACGCCACGGCCAAGAAGAAGAGCAGCAGCAAGGCCTGACGAGAGCGCCGGTGAACTCGCTTCGCGAGCAGGCACGTTGAAGGAGCCCGGCCCCGTGGGGCCGGGCTTCTGGCGTACCGGCACACGACCTTCCGCACACGTGTGCCAGGCTGTCGCTCGCAAACAAGCGCAAACAAGCCGACACAGGCCTTGAAACAGGGACTTGAACAGGGAGGGGTTCGCGGGTGGCCGCGATGCAGCTGACACGCACGCACCGGATACTCATCGGGGTGGTCGTCGCCGGAGCGGTCGTCATCGCCGGGATCGGCTTCGCCGGGTCGTACGCGGCGGTGCGCGAGCTCGCCGAGAAGAAGGGCTTCGGCGACTTCTCCGCGGTGTTCCCCATCGGCATCGACGCGGGCATCTGCGTTCTGCTCGCCCTCGACCTCCTGCTGACCTGGCTGCGCATCCCCTTCCCGCTGCTGCGGCAGACGGCGTGGCTGCTCACGGCGGGCACGATCCTCTTCAACGCCGCCTCCAGCTGGGGCGATCCGCTCGGTGTCGCCATGCACGCGGTCATCCCGGTGCTGTTCGTGGTCGCCGTCGAGGCGGCGCGGCACGCGGTGGGCCGGATCGCGGACATCACCGCCGACAAGCACATGGAGGGCGTGCGCCTGACCCGCTGGCTGCTCTCGCCCGTGCCCACCTTCAAGCTGTGGCGCCGGATGAAGCTGTGGGAGCTGCGCTCCTACGAGCAGGTCATCAAGCTGGAACAGGAGCGTCTCGTCTACCAGGCGCGGCTGCAGGCCCGGTTCGGCCGCTCCTGGCGCCGCAAGGCGCCGGTCGAGTCGCTGATGCCGCTGCGTCTCGCGCGCTACGGCGTTCCTCTCGCGGAGACCGCCCCTGCGGGGCTCGCGGCGGCGGGCATCGAGCCGGTGCTGCTGCCGCCCGCCCCCGCGGTCTCGACGGTGAAGGCCGTCGGCGAGTCGCAGCAGCCGCAGCTGGCCGCCGGGCCCGAGCCCAAGTCCGAGCCCGAGCCCGAGCCCGAGCCCGCCCAGGGGCCGGAGCAGGAACCGGAGCCGGAGCCGCAGCACCCGGAGGAGACGCTCCCGGTGGCCAACCACGCGAGCCCCTGGTTCGCGGCGCACAACGCGTCGTACGCGCCCGTGGCTCCGTACGACGAGTGGTACGCCGAGCAGGAGCGGCAGCACGGACAGCAGGACGGCGGTGCCGACGGGGAGCACGGTCCGGAGTTCCCCGTGCCGAACGGGGCGGGCGGCACGCGTCCGCTCGGCGACGGCATCCCGCAGCCGGACCCCGGCACCGCCCCCGCCCCGGGTCCCACTCCCGCTCCCGCCCCTTCCGACGAGGACCTGTACCAGGTGTTCCGTCAGTCGATAGAGGGTGAGGGCATGCCGACTCCCGGCGCGTTCGCGGCGAACGCGGAGGCGGCGTTCGGCCTGCGCCTCCAGTCGCGCGAGCTGAACAACTACATGGACCGCTTCTCGGCCCGCCTGGAGAACGAGTTCGTGGAAGACCACATCGCCTAGGCAAACTTTTGACTAAGGGTCGATTCCCGACCATCGGTCACCCATAATTTCCTCATGCGGACATCCCAGAGGAAGACACGAGAAGTGGCGGAGCGCGACCAGGCGCTCGTGCGCCTGGCGCTGGACATGATCAGCAGGGACGGCTTCCACAACCTGACGCTGGGGAAGCTCGCCCAGGAGGCGGGTTACTCGAAGGGCACGGTCTACAACCACTTCGCGTGCCGCGAGGACCTGCTCATCGAGCTGTCCGCCGAGAGCGCGCGCCGCCAGCTGCGCTATTTCCAGGCCATCGCGGACCTGCCGTGGAGCGGCGTACGGGCGCTGTACGGCATGGCCTTCGCGTATCTGCACCACGCGGTGGTGGCCCCCGTGCTGTTCGAGTGCAGCATCACCGCACGCACGGACGCGGTCTGCCGGACGGCCTCCGAGGACCGGATGACCCGGCGCGACCTGGTCGAATCCCAGATGGCGCAGGTGGTCGGCTTCGCCGTGCAGCGGACGGTGACGGACGGGGCGTACAGCAATCCCGACGTACCGACCGACGTGGCGGTGGACGCCCTGCGCGCCTACATCCTCGGGTACGCGGCGATGCATCTGCTCTCCCGCCGCTTCCTGTGGGCCGAGGCGGAGCAGCTGGACGGCCGGCTCGCCGTCATGGCGTCGATGATGGGCGGCCTCGGCTGGCCGAAGCTGGACAAGGCGGAGCTGGCGGAGATCCACAAGGTCGTCGTCGACATCGTCGGCGACGTCACCCGCGACTACGAGACGGGCGGCCGGTAGCGCCCCCACCCCCTCCCCTCCCCTCCACTCACCAAGCTCTGACCATCTCTTTGCCGACTCATTAAATGAACTGGGCGTCAAAAAACGACCAGTAGTCAATAATTGAGTCGTGCTCAGCCGCCGGGCTGGGCAGATGCGAATGGAGGGGCTATGCGCATCAACATCGCCCGCCGCGGCAGTGAGCTGTGGCAGGCGTGCACCGATCTCGCGAAGGATCGTTACGCGCGCGACTACCAGGCGCGGATCGAGCCGTCGCCGGACTGCTACATCGCTCTGTGCGCGGACACGGAGGGAGCCGCGGACACGGGGAGTACCGCGGACATGGGGAGCGCCGGGGGGCCGGTTCCGCTGGCGTGTGCGGGTCTGACCTACGGGGGCACCAAGGACCTGCTGATCGAGAGTTACCTCGGCGGCCCGGTGACGGACCTGCTCGCCGAGCGGTCGGGAGAGAAGTGCCGGCCCGCCGACCTGATCGAGGTGGGTCCGCTCGCCTCGCGCGAGGCGGGGGCCGGCCGTGAGCTGATCCGGATGGTGCCGGCGCTGGTCTGGTGCAACGGCGCCTCGTACCTGCTGTGCACCGTCACCGCCCCGCTCGCGCGGATGCTGGCCCGTATCGGCATTCAGTTCACCGGTGTGGCCGAGGCCCGCGAGGACTCGCTCCCGCCGGAGCAGCGGGGGAACTGGGGGACGTACTACGACACCGCTCCGGTCGCCGGCTATGTGGACCTGCGCGCCTTCGACGCGGGCCTCGGCCGGCAGGCGGGCGCGGGCTACCACCTCGCCGTCACCTGGGGGCAGGAGAGCGCGCTGGCCGGGGCCGGGCAGGGGGTGGACGCCCGATGAAGGCCGTGCGGGACAGTCTGCTGGCCGCCGAGCACCGCGACCGGGTCCTGGTCGAGCGGCTCGCCGCGGACGGCACGACCGCGGAGACGTACACGTACGACCGGATCGCCCGGTGGGCGGCGGCACTTCACCGCTCCCTGTCCGAGCCGGGCAGCCCGTACGCCACGCCGTCCGGTGCCCGGATCGGGCTCGTCGCGGGCAACGGACCCGAGTGGGTCGCCGCCGACCTGGCGCTCCTGCTGGGCGGTCTGGTGGAGGTGCCGGTGCCGCTGGCGTTCTCCGCCGGGCAGGCCGCGTCGCTGCTGCGTGAGGTCCGCCTGTGTCTGGCCGACGAGGCCGGGGCCCGCAAGCTCCACGAGTGGGGCCTCGCCGAAGCGCTCACGATCATCCCGATCGGCGAACACGCGGGTGGGGCCCACATCGATCCCCGGCTGCTGCCCGCGCCCTCCGACGAGCGCATCATCAAGATCATTCATACGTCGGGGACCACCGGGACGCCCAAGGGCGTGCAGATCAGGGCCAGGGCCCTCGGTGCGCTGCTGGAGTCGCTGCACTCCGTTTCCCCACCCGGCGTGTACGCGCGCTATCTGTCACTCGTACCGTTCAGCCTGCTCATCGAGCAGGTCACCGCGGTGTACCTGCCGCTGCTCAGCGGCGGCCGGATGATCCTGCTGCCGGACACGGCCGCGCTCCTCGGCACCGCCGGGTCCCGCGCCGACGACGTCGTGGGGTGGATGCGGGCGGCGCGCCCGACCGCCGCCGTGCTGCCGCCCGCCGCGGTGAGCGCGCTCGACAAGGCCGTCCGGGAGCCGGGTGCGGACGCCGACACGCTGCTCGGGACGGGGCAGCGGCCGTTCCTGATGGCCGGGGGCGCACCCGTCGACGTAGAGGCGCAACTGCGGCTCGACGCGGCCGGGTTGCGGGTGCACGAGGGGTACGGCCTCTCGGAGAACAGCTCGGTGGTGTCCTGGAACACGCCCGAGCACTGGCGGCCCGGCACGGTGGGCAGACCGCTGCCGCACTGCCGGGTGAAGCTCTCGGCGGAGGGGGAGCTTCTGGTCACGTCGACGTCGCTGTTCGCGGGGTACACCGTGGAGGACCCGACCAGCCGTCCCGTGGACGCGGAGGGGTGGCTGCACACGGGGGACCGGGCGGAGATCGACGAGGACGGGTACATCCGGATCCTCGGCCGGCTGAAGAACGTCATCATCACCAGTCATGGCAGAAACGTTTCTCCGGAGTGGGTCGAGGGGAATCTGCGCAGCTGTTCCGCCGTCGTCGACGCCGTCGTGTTCGGCGAGGGCATGGAACACCTGGTCGCGGTCCTCGTCACACCGGACGACGTGGCGGCGGAGACGGCACGGGAGCAGGCCCGGGCGTACGCGGAGGCACACCTCGCCGAGACCGACCGCCCCGAGACGTTCGTCGTCGTCCAGGACGACCGCGCCTTCCGCACCCAATACTTCACCGTCACCGGCCGCCCCCGGCGACAGCTCCTCTACGAGGACTTCGTGGCGACCGCCTTGCCCTCGCCTGGCGGCTGACGGCGGCACGCGGTTGTCGACGGCGCGCGGCTGATGGCAGCCCGCGCCAGACGGCAGCCTGCGGCTGACCGCACCTCGCGGCTGACGGCAGCGCGCGGTTGTCGACGGCACGCGGCTGAGGGCAGCGCGCGGTTGTCGACAGCACGCGGCTGATGGCAGCCCGCAGTTGTCGACAGCACGCGGCTGGCCGCACCTCGTGGCTGACCGCAGCCCGCAGTGCACCGCAGCGCGCGGCAGTCGGCAGCGTGCGGCAGCCGGCAGACGGCGGCGCGCGGCAGTCGGCAGACGGCGGCGTGCGGCAGTTGGCGGCGTGCAGCTGACCGCAGCCTGCGGCAGACGGCAGCGCGCTGCTAACGGCGACGCTCGGCTGACGGCAGCGCACGCTGATGGCGGCGCGCGGCAGACCGCACCTCGCTGCTAACGGCAGCGCGGTTGACGACGGCCCGTGGCTGACGGCAACGCGCAGCTGACGGCGACACGCGGCTGACCGCACCTCGCTGCTAACGGCAACGTGGTTGGCGACGGCCCGCGGCTGACCACAGCCCGCGGCTGACGGCAACGCGCAGCTGACGGCAACGCGGTTGTCGACGGCACGCGGCTGACCTCAGCCCGTGGCTGACGGCAGCCCGCGGCAGTCGGCGGCGTGCGGCAGTGGCGGCGTGCGGCAGCCCGCGGTAGACGGCAGCGGGCGCTGCTCCGGCAGCGCGCTGCTGACGGCGACGCGCGGCTAACCGCAGCCCGCGGCAGACGGCGGCGCGCGGCTGACCGCACCTCGCGGCACACGGCAGCGCGGTTGACGACGGCACGCGGCTGACCACAGCCCGCGGCGGACGGCAACGCGCAGCTGACGGCAGCGCGGTTGTCGACGGCACGCGGCTGGCCACACCTCACGGCTGGCCGCAGCCCGTGGCTGTCAGCAGCGCGCGGCTGGCCGCACCTCGCGGCAGCCCACAGCTACCGACGGCGCGCGGCTGTCGACGGCACGCGGCTGGCCACACCTCGCGGCTGACCGCAGCCCGTGGCTGCCAGCAGCGCGCGGCAGCCCACAGCTGCCGGCGGCGTGCGGCTGACGGCAGCGCGCAGCTGACGGCAACGGCTGACGGCAACGCGGTTGTCGACGGCCCACGGCTGACCACAGCCCGCGGCAGCCCACAGCTGCCAACGGCCCGCGGCTGTCGACAGCCCACGGCTGACGGCAACGCGCGGCTGACGGCAACGGCTGACGGCAGCGCGCGGCTGACGGCGACGCGCGACAGGCGGCAGCCCACGGCTGGCGGCGACGCGCGGTTGTCGACGGTGCCCGCCTCGACGCAACCCGCCTCTCACCACAGCGCCGGGCACGCCCCAGCGCGCCCGGCTCAACGCAGCGCCCGGCGCAACCCAGCGTCGGTGCAGCACAGCGCCAGCTCAACACAGCGCCAGCTCAACGCAGCGTCGGCGCAGCACAGCGCCAGCTCAACGCAGCGCCGGCGCACCACAGCGCCAGCTCAGCGCAGCGTCGGCGTACCCGAGTACACAGCAACCGATCAACAGGGGGATCGCTTTCCATGGCAACACTCACCCGCAACACCCTTCGTCTGACGTCCATCGGTGACGGGGACGGGATGATGATCAATCCGGTCGACGGGACGGCCGGTTTCGGGGAGCTGTACGAGGCCGGCCTCGACCAGCTTCTCGCCGACGCGGGTCACCTCCTCATCCGCGGTTTCGCCCCGGGTGTCGAGGAGTTCAACGCACTCGTGCGGCGCTACAGCTCCCGTACGACGCTCGACCCGGCCCGCACCTTCCACGGCGACGCCGCGCAGAAGGTCGACTCCGGGCACGACCCGATCGGCCTGCACCTGGAGAACGGGGCGACGCCGTTCGCCCCCGACCTGCTGTGGTTCCACTGCGTCAAGGCGGCCAGGTCCGGCTCGGAGACGACCGTCTGTGACGGGTTCCGGGTCTGGGACGCCCTCTCCGAGCGGTCGCGCGAGCTGTTCGCCGCCCAGCCGGTGAAGTACACGCGCAACGTCCCGAAGGAGATGTGGCAGCGGCTCGCCGCGCACCTCGCGGGCGGCGGTATGCAACCCGGCCAGATGGAGGTGTCCAGCCTGTACGCGCTGGCGAATGACGGCGCGGACGCGACCTTCACCGAGGAAGCGGACGGCAGCCTGACCTACACGTACACCGTGTACGTCGCCCACCCCACCCGCTGGTCGTCCCGCACCGCGTGGGCCAACAGCCTGCTGGGCCCCTCCTTCAACTACGAGGCCCCCGAGATCCGCTTCGCCGACGGCTCCCCGATCCCCGACGCCGTGATCGCTGAGTACGCCGAGGTCACCGAGGCCGTCACCGAGGAGATCGCCTGGGAGGACGGCGACATCGTCCTCATCGACAACTCCCGTGTCATGCACGGCCGCAGGGCCATCACCGACCCCGACCGCACCATCCTCAACGCACAGAGCTACGCCAGGAGCTGACCATGAAGTACGGCATCGTCATCCGCTACGAATTCGACGCGTCGTGGCTGCGGCTGAGCAGGGACGAGCGCAACGCCAACGAGCAGGTCTTCCAGCAGGAGATCGTCGGGCCCTTCGCCGACAAGCTGTCCGTGCGCCACTTCGACGCCGAGGCCTTCTCCACCGACTACTCGGACTTCCTGTTCGTGGAGACCGACGACCTCACCTCCTACTACTACTTCATCGAGAAGCTCCGCGACAGCGACTTCATCGCCCATGGCTGGGTGCGCCTGCGCGACATCTCCATCGGCATCCAGGACGGCTACAAGGAGTACGAGAATGACAACGCCTGACCAGTTCGACGCCATCGCGGACGCCGTCCGTACCGAGCTGGCCTCGGTGACCCGGCTCGCCCACATCAACACGTTCCACCCGGGCGCCTTCGACTGGGCGGAGGCACGCACCCCCGAGGAGCTGGCGTACGTCTCCACCGTCGCGTACGGCGAACCGGGCCACGAGGAGCAGGCCGTCGCCTACCTCACCAAGGAACTCGCCCAGCTCGCCGAGATCGAACGGCACGTGAGCACGGTCATGGCCATGGTCATGGGCGAGCTGCACGACCTGCGGGACGCGGTCAACGTCGGCCACGAGCTGCACCACGCCCTGTCATGCTTCGCGGCCGAGGAGATCCAGCACGCGAACACCTTCTACCGGTACGTGCGCGCGCTGTCCGGCAGCGAACCGCGCGTCGACAAGGCCCTGTTCGACGAGCGCCTCGACGTCTTCCGCACCGACGACCACCCGTACGTGAAGCTGGTCGCCCTGTGCTGCTCGGCGTACGTCGGCGAATCCGTCATCACCGTCTTCGAGCACCGCGCCGACGCCCTCGACCCGGGCCGCGAGCGGTTCTTCACCCGGCTCCTGCACACCCACGGCCTCGACGAGGCCCGGCACGTGAAGATCGACCACGTCGCCATGAAGCTGATCTACCCGGCGCTCACCGCGCCGCAGCAGGCCCGGGTACGCGAACTCCTTGACCAGATCGAGGGGTTGAACCGCAAGCTCGCCGACTCCTTCCAGGCGGCCACCGAGCGTATCCTCGGCGTCGACTTCGTGACGGGCAACCCGGCCGCCGCCGTCCAGTTGGAGATGACCAAGGCGTTCGGCGGCAAGGTCTTCGCCGCCGACGGGACGCTGCACACCGTCGACGAGATCCTCGACGACGAACTCAGCGACATGATCACCGCGTTCTCCGGCACCGCGCGCGTGCACGCGGCGGGCATTCCGCCGCTCGCCGCCCCGGTACCGCCGCTCGTCGGGGCTCCCCAGTGACCTCGTCGACGGTGGGCGCGGACGCGGCCCCGCAGGCCCCGGTGGCGGACCGCGCCGCCGCCACGGGCCGGATCGCGGTGGCGGCGGCCGTGCTCGCCCTGCTCCTCGCGGCCATGGACGCCACCGTGATGGGCACGGTGCTGCCCAGCGTCCTCGCGGACGTCGGCGGCGGCTCCGGCGGCGGATACGCCTGGCTGGTGTCCGGGTTCATGCTCGCCCAGGTCGCGGGCACCCCGCTCGCGGGCTGGGTCTCCGACCGGCTCGACGACCGGGTGCTCGCCATCGGCGCGACCGTCGTCTTCCTCGCCGCGTCCGTCGTCGCCGGGCTCGCCGACTCCTTCGGGGTGCTGGTCGCGGCGCGCGTCCTGCACGGGCTGACCGCCGGGGCGATCGTCGTGTCCAGCTACGTCATCGTCGGCCGGGTCTTCGGGCCCGAGCGGCGTGCCAAGGCGCAGTCGATGCTGAGCATGGTCTGGGGCGTGGCGGCGGTGCTCGGCCCCGTCGTCGGCGCGAGCCTCACCGAGGCGTGGGGCTGGCGCTGGGTGTTCCTCGTCAACGTGCCGCTGTGTGTGCTGGTCGTCGTCGCGATCGCGGTCGCGCTGCCCCGGCGCGCCGGCAGCGAGGACGACTCGGCCGCGCGCAAGGGCTTCCCGGTCGGGGAGTACGCCCTCGTCACCGGCGGCTCCGCGCTGTTCCTCTGCGGTCTGCAGGGGAGCTCGCTCGGCATCGGGAACGTCGGCGGGGCGGCCGCGGTGGCCGTGGGGCTGCTCGCCCTGGCGCTGGTGCGCCGCTTCGGCGGCAGCCTCGTACCGCGGCAGATGTTCGCCCGTACGCCGTCGGCGGGGGCGGCGCTCGCCACCGTCGGCGCGTGCGTCGTCATGTACGCCACGGTGACCGTGCTGCCCGTCCGGCTCGCCGAACGGGGCATGTCCACCGCGGGGGTCGCCGTGGTCGTCGGCCTCTCGGCGCTCGGCTGGGTGGCGGGCAGCGCGGTGACGGGCGGCCTGATCGCCAAGCACGGCTACCGTCCCTCGATGGTCGCGGGCGCGCTCGCGCTCCTCGGCAGCGCCGCCCTCAGCGCCACCGGTGAACTCCCGTGGCTGTCCGGGCTGTTGGCGGGCATCGGCACGGGCGCGGTCACGGCGGCGACGCTCGCCCTGATCCAGGACCAGTCGCCGCCCGCGCAGCTCGGGGTGGCGACCTCGGCGGCCACGATGCTGCGCAACATCGGCTCGGCGGCGGGCGTCAACGGCATCGCAGCCCTGTCCGCGGCGGTCGCCACCTCGTCGTCGCACGACGGCGACCGGGCGTTCTGGGTCCTCGCCGCCGTGGCCGCGGTCACCGTCCTGCTGCCGGCCCTGTCCGCGCCCCGGCGGCGCGCGACCGTGGCCTGATCCTGCCGAAGACGGGCTCTCAGGCGCGGGCCCTGCGCCGGTGCTTCGTCGTCTCGCCGTAGAGGGCGAGCCCCGCGCCCACCACGAAGAGCGCGGCGTACAGCGGCGTGGGCACGTCCCACCACTTGTGCAGCATGCCCCAGGGGCCGTCGCCGAACATCCGTCCGGCGACGCCCAGGCCGCCCTGAATTCCCACGACCCAGCCGACGATGGCGATGATTTCTCTCATACGCCCATGATCGGCCGCGGTTCCGGGGCGCACGTCCTGCCTCCGGCCGAATCCGCGGTAGTCCGAAGGATGCACCGCGCACGGCAAAGGCCCCGTTCCAACCGGAACGGGGCCTTGCTGTCTCACCGGGGCGCTAGGCCGCCAGCAGCTTGCGCACGCGGTCCGCGCCGACCGCGAGGAGCAGCGTGGGCAGCCGCGGGCCGGTCTCCCGGGTGACGAGGAGGCGGTACAGGAGCGCGAAGAACGAGCGCTGCGCCACCTTGATCTCCGGCGGGAGCTCCTTCGCCGTCGCGTCCGCCGAGAAGCCCGCCTGCACCTTCGGCACGCCGTAGACGAGGTGGGTGAGGCCGTCCAGGGACCAGTGCGAGTCCAGGCCCTCCAGGAGGAGGCGGAGCGATTCACGGCCCGCGTCGTCCAGCGAGCCGAGCAGCTCGGTGTCCGGCTCGGAGCGGACGATGGTGCGGGCCTCGGCCGGGACCTGGGTGGTGATCCAGTTCTCGGCGCGGTCCAGGCGCGGCCTGGCCTCGTCGAGGGACGTGATCGGGTCGGACGGGTCGAGGTCGCGCAGGATGCGCAGCGTCTGGTCCTCGGCGCCCGCGGTGATGTCGGCGACGGAGGCCAGCGTGCGGTACGGCAGCGGGCGCGGGGTCCGCGGCAGCTCACCGGCGGCGGTCCGCACCGCGCGGGAGTGCGCGGCGGCGTCGGCGGGCAGCGCCGAGCCGTCGGCGACCTTCGCCTCCAGCTTGTCCCACTCGTCGTAGAGCCGCTGGATCTCCTGGTCGAAGGCGATCTTGAAGGACTGGTTGGGCCTGCGGCGCGCGTACAGCCAGCGAAGCAGCGGCGCCTCCATGATCTTCAGGGCGTCGGCCGGGGTCGGCACGCCGCCCTTGGAGGACGACATCTTCGCCATGCCGGAGATGCCCACGAAGGCGTACATGGGGCCGATGGGCTGCACGCCGTCGAAGATCTGCCGCACGATCTGGCCGCCGACGACGAAGGACGAGCCGGGCGAGGAGTGGTCCACGCCGGACGGCTCGAAGATCACGCCCTCGTACGCCCAGCGCATGGGCCAGTCGACCTTCCAGACCAGCTTGCCGCGGTTGAACTCGCTGAGCAGGACGGTCTCGCCGAAGCCGCACGCCGTGCAGGTGTAGACGAGCTCGGTGCTCTCCTCGTCGTACGAGACGACCGTGGTCAGGTCCTTCTCGCACTGTCCGCAGTAGGGCTTGTACGGGTAGTACCCGCCGGAGCCGCCGGAGCCGTCGTCCTCGCCGGCCGCGCCGGAGCCCTCGGCGGCCTCCAGCTCGGCCTCGTCGACGGGCTTCTGCTGCTGCTTGCCCTTGCCGGCCTTGGCGGGGTCCTTCTTGGTGCGGTACTGGTCGAGGATCGCGTCGATGTCGCCGCGGTGCTTCATCGCGTGCAGGATCTGCTCGCGGTAGGCACCCGAGGTGTACTGCTCGGTCTGGCTGATCGGGTCGTACTCGACGCCGAGCTCGGTGAGCGCCTCGGCCATCGCGGCCTTGAAGTGCTCGGCCCAGTTCGGGTACGCGGATCCTGCCGGGGCCGGGACGGACGTCAGCGGCTTGCCGATGTGCTCGGCCCAGGACTCGTCGACGCCGGGGACGCCGGCCGGGACCTTGCGGTACCGGTCGTAGTCGTCCCAGGAGATCAGGTGGCGGACCTGGTACCCGCGGCGGCGGATCTCGTCGGCGACCAGGTGCGGGGTCATGACCTCGCGGAGGTTGCCGAGGTGGATCGGGCCGGACGGGGAGAGACCGGAGGCGACGACCACCACCGGAGCCTCGGCACCGGCTTGTTTCGCGCCCGGGGCACGACGCTCCGACTCGGCGATGACCTCATCCGCATAGCGGGAGACCCAGTCGGTGGTATCGGTGCTCTGAGCCACGATCGGCACGCCTTTCCTCTTCTATGTGAGTACCGCTTGTCGGAGCCATTCTCCCAGGTCGCCCCGTAACCGCGAAAACCGCTTTTCACCGCGTGGGATACTCGGTTTTCGTAGCTTCAGCACACCCAGGCACCCGAGCAGAACGGCACCCATTCATGGCCTCGGTCACGTCCCTCACCGCCTCCGTCCACCAGCGCCTCGCGGACGCCCTCTCGGCTGCCCTGCCGGAGGCCGGTTCCGCGGATCCGCTGCTGCGACGTAGCGACCGGGCCGACTTCCAGGCCAACGGCATCCTGGCGCTCGCGAAGAAGGCCAAGGCCAACCCGCGCGAGCTGGCCACCCAGGTCGTCGAGAAGATCACCGCCGGCGACCTGCTCGCCGACGTCGAGGTGTCGGGCCCCGGCTTCCTGAACGTGACGGTCACCGACAAGGCGATCGTCGAGACGCTCGCCGCCCGCGCCGCCGACGGCGACCGGCTCGGCGTGCCCCTGAACCCGCACGCGGGCACGACGGTCATCGACTACGCCCAGCCGAACGTGGCGAAGGAGATGCACGTCGGCCACCTGCGTTCGGCCGTCATCGGCGACGCCCTGCGCCACATGCTGGACTTCACGGGCGAGAAGACGATCGGCCGCCACCACATCGGCGACTGGGGCACCCAGTTCGGCATGCTCATCCAGTACCTCATCGAGAACCCGGGCGAGCTGGCCCCGGCCGACGAGGTCGACGGCGAGCAGGCCATGTCGAACCTGAACCGGATCTACAAGGCGTCGCGCGCGGTCTTCGACGCGGACGAGGCGTTCAAGGAGCGGGCCCGCAAGCGGGTCGTCGCGCTCCAGTCCGGCGACAAGGAGACGCTCGACCTGTGGCAGCGGTTCGTCGACGAGTCGAAGGTCTACTTCTACTCGGTCTTCGAGAAGCTGGACATGGAGGTCCGCGACGAGGAGATCGTCGGCGAGTCCGCGTACAACGACATGATGGCCGAGACGGCGCGGCTCCTGGAGGAGTCGGGCGTCGCGGTCCGCTCCGAGGGCGCGCTCGTCGTGTTCTTCGACGACATCAAGGGCAAGGACGACCAGCCGGTCCCGCTGATCGTCCAGAAGGCGGACGGCGGCTTCGGATACGCGGCCTCCGACCTCTCGGCGATCCGCGACAGGGTCGTCGGCCTGCACGCCACGACGCTGCTGTACGTGGTGGACGTGCGCCAGTCGCTGCACTTCAAGATGGTCTTCGAGGCGGCCCGCCGGATGGGCTGGCTGAACGACGACGTCACCGCGCACAACATGGGCTACGGCACGGTGCTCGGCGCGGACGGCAAGCCGTTCAAGACCCGTGAGGGCGAGACGGTGCGGCTGGAGGACCTGCTGGACGAGGCGGTGCAGCGCGCCGCCGAGGTCGTGCGGGAGAAGGCGCGGGACCTCACCGAGGACGAGATCCAGGAGCGGGCGTTCCAGGTCGGCATCGGCGCCGTGAAGTACGCGGACCTGTCGACGTCGGCGAACCGCGACTACAAGTTCGACCTCGACCAGATGGTGTCCCTGAACGGCGACACGTCCGTCTACCTCCAGTACGCGTACGCGCGCATCCAGTCGATCCTGCGCAAGGCCGGCGAGATCCGCCCCGCCGCCCGTCCGGAGCTGGCGCTCGACGCGGCGGAGCGGGCGCTCGGCCTCCACCTGGACGCGTTCGGCGACACGGTCGCGGACGCCGCCGCGGAGTACGCGCCGCACAAGCTGGCCGCGTACCTCTACCAGCTGGCCTCCCTGTACACGTCGTTCTACGACAAGTGCCCGGTCCTGAAGGCGGACTCCCCGGCACAGGTCGAGAACCGCCTGTTCCTGTGCGACATCACGGCACGGACGCTGCACCAGGGCATGGCCCTGCTGGGCATCAGGACGCCCGAGCGCCTCTGACGCTCGGGCGGCCTGGCGGGGGCGGGGTCAGGCGTAGTAGTGGATGGTGCCGTGCATGCCGGCTTCCCCGCCTCCGCAGTAGTGGCTGTAGCGGGCGGCGAGCGCCTTGATGGTGCCGTCGTCCGCCGTGGCGAGGCGGGTGACGGTCAGGCTGCCGCTCGCCTCACCGCACCCACGGCCGTTGCCGTGCATCGACAGGCCGCCCTTCTCGGTCGTGACGGTGTAGGTGCGGCCCGCTTCGAGCCTGTCGCCCTCCGGCACGTAGAAGCGGACGGTCCAGTCCTCGCGCCTGCCCTCGACGGCGTACCGGAAGCCGGTGCGGACGTTCCCGTCGAGCAGGAAGGTGCTGCGGGCCCCGGTGTGCGTCCCGGCCGTGCCCTGCCCGATCCAGTCGTCCGCGTCGCTCTTGTAGCTGTACGAGAGCGGGAACGCGTCGTACTTGACGGTGCCCTTGAGCGCGGGCGCCGTGGCGCTCTCGCAGTGCTGCGTGAACGTGGCATCGAGCCGGGTGACGTCGCCCGACGCGTCGGTCTCGATCTGGTGGACGGAGAACTGGCCCCAGACCCGGTTGCAGCCACGGTGCTCGCCGGTCACTTCGAGGCCGGGGGCGCGGCCGGTGCGGAAGTCCGCGCGCTCGGCGTCGCGGTAGACGCCGGGGTGCAGCTTCTCGCCCTTGGGCGCCGCGAGCTGGACCTCCCAGTTCGCGTCGGGCAGCTCCACCGTCACGTCCTCCGCGGTGCCGCTGATCCGCAGGGCGGTGTCCGGTGCCTTGTACGAGGCGGACTTGCCGTCGCCTATGTAGTCGCCCGCGGCGCTCGTGTACGCGTACGAACTGACGGCGACCGGGTCCCCGGGGGCGGCCTGCGCGGGGGCGGCGACGGCGAGCAGGCCGCCGGCCACCGCGACGCCCACCAGGGCGCGCCGGAGTCTCCCGGCGGGCAGAGCCGAAGTACGCATGGATGATCCCCTCTGTGAAGCATCCGCACTCCCCAGGCGGATGAACTGTCAACAGTGGTCACCCTAGGCTCGCCGACTGCCAACTGCCCCCGCCGTCACACGAGTTCGCTCACTTTTCACCGAGCCTCCGACCGAGCCCACCGGCCGATTCCCCGGCCGAGCCGCCGCAGCCCCTCCGCGATCTCCTCCTCGGTCTGCGTCACGAAACACAGGCGCAGGGTCGACCGGTCCGGCGCCCCGGCGAAGAACGGCTCCCCCGGCACGTACGCCACGTCGTGCGTGACGACCGTCCGCAGCAGTTCCGCCGTGTCGTAGCCGTCGGGCAGCTTCGCCCACACGAACATGCCGCCCTCCGGACGGATCCACCGGGAGCCCGCCGGGAGCGCGTCGGCGAGGCCGGTGAGCAGCGCGTCCCGGCGGTCGCGGTAGACCGCCGCGACGCGGGCGACGTGCGCGTCCAGGTCCCGGTCGGCCAGATAGCGCGCCGCTGCGAGCTGGTTGACGGTGGGCGTGTGCAGGTCGGCGGCCTGCTTGGCGACGGCGCAGGCGCGCAGCAGCGCGGCGGGCGCGCGCAGCCAGCCGAGCCGCAGGCCGGGCGCCATGATCTTGGAGAAGCTGCCGAGGAGGACGGTCCGGTCACCGGCCCCCGCGTACGTGGCGATCCACGGCACGCGCTCGCCCTCGAAGCGCAGCTCGCCGTACGGGTCGTCCTCGACGATCCAGAGCCCGCGCCGCCCGGCGACCTCGGCGACCGCCGCGCGGCGGTCGGCGGGCAGGGTGCGGCCGGTCGGGTTCTGGAAGGTGGGGACGGTGTAGAGCAGCTTGGGGCGGTGCAGGGCGACGAGTTCGTCGAGCGCGGCCGGGTCGATGCCGGACTCGTCGCAGGGCACGGGCACCACGCGCGCGCCCGCGAAGGCGAAGGCCTGAAGTGCCGCCAGATAGCAGGGGTTCTCGACGAGGACGGTGTCGCCGGGCTCGATCAGCGCGGTCGCGAGGAGCGAGAGCGCCTGCTGGGATCCGGTGGTGACGAGCACGTCGTCGGCGTCGGTCGGCAGACCGCGGCCGGCCACCCGCGCGGCGACGGCGGTACGCAGCGCGGGCTCGCCCTCGGTCGTCGAGTACTGCAACGCCCGCTCGGGGGTCTCTTCGAGGACCGCGCGGAAGGCGGCCGCGATGCCGTCGGCGTCGAAGAGGGCGGGGGCGGGCAACCCGCCCGCGAAGTTGATGACTTCGGGCCGCGCGGTGACCGCGAGGATGTCCCGTACGGGCGAGCCCCCGACCGCTGCGGCGCGCGCGGCGAGCGGCGGCGTGGGGGCGGCTGCGGTACGGGCGGGCTCGGTGACGGTCACGGCGGCGGCTCCTTCGGCTCTGGCGAATGTGCCCGCACCCTAAACACGCAGGTACGGGCCGCACACTCCATTCCGGGATGCGGACGCCGACGCCGAGGTGGGCGGCTCAGCCGTCCTGCAGCTGCCTCTCCCACTTGGAGCCGCCGGGCGGCCAGCCATAGGTGGGACGCCCCTTCTTGCCGCTGGTGCGGAACGGCTTGCCCTGGTCGTCGATGCGCAGCGAGTCGTGCCGCTTGCCGCTCGACCACTCCAGCTCCAGATACCACCGCACGTCGTGCAGATCGGTGTCGGCCATGATGAAGAAGACCTCGGGGTCGTTCTCACTGACCTTGTACGGGAAGTCACGCTGACCCGACTGGGGTTTGAGGCGCGGCGAGCCGTCGTCGAGGTCGATGGAGAAGGACTTGGGGTCCACGTTGCCGCCGCAGCCGGTCGCCATCTGGAAGTTGTTCCAGTCCAGCGGCGCACTGGTGCTCTGCACACGGACGTTCATGTCCTGGAGGACGACGGTGTCCTTGCCCATGCCCTGCACGGTGACCTCGATGAGCTGCCGGCCCGCGGGGACGGCGCCGAGGTCACCGACCCAGCCGGCCGCGTCCTGCACGGCGGGCTGCTGCGGCACCTCGTCGGCCTTGCGGTTCACCAGGAAGCTCTGGAGGCAGGGGTCGTCGAAGGCGTACGGCCTGGTGCGAGCCGTCACCGGCACACCGGGGTCGCTCTGCGCGCCGCCGGACGTGGGCCCCTTGCGGCCGGGGTGGGAGGCGTTGGGGGGCGGGCTCCCCTTTCCGGACGGCGAGGCGGAGGGGGTGGCGCCCTTCTTGTGCTCGCCGTCGTCCTTCTTGCTCTTGCCGTCGTCCTTGCCCTTGGCCTTGCCGGGTGCGGTGTCCACGGGGTCGCCGGGTTCCGGCGAGGAAGCGGCCCGCGCCTTGTGCCGGTTCCCGTCGCCGTCTCCCCCGCCGTTCATGGCGAGGGCGACGGAGCCGAGTCCGACGACAGCGGCGACGGCGGCCGCGAGCACGAGCGTCCGCCGCTTACGCGACGGGGGCCGCTTGGCGAGAACCACGACCTGGTCCGGGTCGGACTCCGCTTCTTTCTGCGGAGCCTGCGCGGGCTCCGGGGCGCTGGGGGCGGCGGGGGCAGCGGGAGCGGCGGGCTCCGCCTTCCTGCCCCGCGTCGCGTCCGCGAGGATCCACCGCCGGTGGACCTCGACGAGCTCTTCGGGGGTCGCTTTACAGAGCCGGGCGAGCCGCTCCAGAGGGGCGAACTCCGTTGGCACGGCATCCCCGTTGCAGTACCGGTGCAACGTCGACGTACTCATGTGAAGCCGTCGCGCCAGCACTCCATAGCTGAGCCCCGACCGCTCCTTGAGCTCCCGCAGCAACTCCGCGAGAGACGCCATCTCCGCCCTCCACCATTCCATTCAGACGTTCCAGGGGGAGGTCATTCCCCCTGGCCAGAGCCGGTACGAACGTTCCAGCGTCCCCAACTCCCCGGCCTCCATGGCGCCTTGGCCAAACCACGGCACAAGCTGTGGCCCATACAAGCACGCCGCTCCCGGCACTCCACACAGAGGATCAGCCATGTTCCGCACCGGCCCCCGCACCCGTTCCCGTACCACCCTCGCCGTCCGTACCCTGGCGGCCACCGGGATCGCCCTGGGCGGGCTGTCCCTGACGGCCTGTTCGGACGGCACCGGCACCCGGGACGAAGGTGCGGCGACGCTCGTGGCACAGACGACGACCCAGCACAGCACGGTTCCCGGGCCCACCACCAACCGGCGCACCGGGGACCGGGCGCGGCAGCCGGCCGTCTGCACCGGCGCCAACACCGAGGTGAAGGTCACCGAGGTGGCTCGGCCCGCGAACCACCTCCTGATCACCGCCACGAACATCGGCCGCGTGCCCTGCCACGCCTACAACGCCCCCTTCCTCCGCTTCGACGACGCCCAGTCCACGACCGCCGTCGACCACGACTCCACGCCGCAGGCGGTCGTCACCCTGCGGCCGAGCCAGTCGGCGTACGCGGGCGTCGCCCCCTCGGCGGCGGACGGCGGCGGCACGGACGGCCGCACCGCCCACCGCCTCGGCGTCCACTTCGCGAACCGGGCGATGGACGGCAGCATCGGCCCCGAGGCGGTCCTGAAGCTCCCCGCGGCGGGCGTGTACGTGGACGGCTCCGCCACGGTCACCTACTGGCAGCCGACGCGGCAGGACGCCCTGGACCGGTGACCCCGGGCGACCGTCCGACGGGAAGAGACCCAGCTCACACCCGCTCCTGTCACATCTCGCCCGCGCCCGTCCGTCGTAGAGGTGTAGGACCTGGCACCGACAAAGCCACAGGAGCACATCATGGAACCCCGTTTGAACGTCTTCGCCAGCCCGTCCGCCGGAAAGGCCCTCAAGCACCTGACCGCGGTCAACAAGGTCGTCTCGGAGACGGGGCTGCCGGCCGCGACGCAGGAGCTGGTGAAGATCCGCGCGAGCCAGATCAACGGCTGCGGGTTCTGCCTCGACATGCACACCAAGGAAGCGGCCGCCGCCGGTGAGACGTCGACGCGTCTCCACCTGGTCTCGGCGTGGCGCGAGGCCAAGGTGTTCACCGAGGCCGAGCGGGCCGCGCTGGAGCTGACGGAGGAGGGCACCCGCATCGCCGACGCGGCGGGCGGCGTCCCGGACGAGGTGTGGGCCAACGCCGCGAAGCACTACGACGAGGAGCAGCTCACCGGACTGGTGACGCTGATCGCGCTCATCAACACCTTCAACCGCCTGAACGTCATCGTCCAGCAGCCCGCGGGCGACTACCAGCCCGGCCAGTTCGGCTGACGATCACCGGCACGGGGAGCTCCGACCTGCTCACACACCTTTTGGTAAGTACCGCACAGAAAAGTCGGTACTTGTCCAACTGTCAGCGCCGAACGAGGATCGATCGCGTACCCGACGCACCGTCCTCGAAGGAGCTCCCCGTGCCCAGCAACGCCGAGAAGAACACCAGCAGTTCCGCCGTCACCGTGCTCGGTCTCGGCCTGATGGGCACCGCCCTCGCCACCGCCCTGGTCGAGGCCGGGCACCCGACGACCGTGTGGAACCGCACGAAGTCCAAGACCGGCCCCCTCGCGGCCCAGGGCGCCACCCCCGCCGACACCGCGCGGGACGCCATCACCGCCGCCGACCTCGTCATCGTCTGCCTCACGACCAACGACAACGTACGCACCCTGCTGGCGCCGGAGGCCGACGCACTCGCCGGCCGCACCGTCGTGAACCTCACCAACGGAACCCCGGGCCAGGCGCGGGAGTTGGCGGGCTGGGCGGCGGCGCACGGCATCACGTACATCGACGGCGGCATCATGGCCGTCCCGCAGATGATCGCCACCCCCGGCGCGTACATCTTCTACAGCGGCACCGACGAGGCGGCCTTCGAGACGCACCGCCAGACGCTGGCCGCCCTGGCCGACACGAAGTGGGTCGGCAAGGACCCCGGCCTCGCCGCCCTCTACGACCTGTCGCTGCTCACCGGCATGTACGGCATGGCGATGGGCGTCGCCCAGGCCTTCGCGATGATCCGCAGCGAGGGCATCCCGGCCCGTGAGCTGGCGCCGCTCCTGACCGACTGGATCGTCGCGATGACGCAGGGCCTGGTGCCCGACGGCGCCGAGGCGCTCGACACCGACCAGCATGTGACGGACGTCTCGAACCTCGCCATGAACCGCGAGGCGTTCCCGAACTTCACCACCGCGTTCGCCGAACAGGGCCTGCGCACCGACCTGTTCGAGCCGTTCCAGGACCTCCTGGACCGCGCCGTCGAGCAGGGTTACGGAGCCGACGGGTTCTCGCGCATGCCGCTCCTGCTCAAGAAGGACTGACGTGCGGGGCACCGGGCCACGGGGTCACGGGACGAGCAGCACCTTCCCCGTGGTCTCCCGGCGCTCGATGGCGGCGTGCGCCTCGGCCGCCCGCTCCAGCGGGAACGTCTGGACCGCGGGCACCAACTGCCCCTTGGCGGCGGCCTCCAGAGCCTCCCGCTCGTACGCGGGACCGTCCTCGGGGCTCCCGAGCAGCTGGAGGAGCGCGTTGGTGAAGGTGATCCGCCGCTCCGCGAGCAGCTCGGGCCCCGGCTCGAAGTCCTCCTGCGACGACCAGCCGATGACGACGTACCGCCCACCGTCGGCGATCAACTCGAAGGCCGCCGCGCCCTTTTCCCCGCTCACCCCGTCGAGTACGGCGGTCACGCGCCGCCCGCCGCCGAGCCGCTCGGCGACCTCGCGCTGCCAGCCGGGCTCGTTGTAGTCGACGGCGATGTCGGCGCCGAGCGCGCGCACGGCCTCGACCTTGGCGGGGCCCCCTGCCGCGCCGATCACCGTCGCCCCGAGTGCGTGCGCGTACTGGACCACGAGCCGCCCCACGCCACCGGCGGCGGACGTCACCAACACCACGTCGTCCGCGCGGAGTCGCGCCGCCCGCAGAAGTCCCATGGTGGTGGCCCCGGTCACCACCATGGCCACCGCGGCCTCGAAGCCGAGCCCGTCCGGGACGACGTGCAGCTTCGCCACGTCGGCGACCGCCAGCTCGGCGTACCCGCCGGGCGCCGAGCGCGAGACCACCACGGGCCGCCCGAGCCACGCACCGTCGACATCGGGGCCCACGGCCTCCACGGTCCCCGCGACCTCACCGCCGAAGACGGCGGGCAGCTCGGGCAGCGGCGGCGCCATCCCGGACGCCTCGCCCCGGCGCATGACGGTCTCGACGAAGTGGACTCCCGCCGCCCGTACGGCGATCCGGACCTGCCCGGGCCCCGCGACGGGGTCGGGCAGGGTCTCGTACCGCAGGTTCTCGGCGGGACCGAACTCGTGCAGGACGACAGCGCGCATGGTGTGCTCCTCGGAACGTGGAAACGAACGTCGATGCACACCACCCTCCGACTTCAACCAAGGTTGAGGTCAAGGGCCGCCGTCCGGCGGATCAGAGCTGCCGCGCGACCTCGGTCGCCCAGTACGTCAGGATCATGTTCGCGCCGGCGCGCTTGATCCCCGTAAGGGACTCCATGATCGCCCGGTCCCGGTCGATCCAGCCCCGCTCGGCGGCGGCCTCGATCATCGCGTACTCACCGCTGATCTGGTACGCGGCCACCGGCACGTCCACCGCGTCGGAGATCCGGGCGAGGATGTCGAGGTAGGGGCCCGCGGGCTTCACCATCACCATGTCGGCGCCCTCCTCCAGGTCGAGCGCCAGCTCCCGCAGGGACTCCCGGGCGTTGGCCGGGTCCTGCTGGTAGGTCTTGCGGTCGCCCTTGAGCGACGAGCCGACGGCCTCGCGGAAGGGACCGTAGAAGGCCGAGGAGTACTTCGCGGTGTACGCGAGGATGGCGACGTCCTCGTGACCGACCTGGTCCAACGCGTCACGCACGACGCCGACCTGACCGTCCATCATCCCGCTCGGGCCCACCACATGGGCGCCCGCGTCGGCCTGCACCTGCGCCATCTCCGCGTACCGCTCCAGGGTCGCGTCGTTGTCGACACGGCCCTCGGCGTCCAGGACACCGCAGTGCCCGTGGTCGGTGGTCTCGTCGAGGCACAGGTCCGACATGACGATCAGGTCGTCGCCGACCTCGGCGCGCACGTCGCGGAGCGCCACCTGAAGGATGCCGTCCGGGTCCGTGCCGGGCGTGCCCAGGCCGTCCTTCTTCGACTCCTCCGGCACACCGAACAGCATGATCCCCGAGACCCCGGCCTCCAGCGCCTCGACGGCGGCCTTCTTCAGGGTGTCGCGGGTGTGCTGCACGACGCCGGGCATGGCGCCGATCTCCACCGGCTCACTGATCCCCTCGCGCACGAACGCGGGCAGGATCAGATCGGCCGGATGCAACCGCGTCTCCGCGACCATGCGCCGCATGGCAGCAGTAGTCCGCAACCGCCGCGGCCGCGCCCCGGGAAACGATCCGTACTCAGTCACTGCAACCCTCACCTCTTGACGACCGCTACTACTGACGGTCCCGCAGGGTGCGCTCAGCCGTTCCCGTTGTGGGCAGGCGTCCCGCACGGCGGGACGGGTGGGCACAACCCCCGGTGCAGAGAACCGGTGAGGGAGGCGCCCACCCAGAAGAACCTACGGCGCCGTGCGTCGCCGACGCGAACCAGGCCGACGCTCACTCGGCCGGGTAACAGGATCCCCCGCTTCAAGAGCCGCCACCCGCCGCCGCGTACCGAACTCCGCCAACGCCTCGGCCAGCTTGTGCACGGACGGCTCCGGAGCCATCACATCCACCCGCAGCCCATGCTCCTCCGCGGTCTTCGCGGTGGCGGGCCCGATACACGCGATGACCGTCACGTTGTGCGGCTTCCCCGCGATCCCGACGAGATTGCGCACCGTGGACGACGAGGTGAAGAGCACCGCGTCGAAGCCACCGCCCTTGATCGCCTCACGGGTCTCCGCCGGCGGCGGCGACGCCCGCACCGTCCGGTAGGCGGTGACGTCGTCGACCTCCCACCCGAGGTCGATGAGCCCGGCGACCAGCGTCTCCGTGGCGATGTCGGCCCGCGGCAGGAACACCCGGTCGATCGGATCGAAGACCGGGTCGTACGGCGGCCAGTCCTCCAGGAGACCGGCGGCCGACTGCTCACCGCTCGGCACCAGGTCCGGCTTCACGCCGAAGGCGATCAGCGCGGCGGCCGTCTGCTCGCCGACGGCCGCGACCTTGATCCCGGCGAAGGCACGCGCGTCGAGCCCGTACTCCTCGAACTTCTCCCGCACCGCCTTGACGGCGTTGACGGACGTGAAGGCGATCCACTCGTACCGGCCGGTGACCAGGCCCTTGACCGCGCGCTCCATCTGCTGGGGCGTGCGCGGCGGCTCGACCGCGATGGTCGGGAC
Organism: Streptomyces sp. NPDC039480; assembly: GCF_055597165.1. NCBI lineage: Bacteria > Bacillati > Actinomycetota > Actinomycetes > Kitasatosporales > Streptomycetaceae > Streptomyces > Streptomyces sp. NPDC039480. Next base: position 15,754 of record NZ_JBVITX010000002.1, on the reverse strand, counting down.
CTCGTGCGGCACGGCGCCGTACGACCGCAGCTGGTCGGAGAGCGAGGCCGCCTGCTCCTTCGTACGCGGCACGAGCACGCGCCACCCGAAGAGCGGCTTCGACTCGAACCACGACAGCTGATCACGCTGGGCGGTGGCACAGGCCTCGCCGACCACGGCTATGACGGTCCGGCCGCCGTCCGGCGAGGGCAGCACCTTCGCCTGCTTGAGGACCTGCGCGACGGTGCCGAGCGTCGCGGTCCAGGTGCGCTGGCGCGTCGTCGTACCGGCGACGGTGACGGTCATCGGGGTGTCCGGCTTGCGCCCCGCGGCCACCAGCTCACCGGCCGCCGCGGCCACGGAGTCGAGCGCCACCGAGACCACGACGGTCCCGTCGGACGCGCCGACCTCGCTCCAGCAGCGGTCGGACGCGGTACGGGCGTCGACGAAGCGGACGTCCGTGCCCTGCGCGTCCCGCAGCGGCACACCCGCGTACGCGGGCACACCGACCGCGGCCGCGATGCCCGGCACCACCTCGAAGGGGATGCCCTCGGCGGCGCAGGCGAGCATCTCGCCCGCCGCGTACGTGTCGAGGCCCGGGTCGCCGCTCACCGCACGCACGACCCGCCTGCCGCCCCGCGCCGCCTCCATGACAAGATTGGCGGCAGCTCGGAACGGCGTCGCGTCGGCGGTCATTGACGTGTCGTCAGCTGCCGGCTGGGGTGTGTCCACACCTCCCCTGGCATGCACGCGGACGACGTCGAGCACATCAGGCTCGGCGATCAGCACATCCGCTCGGGCCAGCGCCTCGACGGCGCGCAGGGTCAGCAGTCCCGGATCTCCGGGTCCGGCACCGAGGAAGGTGACGTGCCCGTGTGCGGGAAGGCCTGGAAGGTTCGAGGTGGGGCTCAAAGTGCTCGCTCCCCCATCAGACCGGCCGCGCCCTTGGCGAGCATCTCGGTTGCGAGTTCGCGGCCCAGCGCCATGGCCTGGGTCTCCGTCTCGGGCACGGGACCGGTGGTGGACAGCTGCACCAGCGTCGAGCCGTCGGTCGTACCGACGACGCCGCGCAGGCGCATTTCCTTGACAATCTGCCCGTCGGCCAAGAGGTCGGCCAACGCACCTACGGGTGCGCTGCAGCCGGCTTCCAGGGCGGCGAGCAGGGACCGCTCGGCGGTCACGGCGGCCCGGGTGTACGGGTCGTCGAGCTCGGCGAGCGCGGCGGCGAGTGACGCGTTGTGCGCGGCACACTCGATCGCCAGTGCCCCCTGGCCGGGGGCGGGCAGAACAGTGTCGACCGACAGGAGTTCGGTCACCTCGTCGGACCTGCCGACGCGGTTGAGTCCGGCGGCGGCGAGCACGACGGCGTCGAGCTCCCCCTTGTGGACGTATCCGATGCGGGTGTCGACGTTCCCCCGGATCGGCACGGTCTCGATGGTCATGCCGTGGCTGCGCGCGTAGGCGTTCAGCTGCGCCATGCGGCGCGGCGAGCCGGTGCCCACGCGGGCACCGTCGGGGAGCTCCGCGAAGGTCAGCCCGTCGCGCGCCACCAGTGCGTCGCGCGGGTCCTCACGGACCGGCACGGCGGCGAGGGTGAGCTCGGCGGGCTGCGCGGTCGGCAGATCCTTGAGCGAGTGCACGGCGAAGTCGACCTCGTCGCGGGCCAGCGCCTCGCGCAGCGCGGCGACGAACACACCGGTGCCACCGATCTGCGCGAGGTGCTCGCGCGAGGTGTCGCCGTACGTCGTGATCTCCACCAGCTCGACGGGGCGCCCCGTCAGCTCCTTGACTGCCTCGGCCACTTGGCCGGACTGGGCCATGGCCAGCCTGCTGCGCCTGGTCCCGAGTCTGAGGGCCCTCTCGGTCATGCCCGGCCTCTATTCGGGTCGTCGTTCTCGTTGTTCAGGTGGTCAGCTCTGCTGACCGCCGCGACCGTCTGCGGGTCGAGGTCGAAGAGCGTGCGCAGCGCGTCCGCGTATCCGGCGCCGCCGGGCTCGCTCGCCAGCTGCTTGACCCGCACCGTCGGCGCGTGCAGCAGCTTGTCGACGACGCGGCGCACGGTCTGGGTGATCTCCGCGCGCTGCTTGTCCTCGAGACCGGGCAGGCGTCCTTCGAGCCGGGCCATCTCGCCCGCCACCACGTCGGCGGCCATGGTGCGCAGGGCGACCACGGTCGGCGTGATGTGCGCGGCCCGCTGGGCGGCGCCGAAGGCGGCGACCTCGTCGGAGACGATGCCGCGGACCTGCTCCACGTCGTTGGCCATCGGCGCGTCGGCGGAGGCCTCGGCCAGCGACTCGATGTCCACGAGCCGCACACCGGGGATGCGGTGCACCGCGGCGTCGATGTCACGGGGCATGGCGAGGTCGAGGAGCGCGAGCACGGCAGGGCGGGCCGCACCGGCCGACGACGCGCGCAGGCGCCGCTCCGGGAGGCGGCCCGTGACGCGTGCGGCGGCCACAAGGGCGGCGATCGCGTCGGCCTCGGCCCGCGGGTCGGCGGCCTGCTCCTCGCGCCGCTCGGCCGGGGCGTTGTCCACCCAGGCCGCGTGCTGTTCCAGGGACGCCGCGTCCATCCCGGCGACGGCCTCCTCGCCGGCGACGGAGAAACCGCGCGGCGCGGACAGGTCGACCGGGCAGCCCTCGTCGGCGACGGTGGCCGTCCGGGCACCCTGGCCCGGCGAACCGTTTCCGGACGGCGCGGGCGCCTCGTCGAGCGGGCCGTCGGCCGGGGGAACGCGCCCCTCGACGGCGGCGGTGACGGCTTCCGCGGTCAGTACGAGGCCGGTCGCTCCCGTGCAGGAGACGGCCACGTCGGCACGTGTCAGTTCGTCCGCCACGGCGTCCATGGGTACGGCGCGGGCGCGCACCTCGTGGTCACCGGACTCCCCGAGGATCTCCGCGAGCCGCTCCGCGCGCTCCAGCGTGCGGTTGGCTACCACGATCTCCGCCACACCGGCGCGCGCGAGCGTCGCCGCGGCCAGCGAGGACATGGAGCCCGCGCCGATGACCACGGCACGCTTGCCCGCCGCCCAGGCGTCGACCGGCTCGCGCAGCGCGAGCTGTTCGAGGCCGAAGGTCACGAGGGACTGCCCGGCCCGGTCGATGCCGGTCTCGGAGTGCGCGCGCTTGCCGACCCGCAAGGCCTGCTGGAAGAGATCGTTGAGGAGCTTGCCCGCGGTGTGCAGCTCCTGCGAGCGCGCCAGGGCGTCCTTGATCTGCCCGAGGATCTGCCCCTCGCCGACGACCATCGAGTCGAGCCCGCACGCCACCGAGAAGAGGTGGTGGACGGCGCGGTCCTCGTAGTGGACGTACAGATAGGGGGTGAGCTCCTCCAAGCCGACGCCGCTGTGCTGGGCGAGCAGCGTGGACAGCTCGGCGACGCCCGCGTGGAACTTGTCCACGTCGGCGTAGAGCTCGATGCGGTTGCAGGTGGCGAGCACGGCCGCCTCGGCGGCGGGCTCGGCGGCCAGGGTGTCCTGCAGAAGCTTGGCCTGCGCGTCCGCGGACAGCGCGGCACGCTCCAGGACGCTCACGGGGGCGCTGCGGTGACTCAGTCCCACGACCAGGAGACTCATGCCGGCATCACGGCGGGGACGTCCCCGTCGGGTCCCTTCCGCTGCTGCTTGGCCGAGACGGGCGGGACGGGGCCCTCGGGCGCCGCGTCCTCCCCGGCCTTGCGCTGCTCGTGGAAGGCGAGGATCTGCAGCTCGATGGAGAGATCGACCTTGCGTACGTCGACACCGTCCGGCACGGAAAGGACGGTCGGCGCGAAGTTCAGGATGGAGGTCACACCGGCGGCGACGAGCCGCTCGCAGACCTGCTGGGCGGCGCCGGCCGGGGTCGAGATGACGCCGATCGAGACGCCGTTCTCCTCGATGATCTTCTCGAGTTCGTCGGTGTGCTGCACCGGCATGCCCGCGACCGGCGTACCGGCCATGGCCGGGTCCGCGTCGATCAGGGCCGCCACACGGAAACCGCGGGAGGCGAACCCGCCGTAGTTGGCGAGGGCGGCGCCGAGGTTACCGATGCCGACGATGACAACCGGCCAGTCCTGGGTCAGCCCGAGTTCACGGGAGATCTGGTAGACGAGATACTCGACGTCGTAGCCGACGCCGCGCGTCCCGTAGGAACCGAGGTACGAGAAGTCCTTGCGCAGCTTCGCGGAGTTGACCCCCGCGGCGGCCGCGAGCTCCTCGGAGGAGACCGTGGGCACCGAGCGCTCCGACAGTGCGGTGAGGGCTCGGAGGTACAGCGGAAGCCTGGCGACGGTGGCCTCGGGAATCCCTCGGCTGCGGGTCGCCGGTCGGTGAGTTCGGCCAGTTGCCACGGTGCTCCTGCGGGTAGAGCGGGGCTGCAGGCGGTCACTCGTCCCCAGACCGCCCCGTCGAATGCAGGCTATGTCTTTGTGAACGCGTGCACAAAGATGGTGTCCGATTTGCCCGGCCAACGTGACCGGGGTCACGCGCCCCCGGCGCGCGATCGTGGAACCGGCGCGCACGGAGCGTCGTTGCTCATTTGATGGGGGCAAAACCGCACACTCTCCTCACGATCATCGCCCCCGAGACCAAAACCGCCCCAAAGCGTAATCGACTTCGCGGGAACTTTGGACTGGTCGGTCAGTAGGTGAGGGACCTTTCCGGCCTACCCGGCGAGCTCCCGCCGCAGCCGCCCCTCGTCCACCCGCCAGAAGGTGTGCTGCTCCCCGTCCACGAGCACCACCGGAATCTGCTCCCAATAGGCCCGGTGCAGCTCCTCGTCCCGCGTGATGTCCTTCTTCTCCCAGGGCGTGCCGAGCTCCCCGCAGACCTTCTCGATCACCGCCTGCGCGTCGTCGCACAGATGGCACCCCGGCTTCCCGATCAGGGTGACCAACCGCTCCCGCGGCTGCTTCCGCTCCGCGCGACTCTTCTCCGTACGACCGCCGCCACGACGAAAAATAGGGCTCATGGCCCCATTCTCGCCCCGCCGGACCCGGCCGGAGGGCACCCTCGGCGCGGCCCGATTAACGGCCCGGTCGCGGAGAGTTCACAGGCCCGAATCCTCCCGACTCCGGGACCACCGAACAGACTGGCTATGCTCACGACATGGCCGCTCTCGGATGGCTCACCCCCCGTAGGCGCTCCGCCACGGCGCGGAGCGTGTTGGCAGGCGAGGCCTCGGCCGAGGCAGCGCGCAAGTCCTCGCAGGAGCTGGAGGAACTCGACGCCCTCGCCGCGCGGACCGCGCCCGACGAAGCCTCGCAGGAGCCGGTGTTCCCCGTCGTCGGCGACGACAAGGCCGCCGCCTTCTTCGACCTCGACAACACCGTGATGCAGGGCGCCGCGATCTTCCACTTCGGCCGCGGCCTCTACAAGCGGAAGTTCTTCGAACGCCAGGAACTGTTCCGGTTCGCCTGGCAGCAGGCGTGGTTCAGACTCGCCGGCGTCGAGGACCCCGAGCACATGCAGGACGCCCGCGACAGCGCCCTCTCCATCGTCAAGGGCCACCGGGTCGCCGAGCTGATGTCCATCGGCGAGGAGATCTACGACGAGTACATGGCCGAGCGGATCTGGCCGGGCACCCGCGCCCTCGCCCAGGCCCACCTCGACGCGGGCCAGAAGGTCTGGCTGGTCACCGCCGCCCCGGTGGAGATCGCCACGGTCATCGCCCGCCGCCTCGGCCTGACCGGCGCGCTCGGCACCGTCGCCGAGTCCATCGACGGCGTCTACACCGGCAAGCTCGTCGGCGAACCCCTGCACGGCCCCGCGAAGGCCGAGGCGGTCCGCGCCCTGGCCGCCGCCGAAGGCCTCGACCTGGGCCGCTGCGCCGCGTACAGCGACTCGCACAACGACATCCCGATGCTCTCGCTCGTCGGGCATCCGTACGCGATCAATCCCGACGCCAAACTGCGCAAGCACGCCCGCGCCAGGGACTGGCGGCTGCGGGACTACCGCACCGGCCGCAAGGCCGCGAAGGTCGGCATCCCGGCCGCCGCGGGTGTCGGCGCGCTCGCGGGCGGCGCGGCCGCGGCCGTGGCCCTGCACCGCCGCCGCCACTGAGCATCCGTCGGTCCTACCCCAGGGTGTCTCCCGCCAGTCGCGCCGGTAGCACTCGGCCACAACACGCCTCAGGCCGACACGGAATGTGAACTCATTCGATCAACAAGTGCTCACTCTCCGGCACTTGAACGGGCGTCAATCGGTTACAGAAGCGACGTAATCGATGATTTGAGCAACTGGGTGTAGTGCTGCCTGTACGAAGCGTTATTCTCCTCAGACGCATAAGGGACCCCACACGTCGCTACGACGGGTGAACGGTCCCGCACTGCACGTGATGGAAGCTCTGCCTCTGGGAGTCCCGTGTACCCACACGTCGGGGTTGACACCTCGGGCCTGGCTACGCTGCGCGCAACGGTCATCGACCGCTTGCGCGGCTTCGTCCCCACCGCGTACGCCGTCCCCGCCGTCCCCGCCCTCGCCGTCCCCGCACCCGCCGGGCCGTGCTATGCCCTGGCGAACGGCGGTGCGGCAGTCAGCAGACGGGGCCGCTCCGCCGCTGCCGCCACCTCGGCCCCCACCCCCCGCCGTCCCGCCGCGGACAGCGACAGCGCCCGCATGATGGAGCTCGTCGAGCGCGCCCAAGCCGGCGAGTCCGACGCCTTCGGCCGCCTCTACGACCAGTACAGCGACACGGTCTACCGCTACATCTACTACCGCGTGGGCGGCAAGGCGACCGCCGAGGACCTCACAAGTGAGACCTTTCTGCGCGCCCTCCGCCGCATCGGCACCTTCACCTGGCAGGGCCGTGACTTCGGCGCCTGGCTGGTCACGATCGCCCGCAATCTCGTCGCCGACCACTTCAAATCGAGCCGTTTCCGCCTCGAAGTGACCACCGGCGAAATGCTCGACGCCAACGAAGTCGAGCGCAGCCCCGAGGACTCCGTCCTGGAGTCCCTGTCGAACGCCGCCCTCCTCGAAGCCGTCCGCCGCCTCAACCCCCAGCAGCAGGAATGCGTGACCCTGCGCTTCCTCCAGGGCCTCTCCGTCGCCGAGACCGCGCGGGTCATGGGCAAGAACGAAGGCGCGATCAAAACCCTTCAGTACCGCGCGGTGCGCACCCTCGCCCGCCTGCTGCCCGACGACGCCCGCTAGCCGCCCGCCGGCGGGCCACCATGCTCAACTCCCCTTCTGTGGCGGCCAGATGGTCGCCACAGAATTGTCGCGGTCCGATCATCCGCCGTCCGTAACCCAAGTGCCGCGACGCTCGTTGTGCGGGATGCAGGCTCCCTGTGGTCGCTACCTGGCTGGCTCCGCTCACTCGATCGTGTGGAAATGGTCAGGACATGCAACCCTCAGGACCCCCTGGGGAGTCGACCGTCATGACGAGAGGAGGTGCCGCCAGTGATCGCGAACGTATCGGCCCACCGGCGGGCGAACGCCTTCGCCCAGGCCCTGGAGGAGCGTTCCGACCAGGGCCCGGCAGCCGAGCAGTCCGAGGACTCCGCGCTCACGTCCGCGCCCGCGGCCGCACCCGTGGAGTCCACCGAAACCACCGCGGCCCGCGCCGAGCCGACCGAGCAGGGCCGTCTACTGGCCCTGGCGGACGGTCTCGACGCGCTGCCCAAACCCGCCCTCGACCCCGAGGTCAAGGTCGTCCAGCGCGCCCAGCTCGTGGCCGCGATGGAAGCCATGCTCCTGGAGGGCGGCGCGCCGTCGGTGCCACAGCAGCGGTCCCGCAAGGGTGCCCACCGAGCGGGCGCCCTGCAGAAACTGCGTCCGCGCTCCCGCCTGTCCAAGGGCATCGCCGCCGGCGGCCTCACCGTCGGTGTCGCCGCGGGCGCGTTCGGCGGTGTCGCCGCCGCCAGCTCCGACGCCCTCCCCGGCGACTCGCTGTACGGCCTCAAGCGCGGCATGGAGGACTTCAAGCGAGGGCTGGCCGACGACGACAGCGACCGCGGCCGGATCTATCTCGACCAGGCCTCCACCCGGCTGAGCGAGGCCCGCAGGCTCATGGAGCGGGGCCGCTCCGGCGCCCTCGACCACGAGTCGCTCGGCGAGGTCAGGCGAGCCCTCTCCGGCATGCGGCACGACGCCACGGAAGGCCACCGCCTCCTCCTCGAGGCGTACGAGCGCGACGGCTCACTCGGCCCCATCCAAGCGCTCTCCGCGTTCTCCCGTTCGCACCGCGAGGCGTGGAGCGACCTTCAGGGCCGCCTCCCCGTCCAGCTGGGCGACGTGGGCGAGCAGGTGAACTCCGTCTTCGACGCCATAGACGAAGAGGTCGAGCCGCTGCGGTCCCTGCTGCCCCGCCCCCCGGAAAAGGGCGGCAGCACCGGCCGGACGTCCCAGAGCCCGAGCGGCTCGGACAGCTCCGACGGGCGCCCGACGCGCCCCTCGGGCAGCGGCAGCTCGCACGGCGGCGGGGCGGGCAGCGACAGCAAGCCCAGGCCCTCCACGTCGGACCGCGAGGACGACGGCATTCTCGGCGGCACCACCGGCGGTCTCCTCGACCCGCCGGACGAGAAGAAGACGAGCCCGGCCCCCTCGGACGGCAAGAGCAAGCCAGGCCAGCACACCACCCCGCCCAAACCGGACGTGACGCTGCCACCCCTCCTGCCGGGCCTCCAGCTCCCGGAGCTCGGCATCAAGGGCGAGGACACGAAGTAGCACCCACCAGTACGCAGTCGGGGGCGCCCTCCACACAGGAGGCGCCCCCGACTGCGTACGGCCTAGAAAAACACCGACCGCCGCTGCACCAGCAACTTGTACAGCGAATGCTGGATCTGCTCGCGCACCTGGTCCGTCAGGTTGAACATCAGCATCGGATCCTCCGCCGCCTCCGGCGGATACCCGTCCGTCGGAATCGGCTCCCCGAACTGAATCGTCCACTTCGTCGGCAACGGCACCGCCCCCAACGGCCCCAACCACGGAAACGTCGGCGTGAGCGGGAAGTAAGGGATGCCCAGGACTCGCGCCAGCGTCTTCGCGTTGCCGATCATCGGGTAGATCTCCTCCGCCCCGACGATCGAGCACGGCACGATCGGCGAGCCCGTCCGCAGCGCCGTCGACACGAAGCCGCCACGGCCGAACCGCTGCAGCTTGTACCGCTCGCTGAACGGCTTTCCGATGCCCTTGAAGCCCTCCGGCATCACGCCGACCAGTTCGCCCCGCTCAAGGAGCCGCTCCGCGTCCTCCGCGCAGGCCAGCGTGTGTCCGGCCTTGCGGGCCAGTTCGTTGATCACCGGCAGCATGAAGACGAGGTCGGCGGCGAGGAGCCGCAGATGGCGGCCCTGCGGGTGGTTGTCGTGCACCGCGACCTGCATCATCAGGCCGTCCAGCGGCAGCGTCCCGGAGTGGTTGGCGACGATCAGCGCCCCGCCGTCGGCGGGGATGTTCTCGATGCCCTTCACCTCCACCCGGAAGTACTTCTCGTAGAACGGGCGGAGCAGCGACATCAGGACCTGGTCGGTGAGCTCCTCGTCGTAACCGAAGTCGTCGACCTCGTACTCCCCCGTCAGCCGCCGCCGCAGGAAGGCCAGGCCGCCGGCGACGCGCCGGTCCCACCCGCCACCGCTCCGCGGCTCGGGCCCCTGAGCCCGTCCTGCGGGCTCCTGGGACGCCACCTGCGGGTCCCCGCCCTGCTCGCCCTGCCGGGGCCCGTCCTGCTGTCCGGGCAGCGCCTTGACCCCGGCCACGGGATCACCCTTGCGCCGGGGCGCGGACCTCCGGCGCGAGGTGCGCTGCGCACTCCCGCGCGACCGGTCGTCGTCGAACGGAATGACCTTGGCGTCCGCCATGGTTGACGCTCTCCTCAGTTGGCGCTCTGGTCGCCGCCCGCGAGGGGCAGCGCGGCGATCCGGTCGACTGCTCCCGCGAGGGCTCCTGGTGGCAGCAGCCCGGGTCCCCGGCTGCGCACGAAGTCCGCGAAGGCCTCCGCGGTCGTGTACTTCGGCTCGAACCCCAGTGTCTCGCGCATCTGCCGGGTGGCCACGACCCTGCCGTGGGTGAGCAGTCTGATCTGCTCGGGCGAGAAGTCCGTCATGCCGACCGTGCGCAGCGCCGAACCGACCCAGGTGACGGCCGGCAGGAAGAGGGGCACGGTGGGGCGGCCGAGCCGCCGCGAGCACTGGGACAGGAGCAGCTGGCCGTCGCCGGCGATGTTGAAGGTGCCGCTGTTGAGCGTGCCGCGCCGCGGCTCGTGCGAGGCGAGCCGCAGCACCTCGACCGCGTCGTCCTCGTGGACGAACTGCAGGCGCGGGTCGTAGCCGAACACGGTCGGCAGGACCGGCAGCGAGAAGTACTCGGCGAGCGGGGAGTCCGCGGCGGGCCCCAGGATGTTCGCGAAGCGCAGCACGCACACGGCGACGTCGGGGCGGCGCCGCGCGAACCCGCGCACATAGCCCTCGACCTCGACGATGTCCTTGGCGAAGCCTCCGCTGGGCAGCGACTTGGGCGGCGTGGTCTCCGTGAAGACCGCGGGGTCCCTGGGCGCGGACCCGTACACGCTGGTGCTCGACTTCACCACGAGCCGCTTCACCGTCGGCGACTTCTGGCAGGCGCCGAGCAGCTGCATCGTGCCGATGACGTTGGCTTCCTTGACCGAGCCGCGGCCACCCCTGCCGTCGCGGCCGCCGAGCGCGGTGGCGCTGACGTCCATGTGGACGACCGTGTCCACACTGTGCTCCGCGAGCACCCTGGCGATCGTGGGCTGCCGGATGTCGGCCTGGACGAAGTCCGCGCCGCCGAGATGGTGCTCGGGCGGGACGACATCGACGGCGATCACCCGGTCGACCTCGGGATCGCGCTGGACCCGCCGGACGAACCGTCCGCCCAGCTGCCGGGCCACTCCGGTCACGAGCACGACCTTGCCCAAGATCAGCGCCTGCCTTTCCCCGACCCTCGCCCCACCACCGTCGCCGCACCACTGTCGGCTGTTGCGGACCACGCTAGCGGGTGGACGTCGCGCTGTGACGACCGCGCACCCAGAGACGGCCGAAAACACCGAAGCCCTCCCGTCGGATGACGGGAGGGCTTCGGTACACGCTGTGCAGCTGTCGCTTACTTCTTGTTGCGACGCTGAACGCGAGTGCGCTTCAGCAGCTTGCGGTGCTTCTTCTTGGCCATCCGCTTACGCCGCTTCTTGATAACAGAGCCCACGACTACCCTCGCTCACTTCTCTTCACTCGGTGCGGGGCAGCAGACTGGGCCCACACGACCTACGTCGGCCTAGCCTACCTGTCCCCGCGTGAGGGACGTAATCGAGGAGCCATGACCCCTGCGCCACGGGCCCGAGGACCCGTGACTCAACCAGCCTCAACCCCCACATAGGACTCGCGGAGGTACTCGTGAACCGCCTGCTCCGGGACCCGGAAGGACCTCCCGACCCGGATGGCGGGCAGATGACCGCTGTGCACCAAGCGGTACACGGTCATCTTGGACACTCGCATCACCGCGGCGACTTCCGCCACGGTAAGGAACGCGACCTCGTTCAGCGGCCTCTGCTCTGCAGCCATGACACCCCACCTGAACCTTCCGCACATGACGGGCACCGGCTTCCCCTTCCGGTGACTCTTCGTCTCTGCGCGCTCACTCCCCAGACTAGGGGCGGATGATGCGAGTGGGGAAGAGGAGCCGCGATCGGCCGCCTACTGTGACAGACACGCTCGATTGAGTACATAGCGAGTAAGCGGTCGGTAGTAATCAGACCGCACAGCGTCATCAAGCGGAACGACGACGGACACCTGCCCCTCGGCCTCTCCGACGAACAGCGCGGGATCGTCCGTATCCGCCAGACCGATCGCCTCAAACCCCAGCTGACCTGCTCCGCAGACCCATCCGTGGTCCCCGATGACCAACCCGGGAAGCGGTCCGCCGGCCTCCGCGGCGCCATCCAGAGCGGCCCGAATCGGGAGGGGTGAGTGGGTGTGTGCGCCGGTCTCACTCCCGGTGGGACGCGCGCCGGGTTCGCGCACCAGCGCGACTCCTTGTACGTAGTCAAGGTTGTACGTGCGTAGACCGAACCGGGTCGTTATGTCGACACTGCTGCCCTGCGCCGGGGTGAGGACGGGACATCCCGCCGCCGACAAAGCGTCCGCCAACGCGGCGTAGAACCCGAGCAGTCGGTGCGGGTGACCGGTCCCGAGAAGCACCGGGAGCCGCCGTCGCGCCGCCGCCGCGAGCCGTTCCGCGAAGGCGTCGAGCGCCGTCAGCGTCCGTTCCGGATCGATGACGTCGGCGCCCGTGGTGCACCCCGGGTCGGCGGACACCCCGCACTTGTCGGACATCAGGCGCAGCAGGTCGCCGGAGCCCCAGCTCCATTCGGGGTCGAGCCCCAGCAGTATCCGTGGGTCCCGGGCCGCGAACAGCCGATAACTCCGCAGGCTCTGCTCCCTCGAGGTGGCCACGGGCCCGGCCAACCGAGCCGCCAACAGATGCGCACGCAGCGCGCCGGTGCTCAACACGGTCCGATGCTGGCGCACCGGCGCCCATGGTGCCTCAAAACCCTGGAAAGCCCCCACAGTTGGGCTAACGCGGGCATAATCCGGCGCCTTCGCCGCATGCCCCCTGGCCGACAGCCCCCGCACACCCTCTAAGCCAGCAGTCCCCGCAACGGGAACACTGCCTTCCGCGCGGCGAGCACGGCCTGGTCGAGCCGGTCGGCCGGGTCGTACCCCGCCTCCCAGCCCTGCCAGTCCACCGGCCACCGGCCGTCCGTCATCCGGCCCGGCGCCAACTGCCGGGTCCGTGCGTACACTTCGTGCCGCCACGCCTCGGGGGTCTCCGCCGTGGGCTCGACGGGCCGTCCCGCCGCGATGGCCACGAGATGGGTCCAGGAGCGCGGCACCACATCCACCACGGCGTATCCCCCGCCGCCGAGGGCGACCCACCGCCCGTCGGCGTGCTCGTGGGCCAGCTCGTGGCAGGCGACCTGCACGGCCCGCTGGGCGTCCAGCGACACCGCGAGGTGCGCCAGGGGGTCCTCGAAGTGCGTGTCGGCCCCGTGCTGCGTCACGAGGACCTGTGGCCGGAACTCGGCGAGCAGCTCGGGCACCACGGCGTGGAAGGCCCGCACCCACCCGGCGTCACCGGTCCCGGCCGGCAGCGCGACATTCGCCGCGGTGCCCTCCGCCGGGCCGTCCGCGCCGGTCTCCTCGGGCCATCCGGTCTGCGGGAACAGCGTCCGCGGATGCTCGTGCAGCGAGATCGTCAGAACCCGCGGGTCCTCCCAGAAGGCGGCCTGGACGCCGTCGCCGTGATGCACGTCCACGTCCACGTACGCCACGCGCTCGGCGCCCAGTTCGAGCAGCCGGGCGATGGCCAGCGCCGCGTCGTTGTAGATGCAGAAGCCGGAGGCGGCGCCTGGCATCGCGTGGTGCAGCCCGCCCGCGAAGTTCACCGCGTGCAGCGCTTCCCCGCGCCACACCGCTTCGGCCGCGCCCACGGACTGCCCGGCGATCAGCGCCGACACGTCGTGCATCCCCACGAAGGCCGGGTCGTCCTCCGTGCCGAGACCGTACTCCCCGCGGGCGGACGCGGGATCGGCGGAGGCGGCCTTGACCGCGTCCACGTAGTCCCCGCGGTGCACGAGCCGCAGCGTCGAGTCACCGGCCCGCTTGGCCGCGACGACCTCCAGCTCCCGGTCGAGCCCGAAGGCGCCGACCAGACTTCGGGTCAGCCCGAGCCTGACCGGGTCCATCGGGTGACCCGGGCCGAAGTCATAGCCCGTTACTGCCTCGTCCCACATCAGCTGCGCGCGGCCACTCATGCCCGTCACCGTACCGGTCCGGTCCTGGGGCGAAGGAACGGGCGTACAGCAAGGTCAGGAGCACCAACACCAGAGGAACGACCATGGCCCCCCGGTAGTTCCAGACATCCCCGAGCCCGCCCACCAGCGGCGAACCGATCAAAAACCCCACATAGTTGAAGACATTCAGTCGCGCCACGGCCGCATCCGAAGCCCCCGGGAACAATCTCCCCGCCGCGGCGAACGTCTGCGGAACGATCACGCACAGCCCCAGCCCGAGCACGGTGAACCCGGCGATCCCCACCCACGCCCCGGGCGCCGCCGCCACCACCGCGAACCCCAGCGCGGCCACCACCGACCCACCGCGCACCACCGCCACGGCCCCGAACCGCCGCACACCCAGATCCCCGAGCCCGCGCCCCACCAGCGTCATGACCATGTAGACGTTGTAGGGAACCGTCGAGACCTCCTCCGAGCTCCCCAGCACGTCCTGGAGGTACTTGGCGCTCCAGTTGGAGACCGTCGAGTCACCGATGTACGCGAACGTCATCACCGCGCAGAGCGGCAGCAGCAATTTGAAGCCGACGCCCGCCCCCTCCGTCGGTACGGCCGCCCCCTGGGCCGGCGCCGCGTCGACGTACCACCGGCTCCCGACGAGCGCGGCCGGCAGCAGCACCGCCACGGCCGGCAGATACGACACGAGGAGCGAGAAGTCCCAGTGCGCCCCGGCCCAGGCGAGCGACGCCCCCACGATCCCGCCCAGGCTGTACGCGGCATGGAACCCGAGCATGATGCTGCGCCCGTACGCCCGTTGGAGGCTCACCCCGAGCATGTTCATGGCCGCGTCGAGCGCCCCCACCGCAAGCCCGAACGCCCCGAGCGCCACGGCCACGTGCCACATCGCGTCGCCCGCGCCCACCCCGAGCAGCGCCAGCAGCACGGCGGGCTGCGACCATCTCAGCACCGCGCTGGGCGGCACCTTCTTCACCAGGCGCTCGGTGCCGAGGCTGCCGATTCCGGCCAGGATCGGCACCGCCGCGAGGAAGACGGGCAGCAGCCCGTCCGATATCCCGTAGCGATCCTGGATCGCCGGAATCCGCGTCACGAGCAGGGCGAACGTGACTCCTTGCACCAGGAAGGCGAACGCCAGCGAGGCCCTGCCGCGCCGCAGCACTTCGGTCATGGCTGCAGAGCGTAGGACCCTGTTCTACCGGTGGGTAGATGGATCACCTGCCCAATCCCGGTTCGTCGTCATGCGAGCAGGTCCGGCAACTCCCGCATGTCTCCGAAGAGTTCGGTGGCGCCCGCCAGCCGCTCGGCCGGCGTCATGGCGGTGAACCCGAAGACATCCATCCCGGCGGCGACGGCGGCCTGTACTCCGAGCCGGCTGTCTTCCACGACGACACACTTTTCGGGCGCCACGCCCATGCGTTCTGCGGCATACAGAAAAAGATCAGGCGCCGGCTTTCCCCGCCCCACGTCCTGCGAGCTGAAGACCCGGCTCTCGTCGAACCACTTGTCGAGCCCGGCCTTCCGGTGCCCGACTCGAATCCGCTCATGGCTCCCGGACGAGGCGAGACAGTAGGCCACCCCGTCACCGGTCAGCTTCTCCAGCACGTCCACGGCCCCCTCCACCGGCTGAAGCTCCCGCTCGAAAGCGGCGAAGACCCGCCCGTGGAACACATCGTCGAAGTCCTCGGGCAGCCGCTGCCCACTCCGCTCGAGAATCAGATCGTGTACGCGGTGGACGGCGGCGCCCATGTAGTCGCGCAGGGAGTCCTCGTAGGAGGTGGGGTGCCCGAGCTCAGTCAGATAGCCGGCGAGGATCGTGTTGGAGAGCGGTTCACTGTCGACGAGGACACCGTCGTTGTCGAAGATGACCAGTTCGTATCGCATAACCCGACCCTAAACGCAGAAAACCCCCGCACCATAAGGTGCGGGGGTTTCCCATTCAAAATTAGTTCGGCGGCGTCCTACTCTCCCACAGGGTCCCCCCTGCAGTACCATCGGCGCTATGAGGCTTAGCTTCCGGGTTCGGAATGTAACCGGGCGTT